>NZ_JBFBAB010000002.1:0-370246 GCF_040681975.1 Nocardia sp. NPDC051463
TACCTGGCTACACACCTACAATCATCACCGCGGCCACACCGCACTCGGCGGACATCCACCAGCCAGCCGCGTTCCCAACCTCTCAGGTCAGTACAACTAGCTCAGGTCCGAGGGATCGGTGTTGGCACCGCACAATACAACGCAGATCTTCTCGTCCGGATCCGGTCGGTACGCCCGGCCGGGGCGCTGATCTTCGCTGGTCAGGACGGCGAGCGCCGTTGCGGCGGCGTGTTCGACGGCTAGCCGGCGATCGTGCCACAGCGCGCGACGGGCGGCGACGATCTCGTTGTCGGAGACCAGCATTGATGCGACGTCGTAGTGCTGAGCCGCGTGCAGCGCCAGCTCTGTGACGCGCCTGGCGCCGAGGGAATCGGCGGCGACGGAGTCGACGGGACCGTCGACGACGTGCCCGGCGTCGATCGCGGCCCGGAGCGCGCGGCAATTCTCCGGCTCCACCGCCACCGTGCGGATGCCGTAATGATGTGCAGCCGTGGCTATCCCAGCGAAGAGGCCGCCGCCGCCGACCGCGACGACGATGGTGTCGAGCCGGGGGAGTTGCCGCTGGATCTCCTCCATCAGAGTGCCCGCGCCCGCGGCGATGAGTGGATTGTCATAGGCGTGTGACAGCAGTGCGCCGGTGGCGTCGGCGTAGTCCAGGCACGCGGCGAGCGCGTGCGCGTATTCGTCGCCCACCATCCGCACCTGCGCGCCGTAGCTGCGTAGCTTGTCGGCCTTCACTGTGGGCGCTGTCGTCGGCAGGAATACCGTCGCGGTCACGCCCTGCTGCTGCGCCGCCCACGCGCACGCGAGGCCCGCGTTACCGCCGGAGGCGATGGTCACCCCGGCCGCGGGTAATGTGCCCTCGTCCCGATGCGCCTGGATGAAGTTCTGTGCGCCCCTCGCCTTGAATGTGCCGGTGTGCTGCATGAATTCGAGCGCCAACCACAGCTCACCCGAGATCGACCCGGCTGCGCGATCCTCGGGCGCGAGGGCGACCGGCCGTACCCGCCCGGCGATGCGGTCGGTGGCTGCCTTGATGTCGCGGTAGGTCAATTCCATTGCGCTCCTCGTGCCGTTCCGGTCTATAGGTGAGTTTTCCGCGGGGGAGGTGGCCCGCCTGCTGCCGATCTACGCGGTCCCGTTCGCGAACGTACGATCCAGCAACGCCAGCAGGGCGTGCAGATGGCGTTCGTAGGCTGCCTCGCTGAATGCGGGAGTGTCGCGCATGGTGAAGCCGTGCCGCGCATCCCGATACACCGCCGAGGTGAATCGAACTCCCGCGACGTCGAGCGCCGAGTCGAGCAGGGTGATCTGGTCGGCGGGCATGGAGACGTCCCGATCGGCGTGGGCGATCAACAGTTCCGCGGTGATGTCGTTCGCGGCGTGGTGCGGGCTGTCGGGTGCATCCTCGACGGCGAGGCGTCCGCCATGGAAACTGGCCGCGGCGGCGATCCGGCTGCCATAGGCGCCTGCGGTGCGCAGGGCGAGTCGTCCGCCCATGCAATAGCCCGTCACGGCCAGTGCGCCCGGTGCGACGAACTGGCAAGCGCTCAGCCGGTCCAGGTAGGTTTTCACATCCGCCATCGTGTTGTCCGGCGTGAGCTGTTGGCGCACCGGGGCCAATGCCGCGAAGAAATTAGTCTGGCCGTCCGGCTCGGCAGGGTTCGGTAGCGGTAGCAGCGGTGCTCGTCCCGAGCGGTAGAAGATATTCGGTGCCAGCACGGTGAAGCCGTGCGCGGCAATGGTTTCCATCATCTCGCGCAGCCATGGGCGCAGGCCGAAGGCGTCCATGAGCAACAGCAGGCCGGGATGGGTGCGCCCGTCATCGGGCCGGACCAGGTAGGAATCGGCGTCGCCATCGGCTGCGGCGATGTCGAAAGTGTCGAATACGACGGGCAACGTCATCGGCGTCCTCTGAACCACGGTGATCACTTCGGTCACCGCGATCCTAACCGGCGATGCGAAGTTGAACCGAACATGTTCGGTTGGGCGCGAATTGCCGTCGATAGCATGCGGATACACGAAACAATTCTCCGCGCAGGTGTGTGCTGCTTTCTCCTTGCTCTCGAACTCGGCCGCGCGCACCCTATTTGCCGATCAATTGCCAACTTTCATGCAATGTAGTCTGCATCCGTCTCGGAAGCCGTCATACTCTGTTCGATCGCTGATCCGTACCGACGCCTGGTTAGTGGGCGCGAAGAGAGGTTTGACCTGTGAAACTGATCTGGATTACGGCGTCCGCACTGGTGGCCGTTGCCGCGGCGGGGTGCTCTGATGACGAGCCGTCGAGTTCCGCTGCGACGTCGACCGTTGCCTCGTCGGTGAGTTCGATGACCGCCGCTCCGGAACCGAGCGTCGCTGCCGAACCCGGCGGCGGCGTGCGGATAACCCTCGGGGAAACCGAGAAAGTGCTCGTGCCAGCCGATGCCGTCATGGATATCAAAGTTCCGGCCGAGTGGGGCGCCGCGGCATCGGGCCTGCGCTGCACGGTAACCGACAGCACCGGACGAAACGAAGATCTCCGCTCGTCGGATGTGAAGAAACGGGAATCCATCGCAGGCAAGGACTGGACCACAATCTGGACTTTTTCGTCACCACCCGCGGCGGAGATCAGTGTCGGATGCAAGGACCCCGACGCCAAAATCACTGCCACCGATATCGACTACATCCGCGTCGCACCCCGCGGCCTCAACCCGCGCTGAGCCCGGTATCGCTGCGGCGCCGGGCCCGGCGCCCAGCCACCGATCCCCGGTTGTCTACGGCGTAGATCCTCTCGACGGAGTCGCTGGCGACACCGAGGTAGCCTCGGATCGTGGCACAGGCAATGGCGGAGCTCGGATACCGTGAGCGACCGTCACGGTTCGACGGTGCTGTGGTGTGGACCCGCACTGTGACTTGCGATGATCTCGACCTGCCCGTACTGCCCGATGGGTGTATGGATCTGTTGTGGACCGGCGGCACGCTGTCGGTCGCGGGTCCGGACACCGGTCCCTACCGCCCAGCCGTTCCGGTGCGAACCCGCTTTGTGGGGATCCGATTCTTTCCCGGTAGTGCGCCCGCGCTGCTCGGGGTGCCCGCACACGAATTACGTGATCGACGCGTCGAGCTCGCGGATCTGTGGCCGTCGGCAACGGTCCGGCGGCTGACCGCGCAGGTCGACGACGCCGACGACCCGATCGCCGCGCTCGAGGCGATGGTGCTGCGGCGGGCGGCCGACACCGAACCGCCGGATCCCGTCCTGCGCCGGATCGCGGTCGCGTTGGATGCGGGGTGGTCGGTGGCGCAGACCGCCGAAGCGGCCGGTATCGGTGCACGGCTATTGCATCGCAGGTCCCTCACGGCCTTCGGATACGGGCCGAAAACGCTCGCTCGGATATTGCGGCTGCAGCGGGGCCTGGCGGTGGCGCGCAGCGGAGTGGCGCTCGCGGACACCGCGGCACGCACCGGTTACGCGGACCAGGCTCATCTGGCTCGCGAGGTGCGGGACCTGGCGGGAATGTCGTTGCGCGAGTTGCTCAGTCGGTAGTGGGCAACGGGGCGTACAGGTCGACGCCGTTGCCGTCGGGATCCGCGAGCGAGGCGTAGCGCTGACCCCAGACGGCGTCCCACGGCTTCAGCTCGCCGTGGTAGCCGGCGTCGACGAGTTCGGCGAACACCCGATCGACCTCGGCGGGATCGGCGCACCGGAAGGCGAGTCCGGTCCGACCCGCGGAGGTGGGCGGCTGCCACTGCGGATGAAATGACTTGATCACTGCCTCGGTGTCGAAGGCGATGCGCATTCCGCCTCCGATCGCGGTCTCGACATGGGGCTTGTGCTCGGAGCCCTCCGGAAAATCGAGGCCGAGGCGTCGGTAGAAGGCGAGGGTGGCGGCCATATCGGTGACCACGATGCCGATGAAGTCGAGTTGTGGAGTCATGATCGGCAGCCTAAGCGGGCTCGGTGCAGCCGGTCTTGAACAAATCGGACACCACGCACGAGGGCGGCGATCAGCCGGCGGTAGCCGGAATGAGTTCGGCGATCAGGTTATCCACGAGAATGCGGATCCGGTCGCGGATCGAACGCACGATGGCGATGTCCTCGTCCGACGGGTCGGGCAGCACCCAGTCCCGGTAGCTGATTCCTGGGAAGAACGGACAGGCATCGCCGCAACCCATGGTGATCACGACGTCGGACATGGCGACCGCGTCGATGGTCAGCAGCTTCGGCGCTCGGCCGGAGATGTCGATGCCCGCCTCGGCCATGACGGTGACCACGGCAGGGTCGAGCGCATCGGCCGGTACGCTGCCCGCGGAGCGGACCTCCATGCGATCACCGGCGAGCGCACCGAGAAATCCGGCGGCCATCTGCGATCTGCCCGCATTGTGGACGCAGACGAACAGCACGCTGGGCTTGTGAGCCATGTGCGGGAATACCTTTCAACTGGGTGAATCGAGCGATGCTGGACGCGAGGTCGGGCGATGCGGGATGGTTCGAGCCGGGTCGGGGCGCCCGAATGGCGCCGTAGGGTGCGTGATACGTATACCAGGACGCGCGCGGGCCAGATGCACGCTCACCAGGTCGCGGCGCATGCGGCGCCGCCGAATTCGATCATCAACACATCCGAGAGTTGTTGCAGCGCTTCAGGTATGTCTCGATAGTAGACACCCGAAAAGACCCGCGGGCGCCGGGCAGGCACCCACGGGCCGTTGCCGTGGCTCACAAAGTCACAGGGGGCGCAGGTCGATGATCTTGCGCAGGCGGGCGCGGTCGCGCTCGAGGCGGCGGGCCTCGTAGGCAATCGGGAAGTAACGCAGGCGTTCTGGGAGCAGTGGAACGGTGCGGCCGATCACCCTGCCGAGGAGGCGGAGCGTGCGTTCGTCGGCCGCGGTCCAGGTCAGGCCGAGCTTGCGGCGGGCAGGCTCAGGGGTGGTGCCGATGGTGAAGAAGTATTGCAGCTGTCCGATGGGTGCGACGGCGCGTCGCCAGATCGGTCGCAATGCGCGTGGGAGCTGCTGGGGTGGTGCGACGGATCGGATCACCCGCAGGTAGTCGTGTGCGGTGTCGGTGTCCTGGAGGTGGTTTTCCACCATGTCGTCGAAGAACTTCTCGAAAGCAGCGTAGTTCTCCGGAATCTCCTTCGGCGCTACCGAGAAATTGCGCATCAGCTGTACCACCTCCTGGTAGTACGCCTCTTTATCCGCCGCGGTCAGCGGTCGGCGGGCGAAGTATTTCGAGCCTTCGGTGAAGGCGAAGGTGCCGGTATGCAGCACCCAGGCCCACGGCCCGGATGACAGTGCCTTGTGCCGGACACCTGCGGCATCGGTGGTGTTGAGCGATGCGTGCATCGCGCGCAGGCGATCGGCTTCGGCGAGCGCTTCGTCGCCGCCGTAGATCCACATCATCACCGAGCCGAGGCTGCGCACGGCGCGGCCCATCGGGTCGGTGCGAAAGGTCGAATGCTCGTCGACGACGGCGGAGATGGTCGGCTCCATGGTTTGGAGCAGGAACGCCGAGCCTGCGGTCAGGGAGAAGGTGATCAGGCCGGTCTCATCCCACATTCGCGTGCCGGGCTCGATCGGGCGGCGGGCAGGCAGCGTGTGCGAGCCGGTGGTGTCGAGTGCGACGGATGCCGTCATTGCGATCTCCTTTGATCGGCCTACTCAATAGCGTGAGAGATTTAGAGTACCAATCTCTCATCATCTTGGCACGCTCGAGAGGGCTGCCCCGGACGTGGGAGGTCGAGGCCACTGCCGATCACGCGCTGCAGCTGCGCTGTGCCGAGGTGAAACGAGCCGTTGGCAAGCGCACCGGCCGAGTGCGCGCCTGTGGTGGTGCCCCTACGCTTTCGATATGACGACCGAATGGCGTAGGCGTTCCGGCCGGATCGGAGTCCTGACGGGCGCGGGGATATCCACCGATTCCGGAATACCGGATTTTCGCGGGCCACGCGGGGTGTGGACGAAAGACCCCATCGCTGAACTGTTGTCGACCTTCGACGCCTACCTGGCCGATCCGTTGCTGCGGCAACGATCCTGGCTCGCCCGTCGCGACAACCCGGCGTGGCGGGCCGAGCCGAACGCCGCGCACACCGCGCTCGCGGATCTCGAGCTGGCCGGGCGCGCCGTCACGATCATCACTCAGAACATTGATCGGCTCCATCAGCGTGCGGGTTCCCCGCCGCATCGGGTCATCGAAATCCACGGCAACATGTTCGAGGTGGTGTGTGTCGAGTGTGATTTCGAGACCTCCATGGCCGCGACCCTGGAACGCGTCGCGGCAGGCGAGGCGGACCCGCCCTGTCCCGAATGCGGCGGCGTGCTGAAAGCGGCCACCATCATGTTCGGCCAGCAGCTGGACTCGCGCACGATCACGAAGGCCGTCTCGACGGCCGAGACCAGCGACATCTTCCTGGCGGTCGGCAGCTCACTGCAGGTGGAGCCCGCTGCCTCGATGTGCGCGCTCGCGGTCGACAACGGTGCCGACCTCGTCATCGTCAACGCCGAGCCGACACCCTACGACGGCCTGGCCACCGAGATCATTCGCGACCCCATCGGCACGGCACTGCCTCGGCTGGTCGCCGAGATCCTGGCCGACTGACCTGCGTCGAGAACTCAGCCGATCGGGCCGAGCACCCGGTCCAGATACGCGTTGCTGAAGCGGCCCTTCGGGTCGAAGCGGCGGCGCACCTCGGCGAAGCGGTCCCAATCGGGGTAGCGCGGCCGGAGAGTCTCCGCGGTCTGGAAATGGCGCTTGCCCCAGTGCGGTCGGCCGTCGTAGCGGTCGAAGACCGCTTCGCAAGCGCGGAAGTACGGCTCGAAATCCATGCCGCGGTACTGGTGCACGGCGATGTAGCAGGTGTCGCGACCGCCTGCGGGGGAGAGGAACGCGTCATCGGGGGCGACCCAGCGCACCTCGATGGGCATCGGCGTATCGAATGTCGTGGATAGTTGCTTGATTTCGCGGATTGCGGCGACCGAGTGTTCGCGTGGGATCGCGTACTCCATCTCGGTGAAGCGAATCAGGCGGGGCGAGGCGAACACTCGGTAGGAGCGGTCGACCTGGCGGCGGTAGCTGCCCGCGTACGCGGCGCCGCGATGGATCCACGGCACCAGGCCGGGCTGCCATTTGCCGAGGCGGCAGAGCAGGTCGAAGGCGTAGTTGGACATCAGGATATCGGCGAACCAGTCGACGGCCTTGCCGCGCGGCTGTTCGGGCAGCTCGACCGGGTTGTTGCGCTTGGTCATGGCCAACGGGCTGTGCGCGAACATGTAGAACTCGAAGTGTTCGTTGCCCTCGACGTAGGAATCCAGATCGGCAAGGATGTCTTCGACCGGTACCGGTCGCTCGATGCCTTCGAGTACGAAGGACGGAACCAGCTGCACGGTGGCGGCGGTAACGACGCCGAGCGCGCCGATGCCGACACGTGCGGCGCGCCAGCCCTCCGGATCGGTCTGGGCATTCAGTTCTACCCGGCTGCCGTCGGCAAGCATCAGTTCGATGGAATGCAGTGCGGCCGAAAGGTTCTGCAGTGTGGCGCCGGTACCGTGGGTGGCGGTGGCGGTGGCGCCCGCGACGGTCTGCACGTCGATATCGCCCAGGTTGGGGAAGGCGAGCCCGTGTGGGTGCAGCGCATTGCTCGCGGCGTTGAGGGTGATGCCCGCCTCGACCCTGGCGCGGCCGGTGGTGGTGTCCACCTCCAGGACGCGGTTCATGTTCGCGAGGTTCAGTAGCACGCCGTCGGTGAGGACGGTGTCGGTGAAGGAATGGCCCGCGCCCGCGACGCGTACCGTCTGTCCGTTCGCGGCGGCGCGGCCGAGGACTTCGGCCAGCTCATCGGTGTTGCGCGGGGCTGCGATTGTGGTCGGCGCGCACTGTTGATCGCCGGCCCAGTTCACCCACGAGTTGGTCATATGTCCAACTGTAGGGGATCGTGTGTGACCTGCGCTACTTGTGTCCCTTTTTTGCGCTCAGCGCCTGCGGCCCGCGCAGACGTGCGACTTGGCCAGCTCGACCTCTTCGTCGGTCAACGCGGGCACGGTGAGCGGCTGGCGTGGCATGGCGTCGGCGCGCACCCCGTTGAGCGCGATGGCCATATACCGTTGCCAGACATTGGGATTCACCGGCCTGGAGAACTCGGCGAGTGCGTCCACCATGTGGATGAGGGCGAAGAAGTCCGAGGCCTCCACGTCGGGGGCCAGGGTGCCCGCGTCGCGCGCTCGGTCGATGACGGCCGCGACCGTCGGCTTGAGCCGGTCGCGGACGGCGGCGAAACGCTCCATGTCGTTCTCGAGCTCGAGCACTACTTCGCTGAAGCCGCGGTTGGTGGCCAGATGTGTGCACGCGTACTCGAAGAACTGGACGAGGCCCTGCCAGGGGTCGGGATGCGCTAAGGCGGCATCGGCGGCGTCGCCGAACTCTGACATGTTCTGCTCGAAGACCTCGGCGATCAGCTCTTTCTTGTTGGCGAAGCGCCGGTAGACGGTGCCGACGCCCACTCCGGCACGTTCGGCGACATCGTCGAGGGTGATCTCGAGTCCGTGGTCGGCGAAGAGCTCGCGCGCGGCCGCGACGATCCGCTGCTGATTGCGCGCGGCATCGGCCCGCAAGCGCCGAGGTGGAGAGAGGGCCGTGGCGTGATTCACATCCACATCCTATCAAGTATCGGGATTAAGTGGAGGCATTACCTCCGTTACCATGGTAGCTTCTTTCGTAAGCGGAGATGAGTTCTCCGCATCAAGACTCGAGACAAAGGGGACAGCATGACTACGGTGGTCGACCGTGGGGCACCCGCCCCCGAGACAACGGATAACGGCAGGCGCGGCTCGCACGCGCTGCGTTGGTGGGTGCTCGCCGTCCTCGGCGTCGCGCAGCTCATGGTCGTCCTGGATGCGACGGTCGTGAACATCGCGCTGCCCGCGGCGCAACAGGATCTCGGTTTCAGTGACGGTGACCGCCAGTGGGTGGTCACCGGTTACGCATTGGCCTTCGGCAGCTTGCTGCTGCTCGGCGGGCGACTCAGCGACCTTTTCGGTCGCCGCAATACCTTCATCATCGGACTGATCGGCTTCGCGGGTGCCTCCGCGGTCGGTGGCGCGGCCACCAGCTTCGACATGCTCGTTGCGGCCAGGGTCGGGCAGGGTGTGTTCGGCGCGCTGCTTGCGCCCGCCGCGCTGTCGCTGCTGACCGTCACCTTCACCGAACCGTCCGAGCGGGCGAAGGCCTTCGGCATCTTCGGTGCGGTGGCCGGCGCCGGTGGCGCGATCGGCCTGTTGCTCGGCGGCATGCTCACCGAATGGGCGTCGTGGCGCTGGGTGATGTTCGTCAACCTGGCCTTCGCCGCCGTCGCGCTGGTCGGGGCGGTGCTGCTGCTGGCCAAGCACGTGGTCACCGAGCGGCCCAAGCTCGACATCCCCGGCACGCTCGTGGTGACGGCCGCGCTCTTCGGCATCGTCTACGGCTTCTCGCACGCCGAGTCGACCAGCTGGACCAACTCGGTCACCCTCGGCTTCCTGATCGGCGGCGCGGTGCTCCTCGCAGTGTTCGTGTGGCTGGAGACCAAGGTCGCCCACCCGCTGCTGCCACTGCGGATCGTGTTGGACCGCACGCGCGGCGGTTCGTTCCTGACCGTGTTCGTCATGGGCATCGGGATGTTCGCGATCTTCTTGTTCCTCACTTACTACATGCAACTGAGCATGGGGTACTCGCCGATCAAGACCGGACTTGCCTTCCTGCCGATGGTGGCGGGCATGGTCGCCTCGTCGACAACGGTGCCCTCGTTGTTGCTGCCGAAGGTCGGCCCGAAGATCGTGGTCGCAGGCGGCTTCCTCGTCGCGGCGGCGGGCATGGCCTGGCTGACCCGGATCGGTCTGGACAGCGGGTACGTCACCCACATCCTGCCCGCGCTCGTTCTGATGGGCCTCGGCCTCGGCGGTGCGATGTCGACCGCCTTCCAGGGTGCGACGGCCGGTGTGCACCACGAGGATGCGGGCGTCGCCTCGGCGATGATCAACACCAGCCAGCAGGTCGGTGGTTCGATCGGCACCGCGCTGTTGAGCACCATTGCCGCATCGGCGGCGACGGATTACCTGTCCTCGCATCAGCCTGGTCCGATGGCCGTGGCACAGGCTCAGATCGAGAGCTACACCACCAGCTTCTGGTGGGCCACCGCGATCTTCGTGGCCGGCGCCGTGATCACCGCATTCCTGATGCCGAACGCGGTGCCCGCTCCCGCCGAGGGAGAACCCGTGCTCGCGCACTGAGCTCGACCGAAAAGCACAGCGCCCGTGTCACTTCGACGCGGGCGCTGTGCTGTGCCGTGCGCGAATCTCAGCAGTTGCTCGGTGCCGGGATGCCTGCGAAGCGGTCGGCGAGGTAGCCGTACGCGCGGGGAGCGCCCAGTGCGATCGCGGTGCCGTGGTCGGCGCCGGGGATAGGTTCGAACAGCACCGGAGTGCCGGAGTGGCAGTACCGTCCGGCCACTTCCTGCGCCAGTTGCGGCGACACCTGATCGGCCGCACCATGCCACTGGTAGAGCGGGGCGCGGGGGACTCCGGCGAAGGTCTCGAGGCTGTTGTCGTGCAGGACCCGCACCGTGGTGGGATCGGTGTCCATCGGGACGGTGAAGACATCGTCGAGACTCTTGTTCGCCCCCGCGTCGATGATCTGAGTGGCGCAGGCGTTGGCGATCTGCGAACGCAGTGCGAACCCGGCGGGTTTGAGAATCCGCTCCATGGACAACTGGGACGGGTACTCGCGTTCCAAGCCGACCGCGGCCGCGAACCCGAGACCGAACAGCGGGCTCGGCCGACTGCCGACATCGCGAGCGAGCTTGCCGATATTCACCGGGACCCCACCCATGGCCACCCCGACGATCGGCAGTTCCGGCGCGTACTCCGGTGCGAGCGCCGCGGCGAACCCGGTGGCCATGCCGCCGCCGGAGTATCCGGCCATACCCACGGGGCTGCCCGCGAGACCGGCAGGCGCGAAACGCTTTACCGCGCGGATCCCGTCCAAGGTCAGTCGGCCGCCGAGCCGAGCGGCGCCATAGGCGCTTGTCGGTCCGAGGTGGTCGGGAACCGCGACCGCCCATCCGCGGGCAAGCAGCAGATTCAGTGCGGGGCTCTCCTGCATGCTGCCGTTGAAAATGCTGTGCGACGGCGCGCATTCCATGCCGAGGGAGTTGACGAACGGCTGGTAGGACACCAGTGGCCGGTCGCCGCCGCCACCCGCGGGCAACAGCAGCGTGGTGACCGCGGCGATCGGTGCGTCCGCCGAATTCGTCGAACGGAACAGCAGCTGCCATGCCGTGGCGCCCGGGTAGGCCGGGGCGGACATCGGCCTGCTGCGGATCACGTCACCGGGCTGGAAGTCGCCCACATTCGGTGGCGCGAAATAGAAGCCGTCGCCGTCGGGAAGCGGAAAAATCGCCGCCATCGCGGCCTGCGGCAGGTAGGCGACACTCGCCGCCGCGACCGACAGCGCCGCGATAGTGAGCCGCCGCAGTGATCGACGGCCGCCGAAGATGATCGAGTTCCGTCTGCCGAAGGGTTGCTGATGCTCGGGTCGGCGCGGTTTCGTCGCCGCCCGATGGATCGTGGGTGCTGCTCGTCGTGCCGCCATCATCGCTCCCGACCTGAGTCTGTGGGGGTGGGGTGGAACCTCGGCGAAACCTTCTGGGCATTCGTACGTCGTCCGTGCGCACATGTCAACGAACGGCACTGTTCGTAATTTGTGCCGCCGTCCCGGCCGAACAGACCGCGCGGTACAGCCGATAGCATTGCCCCGGCGGCATTCGGCTCGGCAGGAGGTCAGCGCGTGGGTCAGCGAACCGACGGCCCTGCCGTCGAACCGATGGTGCTGGTGGTGATCTCGCTCGGCGGTGCGATCGGGGCGATGCTGCGCTTCGGCATCGGCGTATGGTGGCCGCCGCGACCGGGCCACGTCCCCTGGTCGACATTCACAATCAATGTCGTGGGATGCTTTGCGATCGGAATTCTGATGATTCTGATAACCGAAGTGTGGGTAGCCCACAGACTGCTCCGCCCGTTTCTCGGCGTCGGCCTGCTCGGCGGCTTCACCACTTTTTCCACCTATAGCCTCGAGGTTCGTAGACTGCTCCAGTCGGGTGCAACGGTCGAGGCGCTCGGCTATCTGGGGGGAACGGTGGTGGCGGCGCTCATCGCGGTCGTGCTCGGAATGAGTGCGACGCGATGGATGACCGGACGGGCTCGACGGACATGATGACGGCACGACGGAAGGGGGTCAGACGATGAATGATTCACCGGCGGGCGCGCGTCCGACGGCAGGACAGTGGAAGCGGGCCGCACGGCTGACGGTGCTGCTCGACGAGGACGACAAATGGAAACACGGCCCCCTATATCACGAAATCGTGCAGCGGGCCCGCGACGCCGGATTGGCAGGGGCGAGTGTGTGGCGTGGAGTCGAGGGCTACGGCGCCTCCTCGCGCATCCACACCAGCCGGATCCTGGATCTGGCCGAACACCTACCCGTGCAGGTGATGGTCATCGATGATGCTCAGCGGCTGCGGTCGTTCGTCGAGCAGAACGCCGAGATGCTCGCCGCGGTGAACGTCACCCTGTCCGACGTCACGATCTGGCAGCCGGGCGCAGGGATGCTCGGATGAACGTCGCCTTCGTCGTGCTCGGCGCCATGCTCGGCGCACCCGCGCGATACCTGGTAGACCGTGCTGTCGCAGCACGTTTCGGATCTCTGCTGCCGTGGGGCACCCTGACCGTTAACATTGTCGGTTCGGCGTTGCTCGGTGGTCTGGTCGGCGCGGGTGCGAACAGTTGGCTGCTCACCGCTGCCGGGACCGGTTTCTGCGGTGCGTTCACGACGTTCAGCACCTTCGGCTACGAGACCGTCAGGCTGATTGCCGACGGCGCCTACGCCTATGCCGTAGGCAACGTCGTGATCAGCGTCGTGACCTGTCTGGTCGCGGTCTTCGCCGCGGCATCCGCGACACAGTGGTTGTGGACATGATTCTGATGACGAGCCGGGCGCAGCCGATCCGGAAGGGAGACCCGAGCATGGCCCATGATCGAGCCGGGCGACCCGCGCGACCCACCGACCTGGAGGACATCGCGCATCTGGTGACGGCCTACTACAGCCGCCTCCCGGATCCGGAGGATCCCGCGCAGCAGGTGGTCTTCGGCACCTCGGGGCATCGTGGCTCCAGTGTGGACACCGCGTTCAACGAGGCGCACATCCTGGCCATCACCCAGGCGATCATCGAATACCGTGCGACCCGGGGCATTACCGGCCCGGTGTATCTGGCCCGGGACACACACGCGTTGTCGGAACCCGCGTGGACCACCGCGCTCGAGGTACTCGCGGCCAACGACGTGACCGCGATCATCGACGCCCGCGACCGGTACACCCCGACCCCCGCGCTGAGTCATGCAGTGCTGCGTCACAATCGCGGCGGTACCCGCCACCAGGCCGACGGCATCGTGGTCACCCCCTCGCACAACCCGCCGCGTGACGGCGGCTTCAAATACAACCCGCCGCACGGCGGTCCCGCCGACACCGTTGCCACCGACGCCATCGCGGCCCGCGCCAACGAACTGCTGCGCAGCGGACTCGCGAGCATCCGCCGCACCACGTTGCAGCATGCGTTGGACACCAGCGTCGAGCGTTACGACTACCTCGACCACTACATCGCAGACCTGCCGAACGTGTTGAACCTCGACGCCATTCGTGGCGCGGGGATCCGGCTCGGCGCCGACCCGATGGGTGGGGCGAGCGTCGACTATTGGGAGGAAATCGGTCAGCGCTACGACCTCGAGCTCGAGGTCGTCAATCCGTTCGTCGACCCGACCTGGCGATTCATGACTCTCGACAGCGACGGCAAAATCCGAATGGATCCGTCCTCGCGCTACGCCATGGCCTCGTTGATCGCGATCAAGGACGACTACGACCTCTCCACCGGCAACGACGCCGATGCCGACCGGCACGGCATCGTCACCCCCGACGGCGGGTTGATGAATCCGAACCACTTTCTCGCGGTCGCCATCGAATACCTCGTGGCGAACCGGATGGGCTGGGACGCGCTGACCAAGATCGGCAAGACGGCGGTGAGCTCGTCGATGATCGATCGGGTGGTCGGCGTGCTCGGCCGCGACGTGCACGAGGTGCCGGTCGGCTTCAAATGGTTCGTGCCCGGATTGTTCAGCGGTAGTTTGGCTTTCGGTGGCGAGGAGAGCGCAGGCGCGTCCTTTCTCCGAATGGACGGCACCGTCTGGACCACCGACAAGGACGGGCTGTTGCTCGCACTGCTTGCCGCCGAGATCGCGGCGGTCACCGGCCAGAGCCCGTCGGCGCGCTACGTCGAACTCGAGAAGCGCTACGGCAGCCCCGCCTACGCGCGGATCGACGCCGCCGCAACCGGGGAACAGAAAGAGCTGCTCGCCAAGTTGACGCCGGACATGATCACCACACAGGAGATCGCGGGCGAGCCGATCACCGCGGTGCTCACCAGGGCGCGGGGCAACGGCGCACCGCTCGGCGGTCTGAAGGTGACGACGGAGAACGCATGGTTCGCCGCGCGCCCGTCCGGCACCGAGGACAAGTACAAGATCTACGCCGAATCGTTCCACGGCCCCGAGCATCTGGCGCAGGTGCAGGCCGCCGCGGAGGAGATGGTCGGGCAGGCGCTGTCGGGTGAGTAGTAGATCGAAGGCCCTGCCCACCGAGATCTGGGTGCTGGTCGGGGCCGCGTTCGTCATTGCCATCGGTTTCGGCTTGGTCGCACCCGTGCTGCCGCAGTACGCGCGCAGTTTCGGTGTCGGTGTGGCGGCAGCGTCGGCGATCATCAGCGCCTTCGCCTTGATGCGGCTGTTGTTCGCCCCGGTGAGCGGCCGACTGGTGCAGCGCTTGGGGGAGCGCTCGGTGTATCTGAGTGGGCTGCTGATCGTCGCGGTGTCGACGGGTGCGAGCGCGCTGGCCCAGAGCTATTGGCAGCTGCTGGTTTTGCGCTCGGTCGGCGGTATCGGGTCGACCATGTTCACCGTTTCCTCCCTCGCACTGGTGATTCGGCTGTCGCCGCCCACGCAGCGCGGACGGGTGTCCGGGCTGTGGTCGACCAGCTTCCTGATCGGTTCGGTGAGCGGGCCGCTGGTCGGTGGGGCGCTGGCGGGGCTCGGGCTGCGGGCGCCGTTCGTGATCTACATGGTCGCGCTGCTGGCCGTCACTGTGGCCGTCTACCTGAGCCTGCGGAATTCGACTCTGGCCGCGCCGGAGGTGACCGGTGCGGTGCGGGTGCTGACCTTCCGGCAGGGCTGGGAGCGGCCGGAATATCGCGCGGTGCTCTGGTCGAACTTCGCCAACGGCGCCGCGGTGTTCGGCGTGCGCATGGCGTTGGTGCCGCTGCTCGTGGTCGAGGTGTTGCGGCAGCCGTCGGGGATGGCAGGCGTCACGCTGACGGTGTTCGCCGCGGGCAATGTGGCGGTGCTGTTCGTGTCGGGCCGGCTGTCGGATCGTTGGGGCCGCAGACCGTTTCTGATTGTCGGATCGCTGGTGTGTGCGGTCGGCACGATCGGGCTCGGGTTCGCGCCGAACCTGTTGTGGCTGATGGTGAGTTCGGTGGTGGCCGGGCTCGGTTCGGGCATGCTGACCCCGACCCAACAGGCTGCGCTCGCCGATGTGATCGGTCCGAAGGCGCGCGGCGGGCCGGTGCTCGCCGGCTTCCAGATGGCGGCCGACCTGGGCACCGTCATCGGCCCGGTCGCGATCGGTGCGCTGGCGCAACACCTTTCCTACGGGGTCGCGCTCACCGTCACCGGTGCGCTGCTCGCCGTCGCCGCAGTGGTGTGGGTTGTGGTGCCGGAGCCGTTGCACTCGCGGCTCCGACCGCTCGACACCGATCGGTCCGATCACGTGAGCGGCGTGCCGTGCGACGACGCCGAATACCAGCTCGCGCATCGTGCCGCGGAGTCGTGCGGGGATGCTGCGCGGCAGCGAGTTCTCGACGCCGCGGAGGGACGCAGCAAGGTCTAGCCCGGGCGGTGCGACACTCTGGTTCGCACGCACCCGGCGCGGGTCGACGCGGACGGTTGCGGCAGAGTGTTCGGGGTGAGCGAATCGCGTTCGAACTACACCCCGCGGCCGATGTCGAGTAAGACCACCTACGCCCTCGGCGGCGTGGCTCTCGCGCTCATCGTGTTGATCGTGATCCTGGTCATGCGGTGGGGACGAGACGAACCCGCGGTGCGCAATGACGGGTACGGTCCGGTGCACAACTCGGCGGTGGTCGCGACGCTACAGCCCGACGGGATGATCCTCGTCGGCCGCCCGGACGCGCGCAAGACGATCGACGTCTACGCAGACCCGCTGTGCCCGGGCTGCGGTTCGATGGAGCGCGTCTACGGTCAGGAAATCGCGCAGCGGCAGGACGAAGGCCAGCTCGCGGTGCGCTACCACCTGGTCAATTTCCTCGAATCCAAGTCGCGCAGCAAGGACTACTCGACCCGCGCGATCGCCGCGAACGAGTGTGTCGCCGAGGCCGGTTCCGGTCCGGTCTACTCGAAGTTCCACGCGCTGTTGTTCACCACCAGTCAGCCCGACGAGGGCGGCGCGGACCTCAGCAATGAGGAGTTGGCCGCGGTGGCGCGGGAGGCGGGCGCATCCGATCAGGTGGCGCAATGCATCGCTTCCGGCGCGAAAGTCGATGCTGCGCGAACACACGCCAGGGTCGCGCTCGGCGCGCTCAACGAACTGCTCGACGGACGCGCGTCAACCCCTTCGGTTTTCGACGGCAAGACCAAGCTGGACGTCAACAATGAGGAGTGGGTCCTCGACATCGCCCGCTGATCGAGAGAATCGGCTAGCGTCGTAGAAGTGGCAACCCTGGACGATGCCGCTGAGATCGCTCTTCAGCTCCCCGAGGTCACCGAGGGCCTGCGATTCGACAGTCGAACATGGTCGGTCGCGGGCAAGGCGTTCGCGTGGGAACGACCGTTCAGCAAGGCTGATATCAAGCGATTCGGCGACACCGAGCGGCCCGAGGCGCCGATCCTCGCGGTGCGGCTGGCCGATCTCAACGACAAGGAAGCTGTTCTTGCCGAGGACCGCCCCGGCGTGTTCACCATCCCGCATTTCGACGGTTATGCCGCGGTCCTTGTCGAACTGAATCGCATCACCGGCGAGCGGCTGCGCGAACTCCTGCAAGACGGCTGGTTGGCTTGCGCCCCAGCGCGTTTGGCCGACAGCTACCTCCACGGTCGCTGAGGGCCGGAACATCGATACGTCCGGTTCGGGCGCCGCGAGCGCGCCGCCCGAACCGGCTGCGTCACATCGTCGACAGCGTCGCGAGCTCGCGCTCGACGAGTTTGTCGTGCTCCTCGGCCTCCGCCGCGGCCTTCTTCGGGCTCCAGTGTCCGGCCATCAGGAAGACGAACGGCAGGAACGCGACCTGTGCGATCAGACAGATCCACCACCAGCGCTTCCACTGCGAGGGCGAATCGGCTTGCGCCTGCTGCACTTCGGTGGCGTGCTCGGCCAGGTAAGCCTGGTCTTCTACGGGAATGGTGCCGACCGCTTTCAGCTTCGCGCTCGCCTGCTCGAGTTGCGGGCCGACCTTCGCGGCCACGGCGAGTTCGCCGGGTGGAATCTGCTGGACGGCGGTGAGGCGGGCAATCGCCTGGTCCGGCGGGATACCGAACTTCCTGGCCACCTGACCGACCGCGGCGAGCCCTGCATTCGCATCGGTGGGGTTGGTCGCGAGCGCCGCCAACGTGGCGGGATCGACCGCTTGCACGGTCGCGATTTCCTGCGGGTATTTCATGCTCAGCCCGAAGGCCGCCTGAATCTCGGCCGCGGTGGCGCCGGTGAGCTTCGTCATTGCCGTGAGCTGTGCGGCCTGGTCGTTGGGGTTGGCTTGCAGCGCCGCAAGGGTTTCCGGTCCGACCTGCTGGATGGTCGCCAGCTCCTGACCGAATCGGTGCTGGATTTGCTGGAGCTTGGGGCCGTAATTGACCAGCGGGCCCGCCGCGTTCACCGCGATGAGCAAACCGAACAGGACGACGGTGACGACGCTGCGCAGGGTGCCGCCCCACACCGCGAGCCCGACGGCGGTGGCGGCCGGGTTCCTGTCCTCGACCGTCTCGGTGAAGCTGGCCATCCAGGTGGAGTAGGCGATGCCCGTGCCGACCGCGATGACCACGAAAACCGTGGCGAACGCGTAGTAGCCGGTGTCGGGTTTGTCGGTGTAGCCGATGAAAACGAACATGCCGACGATACTGATCAGCGCGCCGACGACCATGAACGGTTTACGCACCTTGAGTTTGTCCGACGCGATACCGGCGAGCACCAGCGCGATCGCGTTGGCGGTCCAGTACCAGTTGCCGAGCGCGTTGGCCTTGGCCGGACTGAAGCCGAAGTTCGTGGCCATGTAGACCGGTAGGAACGACACGATCGTGTAGAAGAAGGCCAGGAACAGGCTGATCCCGAGGGCCGATCCCACGATGTTGAGGCGCAGCATCTGCCGCCACTGCCCCTGCTCCAGCTTGCTGACATCGATACCGCGGGCGCGTGCTTCGATCAGTGCTCGGTCGCGCAGCGACACCATGATCTGGTCGCGTAGTTGTGGACTCAGCTCGCGCAATCCGATCACTGCGATCACGGCGATGACGAGGCTGATCGCGCCACAGAGTCGGTAGTGGTACTGCCAGTCGGGATGCGCGTCCAGCGTACGGGTGGAGATCTGGGTGGTGACCAGGGCGCCGATGACGGGTCCGAGTGTCCAGAAACCCATCGCGGATGCGCGGTCGAGCTGCGGCGAGAAGTCGCGGATCAGCGCCGGTGTCGCCACGAGGACAGCGCCCTCGACGATGCTCACCAGGATGTAGACGACGAGGTATGCCTCTTTCGTAGTCGTCGCGGGTACCGCGAACAGCGTCAGCAGCGAGCAGATCACCACGCCGTAGGCGACGATATTCGCCCGCCCCCACCGATCGAGCACACCCGCGAGCACCGAAGCGACCGCGCCGAATGCGGCGCCGATAATGAAGATCCACACGAAGTACGCGAAAGAGAGATCGAAGTACGCGATGAGCTCATTGCCCACCGCGCCGGTGACGAACAATTGGTAATACAGTGCGATCGAGGCGATGACCACTACGGCCAGGTACCAGGAACGGGCGGGCGTATCGGGATAGTGCGATAGTTTGCGCTGCCACAACCCGGTGATCAGGGTCGGCGGAGGCGTAGTCGTGATCGAACTCATGATCGAGATGCCTTTCTGGCCACGGCATCTCGCAGGAGACTGAACCATCCGCGGTTCAGGACGAGTAGCCGGGTGGAAACAATGTAGCGACCGGCCGTGATTTGCATCACTGTTCTCGAAACAACTGCTTGTTTTGGTTGTTGTCGCCGGGTCCTCGGTTACCAGTTCGATATCAGAGGTCTGCACAGCGAATCGTGCGGAATGGGTGCCGATTGGTTCATGGCGCGAGCGCTGACCCCGAAGGATTATTGCGGGCAATTTCGGGCTGGTTCGGGTCTGTCGTCGGGAATGTCGTCTTCGGGTGGGATCCGCCGAAGCTGTCCGTGGACGACGACGTAGCCGTTCAAGGGGTACGCCATGTCTTCGGCGGTCGGGCGGTCGGGGAGGGCTAGGGGCGAGTCCATCACCTGCTCTGATCGGTGAGGGCCGAGGGCGGCAGGTGCGCCGGTGTCGGTGCGTGGGAAGAGATATCGGGCGCCCTCGCGGGCAGTCGTGTGGATATCGCCCGTCGGTGCGGTCCACTGCAGGCGCTCCAAGTCCGCGCGCCAGATCGCCCAGGGGAGCTTCTTCTTGTCCGCCAACGTCTTCAGGCGATGGTGTCGACCGCAGAGCGCGGCGAGATTGGTGCGGGCCGTCGGTCCGCCGCGGGCTGGTCGCTCGCGGTCGAAGGGGCGGTTGTGGTCGAGTTCGGATTCGGCGGCAGGCATCGCGCAGCCGGGGAAGCGGCACAGTCCGTCCACTGCACGGACTTCACGTTCCAGCCGCGGCGTCGGTCGCCACTGCGCCGCCTCCTCGGTGGTAGCCGGGTCATCGATGTCCGACGGTTCCGCAATCACTTGAAAGTGCGCATTTTCGGCCAGTATTCGCGCCAGCGTCGCATCGATGGGCCCGTAGCCGGCCAGGAATGCGGGCGACTCCTGAATCCCGAGCAGGGTATCGGCGGGGATGCCTATCTGAATGAGCGCGCGGCGCGGCTGCCCGATCGGCACGCCGTCCTTGGGGCAGCGCGCGCCGCGCCCGCACTGACACCGCAACCGCCCGGACCCATCGGCCAGCGCGACCAGCGCGTCTGCACGCCGCTGCGGCATCGTCCGTGGATCCGTCGCACACACCTGCATGCTCATTTCCCGCAGCCGCATCGCCACCGTTTGGGCCCCGGGAGCGGGCAGCAGCCCATCGAAAACCGCCATGCTGTCCTGGACCGCGCGCAGCCGGACATCGCGTTCTTCCTGGCGCCGCTCGCGCCGCCGCCGCGTGCCTCCGGGATCGAGCCGAGCCGCCCATCGTCGCGCCACTTGCCGCAGCCGTAGCGGATTGGTCCGCCCCGCCGCCTCCAGTAGTCGCGGCTCCAAATCCGCCAGCACCTCCCGCGTCACCGCACGCGTGTTGTCGACAATCACCCGCACCTTCGCCAGGTCGATCCGCCCCGCCGCGAACGCCGCTCGCGTGTGTGGCAACGCATCCTCCAATGCCATGCCGATATCGATGAGCGCCGCCGTGGTCGCTTCGTCGACCTGCAGCGCCATCGCCGCCTCCGTCGCCGCGAATTCTCCGCCCCGTGCCCCACCCGGCCCCGGATCCGCACAGTCCGCACGCCGCCGCCGATAGAGCTCCCGCACGGCGAATACCTCCGCCGCCTGCGCGGCCGCGGCCGCCCCGTGCGCCGTCCGAAGGGCGTCGATAAGCCCCTGGTCACTAATGGCACTGAAGTCCACCGCCGAGAGATCATCGCTATCGAACATGTGTTCGATTCTACGACCCTTCAATCTCTCCGTCACCCCCCGAATCAAGGCGATTTGGTTGCTGACGCGCCGGTGGTGTAACTTCGTTCAGGCAGTCAGGGAAACCCGACAGCGACAATCAGGGGCTATGGCGCAGCTGGTAGCGCACCACACTGGCAGTGTGGGGGTCAGGGGTTCGAGTCCCCTTAGCTCCACAGAAATAGCAGGTCAGGCCCGGTCTAAGACCGGGCTTGACCTGTTTTTGTGTCTGGCCCCGCGTTTACCCCCCGTTTTGGTCCTAGATCCTGTTTGCCGAAATCGATGTGGTCGCGTGTGCAGCTGTGTCCACCGAGGCCGGACCGGCGGATTCGATAGCAATCGTCCTGCCCAACCGTCTTGGATGCCGCGTGGCTGCGATGGAGCTGTCGATTGTCGTCGAGGGACGGTGGTCGTGCCACGGTTGATCGCGCTGGACACGGCAGTCGACCTGGGTGGTGCCAATCCGACTTACGCATGCAGACTCACCCATCCCAACGATGTGCGCCCGGCCAATGGCAGCGCCCTGGTCGAACTGCTGCGCCCCTGTCTCCCCGTTGTGCACGCCGCCCCGCAGCGCAAGTTGAAGGGGTAGGTTGCCGCGTCGGTTGTGGCCTCGTTCTCGCTAGTCGAGGAAGTAGGCGTCGACTTTCTCATCGGAATCCAGGATCTCGTCCGATGTCACGCCGAGTTCCGCCGCTAGCTCGACCGATCCGATGAGCGCGACCTGCACGTCGGGCGAGAAGGCTCGTTCGAGCAGCCCGAGATAGTTCGACATGCTCTGGTCCAGCTTTTCCAGTGTGGCCTGGTATTCCGCGGCGAGTTGTTCGTCGAGTGTGCGCTGCTCGTCGAGGTAGCGCTCGATCAGCGCCGCCTCTTGCTTCGTCAATGACGATGCGACGACCTTGTACATCACAGTGCCGACCGTGGTGCCGATGACGGCGCCGAGGACCGGGATGGGGATGGTCGCCTGGCCGACGAAAGAGGCCAGCGCGCGTATTGCGGCCTCCAAGGCGATGAGCTCGGAGTTCTCGATGAACTCGAGTTCGTCGATCTGGCCCCGGCGCAGCTTGTTCGCTTGTTCTGCGATGCTGAAGGCTGTGGTGACGATCGAGCTGGCGACGGCTGCGGAGGTCGCGGTGAAATTCGTGAGCGCGTAGATGCTCAGTCCTCGGACGCCGCCCTTGCCGAAACCTGAGCCGGTCTCGCTTGCGAGGTCGATCCAGTCGCGCCCGCTGAACTCGTTGAGCCGCTTGCCTTCCCGACGTTTGGCGGCCACGGCCAGTACGAACGCAGTCCCGCCCGCGGTCGCGACGGCGGTGAGTGCGGCCGTGCTTCCTTCGCGCAGCGTCGGCCGGCTGCGCTGGTAGGCATCGTCGCGCAGGGACCGGTTCGTGGCGCGGAGCAAGTCCTTTTCAGCCGCCATGGTCGAGGCGTAGACATCGCGCTGCACTTCGTTGTACTCGAGCGTCGAGGGTTCAAGCGATTCGAAGCCGACCGATCTGTTCTGGAAGAACGCCTGGACCCGCTGCCAGTCTCTGAGCGAAGGTCCGTCGCCGCTGCGTGACAGTAGCTTGCTCGCTTCCTCAGGCGACAAGGCATGTAGGCGCTGGATCACCTCGAAATGGTCACGGGGGATCTGGTATTTCCCACCGTTGCGCACGTATTCGGGATACTTCTGGAGGTGCTCGGCGATCGCGCCCAGTGAGAAGCGGCCACCCGCTGCGACGAACTTCTGCTGGATCTCGACACTTCCGCGCATCAGGTCGACAGGTCCGTTGTCGTTGACCCACTGGTAGACGGCCTCGTGGCCGAGGATCTGCTTTCGGGCGTTACCGATCCCGACCTCGGCGATCTCGGCGATGAAGCCGTGCATGCCATGCTGTCCGCCGCGGTTGGCGGCGACAACCTCGAGATCGATCTTCCTGACGGCTTCATCGACACTGGTGAGCGCGTCCCGAAGGTGCTCGTCCTGCTGGCTGAGCGCGCTCAGAAGGTTGTCTATGCGGAGCTGGTTGAGATAGCTCACCCAGGAAGCAACTGCCTGCTCCTGGGCGCTCGTGACGAACTCGGCAGCGTCACTCATTCTCGGCATCCTGTTCGATGCGCATGCTCAGCATGGTCGCGCACGACTTCGTGTTGTTCACCAACGTAGCGAGTGTCGACCGCTCGGCAGGGGCGAGCGCGTGGAAATCGGCGCGGAAGTGCACCAAGGCTTCGCCGTAACTCTTTACCAGCCCTTCGCGGAGCGAGGTCGTCCGCTGGAGGAGGTCGTCGATCTGAGCATCCATGCCTTTGACGAGGGTGGTGTTGTGCTTTATCGCAGTCAGCGCTTCGTGCTTCGCCTCTCGATTCTCGAACTTCTTCTTCGCGAACAGGGCGATCGACGCGAGTAGGGTTGCGCCCGCGATTGTCCAGCCGATCGGGCCGGCAAGCGCGAGCAGTGTGGTGCCTGCCGCAGTGCCGCCGCCACCGGCGGCCAGCGCGCCGCCACCGAGCCACGCCAGTGCTGCCTGGCTGGCTGCCGCCCCGGAAAGGGTCGAGATCGCGGTGCCGGTCGACGCTGTCCCGAAGGTGGTGGCGACCCACATCGCCGCCGACGGTGCCAGGCCCGCTACCGCGGTGCCCGCCGCGAACCCGGCGCCGGCGCCGGCAGCCGACAACCGCGCCGCTTCCAGCTCTTTCTGAGCGAAATCCTCCGCGCTCGAGAACCGTTGCCGATGTACCTCGATCTCGTCGAAGTCGGTATCGAATGATTTCGGGGTGTTGGCGATGCTGTTCACCAACTGCTCGACCAGCTCGATCAGGTCCGTCGAACGTTCGCGCTGACGCAACAGAGACAGGCCCCTGTCGGCCATCGCCGTGAAGACGCCGTTGTAATCCGCTACGGCCACTTCGTAGGGGTCCGGCCCTTTCGCAGTCAGCTTCTCGACCCTGCCTCTGGCAGCGTCCTTGACGTTGCCGACCTGCCCGGCGAACTGCGATGAAGCGGTTCGCGCCGCCTTGCCGATACCGTCGACGGTCCTGCCGATGCCCTCCTTGGCGTTGCCTACATCGCGCTGTTCTATCATCGCACCCTCCAACACCATTGCGGCTCAACTAAGTAACGGAGAATATCGACCACACGTGACAGATCGGACGGGATGCACACTCCGATCCACCCAGGGCAGCGGCCCCCGGGTTGACTCACCGACTGCCTTCGCCGGTCCGCTCCACGGCTTGCCCTCGTAGGGCCAGCCCCCGCCGGGCGTCGTGCTCCTATGAACGAATCGAGATACCCACCGCCGCAACAATGGCAAGGTGGCAGGAAGAGTTCCTTGGCTGGTCCACGACCATTTCGTGACGAGAAGGTGTAGTTCAGCGTGACGGTTCGCTCCCGCTATCCGCCACGCCTTGGTAGCTAGTAACTCCCGGCGGCCGTCGCTGCGGGCCCTCCACGACCTGCCGGAACTGGACCTCGAAGTTATCGCCGAGATTGATCACTTCGCCTGTGGTCTCCACTTAACGTCGTCCCGCCCAGGTCGATCCTTCTGGCGGATCTCCACTGCGCCACCACCGGTCGGGCGATGGCGCTGCTCGGCCATGCGCTGTGTGTTCGCTCAGTTTGCCCATGCCGCGGCAAGGTCTGCGAGCGCCCAACTTAGCAGGTTGACCCCCGGCTGGGCGGGTGAGGTGGCTGAGCACCATCCCTGCGTCCTACCTCGATGGACGGACGCTCATTGAATCCTTGAGCCGGGTGATCTCAGCGGGGTCGGTCGGCCGGGCCGCCGGTATCGCGCCCGCGGCGGTGACACGTGGCTAATCTTGTCGGCCGTGGGAGTGGAAGGCCCGAGAGATTGACGAGTCCGGACGGGCCTCGGCGTGTCCGCTAGCGTGTCATCCAACGCTGCAAGTGTTAGTGCAACGTTCGCTGCTTGTACGCCGATCATCAGGCTGTGCAAGGTAATTCGACTGTATACTCAGAACCGCTCGCGGCGGGTTTTGGCGCCTACACCGTTGTCGATGTGGAGACATCCGGGCTGCGGGCGGCCGAGCATCGGGTGTTGTCGGTGGCAGCGCTCGCGCTGGACGCAGATGGCCGTGTGGCCACCGAGTTCCACACCTTACTCGACCCGGGGTGCGACCCGGGGCCAGTGCATATTCATGGGCTGACCGCCGAGATACTGTGCGGCTCTCCACGATTCGAGCAGGTACACGAGGCGCTATCGTCGCTGTTGGCCGGACGGGTGATGGTCGCGCACAACGCGCAGTTCGACTACGGATTCCTCGCCACCGAGTTCGGCCGGACCGGCGCCGATCTTCCGGTGGGGCGTCGGCTTTGCACTCTCGCTCTTGCGCGACGGGTCGCGCCGCCCACGCCGGACTGCAAACTCGACACACTCGCTACCTATTACGGTGTGCCGCGAGCGCGAGCCCATGACGCGCTGGACGACACCAGAGTTCTGGTCGGTGTACTGCGGGCGCTGGTCGCGGATGCAGCTCGGCTCGGCGTCGCGCCGCCTCTGTTGCGTTGTCCTCCGAAGGAGAACTATCAGAGTGCGTGGGGGTTGCCGACCGAGCGCACCGGTCCAAAGCCGCCATGTCCGTACGTGTATCCGGGTCGGCTCGAGACCGGCGGTGTTCTGGTGCAGGGTATGAAGGTCGCGTTCACCGGTGACACCTTGACCGATCGGGAAACACTGGTCGCGCGTGCTGAGGAGGCCGGACTCGAAGTCACCAGCGCGGTATCCGCTCGCACCAGCGTGCTTGTCGCCAACACACCCAATGCGGTAACCCGTAAGGCGCGCAAGGCAGTTGAGGCAGGCACCCCCACTGTCGCCGAGGGAAGGTTCTTGCTGCTTCTCGAAAACGTGGTACCAGGTCGGCGCAAAGGTGAGCAGGTCTCGGTCGCGCCGTCGCAGGTGCGAACAGCGCGTCGGCCGGTCACGCACACCGGTCCACTGGCCGGACGACGAGTACTGGTCGTGGGCGGGACGCACGATCAGGCTGCCACCGCGCGAGGACGCATCGTTGAACTCGGAGGGTTGGCGGCGGTGAACATGTCCGCCAGCGTGACCGACGTGCTCGCGTTACCGGGTGGAGAAGCCGACCGCCGATGTGAGAAGGCAGCCACCATGGGGATACCGATCCATGATGTCGGGCTGCTGGTGACGCAGGCGCCGCCCGCGTCTGCGCCGGCGGCGGAATCCCCGGAAATCCAGCCGGTGTCGCTCGCTCGTGGCCAGGTGATCGACCTGCCGGTTGTCGAGCACGGTGAGAGCTGGATGATCCGCGCGTCTTGGGTGCAGAACGCAAGTTGGGCAGTAGATCTGGTCGCATTCCTCGTTGACAGTGACGAACACGTCGAGGATGACGGCGACTTCATTTTCTACAACCAGCCCGAGTCCAGCGGTGCGCGGTTGACCGTAGACGGGCCAAATGAACAGTCCGTCGCCGTCCGGTTGGACCAGTTGCCCAGGCACTGTCGCCGTATCGTGCTGGCCGCGGCTCTGGATGGCGCTGGTGCCACCTTCGGTGAGGTCGGTGCCCTCGAATTAGAGGTCGCGCCCGGTGTCGATGCCGGCATAGTCGCACGGGCGACCTTGGATGCCGCTACGGAGGAACGCACGCTGGTCCTTGCCGAGATATATCTGCGCGGCGATATCTGGCGGCTGCGCGCCATCGGTCAGGGGTACCCGACCGATCTCGCCGCTTTGGCGTGCGCCTATGGCGTGAACGTCGACGAATAGACTGGCTTGACGGTCTGGTTGCCGGGAGCGGGAGCTAGTGATCAAATTCGGCGGTTGCAGGTCAGGATGTTCTCTGGTCAGCAATAATTCGAAGTTGTGCCCTGGCAAGAGTTCACGATCAAGATCCTATGAGCGCCTTGGCTTGGGTTCGGGTGCCGGTGGTGATGATGTCGGCGATATGGTCGGCGATGCCGTCGAGCGTGGCCGGTTCCGGGGCTGTGGGTTCGTTGGCCAGGGTAGCGGTGAGTTGGTCACGTCGGGTCGCGAGCTGGGTTGTCTTGGTGCGCAATTCGCCGAGCCGTCCGGCGAGGAGTTCGGGGTCGAGGGTGCCATTTTCGAAGGCGTTCAGATAGCGGTCGATCGCCTGCTGGGTCTTGGCAAGTTCAGCGGTGACAGCCCTTCCTCGGTACGTGCCTGGCAAGGGCCGTTTCGACGGCGGATTCGATCTCGATCCGCTGGTCCGCGATATCCGTGTACCGGCGGCCGATTTCGAGGAGGGGCTCGTGTTGACCTTGTACGGCAAAGTGCTGCGGTGGGGGCCGGGCTCGTGGATCCACCAACCGAGCGAGACCCGGACCGGCGAACAAGGGGCGATCGCGGCCCAGCTCCGCCGGATCGAAATCGCCGACCCTTCGCGAGGACGCCGCCGGAACTGACGATCCTATGTGGTCAGATCTGTAGTTCGGGTGCTCCTGAGAGGTTGGGACTCAGGAGCGAATACGGCTCCTGCTCAAAGAATCTCAGAAAGAGCGTGAAGTACTGCCGGGCGCTCCGCACCCGGCACATCCTTGATGGCTTCGCGAAGAAGCCTGATCTTGTTCCTTGTGACGACGACCTTGGCAACTGCGGCTGCTACAGACACGGTTACGCCGGCCGCGGTGACGCTGACCGTGATAGCGAGTGCGTTGGGGTCCACAGTTGCGCATCCTCTTTCTGGTGACAGGGAGCCGAGATGGTGAGATCGGGGTGTAGATGGTGTGGTCATTGATGATTCCGGACAGCATGACGACGTCGGGCTTTGCCCAGGATGTCCACTGCGGTGGAAAGGATCTCAGGGTTCCGCATTGCCGCTGCGAGGTCGTCGGTTTTCGCTATCCCGGCCGCGTTACATATGAGGGCGCCGACGATGTATAGCAATTGGGAATCTTCGGACAGATCACGAGAGAGCAGTTCGTCACCCTCGATCATTCGTACGATGGTGCGTCGTCTGTCCCTGCTGAAATCCGGCCCACCCGCGCTACCTGCAGGGAGATTCGGGCCTGGTGCCGCGACTCCGCGTCGACCCGGCTCTGCCGGAGCGAGGAAGCCTCGGCGTCTGGCTGCGGCGATCCAATCGCGAATGGTCGGTTCTGGACGGTCGAACGTTTGCGCCAGGCGTCGGATGGCTCCACGCCCTTGAGGAGCCTCGGCGATGTATTCCTCTGCTATCTCGATGAGTAGCTCGTCGTCGAGTTCCGGACGTCCACGACGGCGTGTGCTGATCGTGGTCAGATTTTCCAACGCCCGACGCTGATCAGCGGTGAGGTCCTCGGCGTTCAGCGCCGACCCCATTAGCACCGGAATTCCCTCCGTACGCCACGATTCGTCCGAGAGCTCCTGCTCGACGCGCGTGAGAATATCGCCGAGTGGGATTCGGCGCAGAACGTCACTGCTGATCAGGACAGCAGGATCGTTGACAGGCCGACGTTGCTCGTCGGGATCCAGGTAGTTTCCGTCTTCATCCTCGCAACCCCAGCTTTCGCGGAACAGCTCAAGCTCGGTAATCTCCAGTCCGCGACCGCGATTGAGCAACACGGCATACACCGTGACGGGCAACTCCTCGCTGCGGTAAATAATGTCGCAGACATAGTCGGGTCCGCGAGTCTTCTCCTTGATGTAGATCTCGATCCTGTCCCTGGGCCAATCCTCGTCATCGACGGGGCTGCTGTAGTGGCTCAAAGGACCCAACCCCGTGCTGATGAACGATCCCTTGTTCAAGTCGACCAGCTGGCGCATTCGGCCGCGGCTGTAGGACAGGTCGCAGATGCGTGGGTCCGGATGGGTTATGTAGTCGCTGGACTCGGTGTCGGGCACGAAGCCAGATTAAGACAGCAACACAGCTGGTTGGCTGGAAAAAATGACTGAGTAAGGCTGCGGAGTAAGTCATCTCAATACGCTCGGCGTGCTGGACGCTCTGTCGTGGTGTCCGCCTCGCTGCTCGACGAGCGACACGCCGCTGGCTGGGCGATCTCAGCCGAGGGGTAGGCAAATCACGTCGCGCAGGTCCCACGGCCGAAGGGTCGACTCGTCGCCGAGTTGATCTGTCGGCGTCGAGTGGGTGGTACGAGGTCGCTCGGATGAAGTGACCTGCATGCTCGGTACCCCAGTGAGACTCCTCGGTCGGCGGGATCCCGCCGCCAACCTCGAATCAACTAGAGAAGCGGTGTCGCCACGCATCCAATGCGGAATATTTTGTGGTAGATTTTTGAGGCATGGAAGGAGGCGAGATGGACGCTGTTGCGCATCCGCCGATGCTGGTACTCGTGAGGGAGTCTCGGTCGCTGACGCAAGGGCAGTTGGCCGAGGTGATGCAGAAGCTGGACGGCTCGACGAGCCGGATCAGCCAGGGGTACGTGAGTCGCGCTGAAGGTGGGCGATTGGCCGTTACGGGTGATCGGCTTGAGCTATACGCGCATGCACTGGGGTATCCGGTGACACTGTTGTGTCTCACCGAGCAGCAGGTCGGAGCGGGCGCCGGACTGGTGCATCACCGCAAGAAGCAAGCAGCGGCTGCGGGTGACCTGAAGCGGATTCACGCGCTGCTCAACCTCACCAGGATCCAACTGAGAGGTCTATCCGCCGGTGTGCCTCAGCCCTATCGGGCCGGAATTCCTCACATCGAGGTCGACGATCTGACCACCCCGGCCGATGCCGCGCGAGCCATACGCACGGAATTTGGCGTCCCGCCCGGTCCTCTGGGGTCGGTCGTTAAGTTGCTGGAGAGCGCTGGGGCGTTGGTGGTCTGCCGTGAACTCGTCGCTCCGGTGCCCCTGGATTCGGGTACGGAATCGGTACCGGTGGATGCTGTTAGCTGTATGCCCGGCGACGAGGATCCGCTGGTGCTGCTGAATTCGGGAACCCCCGCAGAACGGCAGAGATTTACCCTCGCTCACGAACTGGGACACATGGTGATGCATCGGGTTCCGCACGCCGACCAGGAGCCGCAGGCCAACGCCTTTGCTTCTGAACTGCTCATGCCGACACGGGACATCCGTAGTGATCTTCGGGCTCAACCGCTTTCGGTGCAGCGGTTGCTGGAGTTGAAGCTGCGCTGGAAGGTTTCGATGTGGGCACTTCTGCGGCGTGGGCACACTCTCGGTGTGATCAGTGACTGGCAGTACAGAACACTGGCAGTGGAGATGTCCAGTCTCGGATATCGCACCAGCGAACCGGGTCCTCTCAAGGAGGACCTGCCGACCGCAGTCAAGTCGATAATTGCATGGCATCTTGATCAGGGGACCGAGATCGCCGAGTTGGCCCGTTCGGCATACCTGACCCCAGATGAGTTCCTAACCCAGTACGCAACTGGGCAGGGAAGTGTCGGGGCACCTTGGGATAATCGTTGTTCCACACCGACAGCCACGCGAGTGGGGGAGGTTGTTCGATGACCTGGCCGGAAGAACCGAATCATCGCTCTGAAGAGCTTGTCGCCATGCTGCCGGATATTGCGCGCCGGCCGGGACCGAAGGCCTTGCCCAAGCCAATTTCAGTGCTCCAGGATCAGATCCTGCTGCATACCAGCGCCCTCACCGCCCGTGAGATCACCCCGCTGCCATCGAGTATTGCGGGGCTGGTGCTGGCTGGGAAGACCGCGGCTGCGGGCATCAAGGACCTTCGGCGCAGACAACCTGAGTTGCTGTTGCTACGAGACCCGGAGGGCTATCGCACAGCCTTGGCAACCGAAGACGAGCCGTTTGTGCTTGAGGACGACGAAGAGTCGCAGCCATTGTTCCCGCTGACGCTCGATCAACATCTCCAGGCGCAGCGGGACTGTGGAGCAGACTTGGCTCTGACGCCCACCGGCTATCTCAGCGTTGGTGACAGCGATGCACTCAGAGCAGTGGTCCGAACGGCGGCGTCAATAGAGCGCGACGACGTTGTTATCAGCGTGCCTTTGGATATCGCCTGGCTGAAGGACGACCACATCAACCACGTAATTGCGGTGTTGGCCACGCTCGACCGGCCCAAGGCGGTGTTCCTGGGTGGCCAGTTCGATCCGATGGAACGATACAAGGCGGCCGTCCAAAATCTGCGTCGTTTGGTCGCCGAGGCTGATAACGTCGCCGTGCTACGGACAGACCTCACTGGATTCGATGTCATGAGCCACGGTGCGTATGCGACCTCAATCGGTACCGGCGGGAGCATGCGCCACATGATCCCGTTCGGAGAAACACCGTTTGCGCAGCAGAAGGATCCCTCGCCGAGCGTACTATTCGAACCGCTGATGTCCTTCCACAAGGGATCGACACTCGCCCAAAGATTTGCCAACACCCCTGCACCGGTGTGCCATTGTTTGTCCTGCCAGGGGCAGCCCATAGATAGATTCCTCAGCCGGGACGACCGTTTCGATGCGCATCGCCATAGCATCAATGCATGGGCCTCATGGGCGAACGACTTGCACAAGCAACCTACCCTGGCCAACAGAGCCACCTGGTGGAAGAACCGGTCACGAGCCGCAGTCGCCTACGCCGAGACCGTCAACGTTCGAATTAACCAGCCCGATGCATTCCAGGCGTCGAAGACTCTGCAGGCGTGGGCAGAGTTGCCGCAGTGGTGGGCGAGGGCCGGAGCTAACCAGCAAATTCGGACGCGTTGACCTGCTCATACAGCTTCTCGGCGAACCACCACTGACCACACGAATGTCGCTGCCGCACATACGGTTGCGGATCGACGAGCATCCGCAACCCAACGCTGGTGAACACACAGATCCCGATCCCGAAAAACGACGCCTGCACCCGTGCGTCATCGAGATCTTCCGGTACCGATCGCAGCAACATCGCGCGGCTGCAAAACGGCGCGAACTGGCCCGCCGAGCGCAGTCCTTCCTTCCACGACCGACTTGCTACCACCACGAATTGTGCTGACACCGGCGCGACAACGCGGCGAGTGCACTGCCCGGCGCTGACGTCTACGACACCGGCGGGGGCACGCCGGATAATCCGGCGTTCACGATCGGTGAGATCGCCAACGGGTACTGGCAGCCCGGCAGGCAAGCCCATCAGGGCATCCAACAGATCCATCTGAGTAACCGCCCCCAAGCCAAGAGCTGCGCGCCGTGCGACCTCATCGACGTTTGGTAGGTAGGCAACACCCGCGGTCACATCCAACATCCGGACGACGGCAGTCGAGCCTTGCTCCAGCAAGTCGGGTATCTGCTGCGACGTAGCGACAGCTCGGGCTGCCTCGGCCACGCCAGCACGACTCACGACGCCTCCACCTCAACTTCCGCCAACTCCTGTGCCAGGGTCAATACAACATCCCAGAACCTGTATTCGCAGCGTCGATACCAACGCCGACGATCACCCGCAGTGCGGCCCAACCGCTCGACCAAGCCAGCGTCCAGCAAATCACGGATCGGACCGTAGTACACGCTGGGGGCTACAGTCCTCGCTTCGGCGAGCTCGGACAGATTCACTCCCTGCTCGCCACTCTCGGCGAGCGCCACCAGCAACTCGAGCCGATAGCGGTTGCCGAACATGGCCGCCGACATCAGTCGATCGGGCGGACAGCCAGCCAGAACCATGTATTGACATTAGTGATTAACGAATCATGAATCAACCTTTCTTCGAGTTGAGTGAGCTGATGTTGACCATGTCAACCGGCCACGACATGGATCCTCCGATCGGGACGTCGAAGAGGCGGTCACTGTGGAACTGTTAAGCGCTCGGTTCGGTAGGCACCCGTAACTGTCGGCGCATGAAAGTTGTTCCAACACTGCATAATTCATGATGATTCGCATGGCAGGCGCGTTTGGTTGCGATGGGCGGCTAGGGCACAGAAGAAGCCGTTGACACCCAAACGGTGGCCGAGCGTCGGGAGCAGGCCAGTCGCTCCAAACTGAGGGCGTAGGCGGCTGGGGTGGGTGGTTTCTGGGCGCGTTGGGGCGGCGATGAGGCGTGCGCCGGGATAGCCGAGGGCGTGGCGGGTTTGGCTGGTGCCGCCGCCGTAGAGGGATTCGCGGAAGGCGAAGAGCATGCCGATCTCGCGGAGTTTTGCGCAGGCGGTCCTGTGCCCTGCGGACAGAGGCGAATTCGAGGGCGGCGATCTGATCGGTGGTGAGGACCTTGTGTTCGGCAAGGAGACAGAGAAGCCGTCGGTCACGGTCGAGGAGGCGGAACCAGGAACCAGCGTCGGGGTGCCCGCCTCGGCGCACGCAGCGTCCGCCGCGCGGCCCCACGGGGGAATATCTATGAATATTGATATTCATTCTGGATTTCGCCCCTTCAACTCGATCCTGCCCCTGAGCGGCGCGGATACGGTTGGCGTGTTCGGCGTTTGGGGTGGCGGCCATAGGACGCCGAGCAATATATGACGCAGAGCGCACCCACCCGGTTCCACACTGTGGCATCACTGGACAGCTCGGCACCGACCGTCTGCCCGCACCGCGCTCACCGCCTCGTAGCTGATATCGATCATGTGGTGCTTGTCGGTCAAGCGCCCATGGCTTCGGGTGTGGACGTTTCCGACCCGCTGGGCTGCGAGGCCAGATCGACTGTCACTCGGTTGCTCTGCGCAACGCAGCCGGAGTCGCAGAAACTCAGAAAACTCACTAAACTTCACCACGCACACAGCGGCTTTCACAACACGGGGGTTCACAAGAGAGTGTCCGAGAAAATGGCGACTTCGGTAACGGCTCGCGCGCGACAGCATGGCCTGGAATACGAGTTCCTGGCCCCAGTCGAAGATTCTTTCGATATCCAGTTTCGTAGCTCAACCACCGTGGCCAGGAGAATTCTGGCATTACATGGGTTGCTCGGAGTTCTTTTTCATTCCGACCCCCGTGAAATCGTGGAGTGGATGCGGGCGGAAAACATGATATCTGAATTTACCGCGCAGGAAAGGCAAATATTGGCTATTGTCGAGCTTCCGGAAGGCGAAATGTTCTGGAAACAAAGAGCATTCCATCAGCATCGACTCACATGGCGCGCTGAGTCGCTGAATATCTTGTTATGGGCTACGGGAAGGTTGGGCAGAGTGCCGGCGGCCGATGAACGCGCAGACCTGACGGAAGCGGACGATCACCTGCCGGTGCTGGGTGAACGACTACAGCCATTCGTCGACAATGCGGTACTTCGATCTCGCGACGAAATCCTTGCTGAGATGCATTACTACTCGTGCCTCGCGGGTCATTTCGACACGCTCCGCTCCTTGCAAGAGTTCGCTCCGGACGAAGCCGAAGAATACGAAGAACGCATCCTCGGTGTGCACGAACTGCTCACCGAGGAACGTTTTCACTCGTTGCATTGGATAGCGTGTGCCGGCGAATCGGACTGGGATACGGGCGACACTCGCGTAAAGGAAACCCTTTGGCTGGCTTGATCTGTCGGCCCATGCGCCGGCGAGGCCCGACTCGGATGAGGTCCCTCGACCGGTATTTATCGGAGGGTGCGGCGGCCGGGCAGCACATCCCTGGTGCGCAGGAAGACTTCCCGCGCACCCTGCGCATGCGCAACCTCAGCTGCTCCCGGCGTCTCAGGTCGCCTCAGCTCGTCGTGCGTGACGAGGTTTCGAGACTGGGTCGCGGTGCTTGCCCGAATTCGGCCGGGTGAGGATGGGCACGGGCTTGACGGATTTGCTCGGCGGTCATGGCTGGTGGCGTCACCGGCCGAGGCAGCGTCCGAACTCGCCCCTCACGCTTCCCCGATCACTGCCGCACATGGTTTCCCGACTCGCCGGACCTGTGGCAACACGACATCCCGATCCTGCGCAGCCTGAACTCCGCCCGCGCCGACACCGTGTGGCCGAACTGCTTGCCGCCTGACCGCGCGAACTCGCGCTAGGACCAGCCGATCCGAGACTTGAGCCAGGACAGCGACGTCTGCGCCGCACGCGCTTGATAGGCCCGCAGGCCCGGCGACCGCGGCGGCCCCGTCAGACGAGACTGCGCGCTCCAATATCCGGCGATCGCGCACAAAATCGAATCCACCGCCACCGGGTCGAGGTCTCGCGTCGCGGGCTGCTGGGCGAGGATCGGATCAGGATCGACCCCAGCGGCTGAGATCGCCGGAGCCAGAAGCGCCAGATCCACCCAGGCCGCCCCACGGCAGGGCCATGCCCAATCCACCACGGTCACCGCCCCGTCGGCGGTGACCAGGAGGTTGTCCGGGCGAAGATCGGTATGGAGCAAAGTCTCACCAGCCGCCCAGTCCGGCCAGCGCGGCTCGAGCTCGGCCAGCCGATCGAGATTCCGGAATGCCCATGGGGCCAGATCCTGCGGCGGGCCCTGCTCGGCGAATCCGCTCCAGCAACGCAGCTTGGGCCCGTAGACCAGCGACACCGAAGGGACGTCCGGAAGCGGGCTGGGCGTCAAGATCTCGGCCATCCGCTCGAGCTGCGCCAACACCGAGTGCAGCTCATCAGGTCGGTCCAGACGAGGGTGGTGGCCGGTAACGGCTTCGAACACGACAACGAACCAGCCGTCACGCTCCACGGTGAACAGCACCGCCGGGGTCGGCACGACCTTTGAAAGACCCTGAGCAGCAGCAGCTTCCGCACGATACGCTTCCGCAAGCCCGTCGCCGGTGCGCACTGCCTTGCCGAATGCCCGCTGCCCGTCGGCGAGCACCAGCACTGCGGCCATTCCGTGACTGAATCCGCCGCGCTGGTTGACCGCCGAGACCACCCGACCCCCCAGCCCATCGGCCACCGCCTCCCGCACCGGCACCGGGAGGTCTCGCCATTCATCGCGCTGAGCCACGCCTTCGAAGACGATCACCCGCACATTCTGCGACCGCGCCCTCCGCACAGGCAACGCTATTTCGAGTGGGCGCGCCGTTCAGGGTCCAAATTCCGGTACGGTGCTGGGTTCGCGGTAGCCCCGGGACCCGCTCAGTCCTGTGCTCCGACGATCGGAAGCCATGGGACGGCATTGGGGCGAAAACTCTGCCGCTCGGGTACCAAACCGGTGTGGTCATCGAGACTCATCATCGTGACGCCGACCAGCTCCGCGTCACCGTCGTCCTGGGCGGCCACAGAACTTCCGCACACGCCACAGAAGCCGCGCTGGGAATCGGGGAAGGTGTTATACCAGACCGGCTCTCCGCCCGGTCCGGTCCACTCGAATCCCTCGCGGGGGAAGTCGACCCACGACATCACCGGGCCACCAGACAATTTCTGGCAATGGGGACACGAACACAAGTGCGGGAAAGTCAGCTGACCCGCCGCCTGATACCGGATGTTGCCGCTTCTCTGCACTATACAAGTCGACTCGCCGTCGACTGCCGTTTTGCCAATCGTCCGACTATCGACAATGGCTGATGCTCCCAGGAGAACATATTCCAGATTGGTCACGCTGGCTGATCATGGCCGCCTGAACCCGCACCGATGAGCGCATTCGGAACGTAGGGCCGGAAAGTCGACACACTCGTCAGCGGCATGCCGTGTGGCTGGGGAATGCTGGCACTATGAGCGACCTACCGCGACGCTGGGATCCGACGATGTCGGTTCCGCACGATCTCGACGACTTCGCCCACGGCGGCGAGAAATGGGAGGGCACGCACTGGATGAACGTGCCAGGCCCCTTTTACACGGGTCAGGCCGATAACTGTTGGACCGGAAGGGTTTACGCGCCTCGGAACGTTCTCTACAGAGGCTCTTTCGAAGATCCGCCAGCCGACGAGCCGCAGATCATCGCGGCGTATCAGGTAGCCACGTTGAGCTTGGAGAGCACGCCGTCCGGGTCGCTGATGTAGGGGTATCCCTCGACCGGCGGATTGAACTGGCCGAGCAGGTTGGCCACGAGGTCGCGCTCGACCTGCGTGATCTTGATCTGGCGCTTGACGAGAATCGCACACAGCTCGTCGACCAAGTTTGCCCACTCCCCAGCGTCGCTATCGCTCCGGCAGGAGGCGACCAGGTCCAACGGCAACCGGTCGGCGACGCTTTCAAGGAGCTCGCGCGAGTCCATGTTCAACTTGTTGAGCCGCTGATTACGGGCTTCGACGGCTTGGGGATCCCGCTGTCGCCTCCGGGCCTCTCGCGCTGCTCTGTCCGAATTCATTTGAAGTCCTGCCTAATTGATCGGTTGAGGGTTGCCTTGCGCGTCGTTTCGGGTTACCCCCTTACCTCCGAGCGGGTAGGCGGTGATGACGTTGCCGTTGGAGTCGACGATGACCTTAATTTCCACGCCGTTTCGTGTACCAATGCACGCCCAGTTGCCGTTGTTCTGCAGGACCGGCGGCTGGTCCGGGTTCTTGGCGACGTCCAATGCCCGGTCGATGATCTGGTCGTCGTCCCACACCTTCTCGTCGTCGGGGAACTCGGTCTTGCCTGGTATGCCTGTCCCAGGCGCATGCCCTCCGCTGTTAACGTCGTCGCTCCCGTCTCCGTCGAGGATATGGATTCTCCGTCCCTGGGTGATCGAAATGCTACTCGGAACAGGTCCTGTTACCTTACTCCACTGGTTACCGAGGCCATTGGTTGGTTTGGAAACAGATTTCTTGAGGTCTATGATGCGTCGAAGATTTGTTCGCGCTGGACCGAGGTCTCGAGATTTCTTGACCCCGGCCGCAATACCCTTGGTGTTGGTCCATTCTATGACAACCTTGCCGATGCCATCAGCCATCTCCTTGACCCGATCAGCACTCAATTTCGCAGCCGCGCCCTCCGCCCCCACCAATACCAGCACGGCGGCTCCTGCTTCAACTACAACCGTGACCCCGGCATCCTTCGCGACATCTTCTATCGCCTTGGTGATGTCATCCCGAAGTTGTATCAATGCGGCACGGTGATCGCGGCACGAACCGGCGAGTTCACCACACGCGTGTTGCAGGTCAATCGCAGCGTTGTGGAGTTGCTTCAAATCCTCCATCACCGCAGTAGCATCGTCGGATTTCTGGTCTTCGAATGTGCCGGGTAATTTTTGTAGCTTGTCGATATTGGTGACAATCACGTCGCCAGTGGCCATCGTTTCCCACACGGTGCGTGCAAGATCAAGTCTTTCGATATTGCCGTCGGGGACACTGACCCCAAGCTTCTCGATCAACCCGATCGCAAGCTTGTCGACCAACCCATTCCCTGGGCCGCCCGCTGAAGGAGGTGAAATATGCACGACACCTTTGAGGACCGGGAGTGCCTTCGGTGGGTCATCGTTATTGGGATTGTTGTCCGCAAGGGCGTGAACATAACCCAGGTTGGTGACAATATTACTGTAATTAGACAGAGCGCTGACCAAATCAGCAGCAAGGGCAGTCAGTTCACTGGCCCGATCATCATACGATCGCGACCAATCACTGGCCGCAGCAAAACTACCACCCATCTTCTCACACTCGATGAGCCCACCCATCGCGAGAGTAAAAAAAGCATCGAACGCACCCGTAGCATTAATGCAATCAGTGCCGGCGTCGTAGAATGTTTTCGGAGTAACGGCAACTTCTTTATCGCTCGGTGCCACGAAATTTTACCGCAACCCCAACGTCCGTAAGTTCGTTTCCACCGCGTCGATATAACTAGTATGCGCATCCGCAGAGGCATCACGCATTGCCGCAATCCCCTCAGCGACCTCATTCGCAGCCGTCATCCACTGGGTAAACGCTTCACTCTGCGCAGTAGCTGCATCACCCGACCACGTCTGATGCAGGGCGGCCATGCGCTGCTGTAGACCCTGCAACGTTTCAGTGAGGAAGCCCGAGAATCCCCGCATCCGCGCCGTAATCTGCTCCAGCTCACCAAGGTCAACCCGATAGCCGTCCATCGGCCCCCTCTCGTTGTTCACCAACCCCGCGCAGCGTCACCAGGTTCCGACGATCAGGGAAGATCCAACGAACTGGTCTGCTGCGCGTTATCAGAATCAGTGTCGACATAGGCAGCGCTGGTCACACCCAACGTCTCCGCCATCTTCGCCAGTGACGCAAGCACTTTCAGTGCCCCCTGCTTAGTTTCGTCCCACCCCTCCCGATACGACTGCGCCCGCCCACCCTGCCATGACTCCAGCAACCGATCCACATCCGCATCCAACGAATGCAAACCGGTCACCAACGTCTCCGACACTGCTTGAACGAACTTCCCCGCATCGGAAACCTCTGTCGGGACCACCCAAAGCTCTGAACCGCCATCACCGGCCGCCGTGGACATGGACAATCCCCCTAGCTCCGATAGCGACTAAACGGACAGTATATGACCGAGGTTGACCTCGGCCAATCATGGTAGCGGCTCGCGCTCCTCCGGGGATGATGAAAGATGTTCTGACCTGCGCTAATTCGACTTGCGAAGGTGGAATTACCTAGGTTGGGGCACCTGATCAGTTCCGGGAGCACCACCGAACATGGTTGGCTCCCAACGGTAGTCGCCGACGGGTGAGCACACGGAGCGCCGGGCCCCCAAGTCCTTCAGAAAGACCGTGCCCCCATAAGGAGCGCTTGCCATTATCGAATTCACCGTGTGCCCCGCTGTATGCAGTCGCTGACTCAGCGGACGCTCTCACCGGACACCTGCAGACTGTGCCTGCAGAGCGATCCGCCGACCGATGACAACCCGCTCGAGCAGTACGAGGTTCGCCAGCCATCCGGGGGTTGTCGATGAGCATGAAGGCAGGGTAGGCGGTCTCGGGGTGACGCATTGCGACGGCGAGCAGAGAACACCAGTAGGCGACCTGGGCGGAGGTGGTCAGACCGCCCGAGAGTTGGTTCTTCTTCGAGAAGATCTTGCCGTTCAACACGGGCAGGTAATTCTCGCCATCGATCCACGCTGAAGTTATTCCGGGCACTCCGATCTCGCGGACGATGGCGTCGAACTCCGCCAACACACCAAATCGGCCTGGGTGCCCCCTTCGTGGAGCACAACCGGTCGGTTGCTGACAGCAGTCGACGATCTTGAGGAACAATCTCGACCGTCCTGGTGGAGACTTGGGCTGGCCCCCGGTTACCCCGCACTTTCGGTCGCCGAGACGGTGTCTGGTGCTACCGATGGCTGATTGACTGCGGATCTGAGCGACATTGGCGACGGCCGCGCTTCCCTGATCAGGCCCCCTTTTTTGGCGTCGCCGCCCATCTCAGTTGTAGTGGATAGGGACGACTGCGGCGCCGTCAATGGAATTTGACGTTCTGACTACTGGTCATGGGGGTTCGATGCCCAGCGCGGTGTCCATCGGCGCGGCCCCGAGTGGAAGTCGTACTGTCCGCTCCTGGCTGAAGTGTCTGCAACGCGGAGTGTAATCCATTGTCGCTGAACCTGATTCGATGCAACTGCCGCCGGGTCGATCTGGGGCACATCTGTCGCGTATCGGAGAAGATCGTTGGTGTGGACGCTGAACTTCGATCCTCGCCAGCCCGAATGAGCTCATGACGCTCTATGTGGGGGTCAGGGGTTCGAGTCCCCTTAGCTCCACTGAAATAGCAGGTCAGGCCCGGTCTAATACCGGGCCTGACCTGTTTTTTTGTGTCTGGCCCCCGTTTACCCCCCGTTTTGGTCCTAGATTCTGTTTGCCGTAATCGACGCGCGCGTGTGTAGCTGTGTCCACCGAGACCGGACCGGCGGATTCGATAGCAATCGTCTTGACCCACCGCCCTGGATGTCGCGTGGCTGCGATGGAGCTGTCGATTGTCGTCGAGGGACGGTGGTCGTGCCACTGTTGATCGCGCTGGACACGGCAGTCGACCTGGGCGGTGCCAACCCGATTTACGAATGCAGACCCAGCCATTCCAACGACGTGTGCCCGGCCAATGGCAGCACCCTGGCCGAGCTGCTGCGCCCTTGCCTCCCCGTTGTGCACGCCGCCCGCAGCGCAAGTTGAGGGATAGGTTGCTGCGTCGGCTGTGGCCTCGCTCTCGCTAGTCGAGGAAGTAGGCGTCGACCTTCTCGTCGGAATCCAGGATCTCGTCCGAAGTCACGCCGAGTTGTTCGTCGAGCGTGCGCTGCTCGTCGAGGTAGTGCTCGATCAGCGCCGCCTCTCGCTTCGTCAATGACGATGCGACGGCCTTGTACATCGCGGTGCCGACCGTGGTGCCGATGACGGCGCCGAGGACCGGGATGGGGATGGTCGCCTGGCCGATGAAAGGCTATCTGGACTTCGTTGGTCCCGGGATTCGAGTTCCGAGGGCGCGGGGTCCGGAAATACGGATCCATGTCATGGGTCGAAGCGATGAGCGGGTACGCAGATGGAAAGCGACCAGTCCGGCCACCGCGCTGGCGGCGAACCAGGCCAGTTGCATCGCGAAGCCCCCGAATGGTGTGACGTCGGAGAAACCGGCCGCGGTCGAAGCTTGCATGGCGCCGTAGGAGGGTAGCCAGCGCACGAGTTCGCTGTCAGCCCCGGCGCTGGCGATGGGGTTCTGTACGGCCAGGTCGACACAGCTGATCATCGCGATGGCGAACATGCCCTCCACCTCGCGGCGCAGCAGTGCGCCGAGGGCGACACCCAGGGCGCCGTAGGTCATCGCCGCACCGAAAAGCGCCGCGGCGAGCAGGACAGGCTGCCGAGGCGACCAGTAGCAGCAGATGACAGCGGTTGCGTACGCGCACACCACAAGTGAGGCCACGACCAGGCAGGCGATCTTCGCCAGAGCTAGTGCGACCCGGGGGTATCCGGCCATCGACAGTCGTCGGTCGAATGCTCCGCTGCTGAAAGTCGCCGCGAACATCATGAACCCGATGATCAGGGTGACCCCCATGATGGCGCCGCTGATCTGGGCGAGCTGATTACCGTTGGCGCGCAGCACGAGACCGGTGTCGCGGAGCCGGAACGGTACCTCGATGTCGGTGACGGCCACGCGCGCCAGAGTGATCAGTATGGGGACGAAGGCGGCCACCAAAACCATGGCGAACCGGTTACGTGCGTGCTCGATGAGGCCATAGCGGGTGGCGATCAGGAACAGCCGAATACCGTTGCTCATCGGAGGTTCTCCTGTGTGCTGTGTAGGACGCCGTTGTGCAACCGCCACACCTGATCGAGCTTGTCGATGTCGTGGGCCAGATGCGAGACGACCAGGACCGATCGGCCGGTGTCGCGGAATTCTGTGACCAGATCCCAGAAACGCAGATAGGTTTCCCAGTCGAATCCCTGGTAGGGCTCATCGAGCAGCAGAACCTGCGGGTCGTGCATCACCGCCAAGGTCAGGTTGAGCTTCTGTCGGGTGCCGCCACTCAGCGTCGAGACCCGCTCATCGCTGTATTCGGCGAATCGAAGGATCTCCATGGTCTGCTCGGCCCGCCGCAGATCCGGGATCGCATAGGCGGCGGCGAAGAAGTCGAGGTGCTGGCGAACGGTGAAGGCGTCGTTGAGGACCACCTGCTGCGGGCAGTAACCGAACCGCCCGCGGTGCCGGATCGTTCCCCGGTCCGGTCGCAGCCCTCCGGAGAGGACCTTCAACAGCGTCGACTTGCCCACCCCGTTCTCACCGACGATGCCGACCAGCATCCCTGCGGGCAGCACGATGTCGATGCCTCGCAGCACCGACCGTCTGCCGTATGAGTGGTGGAGGTTCTCCACTTCCATCATCGCCCCTTGCCTGCCGCCGATGTCATGGCCCGGCTACGGTAGGCATGCTAGCAATCGTTGACGAAAGTCTGTGCCAGGAAGGCTGATTCGTGGCACGCACAGCCTTCGGCAGTGCTGTCGGTGTTCAGGTGCGGTACGTGCTCGAGGTGAAGGCAGGTTTGCCGTCGGTGGTGGTAGCAGTCGTGACCGTGGTGCCAAAATTGTTTGATAACAAGATCATTCGCCGTGTTATGGTGTCAAATTTGATCGGCGTCAACGGTGTTGATGGTCTATGCCGTCAAGGAGGAGTGTGCGTGTGTCCGGTGAGTGCGATTCCGCTGTTTGCCCGCATCTGGATGCGGACCTCGACTGTGTCCGGGATGTGCTCGGGCCCATACAGTTTCGGGGCCGTCCTGAGCTTGACCGCGCTCACCGACGAGGGGCCTGAGACGTCTCGTCGGATGGTGCGTCCGACGTTGACCCTGTTGCCGTACTACCTGCTCACCGATCCCACGACCCCAGCGGACGAGCGGGCGGTGCGCGCCGCCGCCGGGGTGGAGTTGCTTGCATCTGGGGTCGCTTTATCACGACGACGTCATCGACCACGCCGACCAGCTCCGCGGTCGCCCCAGCGCCAACGCGGTATGGGGTCCGCACCTGGCCGTGCTGGGTGGTGACTGCGTGACGTCCTCGGGCGTGCGCACGCTGCTCGAACTCGGTCAGTGCGAAGGGTGGGATCGCTCTCCTCGAGTCCGGACAGGACGATACCCAACACGGTGATCTCTCCCCACCCCGCTCGCCTATTCGGCGTAGCCCGTGTCGGTGAGACTTCAGGCGGTCTTGAAGAAGTCCGACACGCCGAGAGGCTGTGAGTGTATGCGCGGCGCATTCGCATCGACACCCCGATTCGACACGGAGTTCATAATGCAGAGTAGATCACCTCTCGACCCCGCTAATATGCCTCGGCATGTCGCCTGTATTCCGGATGGAAATGGAAGATGGTCCCAGCTGCGCAACGGCTCCCGGATCGGCGGGCATAGCCAAGGCGCACGGGTAATTCACGATCTCATAATAAGCGCGTCCGATCTGGGAATCGAATGGTTCACAATATACGCGTTCTCCACGGAGAACTGGCAGCGTCCCGAGATCGAGGTTAGATTCATTGCAAGTACGATCGAACGAGCAATCTACCGGTGGCTCGACGATTGCAGTCGGCACAATATACGGATCCGATGGATCGGGCGCGCGGAAATGCGCATACCACGCGCTCTACGCAGGGCGATCGACTACGCGACAGCGACGACGAAGAACAACACCGGAATGACAGTGACCGTGGCATATAATTACAGTGGCCGCGATGAAATCGTCGATGCGATCCGCAAAATAATCGAGAACGGCGTGGATGCTGCGGATCTGAATAGCGAGCTGGTGAGTCGACACCTGTACGCGCCAGATATGCCCGATCCGGATCTCGTTATCCGGACATCGGGAGAGAGCAGGATCTCGAACTTCCTACTCTGGCAGCTCGCTTACAGTGAACTGGTGTTCACACCTGCTCTGTGGCCGGATTTCACTGTTGATCACCTGGTAGATGCAATCCAAGAGTATCAGCGACGAGATCGAAAATTCGGAACCGTCAACGACGGCAAAAAATTGGATAGCCAGCGATAATCGACCCCGGGTAGACATCTCACCACCTCGAAGTTGGAGATATTTATGAGCATTGATTGGGTAGCTAAACTCCCGAACCTACCGTTCGGGGATTCCTATATCGAGGATTCCCGCATCAGCCCCTTCTGGGAGCAGGTCGACGAGAAAGCGCGGTCATTGCGTACCGAATGGTTGGGGCCGCTCACGGCTATCGAAGAAGAACGGTTGCGCGGAGTGGATTGCGCAAGAGTCGCGTGTCAGGTATTTCCGGACTCCGATCTAGATGACCTGGTCGTATTTACGATAGTTGGCGAATGGAGCTTCCTGTTCGACGATCGAATTGGATTCGATGAATACGACTCATTAGAGGATCTTCAAAGCGATATTTCTCGCTTCGATCGCATACTCGAAACAGGGCAGGTTGAAACAACCGTCCCCGGGATAGAAACCACGCTCGCCAAGTGTCTGCAGCGAATTTACCCCAGGCAATCGCACAGCTGGCGGAGACGAATAAGGCAAAACTTTCTCGACTGCATTCTGGCCATGGGGATCGAACTCGACAACCGGCGACACGGGCACGTCCCGGGTCTGCAGGAGTATATTTCGATGCGCCGAAATACGGTCGCCATGTACCTCTGTTTGGATCTAGCCGAATTCATGCTCCGGATCGAATTATCAGACACGCTGTACGATAGTGTCGAAATGTGTGACTATCGCGAAAGTTGGGTTGACATTGCAGCCTGGGTGAACGACATGGCATCGTATCACAAGGAAGACGCAGCCGGTGAAGTGAACTTGATACACGTCGTTCGAGCAGAGAAACATCTGTCACTCGAAGCGGCATTCGATGAAGTGGCTGATATGATCGAGTCTCGCGCCACTGATTTGATTGAAGCCGAACGCTCATTGAAAGGCGGTGCTTTGTATAGAAATAGCACCGCCGGAGAGCGCGACGCGGTCGACATCTTGGTACAAACATGCCGAAACGCAATCGGAATGTACATGCGACTTCACCGAGAATCGCCGAGATATGCCAGCCAGGACCGCGGGGTGTAAATTATTCTACTGGTCCGAAACGGTCGAGTTGCCCACCCGAAAGTATATGAACCAGCAATAACGTCCTAGCGTCGACGGCAACGACACCGTTTCGGTTCAATAACAAGGGAAAGGCCAACCAGGCCAGCGGCTACCAGCTGTTTACAAATATGTCTTCGATCCTCCTCGATGCCGGTGCCGCAGAATGCATCCACCGCCTTCCGGGATGAGTCACCCTGCATATCGGTTCCGCGATTTTACCGAGTATGTGCCGATCGCCCAGCGATCGGGTTTCGGTGGCGTGCCGTTGATCCAGCGGACGCGGAAGTTCCGCTCGAGGACGGTCCCCAGGTGGATTCCGGCCCGGTCGATCACCCAATTGCCGCGCGGAATGTGGTCGATGGTGGGCAGCCGTGTGAGCAAGAGTTGTTCGGCCCGTTGGAGTCCATCGAGGCTGTCGGTGTGCGGCGGTATCACGGGGACGTTGTGAGAGAAGAAGATGCCGACGAAATGGGCAAACCGGTCAAGACGGCTCTGTACGAGGGCATCTACACGCTGCCCGTGATCCGCGCCGCTGCCCGCGACCGAAGTCTCCGCCTGCTCGGCCAACAAATGACGCGTGAGGACGCCGCACGTGCCCGTGCGCTTGTGATCGCCTATGGCGTGATAGACAAAGCACAAGAGCTCGCTGATGAATTCATGGACTGGGCTCACGATCAGCTTGCCTGTCTGCCCGTCGATCCTCGTTTTCGGCATGCGATGACTGGTTATGTCCGATCGGTACTGGATCGGCGAACGTCCCGCCTGGCCGTCTCCGCGCCCTCGACGCCGCCACCGGAGGCCGGCAGCGGGGCGGTCTCGCCGCAGGTCATGTCGTGGCTGCGGAACTGGATGGCCGACACCGGCCTTGTCGCCTCTCCGGCTGAGTTCGATCACCACCACCGGTGGACAGGGGAGTGCCGGTTGCCGGGCGATGCTGAAGCTGGCTCGGTCAGCGGTGGTGCCGGTGGTCGCGCTGGCGTCGGTGATGGCGATGCGCAGGGCTTGATAGGTGACGAGTAGGGCGTAGATCTCTTGAGCGATGCCGCCCGGGGTGCGTGCGCGCAGCACTCGCCCACCGAGGATGGTGGATTTCAGTTCCAGGTAAGAGGTTTCGCTCTCCCATCGCTGGTGATATAAGGACAGTACTGGGTCGAGGTGGGGCGTGCAGCCGCGTCGCGTCGTGACTACGCGACCTCGCTCGACGCGCTGCTGCGAGCCGAAAGCATTGCACCAGAGCAGGTTCGGGGCATAGATACGGTGCAAGAGGTGGTCGGCCAGATGATGCACAAAGCCAATCGCGGCCTCACGACTGGCGATCTGGGCAATCTTGCTCAGCGTGTAGGCGTAGTGATGGTCTAGCTCGGGACAGACTCTGTGCGGGGCTGCCATGGGGCTCATGACTGAGCGCACTCGGGTGCTGTATGCGATCGTGACCGGTGCATCACCGGCTGACACGATTGGTGAGCTGGTGGAATTGGCGCAGGCTGACAGCTGGGACGTGTGTGTTGTGGCCTCGCCCAATGGTGCCCGATTCATCGATGCCGAGGCGCTGGCGGCGCAGACCGGGTATCCGGTGCGCTCGGAGTTCAAGGCGCCGGGAACCGGTGACCTGCTGCCTCCAGCCGATGCCATCATCGCAGCTCCCTTGACCTCGAACTCGCTGGCGAAATGGCCACAGGCCTAGGTGACACTCTGTGAGTTGCCGAGACTGCCGTGCCGGCGACGGACTGCCGGCGCACCCAGCTGGTCGCCGCGGCGGCTGTTTGCGGGACGCTGGTCGTCATCCACGCCAACGCCATTCCGACACCGATGCCCCCTCCGGCGTGGATAACGACTATGCGGCGCAGCCGATTTCACGCCCTGCCGCCGCCGGCACGCCGTGCCTGTTCACGCAGTCGAGGCCCTCGCCGACATCGATCACGTGCCAGAGCATGTTCCCGTTCCACGCGGAGTACTGGAACAGATACATGACCGGATGCAGGGTGCCCTCCGGTTGGCTCATCGCCGAGGCGTAGGTGCCGCTGCACCGTGCGCGCTGGAGGTCGGCCAGCGGATACTTGGGCGTCCCAGTCATTCTCAACGAGGTGATCAGAAACTCGCGGGTAACCAGGGCGCAGGGTTCGTCCGCTGACTGTGTGTCCGAAGGTTGGGGTGCCGCCGAGGTAGCTGTGCTCTTGGTGGCAGGCGCCGTGGTTTCTGCGCTGGGCGCGGTGGTTTCTGCGCTGGGCGCGGTGGTTTCTGCGCTGGGCGCGGTGGTTTCCGCGCTGGGTGCGGTCGTCTCGACGGTGGACACCGTGGTCTGGACGGTTTTGGAAACGGTACTCGATGCCGAGGACCCGGCATTGGACGCGCCCTCACCGCCACACGCACTGAGGGTCACCGCGGCGGTGGCCGCAATGGCCGCGAGCAGAATACGTCGGGTCATATCGTCTCCCCGGGTAGGGGCCGCCCTCATTGGCGGCCGCTCCCAGATCATCTGGCCGAGTCAGGATTTCGTTTCATCCGCGAACTATGGCAGGTCTCACACCCGACACCAGTATCGCTACGGCCGACGTGACCGATTGGCCGCGAACGTGATTCAGCGTTCTCCTGGATTGCCGAGGTGGTCGGCGGCATCTCGGTATTCGTCGTCGGTGAACGTGCTCGAGCCAGGCGACGTCGTCGCCCCATGGCACCCGTGGTCGGCGCACGTACTGCGCGGTGAGTGAGGACACCGTCGATGACACAGGTGCCTTGTACTGACACATCGCCCAATCGCGACTGCCCGCACGTGACCGCGGTAGGTTCGCGCGAAACGAGCAGAGGATTGGTTGCCGAATGAACGACCCGCACGGTCAACCGGAGTTGCCGAAGCCCGACCTGCGGGGCGCAACCGCGGCCTTCATCGCGCTGATCCTCGGTCTGTTGACTGGAATCGCCGGAATCCTGTGGGTCCTCTATGTAGTGGCCGGCATCGAAGATCGCGCTCGCGATTCGTCAGTCGAGATTGGCCACACCAACCTGATCATGGGGATCGCCGCCGTGGCTATCGGCCTGCTCTGGTGCGTTGGCGGATTCCTGCTGCTGGCGGAAAAGACCGCGGGCCGAGTCCTGTTGATCCTTGCGTCCGGGGTGGTGCTGATCGCGAGCAGCGCGCAACTGTTCAACGGGGGTTTCGCCTACTTGTTCATCCCGACCATGGTGAGCCTGCTGATTCTCCTCCTGTGCGTGGTCCCGGCAACGGGCCGCGGGATCGCGGCGGACGAATCCGAGCCGAATCCGCTCGCACACGGCCAGGACCAGTACTGAATTCGCCCACCCGACGGCGAGATCGGCGCTACCGGAACCCCGAGAATCCGTCGAAGCTCGTTCAGTGGCGGGCCGGAGGGTGGGTACTGATCTCCATCAGCGGTAGCTCACGTCCGGGGATCGAGCTGGATTCGGTGCTACCGATTCGGTGTGCGCCCATGGTCCGATAGAAGGGCTCCGCGTGCGGATCCGAGGTGATGACCAGCTGTTCGAAGCTGGCGGTGCGCGCGGCGTGGACCGCGTGTCGGAATAGTTCGGCGCCGATACCTTTGCCGATAGCCTCGGGCGCGACGAACAGCATTCCCAGTTCCCCAGCAGGCGGGTCGCCCTCGATGGTGACCAATCCGACTACGGTGCCGTCGAGTTCGGCGACGGCGGTGCGTCGGAGAAGTATCTCTGAGGGGGTGAGAGTCAGCTCGGAGCGAAAGGATTCGAGGAGGCGTTCGCTGTAGCCCCAATGTCCCTTGGACCGCAGGGCCAGCTCGCTGAGTAATGTCGCTTCCTCCGGCCGACCGGGCCTGATCGCAATAGCCATGTCGCCAGTCTGCCGGTGGGCCGGGGTTTGTGGCTGTGGACGGAAACATCGTTGGATTTTCGGCAAGTTCTACCGGCACCTATGTTGGACGCGCCAACTGCGGTTCTGGTTCCAGGAGGGGCGGCCGCCCCTGAAGTCCGCGGCAGCTTGCTTCTTTACCGCGGTTAAGACCTGTCACCAGGTCGCTCTGGGTGGCAATTCAGATCTTTACCGATGTGCAGATGAAAAATGCAGGTCCCCTCTGGCCAGTTCGGTTCGTAGTTGGCGCGCACGACTTCTCGTGCTTGTTCGTAGCTGATCGCCATTGCCCACCCTCCAGAGGAATCCGCGCGATCCTTTCGCGTCGGCGCCAACGATGCTCTGCGGGGTTCTCTCGGCGATCTGTGACGGTCGCCCACCGGTAGAAGTCGACGGCGCCTCGGATCTGAGGGTTTTCGTATCGGCGAATTTTGACGTTGTGATGTTGGTTGTGCGTGGTGTTCGGCTGCCGTAGTGCACAATTGGGCGTATGGCACGGTCTCTGCCCGAGGGCGAATCACTGCTGGTGCGTACGGACTTCACCGACGACACGGCGTGGGCCCAAACCCTCGCGGCGGTCATCGCGTCGTACGACGAAGACATGATGACAGAGCTGACACCCGTCGACGACGTGGCCTTCGACGGGCTGACTCCCGCCGACCTGGCTGATCTGGTCGACGGCCAGACCTATGTGTTCCTCGCCGACGCCACCACGATGACCGACCCCGAGCATCCACTGCTGGCGGTCGATACCAGCGACGAGGATGCCCGAGGGGACGGCGACCCGGTGTTTCGGATCGCGCCGATCGCGATGGCCGAGGTCGAGGTCAACTTCTCGCTCGCCAACGTGGACTTCGAGGATTACGCCGGCAGCGTCGACGACGACGGTGTTTTTCGCGGCTTCGATCGGTGAACGCGGCCGGCACCCATGACCGGCCACAGGTCCATCCCGGTGGAGCTATGGATGGACGACTTGCCCCACGCTGAACGACAATGGGCCGGTACCGGCCGCCCGCAGCTGCATATAGTTCCAGCGTCGGGCAACCGGCCGCCACCGGCAACAATCCAGATACAGGCCAACCGATGCGGCCTCTGGCCAGCACTCCGGGTCCGATACCGTCCGGCGTTGCCGGTCAAGTGGCCAGCGCTCAGCCGGCCGCGCGCGTTCGCTGCCGCAGGATGAGATCCGCCACGGCGGCTGGTCGGCTGAGGTAGGGAAAGTGGCTGGTGTCCCATGTCTCCGTACGAGAGCAGCGCGGCGAAGCGGTCCGGCAGTGGGCTCGCGATGGTTCGATCCTGCTGCCCTCGGAGGTAGATCGACGGCGTGTCCCGCCAGCTCACCCGAACGGGCGTGGCGGCGAAGATCGACGGAGGTTCCGGACGCAGCAACGCCACCGCACGCGTGGCCACTGATTCGTCGACGCTCTGCGAACTCGTCGTGGATAACCCTCCTCTGAACGTGCCCGACTACCATCGCACTGTTGCGTGTGGGTGCTGCGCAACGGTTTCACGTTTCCGTAGCCTGGACGGGGTGGGAGTTGCGGATATCGGCTGCGGGCCTGGTGTGGGTTGGGATTTCGCGGGTTCGTCCGCTGCCGCGCCTTTGGGTGCCGCAATTATCGGATACCGCGATGTGGGTGGCGCTGGGCTGGACTTGCGGGTTGCCGCGACGACGGCGGTCGCCGTGGTGATCGAATTCGGGGGTCGCGAACTGATTGTCGACGACGTGGGTGGTCGGCAGGCATTGGGCGGTTTCATCGTGGGACTTCCCATGGCGGCCATGCGCGTTCGTAGCGGGCAGGTCGAGTGCGTGGAGGTTCGCTTATCGCCGATCCGGGCGCACTCCCTGTTGGGTATTGCCGCAACCGATCTGGGCCGTGGCGTTGTCCCGTTGGAGGAGCTGTGGGGATCCGAGGTTCGGCGACTACGGGAGCAACTCGCGGACGCCGGGACCTGGGAGGAACGGTTCGCACTGACGAAATCGTTTCTGGCACAGTGTGACAGGCCGATGCGGACGCCGGACCCCGAGGTGATCGCCGCCTGGCATCGCCTACTCGCCTCCGGTGGCCAGGTGAAGGTCGGCGAGCTCGCCGAATCCCTCGGATGGAGCCGTAAACGGCTGTGGGCGCGGTTCGAATCCCAGATCGGTCTGACACCCAAGCGGGCGGCGATGCTGGTCCGATTCCGGTGCGCGGTCAACGGTCTGCTGGCGGGCCGGCCCGCCGCCGACGTCGCGGCGGTGTGTGGGTACACCGATCAGGCTCATCTGTGCCGGGATGTGTCGATCTTCGCGGCCCGCACACCCGGGGCGCTGCACGCGGACAATCTGCCTGCCATTGCCCTGGATCGGTACCGGGCCTGGGGAACATTTTTCCAATCTCTGGGGTGACCGATCGGTCGATAGTGGTGTTCACCTCGGGTGCGGTCGGCGAGCCGAACGCAACTCGAACCCTCACCCCGATCGACGACGAGAGGACACGTGTCGTGCCAGACACTCTCGGCCCTGCGAAGCTACAGACCGCCCTGGAGGCGTTCCTCGCGCGGGCATGCCCCGGAGCTGTTCGCCGAGGTGTGTGATGGTGACTGGATCTTGTGTGGCGCAGCCGCAGTCGCCACCGGCTGCCCCGCCATCGACGATATGCGACACCGTGTCTGCAGCATCACCAAGACGTTCACCGCCGACGCCGTGGCGCGGCGGGTCGACGGTGGTGAGATCGGGCTCGAAACCTCGATCAGTCGATACCTGCCACGCCCGGTTCCCGGCGAACGCGGCGCGCCGATCACGATCCGAATGTTGATCAACCGCAGTGGCGGCCTCGCCGAATACCTCCCGGATGCCTACTCTCCCTCACTGCCTTCCCCGACGCGGCGAATGCCACACCGCAGAGGCCGGAACGACAATGGCGAGCTCGTAGGCGGCTGATTGCAGCGGGTCCGTCGAAATGCTCATAAAGAAACACGCGATCGTAACAGCCGTATTCTTGCGGCAAAGGAGAAAATCATATGGATACCTCAGCACAAAGTGCCGGAGGGCAGTCAGCGGCGATGAGACTGCTGCTCGCTTGCGGTGTCATTGCTCCGCTGCTCAACATTGTTGTCGTTCTCATCCTTGGGGCCATACGCCCTGGCTACAACGCCTGGATAGTCCCCGACAGCAACCTCGAACTGGGGCCTGGTGGGTGGATGCAAATCACCAACTACATCGTCACCGGAGCGCTCCTGCTCGCTTTTGCCATCGGGATGAGGCTGCGTCTGCGTACAGGACGCGGTTCCACCTGGGGGCCCATCCTGCTCGGCATCTATGGCCTCACCTTCGTCGCCATCGGGCCTATCCTTCCCGACCCGTCGCTAGGTTACCCACCAGGAGCGTCGAGCGCGCTAACCATTCACGGCGCCATTCATAGTCTCTTCGGTCTGCTTCAGTTCACTTCGCTGATTGCGGCTTGCTTCGTGCTGGCACGGCACGATGAGGAGCTCGAAGGGCGTAGCTGGTCCTGGTATTCGGTTGCCACTGGTCTGCTGGTCGCCGCCTCTTATGTCGCCTTCGTTCTCAGTGCCAAATTGTCAGACGGGGGACCAACAGGGCTTATTGAACGAATTGGGATCATTGCCGGAGGAATTTGGATTGCTCTGTTGGCTATCCGCCTGATGAGCAGACCGGCCTCACGCGTGTCTGTCAAATAAATGGGTCTGTCAAAATTCGAGTTCCTCCTGGTCCTACTCCTACTCGGGAGTCACCAATTGTCTGGTTCCAACGCCGTAGACCGTTCGGAGACCACGGCAGATCAATCGCACGATAATCGGCACTTTCACGCATTCAAGATCCTCGACCCCGCGTGATCAGCTAGCCGATTTCGATGACTCGCGCCCACGTCGGTGGTCTGTCCGGAACGTAATCGTTATTGCGTTCGCTTCTCGAAGGGGCCCGGCAGAACAGGCCCACGACGGTGCGGCGACACGGCTCGGTGATCGCGCCGGTGCGAAGCAGTTCCAGGTCGGGTGGTTGCCAGGTCGCGGCGTCGGGCAATACCGGAAGCGCGGAGACAGCTCCGGCCGGATATGTCGTCGCGATCCGCAAGCTAGCAGGCCCCAGTTCGGCAATCACCCGTTGCCGGGCACCCAACCGCACAAGAAACGTATTCTCCTGCGGCCCTTCGGAATCGAGCAGGATTCGCGCCTCGGCGCCCCAGCGATCAACGGCGTAGCCGCGATCCCGCGGCACTATCTCGAGCAGAGCCTGGTCCAGCGCCGACCGGTCGGCGCCCGGTTCGGCTCCACACCGTACGCCCAGCTCCTCGGCCCTGCGTGCATCCCAGAGGTGACGGTGCAGGTCCATCCGGAAACGCCGGTCCGGCCGGGGATGCGGATGCAAGCCGGTTGCGGTACCGGGTCCATCCCACAGCGCGAGGCCGACCCGCTGCCGCGAATCCGCCCAAGCCGGCGGGGTGCGGACCACTAGATGCACGAAACCGGCTCTGTCACGAGGGTAACGAGCGAGCGTGATCGTCAATCCCGGCCGGAGCAAACCATCTGGAGCAACCCTCGGCAGGTGCCAGCGCAGCAGATCCGGGGCCAAATGCCGGAGATCGGACCGGACGTCGGCCACCAACTCCTGGCCGTAAGCCCCTGTCGTAGAACGTAAATCGACATCGACATCGACATCGAAACCGAGCGTGTCGCCGAGCCTCGCCGAACACGGGCCGGGGAAACAGGCTCCCGGCGGCCGGTTCGATCACCGTGGGCAGCGACCATAGCGGGTGTTCGGTGCTGCAGAGGAACGGATAGAGCCCAGTCGGGTTCGGGATCCCCTGGGGCTGGGCATGCTTCAATCCGCGCGCGAGAACACGGCCACCAGGAAGTCGGACTTGTCGGTGAATGGGCGTAGGTCCCACGTCGAAAGCCGCAAATCCATTGTGAGTCCGGCGTCCTCGGCGTCGGCCAGGAACTGCGGGAACTCGTAGCCACGATCGGCGCCGAACCCCACAACCACCCGACCGGCTGAGGCGAGGTGACGGGCGAACCTGGCCAGCACGGACTCCCGAGTGGACGGCGCCAGAAATGTCATCACGTTTCCCGCGCACACGATGACATCGAAATCGCCGGCGATCCCACGGCCCGGCAAGTCCAGTTCGGCGAGATCACCGACTATCCACGTCGGACCGGGATAGTCCTGCTCCGCCGCAGCGATCAACACCGGGTCGACGTCGACGCCCACCACGACGTGACCAGCTCGGTGCAAATAGCCACCCACACGTCCTGGACCGCACCCCGCGTCCAGGACTCGGCTATTGCGGTCGAGCATCGCGTCGACCAGCCGCGCCTCCCCGACGATATCCGTGCCCTCGGCCGTCATTGTCCGGAACCGCTCCACGTACCACGTCGAATGCGCAGGGTCAGCCGCAGTGAGCTCCTCCCACTGACTGGGGGTACGGCCGCTCATGGTTTGTCTCCTCGCTCGTGCACGCCTCTGGTTCACTGTGCCACCATCGTGCCGATTGCGAGCACGCGGCCTGAACGTGCCCGCCGCCGGTCCAGGCCTGGCCGTGCTGCTCACGCCCGGCCCAAGTGCGGCCACGAGGTTGCCTCGGCGAAATCTGACGTCGTGATCTTGCGTGACAACCGCCCCGAGGTCGCGTCGAACTGCGCGCCCGGCGGACTTCTTCGGGTACCGACAGCGGTAGTCCCGCCCACTCCGGGGCGGGACTAATGGCCCAGACGGCTGTGTGGTTCGTTGATGCGGCTAGGACTCTGCGAGACAGGATCGAATGATCTCTCCGGCAATCTGGTCGAGAAGCTCCTGGGGAACAGCGTCGGGGAGCGCTCGGAGCCAATCATCGCTCGGTTCCGATGGCATGACCTTGGCACTGTTCAACAGCGAATTCAGTTTGGCTTGTTGATCAGACGACAGGATCAGCGGCGCGGTCGGCAGCAAGGGGTCCACGACCTTCTTGATCTCCGCCCAGTGCATCTTGGCGCACTGCAGCGTGCTGTCGCTATGCCAGTCGATATCTTGCGCGGCAGCTGTCCCCCCGCCACACCACAGCCCCGCGCACACCATCACCGTTACCAACACCCCACCTAGTGCACGACTACGAACTCCCATGACGGGTTTCCTCCTATCGCGACGGCAACGACTAGGAACTTTTGGCTGGTTGGCACACTATCCGCTCCACGTCCCCGCTCATGACACCAACACCACGTGTTCGAGGTCCGAATCCGCGGCCGATGCACACTCGTCGGCATCAGAGCGCGGTCAACAGACGCGCCCAGTTGGTGAGATACTCGCGGTCCGCGACCTCACTTTTGCCGATACGAACCGATCTCAGGTCTCGCCGACCGACGCCATAGTTCGCCGATAGCCGACGTCGAAATTCACCGGCATAGCCGCGGCGGCAACCGCGAACACATTCACGCACTTCCAGGCAAGTCGTGGATCTCGCGATGCAGCAGCGTACTTCGCCCCTTCCAGGCGGTGGCGCGAGACTGAGGCAACCATGCCCGTCGATGCCCGCACATACTGCTGTCCGGTTCTTGCCCACCCCGGGCCTGATGCCGCTGGCCTATCGGCGGATCAGAAACGTTTTCGAGATCGATGGAACCGATCCGGAGCCTGCGGCGTCAAAGATCAGTGACGCAACAGATCTCGGAGGCAGGGGGACCGGATGGGGACCATCGAGCCCGACATGACTTGGTCATCACCGTCGATGCCAGGATGTCGACAGGGCTTGCCTCAACACGACTCGATGTTGCGAGTCGATCTGAGCATCAGAACCTGTGGGAGGGGATTGTCGTGGAGATGAACGCCGAAGGCATTCGGCTACTGGCTGGTGCGCAAACCCAGTCGAGTCAGTTGCTTTCCGGCAGTGCGGGGCGATTGACCAGCGCTGCTGCGGAGTTCGCTCCCGCGCAAGCGGGCCGGGACTACCAGGCGTACGGAAAGCAGATTCAGGCGGCGATGGAAGTTATTGGTCAGCAGGTCTCGAGTTGGGCGGTAGCCGTCGAGCAGACCGCCAGTAGTTTGGCGCTGAGCACCACCGCGATCACCGGTGTGGACGGGACCACGGCTGCCGATATCAACGCTGTCGGCGGAGCCGGTTAATGCGCGCGCTCACTAGCCAGGGCAGCAGCGATGTCGACCAAGTCCTGGCTGAGGGGCTCAGCAAGCTGCAATCCTTCGGCCAGCTCATGTCGCTGTATCGGGACTGGACGGGTAGTGATCCGAACGGAATGAGCCCGGACTCGCTGATCGATGAGTACCAGCAGCAGAAGGGCATGAGCGTGGCAGCACTTCGGACGTATGCCGCGACACTGAGCGACGAGCTGTCGGCAACGCTTACCGAACAAGCCGTAGATCAGCAGGCGAAGCTCCCCCAATTGCATGCTCTATGGAGTGATTCTGCGGGCTCTGCGGCGGCGACGCTGGCGCAGTCGAAGCTGAGTGAACGCATGGCCACTGATACGGCAACGCTGTCGGCAACGGCGAAAACGGTCGCCGCCGCCGCTGACACCCTCGAACGCGTCGTATCGGAGAAGGCGGCAACTATCCAGCAAGATTTGACCGATACAGTCGCGGGTCTCTCCGCTCAGCAGATCGGCCAGCTCATCGACTACGCCAAGAACGGCTTCGGCGGGGCCAGTACCGAGCAGGCGGCAGCCATGTTGCGGTCCATCCTTCCCGAATACCCCGCTGGTGGCGGTAACGATGTCGCTTGATCCTCAGGAGTACGCAACGCAGTGGCTCAATTCTGTGTTCAAACCGGATGTCGAGAACAAGGTCCTGGCGGTCTCGAGCTTGAACAGTGCATCTCACAATGCGGTCGCAGAGTCGCTGCAGACAGTCGCAAGTCAGCTGAAGGCGACTGATCCTTCTGAGGTGACTGATCCGTCGAAGGCGACTGATCCTTCTGAGGTGACTGATCCGTCGAAGGCGACTGATCCGTCCGAGGCCACTGATCCCACAAGCACCGATATGGGCAAAGCTGGAGAGTGGCGACCCGGCGATATCGCCAACGTCATTACTGCGGCAAGCAAGATCACCGGCAGCCTTCCCGACCTGATCACGGCCATCGGCACGCTCGATGATGATCTCGACGACATCATCAAGGCTCCTGGCGAAGCTATCAAGGCGGGTGGCGAAGGCATCGCGAAGGTGCTCGACTCGGTCGACAAACTGATCGACCAGAACGCCGACCCCACCAACAGCGCGGACCCGACCAGCGCTGCCGACCCCACCAACGCCGCGGACCCGACCAGCGCCGCGGACCCGACCAACGCCGCGGACCCGACCAACGCCGCGGACCCGACCAGCGCCGCGGACCCGACTAGCGCTGCCGACCCCACCAACGCCGCGGACCCGACCAAAGCCGCGGACCCGGCGGCCGATCCCGCCGAGGCTGCGGACCCGACCAAGGCCGCCGACCCGACGAAAGCTCCGGTCACCATCGACCCCGCTCCCACGGGCACCCAAACCGCCGGGGCCGCGACATCCACCGCGCCGGCGAGCGTTCCCCAGTCGGTTCAAAGTTCGCTGATGGGCTTACCGCCAATTGTTCCGCCTCGCTCCGGCGGCGATAAGGAGCAGCGCCCAGATCCTAGGTTGACTCTGACGCCGAGCGTCGAGGGCGTAACCGGCCAGCAGGAGGCAGAAGATTGAATTCGATTGTCAGGCTTGAACATATCGCTGGTCAGCACGAGTCGGCGGTCAAGCACATACGGGATCAGTTCGAGCGAATAGACAAGGCCGCACAACAGGCATCTCGCGAGCTTGCCGCGCAGGAATGGAAGCGACAGCGCAATCGCGCCGAACAGCAACGGGCTCACAAGAAGTCTGCCGAAATGCCGAATCCTGTTGACCTGCTGGATCGCCCGGAGCTGCTCATGTGGGCGCTGCAAGAAAAAATGACCGGGAAGTAGCCAGCACGGCCGACGGGTGCGGATCGCGGTCCCGAAATGGCGATATGTCCTCGGCTTCGGAGTGAACCTGGCGCTGGTGGCAACCGGAGAGAAGTGGCCCGTGCCCGTCGAATGGGCAGGATCGGCGCGCAACGTCGTGTGGACCTGGTTGATCGCGACTTCACCGAGCCGGTACTGGACCCGGATGGGGCCGCGCCTTTGTCGAGCCAGTCAGTGTGGCCAGCGCTGTCGCCGCGAACTCAAGTTGCCAAAACCTGGCGGGCACACCGATTCTCGGTCGTCAGGTTGATCGCTTAGTAGTCGATAACCCGCTATGCTCCCTTGGGGAGAGGCGAGGTGTGGTATGGGGGATGAGGGGCGGGCGCACTTAGATCGGCTGCAGGAGGCATTGACACGCATTCGTGGGATTTCCTCGTGGGGTGATCGCTCGGTGACGGTCGAAGTCGGCGCGAATGGTGCTCTGTATGCGGTCCGGCTCAACGAATTCGGAATGCATCTTGACCCGCAACACTTGGCCGATCGCATCGTTGAGTTACATAAGCACGCCATGGCCGATGCCAGCGACCTGATGCGTGCCACTGTTGACGAACTCCGAGCTGAACCGGGCATGCAGGCCATTCCTGGACAGGCAGCCGATGACCACGACGAGCCGGAATCCAGCTCTCCTGCGACATCCGCTGCTACGGCCGTTCAACAGCAGGATGCTCCGTCGTCGAGTCAGGACCCAGCGCAACGTGGAAGGCCGCCGAGGCCGCAAGGTTCCGAACCGGTCCCGGCCGCCGATCCATCAGATCCGATCTCGCGGAGTGAGCCTGCGCTGCTCGTTGATCAGAACCAGGCCAGCTGGGTGATGGACGACGGGTCGGACAACGGGCCCAGGCGAGAAGACCTGGAAAACGAGACGTCGCAAGCTTTCTGGCCGTTCGAAGACTTCGAGGATCGGGGCGTCTACGCTCCCATTCTGCCGGGTGACAACAACCCGTACGCGGCTGTTTACGCGGATCCGCCGCAGCCCGCCAGAGCATCCGCGCCTAGTGCCACGCCACCAGATCCCGTCATCGGTGCCATATATCTGTCTAGCTCGCAGCCGCCTCATTTGGATTCGCGCAACCCGGCCTCTTGGCGCGACCTTCGAGTGTCGCCGCTCGACGACTACCTGCGATACGAGTCCCCTTGGGACGACTGGTACCCAGATCAATAGGACCCAGGCCATGCGTGGCATCCGTTGACATGCATCGCCTTCCGCTTCTGCGTCATCCACTTCGGGCTGTACTGCGTCCCCGAATCGTCAGCCCCTGGTCGGATTCGCGAGCAGGCCGTCCGCCGGCTTGAACGCCGGCTGGCCGATGGCTCCTCTGGTGGACTGGGCGCTCACGCACGTCTTCGGCGTGTGTGAGCCACTGCTGCACGCCACCACCCGAGCAGCGATCGGACCTATAACTGGACTTTGCTAGCAAGGTCGCCCTGCGATAGAAATGCTGAGCTCAGCGGCCTTGCGCCGGTGTTGCCGCCGGCGGCCAGTCCTGCGGCTCGATATTCATCGGCTTCTCCGCCACCTGCTGATCCCAGTCGAATTCTGGCGCAGGTGGCCCCCACCGTTGGGGGGCGTCGAAGGTAATCCGCTCGGAACCGAAGTCGGTATTCGAAAACGTGGTCGGACCGGAGAATGCCACTCCGCCGAACCCTGCGGGGCCGTTGAACATCGCCTTGCCGAAGTCGGCGGCCTCGTCGAACGTCGTTTCGTCGAACCCCGCGTGGCCGTTGAACGTGGCTCCGTGGAATACGGTGCCGCCATTGAAAGAAGCGCTGTGGAACCGGGCGTGGCCGTTGAACCTTGCTCTGTAGAACCCGGCGGCCTCGGTGAATGTCGCCTTGGGGAACTTGGCGTGGCCGTTGAACGTCGCTCGGTAGAACACGGCCTCGCCATCGAACGTCGCTGTGTGGAACTCGGCGTTGTCGTTGAATATCGCCTCGCTGAACCCGGTGCGGCCATGGAAGGACACTCCACCGAACGCGGCGCCGCCGTTGAAGGTCGCCCCGTCGAACCCGGTGGGGCCGTCGAAGGTCGCCTTATCGAACCAGGTGCGGCCGTCGAAAGTGGCCTTATCGAACCAGGTGCGGCCGGAGAAGGTCGCTGCGTCGAACGCAGCCTCTTCGAAGTGGGCGGTGCGAAAGTCGAAATTACTTGTCGACCAGCAGTATTCGGCTTCCGGCTGGAGATGGCCTGCGATGACCCGGACGATGGTTTGGCGGACTTCGCGGTCGTTCTGTCGGTACTCGAGGTGTTCTTCGGTTTCGCCGCGGTCTTGTCCGCTGTCGACCCGGGGGATGGTGGTCACGAGTTTGGTCCGGCCACTGCGGCCGTGGTCGGGGTCGTAGGGCAGGCGTAGGTAGCCGCAGAGGACGTCGATACATTGCTGTCGACGCAGGCCATCGGATTCGTCGGCGGCGCCTGCCATGGCATACACCCCGGCGATGCGGACCGCGACATCCGAGGCGCCGAGTTGTGCGGCGGCCGCGCCGAAGCGTTCCACAAACCGGCTCTGCTCGATGTCACGTTGGCGGCGGTAGGCGATGACCAGAGCGACGATGCCGCCCACGCCGGCGACAATGGTCAACGAGACTCGGGTGATGTCGATCGGGGCGGCCGCATCCGCGCTGGTGGGCGTGATCCAGCGCAGGAATCCGTTGGACACGATGGCGACGACGAGGCCGAAGCCGAGCGCGAAGACGACGGCGGGAAACAGCCCGGTCCGGCCGGCTCGCCGGCCGATTACTTTGCTGCGCTTGCCTATCCGAGCGCGCAGCGCGCCCGCCTTGGTGCGTGCCCGTGTGCCGACTGCGCTCGCCCTCCCCAGCATCGCTCGATTGTGCTCGAAGTCGCCCGGTTTCGCGAGGCACTCGCCGAACATTCTGTGACTCGTCGGCGGTGGCGTCGATCGACCACCGTTTGTCCGCACGTGCCACTGGACAGTGTGGGTAGCGAGAGTGGTCGCGCCGTTCGCAACCAACCGGCGCCCTCCATGGCCAGTTTTCTGCTGGCCGGAGGAACATTGAGACGGTCGGACGACCAGGCGCAGCGGGCACCCGAAAACAGTATGCCCGCTGCGTATCTCGCCACATGCAGTGTCGATCGTTAGGCCGCTGCGGCAGTTTCCAGGTGCCGCCGCGGCGGTGTCGGCCAGCGGCGGTGTTCGGCGTCGATGACGAAGATGTGGGTGTGTCGGTAGTGGCGTTCGTCGACGCGATCGGCGCCGAGCAGCCTGGCCGGGGCGATGGTGGTGTCGACTTCATGCAGATGAGTCAGCTCCGCAGGGTCGTGACGTGGCCACATCCGCAGTGCCACAGTGATTCCCGCTCCCGCGAATACCGCGAGCGTGATCCAGGTGGTGGTGAATCCGGCGGCGGTGGTCAGCCATCCGGCGATCAAATAGGTGATCAACCAGGCGAGGTGTGACAGCGAGAACTGCGCCGCGAAGAGCGCGGGGCGGTCGGCGGGTTGCGACGATCGCCGCAGGACCTGCCCGGTCGGCGTCAGCACTGCCGCGGTGCCCGAACCGGTCAGGGCCCACACCGCGATCGCGGCACCCCATCGCCAGTCGCCGACATCGGCGGTGGACAGCGCGATGGCCGAGCCGAGTCCGGTAATCAGCGTGGCCGCTCCCGCGAACATCACCGGCCGGGCACCGACTCGATCGAGGATCCGGGGCAGCGAGAGTGCGATGATCATGGTGCCGAATCCGTTGGCGGCCAGGAGCATCGCCACGCCGGACTGCGTGCCGCCGAGGGTGTCGCGGACGTAGTTGACGGTGTTGACCATGATCACCGATCCGGCGGCAGCGACCACGAGGTTCAGTCCGAGCAGGCCGCGCAGGCGTGGTGTCGCGACGAAGATTCGCATGCCCACCGTGATCCGTTCGCGGAAGGAGCCCTGCGTGGCGGTGGTCGCGTCCGGAATACGGGTGGTGATCACCAAGGCGGCCGAGATGGCGAATCCGATCGCGGTGCCGACGAATAGCCAGTGGAAGCTCATCACGGCGAGTGCCGCAGCGGCGAGCATCGGGCTCAGCAGCGTTTCCATCGTGGCGGCCAGTTGTGCGGCCGACAGCGCTCGGGTGTATTCACGCTCGTCGGGCAAGATGTCGGGGATGATCGCCTGGTAGGTGGGGGTGAAGGCGGCCGAGGCGGTTTGCAGCACCGCGATCAGTATGTAGATCTGCCACACCTGGTCGATGAACGGCAGTGCCAGCACTATGGCGGCGCGAATCACGTTGAGCGCCACCAGGAAAAGCCTGCGGGGGAGTCGGTCGGCATAGGCCGCCACGATCGGCGCGATCGTCACGTAGACGAGCATCTTGATGGTCAGTGCGGTGCCTAGGACGGCGCCTGCGTCGGCTCCGGCGAGCTCGTAGGCGAGCAGCCCGAGTGCGACGGTAGTCAGCCCGGTGCCGAACAGAGCGGACACCTGGGCGGTGAACAGTCGAAGGTAGTCACGATGGCTGAACAGTGTGGCGATCATGGGCATGGAGCGCATCGGGAACACATCCTTGGAATGAGTTGGGGGGATCGCGGGTGCTGGGACAACGGCATCGGGACATGTCGGGCTCCTGTCGGGAAAATCGGCGAGTGGGCGTGGGTGGTCAGGCGGTTCGGGGTCGGTGATCTCCATCCGGCAGTCCACGATCGTGCCCGGCATCGGCGGTGCGATATCCGTGTGCGCCGTGGTGATCGGGGTGTCCGCCTGTGCGGTCATCGCCCTGGCCTCTCCGGTCGTGTTCGTTCGACACCGCGAATTTATACCCCCTGGGGGTATGTAGCAAGACTGTTCGGCGTGAAGTGGCTCACTCGCGATTCGGGTGCGGGATTCCTGGAACTCGCGGATCCCGACCCGGGCGATTCCCTTGCCGGGGTCCCGGCCTGCCGCTCCGTGGAACCTCTGGTCATAGCGACGTGCGTGCTACTTCCGTGTCCCGACCTGCGCTATGCGGCTGCTGCAACCCACGGACTTCGGTGGCTACGCCGCACACCCGCGCGATTTCGCCGAGGCGGTCATGGCGGTGGCACAGCGCTGCGGTTCGACCGGCTGGGTGTGCGGGGTGGGTGGCGTACACCCGTGGGAGATGGCGCTGATGGACCGCAGGAGGCAGAACGAGGTGTGGGGCGAGAATCCCGACACCTGGATCGCCTCGCCGTATGCGGCGCAGGGCGTGGCCACACCGACCGACGGCGGCTACCTCCTGACCGGGCGCTGGAGTTCCGAAGAGATCACGACCGGCGAGTTCGCCGCGGAACGAGCCGGGCGCACCGACACCGTCTACAAACTGCCGTTCTGGGCGATGTTCCCGCTCGGCGTCACCGCCGCGGTCGTCGGTACCGCCGAGGGCGCGCTCGCCGCGCACCTGGCCTACCAGCGCGAGCGGGTGACGGCGATGGGCACGGAAATCAAGGATGACCCGTACGTCCTGTATGCGATCTCCGAGGTGGCCGCCGAGATCGCGGCCTCACGCACCCAGCTGCTGGACGGGCGTCAGCCGCCACTACGACCTGGCCGACGCCGGTCGGCCGATCGCTTTCGAAGACCGTTCGCTGGTGCGGCGTAACCAGAGTCGTCGCGCGTGGCGGGCGGTGGCAGCGGTCGACGAGATATTCGCACGCTCGGGCGGTAACGCGGCACGACGGCACAACGGCCTGCAGCGTTTCTGGCGCGACGCCCACGTTCGGCCCGCAGCACGCCATCCACACCCCCGGCACTCCGTATCACTCGACTGCACTGACCGCGATGGGTGTCGAGCCGCGGGCCGCTGCGCGCCATGATATGACGCTCTGGTCGAGGTCGAGCACGCCGTCGATGGTGCCGGTCGCACACAGCGACATCTTCGGCTAGAGTCGGCATGCCAATTCGAGGCTGTTGCCCGATCCGGACTTGATGCCAACTCTTCTGGTTCAGCATGGCTGTCTACGAGGCTATTTCGATGATGAAGGATGTTTGTGAGTAGATCTCCTGTTGTTCTGTCAGTTCTCTCCCTTGCCGTGATCGGTTTGTCGAGTGTGACCGCGTGTAGCGACTCGGATGGCGGGGAACCTGCAAAGACGTCCACCACAGTTGTCGCTCCGCCCGTGACGAGCGCGGCCCCCGAGTCGAGCTCGGTGCCGGTGCCGCCTCCGGTGAGCCCGCCGAGCAGCGAGGTCGAGGTGCCGAGCCCGGTGCCGACGACGCCCGCGGTTGTGGAGCCACCCAAGCAGACTGTGCCTCAGGAACAACCCAAGCAGACAGCGCCCGCGGAGAAGCCCGCCCCGCCGACACTGCCGGACCCTGGTTTCGAGCCGCATCCCGGTTACTGACCGAGAAGATTGGTGTGCGAGTTTTTATGCAGTTCGGTGTAAATGTCCGCGGCTCTGTGCGGACGACCAGGCTTTTTCATGTCATTCTTTCGGCCGTCACCGTCGCGCTGCTCGGCGGTAGCGCGGCGGTTGCCTCCGCGGAACCGGAGAAGCCACCGGCCGCTGGCAAGTCGCTTGTAGTGATCGGCGATTCCTACACCGCCAACGGCGTTCGGCTCAATGGTGATGAGAAGGAGTGCCGTCGCGGTCCGTCGGCATGGCCGACCCAGCTGAGCCAGCTGATGGGGATCCACGGGACACCGGAATTCATGGACGTCTCGTGCTCGGGTGCCTCGATCCAGAGCCAGACCGCCTACAACCTGATACACGAGGCGCGTCTGGCCGACAAGGCGGGGGCGTTCGGTCCGAACACCAAAGTGGTGGCGATTCAGCTGGGTATGAACGACACCTGGGGCACGAACAAGACCATGCTGTGGACCGCGATGGATCCGTGCATCCTCAACCTGACCGACGGCTGTGGTCTCGAAGCCGCCGAGCAGGGTCGTAGCCCCGACTACCGGGCCGTGACCGGGAAAGAGTACGCCGACCGCATTCGGACCGTGATCGACTACATTCGCTATTACGCGCCGCAGGCACGGATCGTGCTGGTCGGCTATCCGGAACTGGTCCCCGCGCAAACACAGAAGTTGTGCGTCAACATTCTCGGCGTGGGTGCCTTCGTCCAGGACCGTGGTGCGGCCGTGGTGGAGTACATGGACCGGCTCGACCGAGCGCAGCGCGAGGCGGCCGAGATCCTGAAACTGGAGTTCTTCAACGCCAAGCCGATCACCGCGGGACATGGCCTGTGTTCGCAGGATCCGTGGGTCAACGGGGTGTTCGATCCCCGCGCCGACTTCCTCGGAATGCCTTTGCACCCCACCGCGAAGGGCGACGCGGTCATGGCGGCCGCGCTGCGTGACTGGATCTCCAAGTGACGACATCGGACACGGAAGCGCCGAGCACCTCGGCGCTTTCACCCACGGTTTCCGCTGCCGCCGGCTCGTCGAGTACGGTTCGGCCGGGCGGGAATCTGCCCGGCCTGACCGGGGCGCGATGGTGGGCGGCCTCGGCGGTTTTCGTGCTGCACGCGCTGGTGTTCTTACCTACCTACCCGTTCCAGAAGTCGGAGTTGTTCCGCACAATCCATCGGAACTTCCTGCCGATGCAGTTCGGCGCAACCGCTGTCACGTTCTTCTTCGTGCTGTCGGGCTTCATCATTTACTGGTCCTTCCGGCCCGGCACCACCACGGTGGCCTTCCTGCGCCGCCGCATACTCAAGCTCTACCCCAGCCATCTGGTCGCCGCCGCGATGATGATCGTGGTGGCCGCTGTGCCGTTGAGCCGCGCCGTGGTCTGGGTGCCGAATGTGCTGCTGATTCACACCTGGCTTCCGAAATGGACGACGGTGGGCGGGCTCAACGTCCCGTCGTGGTCGCTGGCCGCAGACCTGCTGTTCTATCTGAGTTTCCCGCTGGTCCTGCCGTTGGTGCGACGTATTCGCATCGAGCGCTTGCTGCACTGGGTCATCGGTTTGCTGGCATTCATCATCCTGATGAACATCGCTTACCACTTCGGTCTCGACGGTCCCTCCAGCACTGCCAACCCGTTCGTCCCGCGCCTTGTCCCCGGCGATGTGTCCCCGTCGACTGATCTGCATGCCTCGCAGGCGTGGTTCCGTCAACAAGACATCCCGGTCGTGCGGTCGTACTGGTTCAGCTACAACTTCCCGCTCTCGCGGCTGCCCGAGTTCTTCGTCGGCATGATCGCAGCACGCATGGTGATCGAGGGGCAGTGGCGCAATACCCGGCTGACGCTGCCACTGGTCGCGGTCGCGATCACCTACGCCGCCACGTATGTGGTGCCGGTGACCTTCAAAATGTCGGCCCTGGTGGTCGGCCCTATGTGCGCCCTGATCGCCACGGTCGCTGTTCGGGATCTGCAGGGCATCACCGGGTTCACCGCATCCCGGCCGATGGTGTGGCTCGGCAACGTCTCCTACGCGTTCTACCTGATCCAATTCCCTGTCATGGTCTTGGTCAGCCGACTGGTCATCGGCGGACGACAGTTCGGACTCCTCGGCTGGCTCGGATGCACCGCACTCTGCTTCGCGCTGTCCCTACTAGCCGCGGCTGCCATCTATAAGTGGGTCGACCTACCGATCATGCGCCGGTTCGCCCACGGGCGACCCCGGCAGCCGATCCCGCAGGCCGCATAACAATCACGGGCGCTTTCTCGGCCGGTCGAGTCCTGTTCTGCTCCGAACACAAGGCCAGATCCGCAAGACTTCCGGATCTGGCCTTGTGCGTGGTCACGAGCGCATCCTGACCGGCTACATCTCCTCGACGTGAGTGTGACCGGACGCGGAAACGGCCTTACGAAGGCAACGGTATTCGGATCGGCAGCCCCTCGTGGACAAGTCCGGCGGGCAGTGCCCGTAGCGCCGCGTCGTCGCCGAGTTGGACCAGTCGTGGATTGAAGTGTTCGTGCACGTAGGTGCGGCCACCGTCGGCATCGTGGATGATGTAGGACTTGAATGCCGACAGGGTCGGTTCGTCGCTTCCCCGCCACGGCGCCAATCCGCTGGACACTTGCGCGCGATACTGCGGAATTCGCTGTTGACGTAGCTGCATGCCGAAGGGGATCGAGGTGTCGGGGCTGCCCATCCGGCGCCGGGTGATGTTGTCGGTGACGAGGTGGTTGACGCTGACCACTTCGTCTTCGCTGGTTACCAGGCAGGATCGGCGTTCAAGCACGGGTGCGTCGGTGTCGAGTGCCAATGCGTTCCGGATTGTGTCCGAGAGGAATTCGGGTGACGTCTCGCCCTGGGCGTCGACCCGGACGAACAGAGTTTCACCAGTAAGGGCTTCGAGCAAGACTGTGGTCGAGCCGTCGCAGGCGAGCAGCATTCGGACGGTCGGTCCCAGCTGCACGGTCTGTCGGTTCATGCGGAAATCCATCTATCTGATCTAGGTGCGGTCAGGCCGCGATGATGCCCTTGGGCTCGAGGAGGAATTGGGAGTAGTTCCCGTCGTGCGGAATTCCAGGGATCAGTTCCCATGGCAATGCCGTCCCGCACGTGATCTTGCGAATTCCGGGGTCCGCGATCGCGCGCTCCCGGATATCGTCGTTGTCGGTCAACAGATTGAGCACGAGGGCCGGGCTCAGCGAGCGCACGCCGTCTGGTTCGGTCCACGGGGCCACTACGACGAAGGGGAAGCCCAGCTCCATTCCCACCGCGGCATGGTCTGCGGCTTCGGCGGACAGGACAATCGGGCGTGGCAGGAAGGAACCGTCGCCGAGATCGACCATGAAATCACCGCCGTAATGCGGCGTGCTGTGGTCACCGAGTTCGGTGACGAGTTTCGCGATCAGGCGTTTCATCGCATCGGCGCGTTCACGGCCGACCACCAGCAACTGTGCGGTCGGGTCCATGGCCGGTCGCACCGGCAGTTGCGCCAGCCGAGCAGCGAGCCGGTCGGCTGTTTCCGCGACGGGACCGCTCGTCAGCACGGCGGACAAATTGGTACACCGGGTGCCACCGTCGTAGGCGGCCGAGGTGACCAGATGGTCGAGGATCGTTTCGGTGAGCGGACAATCCAGCAATGCTCGGGAGCGGCCCGGTCCCCGCGTGGTGACGTGGCGGCGGTCCCGCCAATCCCGCACTGCGGCGTCATCGCCGTAGATGATCCCGCGGTCGACACTGCGGAGCAGGAACGAGCCCACTGCCTGGGTGCACGGCAGCAGCGCCACCTTCTCGGCGGGCAGCCCGGCGGCGAGCAGCGCCGCGATCAGCCTGCCCGGGGTGAAGGGGTCGCGGCTGCCTGGGCGGACCGCCACGCTGTAACCGACGAAAAGCGCTTGCACCCAGGTCGAGTGGGGCAGCGGATGGTTGCTCGCCATGATCGCCGCGAAAACACCGCCCGCAGGCACCCACCGGGTGCGGTGGCCCGGTGTGGCGAGGGGTGCAGGTAGTTCGGACTCGGTGATGCGCGGCAGCGCCGCCAATTCGGCCACCATATCGACGATCGCGCGCTGGACCGTGGCAGCGGGAAGACCGGTACCGCGCACGACTTGGCTGACGTACTGCTCGACAGATTGCCCATCGAGCTCCGCCTCCGCGAACAGCCGTGCCGCTCGCGCGAAGATCGCCGGATCGCAGCGCTGCCCGTCGGCAGCTCGACGCAGCTGGTCTACTGCGGCTTGCACCCCGAGCCGGGGAAGCACGCCGACATCGGCCAGCTGCTGGCCGTACACATCGATGAGCGGCGATCGGTCCGAGCTGATCGCCGAGCGACCATGGATGACGGGTTCGATTGTCGGCACGGCCATTTCAGTACACCCCTTCCACCACGTCGACGTCATCGATCGTGCGGATGGGGCGGACGTCGGCGAGTCCATCCGGTCCGCCGGCGACGGGCTCGACCCGGGTCGCGGTGTCGCGTTCCAACACATTCGGCAGGAACATCTCCTCGCTGACCAGGTGCATCCGTACCCGGCCACGACTGCCGTAGTCGACCGGCTGTCCATCCACGGCCACCAGATCGAGCCGGGTCGTCTCGTGGAACGGCTCGAACACACAGCGGTGCTCGTCGCCAGGCTGTCTCGGTCGCTGCGGGGCGACCCCCATCAGGCTGTTGCCGTAGATCCCGACGATTCGGATACCGGGAAAGAAGACCTCTTCGGCCTGGCGCAGGCTCTCCGCGCTGAAAGATGTTCCGGCCCAGACGATTGTCTCGATCTTGGCCGCGACCAACGCCAGGAGCTCCGGTCTCGCGCAGATGGCTTCCAGCAGCGGAGGCGTCGTGTTGAGCACGCTGATCGGCTGGGTGCTCAACACCTCGTAGGCTTGGTCGAGCAGATGTTCTATGTAGTCGTCCGCGTCGGAGTGGCGACCTTCGGCGATGAGCTTTTTGACCCAGCGGGGATCAAGATCGATGGTGTACAGCATGCCACCGCCCAGTGCCGCGTAACCCGCGGTGTCGAAGGCGACCACATGTGGGCCCGCCGGTCCAAGGTGCAGCCAGTTCGCCGAATCCTGCACTCCATGGGCCCGAAGCCGAGACCACGCCCACACAGCCATGCGCGACCGGTATCCGCCATCGATGATGCGTTTGGGCGCGCCGGTCGTTCCGCCCGATTCGTACACCCGGAACACCTGGTCGGGGCCGGCGCCTCGGGGGATGAGATCGGTGGCTGCCACGGTCCGCAGCTCGCCGCTGACATCCGGGAAACGCAGCAGATCATCGCCACTGTGGATGTCTTCGATCGGATCGAACCCGAGCACAGCGCGTTTGCCCAGCCAGAACGCCGACCCGGTGTCCTCGCTGAAGTGCCATTCCATCATTTTTCGAACATGCGCGTCGAAATCGACATCGAACACAGTGCTCAACCTCTCGAATATGTCGGTGTTGTCTAGAACGCCGTGTTGAGCTCATCGTCGACCTGGTGTGCTACCCGGACGAGATCGTTCTTCAAGAATTCGATCTGCCGGTCCAGCGAATCCTGGTCCGTGGTGTTCATTTCTGAAAGAAGAATATTCTTGGACGCGTCCTGAATCATTTTGCACCGGCCGAATCGGCGTTCCTGGAACTCGTCTACCAGCTCGGCCACTGCGCCGGGGCGGCTCAGTATCTCGCCTAGTGCGACCGCGTCCTCGATCGCCATCGCGGCACCCTGGGTTCGGTGTGGTGCCATGGCGTGCGCGGCGTCGCCCAAGACCAGCACGCCGTCGCGGTACCACGTGCCGCCGAGGAAGACCTCCTCGATCGGTGCGTAGACGATGTCGTCGGTCGGCACGAGGCCGGCCGCCAAGTCTCCGACGAGGCCGGTGTATCCATCGAGCCGCGTCTGTAGGAGCTCGTAGAACTGCTCCGGATCGTGCCGCGGATTGCCGGGCTCCGGGGTCACGTGCAGCAGGTACATGGTCTTCTCGTTCAGCGGGAAAAGTCCCGCTTTGGTGCCCATGCCCTGGAAGTACATGTTGCTGGTGACCGCGGTGTGTCGGGGCAGGGCCACGCGCCAGACCGAGTAACCGGTGTGCACCGGCTCGACGCCGAAGATCCGCTTGCGCTGCGCCGAGCGGATTCCGTCGAACGCCACCACGAGATCGAAGGTGTCCGAGGTCCCATCGGTGAGCCTCACATGTACTCCGGTCGCGGCGGGGGTGACAGTCTCGACCGTCGTGCCGTATCGAATGTCGACGCCTGAGTCGACGCATGCCTTCTCCAGCAGCTGGGCGAGATCCCGGCGCTGGATCGCGCAGTTGGCGGGCACACCGTCGATACCGAGCTTGGACGCCACCGTGGCCAAGTGCACCGACGCACTGTCGTGGAAGTCGACCCGATCGAAGGTGTATCCGTGGTTCACGGTGTCGTCGAGCAGATCGAGTCGCCGCAACGCGCGTAGTGCGTTCCCCGGAATGTTGATGCCGACTCCGGCTACCGTGTTGTCCGGCTTTATTTCGACGACAGTGACATCGATATCTTTTCTTCCCAATGCCACACCGGCGGTCAGACCGCCGATGCCGCCGCCGATAACCAGAATGCGACGTTTGCTAGCCATTGAATTTCCCCTCGGAAATAATATCAGTCCCATACTGACAATTTGAGCGTGATGCGGTTCGGACTCACGTCACGCGGGGAGTCACTTGTCATGTGATTCCCTGATGTCGACGAGTTTTTAACTCGCGAACCCGGTCGACATCGCGATATCGCGCTGGGCAGCCAGTTCCGCGGCCATGTTGTCGAGCTTTGCTTCGACGCGGGCGACGCAGTCCGCACCGAGCTGCAACCGCAGCGGCGGGGCGCTCTGGTCGGTGATTTCGACGATCAGCTGAGCCGCTTTGGCCGGATCGCCGGGTTGGTTGTGGTTGGTCGCCGCGGCCCAGTCGCGGGTCGCGCCTACTGTCTGCGTGTAATCAGCGATCGGCCCTGCGGACCTCAGGGACGAACCATCGAGGAAGTTCGTCCGAAACACGCCGGGCTCGATGATGGTTACCTGAATTCCCAAGGGGGCCAACTCGGCCCGCATCGCTTCGCTGATGCCCTCGACAGCGAACTTGGTGCCGTTGTAGACACCCCACCCCGGCGCCCCCGTGAAACCGCCGACCGAGCTGATGTTCAGTACGTGGCCGCTACGCTGCCCGCGCATGATCGGCAGCACCGCTCTGGTTACGGAGAGCAGGCCGAAGACGTTGGTCTGGAACAGCTCGCGGACCTCGAGGTCGGTTGCTTCCTCAACGGCCCCGAGTAGTCCCCGGCCCGCGTTGTTGACCAGAACATCGATTCGGCCGAAGCGGTCGATGGCTTGCCCAGCGGCACGCTGTGCCTGGATCTCGCTGGTCACATCGAGCGGAACGACAAGCAGGGCATCATTGTGCTCGTCCAACGCGGATTCGACATCTTTCGGTTGCCTGGCTGTCGCGACCACCTGATGCCCCTGGTTCAGCGCCGCCTGCGCGATGTGCAGGCCGAGCCCTCGTGAGCTGCCGGTGATGAACCAAACTGCCACGTTCTATCTCTCCGAAACTGTTGGCCGCGGACCCGACTATGTCCGGTCATGCGCGAAATGATCTTGGTGCCAACGTCATTCAAAACGTTGTCGCCGAAGTCGATCAAGTGGACTTCCCAGTTCTGGCGAAAGGTGACCGCATGGTCCCGCGGTCGCTTCCGCTGGACATGCCCGGATGTGATGATTCAACGGCGCTGCGCCCGGGCGCCGTTCGGGAAAGTGATTTATGTTGTGGCCCAACATATTTCGATGATCTCCGTCCACAATGTCGCGCGAATTCCGCAGCTGCCGGGCGATTGCTCGGTCCTTCGGTGATCTGGAGGATGCTGGAGTTGTGGTGACATAAAACACACTATTGGTGCGGTTGAATCATGCCCATGGTGGGCAAGTGGCCCTGAACGCGCTTCGCCCGAGATGTTCGAACGAAAGCGCTTTCAGGGCAACATGGTTCAGGCAAAGTCGGCAGTGTGGTCGTCGACCCACTGCGTGAAGGTGCGGGGGGTGTGGCCGGTGAGCTGTTCGACGTTCGCGTTGACCGGTGCGGGCTTGTCGACCGTCGCGGCCATCAGATCGAAGAGGGCGTTGATGAAGGCGGGGTCCATGAACTGCGCCATCTGCTCCCGGACCGGCGCGTCGTCGAGTTCCTCGAAGCCCAACGGGCGCGCGAGGGCCGTGCCGAGGATGTCGACCTGCTCGGCCTGGGTGAGCGACTCCGGGCCGGTGAGCTCATAGATCCGGCCGTCGTGTCCGCCTGTCAGTACGGCCGCCGCGACGTCGGCGACATCCTGCTCGTGGATCGGTGCGCTCGTGGCGTTTGCGTAGGGCGCCCGGATCACGTCGCCGCCGGTCAGCTGCATTGCGAAGGACAGCGCGTTGATCGCCGGGAAGAACAGGCGCAGGAACGTCCAGGCGATGCCCGAGGTCTCGATCGCGCGCTCCACATCGCGGTGGTACTGGGCGATGACATCCGGCTGCTGGTCGACGCCGTCGACCACCGCGCCGGAGGACAGGAACACGATGCGCTCGACGCCCGCGCTGCGCGCGGCGGCGAGCAGGGGTGTGGCATCCATCTGATATGGCAGGACCAAGAAGATCGCCTGTACGCCATTCAGTGCTGGCGCCAAGGTTTCCTCCCGGGTGAGATCACCGGCCATTACCTCGACCCGCTCGGGCAGTCCGGCCGACTCGGGACGGCGGGTAAGTGCCCGAACCGGCTGCCCCGCGGCCAGTAGTGCGTCGACGGCCTGACGGCCGAAGTGGGCGGTGGCGCCGATAACCAAGAACATGGGAATTCCTTTCGGGTTCGGCGTGGCCGGTCCGGCCTCGCTTGCACCACTGTAGCAGAACGGAACGATCCATTCCAAATTGACGCCGATCGTGAGCGGTGCCGGTCCATGGATCGGGATGAGCCGGCCGGTGCGATTGTCGGCGACTTCGGCCACCGGTATTCCGGCCCAGCAGATCTCAGCTCACGGTCATCGGAATGACCGCTGACACGCCGTTCGCACCGTCGATCGTTACCGTCGAGAGGCCGCTGCCGGTGCCGACCGCGCCGACGCCCGCAGTGTCCTCGTCTGTTTCACCCGGCAACAGCGCCATGACGTCCCGCCCGATCGACGTGATGAGCAGGCCACCGTCCGTTCCGGCTGGATCGACCCGAACACCGGCCTCCGGCGGCCATGGCAGCTCTCCTGTATACGGATGCGGCGGGCGCGGTCAGAGGCATTCGTCGATGATGACGTTGCCCAGGGTCAGTGGCGCTTGTCCGTTGATGACGAGCGTCATGACGTAGTTGCCTGCGGGGAGAGTGAAAGCCAACGAGCGCTTCACCGACTCGCCGACCGCCAACGGCTCGCATCGCAGCTCTTTGCTGTCGCCCGAACCTTGATCGTCCACATCGAATATGTCCTGATATCGGGCGGCATCTTCGTCGCCGATATTCTTCTCCTGCCAGGAGACCGTGAATTCTTCTCCTGCACAGGGGTTTACCGGGTCGGTCACAAAGGTGACCTGATCGTCCAGCACGATCTTTACCGACATTTCGTCTCCCTACTCCGCTTCCCTGCCGGGCAAGCCCCATCGATGAGGTCGCCGTCGTCCATCGCGGTGATGGCGGTCATCCGAAGATTCGCAGATGCCGCGCGCATCGGCGTGAGTGGTGCACTACTCGAATTGCCACGCAGAACGCCGGGTGGGCCGTCGGTCGGTCACCGCGGATGGGCGTCATGTCCCCAGCAACACCCTGCATGCCCTGACCCAGTTCAGGGCGGGTCTGGTGCTTCGGCTACTTGATCCCTGTCTTCAGCACCGGGACCAGCTTGTTCAGCAGGATCTGTTCGGAGTCGGAGTTCCAATAGCGAATGGCGTTCACTGCTTGGGGGTCGTCGACGACAAGGACTGTCGCGTGGGTGTCGAGGAGGGCGCCGGGGAGTCCGAGCAGGCCGCCACCGCCTGCGCGGGCGTCGCTGCGGACGGCCAGGACGTAGCCCCCGGTGACGGCGCTGAAGGCGGTGTACTGGCCGTCCTTGCCGATCGGCCGGGGGGATGGTTCCTCGCCCTTCTTGGCGAAGGAAGGGTTGTAGGTGAGGCCGATGTCGTGCAGGAAACTGGTGGGCGGGGTGGTGTCGAGGAAGACTTCTATGTCGGGTTCGCTGCTGCGGCCGGTGCCGGTGACGTTGACCATCAAGATCGGGGTGCCGAGGAATCGGGGGTTCTGGGCGCGGGCCTGATCTTTCGATGTCGGCGGCGCCGCGGATGTCGCGGTCGCCGGGCCCGCGATAGGCGTGGCAGCTGGATCGCCACGGCCGGTGAGCAGCATGCTCGCGCTGATAGTCAGGGCGACCACGACGGCGGCGGCCGCGATCACGCCCCAGCGTTTGCTCGAAGGCTGGGGGATCGGTCGGATTGCTATGGGGGCCAACGGCATTCGGGGATCGGTCGGTGGCAGGGGTGCGCCGACCCGAATCGGGGCGGTGCCGGTCAAGGTAGGGACACGACCCGGGAGCATGGCGTCGGCTGCAGCGTCGGTGAATTCGCGGCAGCTGGCAAACCGGTCGGCGGGGTGCTTGGCCATGGCTCGGGCGAGCACGTTGTCGATTGCGGGGGGCAGGCCCGGGTTGGCGGCGGTGGCCAGCGGCGGGGGCTGGTGGAGATGCCCCATCATCACCACGGTGGGCTGCGTCGACGGGTACGGATTCTGCCCGGTCAGCAGCTTGTAGAGCGAGCAAGCGAGGCTATAGATGTCCGAGCGCGGATCCAGCGGCAGCCCGGAGAGCTGCTCGGGCGATGCGTAGGCGATGGTCGCGACGAAACTGCCTGCCTGGGTGAGTTCGCTGGTGTCGTCGGAAGCCTTCGCGACACCGAAATCGGTGAGCAGGACCCGTTCTTCGTCGCCATCTGCTGTGGACAGCAAGAAGTTTGCCGGCTTGATGTCGCGGTGCAGCAGGCCTTTTCGATGCGCGTAGTCGAGCCCCTTGCCTACCTCGGTGATAATCCGGAGTGCGCGTAGCGGATTCATACTGTGCGGGTCACGCGTCATTTCCGCGGCGACGTCGGTGCCTGCCACGTACTGCATGGAGATCCACAGTCGGCCGTGCTCCTCGCCACGGTTGTACACGGAGACGATGTTCGGATGATCCAGTCCAGCAGCGAGATTCGCCTCCCGCTCGAATCGCGCACGGAACTCGTCGTCGACCGAGCGTTCGGTGCCGAGCACCTTGATCGCGTCGCGCCGCGGCAGGCTGGGATGCTGGGCCAGGTAGACGGTGCCCATGCCGCCTGCGCCGAGTACTCCCAGGATCCGATATCCGCCGACGATGGTGCCGGGGCTCATCGCCATCTTTGCCGTCCTGTTCCTGCGGTGGCCGCGGTGGCCGGGTGTGATGGGTGGAGGAGCCGATCGCTCGAGTGGGGTCGTGTCATTTCTCGTGGGCTAGCTGTTCGCGAAGAGTGCGTACTGAGCGGCTGCCTGTTTCTGGGCATCGGCGAGGCTGCGGTGGGAGACGAATCCCACGTACTCGTGATACGCGACGATGCAGGTGAATTTGTAGGACGATTTCGACGGTTCGTTTTCCACGCACGCCGAATCGGGCAGGTTCGCGGGAGCTGTGGCGTCGCGCACGGCCGGAGTCAGGGTGCGGCGCTCGGTGACGATCTTGCGAGCCGTCGCGGCGTCGGCGGTGTGCGCGACCATTGTGCTTTCGACAGTGGCGAATTGGTCTGCGTTCATCGCCGCGACGCGAGTCGCGGCCAGCTCGCGATCCTTGCTGAGGTGCAGCACACCTTGGCGGCCGAGCAGCACTTGGCGGGTGCTGAACGACGGCACCTGGGACTTGTTCGGATTCAACGCGCGACTGTAGAGATGACCGGTATCCCAGGGGATTTGCAGCATTTCCATGGTGGACAACGGCTTCGCCGGCCCGAGTAGCGGCAGCTGTTTGTCGTAGGACTTCTCGGCCAGGGTGCGCAGTGCGTTCAGATCCACGCTCGGCGTGGACAACAGGAACGCCACGACGTATGGGCCGCGCGCCAGCATGGTCCGCAGGAACGGCGAGTCGGGATGCCAATATGAGTGCGCCTCAACATATTTCGGCAACGGCACCGCCTGATTCTGGTCTGGGTCGACCGCGAGGTCGGCCTCGTAGAACTCTTTCGCCGCCCGCTCGGCGAGCTCCGCGTCCGGGAACTGCATGATCATCGAGCTGATGATCGTCTCGTCCGCCGTGAACTTCTTCGGCCAATCGGCGGGGGCGACCCCGATGGAGAGGCTGAAGTCCTTGTCCGATCCATTCGATATGAATCCGGTGACCAGCTTGTTTCGGGTGGCGATCGGTTCCAGATCCGCAGGACGCCCCAGGTTGTCGGGCATGACGCCTGGCAAGATGCTGTACGGAAAGTAGCCGGTCTTCAACCGCGGGTCGATGTCGTGGGCGGTCACGGCGTACTCGGCGAGCCGCATGGCCGCGACTTCACGCCGATAGAAGAAGCTCGGGGCGTAGTCGTCGTTGTGCGCGTGGTACGGCACGGTCGGATAGGTGCCGACATCGAGCTTGCGGACATCTATTTCGCCGGGCCCCGAAACCCCGGGAACAGTCGCTCCGCAGGCGGCGACCAACAGCACGAGCGCGGCCGCGGTCATCGCGATCGCGCAGGCACGCGCCGACCCGATTCGGCGCTGGCAATTCTGCATGGAGAACCTCATTCGGCGTTCACCAGGAGCGCATATTGGGCGGACATTCGTTGCTGCAGATCGACCAGCTGATCCGACCAGACCAGAGCGACATAGCGGCCATAGGAGACCGAGCAGTAGAACCGGATCACGTATTTGTCGCTGCCGATGTACTCCTGGCACTTGGCCTGCGGAAGGTTCTTCGGCGACTCGACGCTGCGGAGCTTCTTGTCGAGTTCGGCGTGGTGCGCCAGCAGCTTCCTGGCAGCGGCCACGTCGCGGGTCCGGTAGACGATGGCGTGGTCCCGCGCGTACCGGTCGACACCCGCGGCCTCCAGCGCTGGGCGGGCCTCGATCGGTGTGGTGCTGAAGTGCAGTCCGGCGAGGCCGGTGTATACGCCGGGCGGATTGGTGAAGAACTCCTCGTCGATCCGGGGCAACGTGCGACCGAGCATTCCATCGATGTCGACCGGCAGATTCATCAGCTGGTCGGGCGGAGTCGGGGCGAACTTGGCGATCGAAGGAACAACCACGTCGAGGCTCTTTTCCACCAGGCTCACCAAGACGGTCAGATCCACTTCACCTGCCGCGATCCGCAGATAGTCGTAGACCCAGCTGTAGATGACGAGTTTGCCTGCGGCGAACCAGGATCCGATCGACTGCTCGTGCGGTTGCCAGTGGGCCTTGGCCGCAGGATATTTGGGAATTGCCACGGCCTGGTTGCGGTCGTTGTACTCGAAGTCGGAGCGTTCCAGCGCGACCACCGCGTCCTTGGCCTTCTGCTCGTCGGGGAAGACCATGACCACGTTCATCAAATCCATGCCCTGAACGTTCGGGTCGGTGGTGCCGCTGCTGGCGAACCCGGTGATGAAATCCGGTGCGGTCGCGGCGAATCTTTCGAGCTTGATGGCATTGCCCAGGTCGGAGTACTTCGGATCGAAGAACACCTTCGAGGTGAGCTTGTAGCCGTGCGCGAAGCGTGAGTCGATGTCCGAGGCGAGCGGAATGAAATTCGCCAGCCGCTCGGCCTCGACGATCTTGGCCTGTTCGAGTGATTTTGCCGTGCCGTAGTCGTGCGGTTTGGTCGCGTTGCCGCCCACGTCGAGCTGCGCCAGATCGACCACCGGATCCGGCGCTACCGGCGCCCCCGGTTCGGACCCGCACCCGCCGGCCCCGATCGCGACGATCGTCGTCGCGACCACTGTCAGTACGGTGCGAACCGCGTTCGATCCCATGTCGGATCGCCCCTCCCCCTTGCCGAGCGTTCTTCCCGGGGGGATGCTACCGGGGACCGATCGGTATGTGCCACCGCAGCTTTGGTAGCCGCACCAACGGTGTTGTGACTCGCCCGTGCCGCCGCGATCCTTCCCTGTCGCGGGGAGCTGGGACAATGACGAGAGATTCGGAAGGCGGGTGTCGGCGGGTATGGCGGACGGCGATGCTGAATACGGCATGGAACCTACTGGCGTCGAGCGAGGACGGACGTCGCTCGGCGGCGGTACGTTGATCTCTCCGATATTGCCTGATCCTGGTCGGATTCCGCCTGGCGGCGGTACTTCGGTCTCTCCAGTGCTTCCTGATCCCGGGTATGGCCGGCCGGTGATTCCGGAGTATCCGGTGCTTCCTGATCCCGGGTACGGTCGGCCTGCGCCGCCGGAGACTCGGGTCTCGCCGGAATTTCCTGATCCCGGGTATGGCCGGCCGGTGATTCCGGAGTATCCGGTGCTTCCTGATCCCAGGTATGGCCGGTCCGCGCCCGGCGATCCGATGCCGCGAGATCCCGATGATCCCGCGCCGCCGGAGATCGGGCCTACCGTTCCACCCAAGCGTGGGCGCAGCACGCCCCCGGCGCCGCCGTGTGCTCCGGCCGACCCCGAGATCTTGCCGGGGGAGCCCGCGCCGAACGCGCCGAACAATGAGCGCTGGATCGTGCATCTGGTGCCGCCGGCCGGTGCGGGAGCCGGCTTCAAGAAGCAGCTCCTGTTGGCCCAGCGGGCGATTCAAATGGCGGTCGACCTGCTCGGTCGCGGCGGGTCGAGCCTGCCGCCGCGCACGGACGACCTGCTGAAGTTCGCGCCGGACGGGAGTTTCGGCGAGGGTGCGGCGAATGAGATATACGAGAAAATCGCGGCCTTCGCCGCCAAGTTGAAGACGTCGTTGCTGGGCTGGGAACGCAAGGTGCACATAGCGTCCGGCAGCGTGGCAGAGGAGCAGAAAAAAACGCTGCGCGCCATACAGCACATCGTCGCCAAATTGAACAGCGAGCTGAAGGCCGCCGGTTGTGCCGGCAAGCTGAAGCCGGCGCAGGAGACGGCATTGTTGCGGCTGGTCGCCGCTGCCGTGGAGGACGTTTTCGACCAGGTCGACGCGGTCTCGGAGTTCAATCAAGACATAGCCGACCCGGGCGAAAAACATCCGGTTGGGATTGGGAGCGCGACCGCGGCAACCACCGCCGCGGTCGGCGGTTCGGGTGGTGGTTCCGGTGGCGGTTCCGGTGGTTTGGACGGGTTGATGCAGGCGCTGATGCCGCTCGGCATGATGGCCGCGCCGCTGATGCAATCCCTGCCGGGTCTGCTCAACAAAGAGGAGGGCGGCACCGACGCTGCTGAGGAGGATCGGCAGCAGACCACCATCCCGCTTCGCGACGTCGATGCGGCACCGGCCGCGGCCGTGGCTGTACCGACGGGGCTCCCCGCCGCAGCGCCGATCGCTGCCGCCGCGCCCGCCGCGGGACAAGTCGCGCAGGTTTCGTCGGTGCTCAACGGGTCCGGTGCCGGCCGGGTCGAAGCGGGTCTGCCCGCGGCTCCGGTGTCGGCGATCGCACGGCCTGCCGCTCGCACGCGACGCACGACAGATCCAGCCAGGCCTGCCGACGGTGCGCAAGCAGACAGCACCACGGAAGCGGACGACGCGGCGATCGAAGACGTGGGCGCGGTAGAAACCGTTTGATCGGTGTCGCCGAATCCCGGGGCTGTGCCGACTCGGCCCCGGGATCCATTTCGGCTGGTCGAGGCGGGACGCGCGGTGGGCTGACCGGGCAGCCTGTTGCTCGTCCGCCGGGTGAACCGGGCACTGGAGTTGCTCGTTGAGACCACCAGCAGTGATCTCTCCCGAACCGAGTGGTCGTGGCAGGTTTAGGCTTCTGCTCTTATGGCCCTCAGCGCAACATTGCACAACTTCGCCGTTCAACTGGCCGACGTCGACCGTGACGTCTATCAGGACCTGGAGTTGCGGATAGCGCGCCACCCGTCCGAAACCGCCGAATACATGCTGACCCGACTGCTCGCGTACTGCCTCGAATACCAGGACGGCATCGCCTTCAGCGACGGCGGCATTTCGGCGACCGACGAGCCCGCAGTGCTGGTACGTGATCTCACCGGACGGCTCACCGCCTGGATCGAGGTCGGCGCGCCCGACGCGGAACGTCTGCACCGAGGCAGCAAGCTGGCCGGCCGCGCCGCCGTCTATACCCATCGTGACCCGACCAAAGTACTGGCCCAACTCGCAGGCAAACGGATCCATCGTGCCGAAGCCATTCCCGTCTACAGCTTCGATCGTGACTTCATCGACGCCGCCGTCGCCGCGCTCGGACGCCGCAACACCATGACGCTGTCGGTCACCGAACGCCTGCTCTACGTGGATCTCAACGGCACGAGCCTGAGTGCTTCCGTCGACGAGCACCGACTCGGATAATCCGGGCGGCCGATCTCGCCAGCGGACGGTCGTCGCCGACCCCGCACCGGGGTTTCTCGCGTGCGTACTTTCGTTGTTACCGTGGCCTATGGTCAGTGAATCCACGCAGCGCCGCCGCGAGCAGCTCCGTGACTTCCTGCGCACCCGCCGAGCGCGGCTGGCGCCGCAGGATGTCGGAATTCCGGCGGCGGGCAGGCGGCGGACTCCCGGGCTGCGGCGTGAAGAGGTCGCGCTGCTGGCAGGGGTCGGAGTCTCCTGGTACACCTCGCTCGAGCAGGGCCGAAACATCACGGTCTCGACCGAAGTGCTCGACGGCATTGCCGGAGCCTTGCAGCTGAGTGAGCCGGAGCGTGCGCACCTGTATCTGCTCGCCGGTCTCAACCCGCCGACTTCCGACATGCGGACAGGGGGCACCGAGGTCACCTCCGAGATGCGGCAGCTGTTGGATGCGTGGGAGCAACGGCCTGCGGTGCTGCGGGATCGCTATTGGAACGTGCTGGCGTTCAACGACACCGCTCGGACGGTGTTCGGCTTCGATAACACCGCCCACAACTGCCTGATCACGTTCTTCACCAATCCCCGATACCGCGCGATGCCCGATGTGTGGGCATCGGCCTGCGCCGCTGTCGTTGCCGCCTATCGCGCCGACGCGGCGCGCTTTCCCGGCGATTCCGAATTCCGAAGGGTGGTAGAGGATCTCAGTGCGGTGAGCCCCGAATTCGCGGAACTGTGGGAACGCCACGAGGTAGGTGTGCCGATTCAGGCCGTCAATGCGCTACGCCACCCCGAGGCGGGTGCGTTGTTCTTCGACGCGACCACCTTGACAGTCGCCGACCATCCCGACTGGTCTCTGGTGCTGTACAACCCGCAGCCCGGCACCGATACCGCAGGTCGGCTCGAACGACTGCGGCACCTGGGCCTCGCGGCCCCTGCCTGACAGCTACCAGGCGGGTCGATACCGTCCCGAACGTGCTACTGCCACTCCTACGATAACTGCGCACTGTATATCTCCGGGGCGCGGCGGCACGCTGAACCCATGACGCAGAACAGTTCCCGATTCGACGGCAAGATCGCACTGATCACCGGAGGCACCAGCGGCATGGGGTTGGCCACCGCCCACCGGCTCGTCGGCGAGGGCGCGACAGTGATCATTACCGGACGTGACGAGACCCGGCTGAAGGCCGCGGTCGCTCAGCTCGGTGACCGGGCGCTCGGAATACCTGGTGACGCGGCGAGTCTCACCGATCTCGAAACACTCACAGCAGCCATTGGTGAGCAGTACGGGCGGCTGGATGTGGTGTTCGCCAACGCGGGCATCGGCGCTTTTCAAGCTGTCGACGACGTCACCGAGGCCGAGTTCTACCGCGTCGTGGACATCAACTTCAAAGCCGCGTTCTTCACCATCCAGAAGACGCTTCCGCTGTTGTCGGACCAGGCGGCGATCGTGATCAACGCATCCTTCGCATTGCACCGCGGTGTGCCCGACGCTGCGCTCTACTCGGCGACCAAAGCGGCGGTGCACAACCTGGCCCGCACCCTCGCCGCCGAATTGGCGCCCAGGGGTATTCGAGTCAACTCCGTCAGCCCCGGCTACATCGACACCCCGGCTTTTCGGGCCGAGGCTTCCGCTGAGGCCCAGGCTGCCGTCGGTGCGACCGTCGCCGCCGGTCGTGTCGGCACGGCCGAGGAGGTGGCCGCGGCGGTTGCCTTCCTCGCTTCCGGCGAAGCGTCCTATATCAACGGACAAGACCTACTCGTCGACGGCGGCCTGACCTCCGCCATCCCGGCGGCGATGCTCTAGGTGACGGAGGCCGCGGCGTAGGGGACGCAGGGCGAAACAGGGCCGGTCTCCGATACCGCGTGGGTTGGGCCGCCTCCAGCGTTGGCGTGCGGTCCGATGTCCTCGACCACCCGGTAAGTGAGGCACGGTTTCATCGCCGGACCCGACGATTGATTCGTAACGCACCCCACCATCGGTCCGATGTCAGGTATGTGCCGCAAATTATTGTGGGACAGATAGATTCGCGCGCTGCTCCTTGCGGCCGAAATCACAGTTCGACCACCCGCACGGGCCAGCTGGTTGAAAGGGAGGCTATGAACATCACGACGTCGGCTTTCATAGCGATCGCCGCGAGTGCCGTAATCGGTACCGCTGGGTGTGGCGCGACTTCGGCGCCACCGGCTGCCACTGGAACACCTGTCCCATCGGCAATTGCCGCAGTCTCGCCTGCCACCGGTGCGCCCGCCGATCGGCCGGTGCCTGCGGTCGGTCCGAAGCCTGCCGCGCAACAGTCGGTAGACGCGCCGAAACCTGTTGCACAAGAGCCCGAGGCGGCACCGGGGCCTGCTGTCGCACCCGAACAGGCCGCCCCGCAACCCGTGACTACCCAGGAACCCGGGCCCGGCCCGGCGGAATCCGCTCCCAACGGCAGCGGGCATGGAATGTGCTTCGACGTGAATTCGGCACTGGCCAACTCCGCGATCGCTCGACTGGGTCCGCCACCGGCCGGAGGCGGATGGACTATCGAGGGCGCGAGCACCGACCCGATTCAGGCGGGATGCTCCGGCGTCTTGTCATGGATGGCGGTGGACTGGCAGGGAATTCATCCCGGAACCCACGTCCTGTTCTTCGCCGACGGCACGTATCTCGGGACGGCGACGGCCAAGCCGTACGGCTATACCGAGGTGATCGGCAAGACCAGAAATGCCGTCTCGGTGCAGTACCGGTGGCCGAAGCCCGAGGACGCGCTGTGCTGCCCGCAGGGTGGACCGAGCGTGGTGACCTTCACCCTGAATGGGACATCGATCCAGGCGCAGGGACAATTCCCGCCCGACAACTGAGTTGCCGGGTCGGACAGGTACGCACAGCGGCTCCCGCCCGTAGGCGGGAGCGGATCGTCAGGGGTGTGCGGGCGGCGGGGGCAGGGGCTTGCCGTCCGGACCGATCGGGGGTGGGCACGGCTTGCCGTCGGCACCGTTCGGTGGTGGCAGCGGCTTGCCGTCGGATCCCAGCGGTGGCGGCAGCGGCTTGCCATCGGACCCCATCGGGGGCGGCAGGCACCCGCTGGGCGGCTGTCCGGCGGGCTGTGCGCTGACCGGCTGGTGGTCCGGGTGCGCCGCCGCCGACGACGCAGCGACCGGGGCCGGGTCGTGGTGCTGTTCCTGCTGCGCGGAACACCCCGCGGTGACAGTGGCGGCGGCGACTGCGCACAGGGCAACCACGAGGCGACTTCGTATACGACGCATAGCGGTGAACGTACCAGGCGTACCCAGGCACGTCACGACCTTGTCGACGCATCGAAACCGGTTGAGCCGGAACATATTCGGCTACAGAAAAGCGGGAATTCATCGAGCCCTGCGTCGTGCGGGGTTCGCTGTGCAATCCGCACGGTCGGTGTGGGGTGTCGAGAACGCGGCGATCGCATCGCCGTGTTGAGACAGTGATTCATGGACTGTGCTGGTACGGTCCAACGGCATGTCCGTCCTGTCTTTTCGGCGCGCGATTCTTGTTGCGGTTTCGCTCGGCATCTGCGCCGCGGCCAGTATCGCAATGCCATCGGCGCAGGCGCAGGCGCAGGACCTGGGACAGCTGCGGAGCATCGGAGTGCTCGATCCCGCATGGTCATTCGCCGAGGCCGCGGTTGCGTTGGAGATCGTCTACACCACACAGGATCAACGCGACGCACCCGCTCCGGCATCGGGTGCGCTGTACCTGCCCAAAGGCCTACCGCCGCAGGGTGGATGGCCGTTGGTGGTGTGGGCGCACGGCACGGCGGGCATCGGCGATTCCTGTGCGCCCTCGCGCAGGCCGCAATCGGAACGCAACAAGACCTACTTCAATCACATTCTGGGCAGTGGATATGCGGTCCTGGCGCCCGACTATCAGGGGCTCGGCACCGGTGGTCAGTTCAGTTACTACAACACGAATGTCGAAGGGCGCTCGATACTGGATGCGGTCGCAGCGATTCGCACGACGCCCGTTCCGTTGTCGAGCAGATGGGTGGTCATCGGCCAGTCGGAAGGGGCGCATGCTGTGATGAGCGCAGCCGCCCTTTACGGTGCGAACGGCGGCGGCTCCGCCGCAGGGCTGAACGGGGTGATAGCCACGGGGCTGCGCACCAACCCGAGCAAGAGCCTGCGGGAGATGTTCGAGCGAACCTCGACCGGCGCCGAGAACCAGGTGGGCTACGCAGCGTACTTTCTTGCGTCGTTGCAGGAGTTGCACCCCGACAGCGTGACCCCCTTCCTTTCCGACTTCGGACGAGACTATGTGGAAAAGGCGGCGTCGGAATGCCTTGGCGATCTGGTCGCCCACGCCGGTGGCCGTCGCCCTTCGGCACTGGTCGCCGATCCCGACGAGCCGACGCCGACATTCGAAGCGGATATCACCGCGTTGGCCGGATATCCCGAGAACCGCTTCGCCAGTGACGTCATGATCGGCTACGGGACCGCCGACATCGATGTACCCCCTGCGGAGACCGACAGTTACGGAAACCGGTTGCAGGAATTGAATACCGGCGTTCATATCACCGTGCGGGCGTATCCGGGCAAGAACCATAGTGGCGCCTTCCTGGCCTCGATGCCCGATGCCCTCGATTTCCTGAAGTCACACCTGCGCTGAATCGCGCGTGTAACTGCCTCCGGCCCGGCTCATAGAATTCCAAGGGTTCGATGAGCCGGGCTGGGCGCTTCGGATCGGCTAGGGCACCGTGTATTCCACGCTGCAGTCGCCGTAGGTGTAGTTCTCGCCCGTTCCGTGGTTCGTCACGCTCAGGACCAGCGCGATCCGTCCCGCTTTCGTGACAGTGCCGGGGATGGACAGGGTGTTGTCCGAGCCCTTCACGAAGGCGGAAGTGTCAGCCTGTCCGTTGCGACCGGTTGTGATGTTCGCCCAGGTCACCGCGAATTTTTGATCGTATCCGGTCTGCGACCGGGAGTCGGTGTGCAGCTTCAGTTCCATGGATCCGCTGTTGACCGAGGTAGCGAAGGCATCGCTGGATGCCTGGACGGAAAAGTCGTCCGGAGTGGGGTATGTGATCGTGCACAGTGGATCCGATGGAGCGTTCGGTGCCGCGAATGCGGTGGGTGCCTTGCCGACTGTCACCGCGCAGATGCATGAGATGGCAGCGATCCCCGACAGTAACCCCGAATACGTGCGCGATTTCATCAATACCATCCTATCGATCCTAGAGCTGTACAGAGTGAACATGCGTGCCCTTGCCGAGCGGTGCGCGGCAGAGTGGTTCGGCTGTCGAACGTGTCCTCTCCAATGCGTCATCGCCCAAAGGTCAACGGCCGAGCTGTCGTTCATCCGGCGGTAGCGATGCCGCGGTCGTTTGCTCGGGCGCTTCGAACGTTGACCGGAGCTCGATGTTAGTGCGCGGTGGTGGAGACGCGGGGGTGGAAGGGGCGGCGGAGTGGTGTGTTGATCGCCGAGCGCTCATCGTAAAGATGTTGTCCTGCAATCGATTTAGTAACGTATCGAACACATTGGTGGCTGCGTTTCGGTTCCCAGGATTGAGAGGAGTTCGGCGACGCGGCCGATCTCGAGTACGTTCACGCGAGGGAGAGCGGTGTACGCAACACGGCATCGCGCGCGTAGGGACCTCGGTGTCATGGTCGGAGTTCGTCGACTCGCCTGTCGCGCCGTCGCGGACGGATTCCCTGGGCGCATGCGCTATTGAAGGCCAAGACCTCTACGTCGATAACATTCTGCCGCAACATCTTTCGCTAGACAGGCTGGTGTTCGGATGGCGGATCATGCGCCTGCTCGTTCGTAAGCTTCTGCAGAGCAACGTCATCAACCCTGTGGCGAGGCAGGCGGTTCAGCGACAGGAGCCCGTTGGTCTCCTGTCACGCTGTGTGTCAATGGAAATCGGCATTGCCGCTCCGGCGAGAGCTGCATCAGCACTGCGGGTGCGGCGTGATCATCGCGCGCGTGGCGGAGCATCAGCGGGGCACGGTTACCGGGTCGGTGCAGCTGGCGGCGGCATCGACGAAGGAGCAGGATTTCGGCGCACGGGTGGGGCGGTAGTCGGGGGTGACGCCGTTGTCGCGGGTGATGGCGGTGTAGGCGGGGACGGCGTCGGTGGGGCGGCGAGTGAGGGCGGGGTCGGTGCGGACGTCGACAGTGTAGAGGCCGAATCGCGGTGTGTAAGAGCCCCATTCGTAGTTGTCGGTGAGGCTCCAGTAGTTGTAGCCGATGAGGTTCATGCCGTCGGCTTTGGCGCGTTGGAGCCAGTAGACGGTGTCGTTGAGGTCGTCGGCGCGGGTGTAGCCGTCGGCGCGGGGGAGGCCGTTCTCGGTGGGCATGCCGTTTTCGACGATGTAGAGCGGCTTGCCGGGGAAGAGGCGGGCGTAGTGCTGGAGGGCGTAGTAGATGCCTTCCGGCTGGAGTGGGTTCTTCCAGAGTTCGGTGAAGTTGGTCATCCCGGCGAGATTGTCGGGGGAGAGGCCGTAGTAGTAGTCGATGCCGATGTAGTCCAGTTTCGCCGCGATGCGGGAGATGATCGTCGAGCCGTTGACGGCATCCTCGGCGGCGGGAATGTAGGCGACGTTGCTGGTGACCATCGCACCCGGCTGGGTGTGGTGGATGTAATCGTAGATGCTGTTGTGCGCGCGGGCGATCCGATCGAACATGGCAGGGGCCGCGAGCGCAGGGATGCCGCCGTGGCGCGTTTCGTTGAGGACATACATCGTGGGTTCGTTGAAGGTGACCCACATGGGGTCGACCGTGGCGTAGCGATCGACGACCTTGCGTGCGTTGGCGAGCCAGTCATCGACGATGCCCGGGCTGTTCCAGCCGCCGCGGTCGACTTCCCAGCCTGGATAGACCCAGTGGTCCAGGGTCAGCATCGGGCGCATCCCGGCGGCGGTGATGGCAGCTATCACGTTGTCGTAGAAGCGAAGTCCGTTCTCGTCCCACACGCCGGGCTGTGGCTGTACGCGCGCCCATTCGATGCCGATTCGATATACCCGCACGCCCAACTGCGCAGCCAGCTGGATGTCGGACCGATACCGCGAGAAGAAGTCGACCGAGTTCTGGTATTGATCGTCGGTCTTGCCCGCCGCGACGTAGCGGGTCCAATTGCTGTCGGGCGCATGCCCTTCCGACTGGAATCCCGAGGCGGCGACACCCCACAGAAAGTCCTCGCCGAGCGGCGCGACCCGAGCGGGCGGCTCCGGTCGCGCGGCGGCCGGTGTGCCTTGCGCGACGGTGGTGACGGCGGCAAGGACGGCCAGGCAGAGGCCGCTGAGGCGGAGTCGCATCGAGGTGCTCCTGTTCATTCTGTGCGGGCATGGCAGGTGCGAGGAGTACGTCTGAACGAAAACCGTACAATGCTCGGTTTTTGCTGGCAAGGTGTGCCGGGTCCGTGCCTACACTGACCCGGTGATGAAACGGGGTCCCTATGGGAAAGGTATCGAACGGCGGGAACAGATCCTCGACGCCGCGCTGCGCACCATCGCCGCGCGTGGGTACTCGGCCACGTCCATCGCCGAACTCGCGGAAGCGGTCGGACTGAGTCAGGGCGGTCTGCTGCACTATTTCGGGTCGAAAGAGGAACTGTTCGTCGCCGTGCTGCGCAAGCGCGACCAATCCGACCTCGCGGCCGCGCACGGCCCCGCGCCCGCGGCGTTCGTGGAGATCGTCCGCCGAAACGCGACAGTGCCCGGACTGATCGAACTGTTCACTCACATGCAGGCGGCCGCCGCGGATCCACGCCATCCCGCCCACCACTACATGCTGGAGCGCTATCGGCTGGGCACCGAGGGCTTTTCGCGCGCACTGCGCGAGATGCAGGAAGCGGGCGAACTGTCGGCAGACCTCGACACCGATGCCGCCGCGACGATGTTCTTCGCTCTCGCGGACGGCTTGCAAGCCCGGTGGTTGATCGATCCGAGCATTGATATGGCAGCGCTGCTCGAACAATGGTGGCAGCGTTACTCCGAGGACACGTCGATCAATAGTCGTCCTGCCAAGCGCATCTGACGACGTGATCGACACAGGGGAATCGCGCGTGCGCTGCCCCGGTTTCGGACGGTTGCCGTGTTAGCGTCGCCAGCGATCTGCACGGGCGTCACCGGAAAGGAATTTACAGTGGCAAGGCGAATCATTGAGGCGCTGGTCGACGACATCGACGGTTCACAGGGTGACGAAACGGTGTCCTTCGCTGTCGACGGTCGCATGTACGACATTGATCTGTCGGCCGCGAATGCCGCCAGGCTGCGGGCGGCACTCGCGCCGTGGGCGGAGAAGGCGCGTAAGACGGGCCGGGTGTCCTCCAGTGGTGGCCGGAAGCGGGCCGCATTCGGTGGCGAGCAACTTGCCGCCGTCCGCGCGTGGGCCGCAGAGAACGGCCATCAGGTATCCAACCGCGGCCGCATCTCGGCGGAGGTGATGGCCGCATACCGCGCAGCGCAAGACGCACCGCGGGTGCCGCGACCCGCGCCGAGCAAGCCGGACGCCCCCGCCGACGCGAAACCGGAGCCCAAGCGTCGCGCGAAAGAAGGTAAGAAGGCGGCCGAAGTCGGCGCGTAGGAGGTTGTAGTGGCCCGGCGCTTACGGTCAGGCGTCTATGGCGCGCGGATAGGGGCTGTGCATGGTCAGGAACTTGATGTCGAGATCCTGCTCGAGGTACTCCATGCGGCGTTCCCAGAAGTCTTGTAGGTGAGGTAGGGCCAGATGGCGATCCAGGTCTTGCTCGGACCGCCACACTTCGTAGAAGACGAAGCTGCCCGGGTCTGCGCTGTCCTCGTGGAAGTGGTATTCGAGGGCGCCGTCCTCGGCACGGGTGGGGGCGACGAATGACAGGAGTAGTTCGCGTAGTTCGGCGGCGCGCTCAGGCTTGGGGCGCGCGAAGCCGACCAGCGCGAAGGGGCCGTTAGGTACGATCTTGGTCATACCTGGCACGCTAGAGTGTGGGGTAGGTAAGAATCAAGTCGTACCTTACTGAGAGGGGTTACGGTGCCCGATGGCGGCGAGCCGACCCAGGCGGAGATGGAGTTGGGTGCGGTGCTTGCGGCGCTGGCCGATCAGCACCGCAGGCGGGTGATCCTCACGCTGCTCGGCGAGCCCGACGGGACCGAGCGAACATGTAGTTCGTTCGGTCTGCCCGTGTCGAAAGCGACACTCACGCACCACTTTCGGACGCTGCGCGCGGCCGGACTCATCCGGCAGGTCAACCGGGGCAACAGCAATATGGCTCAACTCCGCCGGGCGGACATCGCGGCTCGGTTCCCCGGCCTGATCGAGTTGCTGGCGGCCGAGCTCGGCCGGTGATGCCGCGTAGTCGGGGGTGAGGAACCCGCCCGTGATGGCTTGCTGATACGGCCGGGTTCCTCGTGCGATCCTCAACGGGTGAAGGCCTGCGCGAGCGCTGCCGCGGCCTCGGCTCGTGCTTGTTTGCTGTCGTCGAAGGGGTGCCGAAGGAACTCGTGGATCATGCCCGGATAGCGGGTGACCGTGACCGGCACGCCCGCCTCTTCGAGGCGTTCGCCGTACTGTTCGCCTTCGTCGCGCAACGCGTCGTATTGGGCGGTGATGATGAGTGTGGCGGGAAGTTGGGCCACATCGGGGGCCAGCAGTGGCGAGACGCGGGGATCGAGCTTCTCCTCGGCGTTGTTGAGGTAGTTGTCCATGAACCAGTGTTGGGTTTCGCGGCCGATGTTGCCGTACTTCCCCGCGTACTCGCGGATGCTGAAATTCGTTCTGCGGAAATCGAGGTCGGGGTAGATCAACAGTTGGAAGACCAGCGCGGGACCGTCGTTGTCTCGTGCCATCTGCGCGACAACGGTCGCCAGATTGCCGCCCGCACTGTCACCGCCGACGGCGATCCGCGCGCCATCGCCATTGATGCTCGCCGCGTGGTCGGCCACCCACTGTGTCGCGGCGTAGCAGGCGTCGGGCGCCGCGGGGAAAGTGTGCTCGGGGGCCCTCGGGTAGTCGACCGAGACGACGATGCACTGTGCGCCGTTGGCAAGGCTGCGCGCCAGGCCGTCGTGGGTGTCCAGATCGCCGAGCATGAAGCCGCCACCGTGGAAGAAGACGAGCACGGGGAAGGGGCCGCTGCCGTCGGGGGTGTAGATCCGGATCGGAATCCGGCTGCCTGCGCCCGGGATGGTGCGGTCTTCGATCTGTGCGATGGGTTCCGGTTCGCCGAGCGAGGCGATCTGTCGGCGGAGGCCTTCCCGCGCCAGCTCGGGTGGGAACGTGTGCAGCGCACCGAAGTTGAAGCCGGCCAGTCGCGTCAGGTAGGTCTGGACCTGCGGGTGGAGTGAGATCTGGTCGTTGTGTGTTTCGGTCATGACATCAGCTTCTGACTTGAAGCGCGGTTCAAGTCAAGAGGCGATAATGTCGAGGGTGCGGGCAGGCGGCGTCGGGTCGATCACACCTACACTGCGGCGATTGCCGCGATGAGGTTGTCGCGATGAGGTTGTCGACGTCCGGTTGCGCGGAGGCGGCAAGGCTCTTGCCCATCAGGCGGATCCACAACCAGCTGAGTCGGCCGGTGATGCTGATCTCGACGTCGGGGGTGGTGATGCCATCGGCTCGTGTCAGGGAGTGGGCGAGGTCGGCCGTGCGCCGATCAGCTTCGAGACATCCACGAATTCGCGGTCCTGGACCAGGCTTTCGACGGGGAAGGACACGGTAGGACCGCCCTTGGGCCCGAGTTTGCCGGTTGCGCCCTGGCGGAATTCGCCGTCGAGGCGAACCCATTCGGTGTCGGTGTTTCATGCGGGCCACGTGGCCATGTCGGACCACTTGTCGAAGAAGGCGGCGGGGAGGAACGCGGCCAGTGCCGGCGAAATCCGGTGTGGCACTGCGAGGACGACTCCTTCGCCGAACGGTGACCGTTTACACCGGTTGGGTCTGCGCCAGGTCCGGCAACGGCTCGGGCGCGAACTCCGGAATGTCGCTCAGGCCATCGATGCCGAGTTCCGCTCGCGTCGCGTTGATGACCGAGCGCTCCTCCTCGACGGTCCGCGCGATGGCCTTCGTCCACAGGGTGAGAACGGCCTGCATCTCCTCGCCGGTCGCCTCGTCGTCCATCTCGATCTTCAATCGCTGCAAGGTGATATTCCGGGCGGCGGTCAGGGTGCGCAGCAGATCTTCACAACGACCGGGGATCTCGCGATCCGACAGCACACGAAGTTTGTTGATCAGCCCGCCGCGTCCCCAGATCGTCTGCTCGATGTCCTCGCCGATTCTGTCGATGTCCTCGCCGCCCCCGACATTCCAGCGGTGGCAGGCAGACAGCTGCTGCCGAACCTCGGTGGCGACGGCCAGCACGGAACTGACGGTCGTCAGAATCGTTTCGCGCCGCCATGTTTCGTGTCCACGCTGTTCGGCGGCGGAATTGGTCAGCTCGACGGTGCGCTGCGCGGCAGCGAGTATCACCTGGTTCCGCTCGTCGGCGGCGGCGATCGCGCCGCGATTGGTGCGGTTGTTGATCACCACACCGATGAGCGCCACACCGGCGACGACCAACGAACTGAGGAGCGGAAGCCACGGAGTCACGGGTAGATCATTGCATCACGCGGTGTCGGCACCGTGTGATCGGCCGGTAATACCCAAGGACGACCGTTGTTGCGTGACTGACAGCTTCCGCTTCGGCGAGGCCGAAATCTCCCCGGTCAGCGTGCCATGGCAACGGCGCCGTGCGCCGACGAGCACGAGTTATGGCCGGCGGCAGGCGTGGTCGATCGGTTCACGGTGCGGCGGTCGCGGACATCACCGCCCGACACCGGCCGGTGGGCGCCGGGTTCCTTGATTCCGAGGAATTGGCACGACCGAATCCGCGATCGATGCGCGGTTTCGCACCGCAGGACCGGGCTGCCGATGACGGTTATCGTGGCCGAATGATCGGCAGCTGCGCCACGAGTATCGGCGAGCAGCTCGGCCAGGGGGCCGCCAGTTCGCGCGGCGTATGGGTCTCGAACGGAAATATGTTGCGGTGGTAACTGTTTCATGCGTCGCTCGAGGTCGGGGCCTGCGATTCGGGCGTAGCGGCGTGGGTCGGTGCCGATGCGGTCGGCGTAGTCGAGGACAGCGGTGCGCAGGCGAGCCGCATCGAGACGCGCGGGATCGGCCAGTGCGCAGGCGCCCGCGTACAGCGCACCCAGTGCGTCGGGGACATCCGGCTGTTCTTCGAAGACCGCCACTGCGCGCACCACGCAATCGCGCGCTTCCCGTGCCGAGCCGTCCTGCGAATCCCCACACCAGTAGCAGTTCGGCAATGCCGAGGCCCCAGCGGAATCCGCACCGGTGGCGCATCTTGCGCGCGGTCGGCAGCGTGCTGCTCGCGGCATCTGTATCGGCAGTGCGGAATTCGAGCACGCCGATTCCGACAGCGTGCGCACACGCAGGTAGTCGGGTGTCGCGCGCCGGTCGGACTCGAAGATGAATTGTGCTGTCGCGGTGCGGAGCGCGTCGAGGTCGTCGAGGTCCGACAGTGCGTTATAGCGGCGCGAGTTCGCCTCGAGTGGCAGCGTCTCGTGGGCCGGATACATCGGGTCGAGCACTGCGGTGCACGGAGTGCGCCAGCGCGAGGGCCGCGGGGGAGTCACCCGCGTGAAAGGACTTGATGGACAAAGCGATCAGGCCGCGCGCACGGTCGGCGGCGGCGGGAGTTGCGGCGGACAGCGCCTGTCTGATCGGCCGCATGCCCTCGGGCACGGCGCAAATCGATACCCACATGACGAACAGTTCGCCGGTGGTCCGCAATGCCTGGGCACGATGGTGGCCGATACCTGCGCGCAGATTGGCGAGATAGGCCTGCAGGCTGTGGATCGCGGTATCCGAGTGCGGCCCGTTCAGCAGCGCTGCCCGCCGTGCCGCGAAGCGGCGCACCCAGGTGGGCGTGGCAGCCAGACCGACTCCCCGTTCGGGGTCGACCAACCGGCAGGGCCTGCCGCCAACGCCCGGGTGCCGATCGCCACCGACGCGGCGAAACGCCGATGGTCGATGTTGTCCGCGGCGAGCGTCAAGCGGTAGCCGCCGGGTGTGCGTTGCGCGAATTTGCGGCCATGAGCTCCGAGCGCGCAGCGCAGGCGACGCACGACAACCCTGATCGTGTTCTGGATGTCTGCGCCGGATTCCTCGTCCAAGACCAGTTCGGCCGGCGTCGAGTCGGGGACCGGCGCACCGTCGCCGGTCGTGAGCGCGGCGAGCATCCTGCGCGGCCGGACCACCGAGCTCCACCTCGGTCCCATCGATGTCGACCTCTATGTAGCCGAGAACTCGACAGAGCATCACGAAGTAACGGTACCGAGGCGGCGCGGCTGAACTGGACATATCGCCTGCTACAAACGCCACGAGCGCCAGCTGGTTTCGCCCGCAGGTGGTGTCAGGGATATCAGGCGCGGCAGTGCGTCGCGGGTGAAGCTCCCGTCGCGGATTCGGCCGCATCACGGGGCCACGGGAAGTAGCCGAACGTCCCGCCCTCCGCAGCAGCTCGACTTCGTCGACAGTGAAGCTGCTGATCCGTCCGCCATTGCCGGGGAACGATCAGCCGAACATCGCCTGCTGTGAGCGTGATCGTATCTGCGATCGTCCCCGGTCAGGCCCTGCGTCCGCAGCGACTGCGGGGCATGTGCTCGGACGAGATGGACGCCGGTGGATCTGCGTTGCCTTGGTGCTTGCGCCATCGAATTACCGGACTGCGCAATGGCAGTCGGTCCGGCGACCGGCGTCGGACCGAGCGGCGCGCTCCGGCTAAGATTCGATGGGAACAGTCCGCCTGTCGAGATCGGGCGCGCGCTGCCCACGAGCCGAGTAGGCTCACTGTGTCGAATTATGTCGCGACAGCGAAAGATTGGTTTTCCGTAAGGGGGAACAGTGGACGCGCTGAAGCTCGACCCGGCGGTACTTGCCGCCTACACCACGATCGCGAATACGGTCTCGCAACAGCTGGCGTCCGCGTCGGCGTCCGCGGCCGGTGCGATGAATCCGGAGCAGTTGGCCACTGATCTCGGGCTGGTCGGCGCCGCATTCGCCGCGCGGTTTACCGAAGCGGTAGCCGAGCACACGCAAGCGCTCTCGACCGCGGGCCAGCTGGTTGCCGCCTACGGGAAGGTGCTGCGTGACTACAACGAGGACACGCACACCGTCGATACCGACACCGCGGGTGCCATTTCCCAGGCAGGGGAGGCACTGACATGAGAACCATGAGCAGCCTGATGGGTTTGCGCAGGCGAGCGGCGCGGACTCCGGTCAGCACGCCCGCAGCCACTCCGACGCCGATCTCGGACCCGGATGTCGATCCGCCGATCGTGGCCGTGCTCGTGCAGCCGTTGCTGGCGTTGCGCGCCTCGCTCGGGACCGGTGTCGCCATCCCCGACAAGGCCATCACCGGTGCGTTGGCGGCGGCCTCCACACAGGTGGCCGACACCGAAACCCCGCAACGCGAAGGCCTGCACGCACTGGAATCGTCGTGGGAATCCACCGGCGCTGACGCCGCGGTGCCCGCGCTGCGTACCACCAGAACCGAGATCGGCGAGATCTCCGACCGGGGACCGGCGTATGTGTCGGTGCTCGGCGACGCACATGTCACGAGCTCCCGCGCCGCGCGGCGAGTGGACCAGATCATCGAGGACTTCCGTAAGGACGCCCGGGTGATCATGGGCAACGCGGCCTCGGCCCCGGACACCGATGCGGTGATCGCGCGGGCGACCCAGGCGCTGCGGGATGCCGTCACCACCGTCACGGCCGCGCAGACGGAAATGGACGGCCACACCCGGCGTCTGGACGAAATGGGACCGCTCACGGTCACCCAACCGTCGGGCGTCGTGGCCAACCAGAGCACCACCCCAGGACAGCTGGCGCCCGGCGCTGCCACCGCGGGTGCCGCAGCGCTGCCCTTGGATCCGGCCGCGGCGGCGCAGCTGCAATTGCAGCAGCAGCTGATCTCCGCGGGCGTCCAACTCGGCACTTCGGCGATCAGCGCGGGAGTCGACATCGGCACCCACCTGATCGACAAGATCGTCGAGGTCGGCACCCACGCCATGGACACCGTGGCGGCATCGGTCGACAAGGCGGTTCCCGAACTCATCCACCCCGGCACCACCACCGGCGGTGGCACCGCGGGAGGTGGCACCTCGACCACTCCCGGCGGCACACCGCTGTTCGATTTCGGTGGTGGAGCGCCCAAGCCGACTCCGGCACCGGGGACCAGCGCGGTGATTCCGCCTGCGCAGAACGGTTCCGCCGGTGCGAAATCCGACGCCAAACCGGCTCCGGCACCGGCGGACGGGCCGAATTCCTCGGCCGGTGCGGACTCGCCGCTGCCGAAACCTCCTGTGCCTCCGGGCCAGCCGGGTGTCACGGGTGGGTTGGCGTTGCCGCCATCGCCCGGTTCGGGCGACCAGGAGCACAAGCCTCGTGAGGGTCAGCTCGGGGTGACCGTCCCGACCGGCGCGGAAGCAGTCCCGGCCGCCGTTATCGGCGACTTCGACGATTTCGGCGATGACACGCTCTGATCCCGGCGACTCGAGCAAGGATCAAGGACAGGCCAACCCATTCGACACCGGCCTGCCCATGTTGCGTCTGCCTGCCGAGCCGACCTCGAAGCGGCGTCAGCCCTCGGCTCGTCGCGCTTCGGGCGCTGAGCTGATCCCGGAGGTGGATGTGCCCGAGCAGCGACCGGACCTGGGACCCGGCCCGACACCGAGTTCGTCGGAGCTTTCCGGCGACTGGAAGCATTGGCTGGATGCGCCGAGTCCGGCCGAGGAATTCCCGGATTCGGCGGTCGAGCATGGTGGCTATCCGATCCACCATGCGGACACCGAATCCGACCGCTACGACGAGCCCGGTGAGCGGGTGCCGACGCTGGTCGACCGATCCGGCGGAAGTCCCGGCCCGCGACTGCGCCACCCGCCGCGGCGGCAGGAGCAAACGGGCGGTAGTCGACTGCTCGCGGCGCTGATCGTTGTCGGCATTGTGGTGGCGATCTCGGCGGTCGTGATGATCGCGGTCAAGAGTTCCGGCAAGCACAAGCCATCGGTTGCGGCGACAAGTGCGGTGTCGAAGGCGACTTCGGCGGCGTCGAGTGCTGTCACACGTACTTCGGCGATGTCGAGTGCTGTCACGCGTACCTCGGAAACCACGGTGCCCGGGGAGCGGTCGCCCGCGTTCGCGACTCCCGGTTGCGAGCAGCGCCGCACTCCGGATGTGGTGTCCGGTACCGACCCCGGCGGCACCAGCGACGGGCCCTCCGCGATTCTCGCCTTCGAGCGCGCCTACTACGTGCAACGCTCCGGCTCTGCGGCCCGCGCTGTTGTCGCCGATGACGCGGTCGTCCCGCTCGCCGAGCAGATCCAGCGCGGCATCAACCAGATACCTATCGGCACCCTCTACTGCGTGCTGATCACTCGAACCGCCACCGGTGTCGGCGATGGTCAATCGCACTGGGAGGTCCAGCTGACTCAGCAGCATCCCGGGGAGCAACCGCAGACCTTCACCCAGATCATCACCACACGGACGGCCGCCAACCGGACCCTGATCACGGCGATCAACGCCGCCTGATCGGCCTGACGCCGAAAGCCTTGGCGTGGGACGTATTCGATGCCGAGGCGTTTGTCGATCTCGGTACGTGCACCCAGTAGAGCCGAGCCGCTCTCGACAGTGCCGCGCACGTCGCCGCTCGGATCGATATCATCGGTTGCCGCCTCGACGGACTGCGATCATCCCGATGTCACTGTCGCCCCGCGCGCTGCACAATGGCGTCGGCGACGACATCGACGGCCTCATCGACCGACAGCCCCGCTTCCTTCAACGCACTGAGCGTCGCGGGATGGACGAGACCGGCGGTGGTCCTGGCGAGCAGATTCTCCTCGGTGCCCGCGAGCGCTTCGGCGTAAAGCGCGCCCATCGCCTGTCGGAACTCCACATCGGCGCGGCCCACCGCCGGTACGTCGGTGAGTTCCGCACCCAGGAGGTAGAACCACCGGTAGGTGCGCTCGTAGAAACCGAACATTGCCGCGGTCAGTGCACGCACCCGCGCAGGCAGCGTTTCGGCACCCGCGAAAACGGTTCGGTCGGGGATGTCCCGATCACCGAGCAGTCGCTCGATGACGGCCTCGATAAGTCCCGCGGCGCGATCGGTGACCGCGCATGAACCGAGCACGATTACCCCCGGCAGCAAGGGGCAGACCCGCCACAGGGATTGACCCCGACGCTGTCGCGGGGGATGGTGGGCCGATGAGTGGCGAAGAGGTCCGTGCGGGCGTGCGACTGACCAATCTCGACACCCCGCTGTTCGATGGTGCGGAGGCGACCAAGCGGGATCTGATCGACTATCTGGAGGTGGTCGGGGATCGGCTGGTGCGGCAGCTGTGCGATCGCCCGCTCTCGGTGCTGCGGATCCGGCCGGGGCAGGAGCCCTTCATGCAGAAGAACCTGCCGAAATACACACCGGACTGGATGCACCGCGTGACGATGTGGGCCGACAGCTCCAAACGCGAAGTGACCTATGCGCTGTGCGACGACGTGCGCACGCTGCTGTGGTTCGGCAATCAGCGTGCGGTCGAATACCATACGACGCTGCTGCTCGCGGAGTACGAGAAAGGTCCGACGCATCTCGTTCTCGACCTCGATCCGCCGCCCGGCCAACCGTTCCGGCAGGTCGTGCTCGCCGCCGAGCTGATCCGTCAGGCGTTGGACAACGACGGACTCGCGGGCGCGGTGAAAACCAGCGGCGCCAAGGGCTTACATGTGTACGTCCCGCTCGCGCCCGGCATTCCCATCGAGGACGTCGCCGCGGCGACCCGCGCGATTGCCGCGCGTGCCGAGCGCATCGATCCGGTACTGGCCACCACCGCGTTCATTCGTGAGGACCGCGACGGCAAGGTCTTCCTCGACTCGACCCGCGCGGGTGGCGCGACCGTTGTCGCCGCCTACAGTCCGCGGATACGACCGGGCACCACGGTGTCGTTCCCGCTGGGCTGGGCGGACCTCGGTGACATTGCCCCAGGTGATTTCACCATCCACACCGCACCGAACCTGCTCGGCGACCGCGATCCATGGGCGGTGAATATGCCTGCGTCGCAGGCGTTGCCCCCGGATCTGATCGAGGAGGGCCACACCATCCCGATCGCCAGAGTTCAAGCGATGCACGAAGGAAAGCGCCGCGCCCGCGCGCGGCGCAATTAGCCCGCCACGCTCCCTGGTTCTGGGTGGTTGCCGAATGGAGTCGAATGGTGGTCGCCCAGGCCGTATTCGCCCGCCATAGGTCTACGCTCGGCGAGCAGCCGGCGTGGATGCATCTGGACGGGGCACTAGCCCTGGTCGAGGAGGGCACGCCACCCGGCCAGGCAGCGGGCACGCGCCGCGCCTGCCCGCGGCGCTTGCCCTCACTCGATCAGCTCGACAGGATCGGCGTGGTCTGCGCGGACTCGATGAGCCAGCGGCCGTTCTGTTCGACGACCACATAGGTGAGCCGTCCCGCCGACGCGGGCAGCGCGTCGGCATCCGCCCGTTCGTCGAAGACGTTTTTGACGCAGGCCACGATCGCGACGTCGTCGCGAACGAAATGCACGTCGTCGACCTCGATCTCGGTGCGTACATCCGCGAGCGGAGAGGCCAGCGCCACTTTCATCGCCGCGGACAGCGCGCCGATCCCGCTCACGCGGCGTCCACCGAAGTTGACAATGTTCACGGTGCTCGTATGCAGCGGAAGGAACTGATCGGGATCGTTCTGATATTTCACCGCATCCGCCACCAGCGTGTGAATGGCCGCCATCGCGACCGCGTGGTCGAAGTTACCCATGGTGTGCGACTCCCTTTCTGTCGCTTGCATGATGCCTGACGCCGGCACGCCGAAGTTGGCGGGAACCTGGCTGATATTCACGCAATCCGTGTGCGCCATGCTGGCTGCCGAGTGCCCGTCACTGGACGCCGATCCCGCGCCGGAGGGTCTCCCGGTCGCCTCCAACGCCGATCAGAGCCCAATTCGCCGGGCCGGCACAGACGCTGGCGCTGAGCCCGAATCCTGTTCCGATCAAGAGAATACGATCGCCCGGACATCCCAGATCTGTCGCGCTGCTACCCGAACAGCCCGCCGAGCACGCCGCCGCCCTGCCCGGCCTCCTGGCCGCCGCCGGTGCCGCCGATGAATCCGCCGGGCGGCAGTTCCGAAGGTTGCACGATGACGAAGCCGCGGCCGGAGAACGACAGGGTCAGGCCCTCGCCGGTGCTGCGGCCCATCAGCCTGCCGAGGCCGAAGGAGTCGTTGCGTTTGATACCGCTCTGCAGGCTCGACGACCAGGCCACCGCGGCCTGTGGATCGGCGTAGGTCGGCTGGTCGACATTGAGCACGACCGGTGTGCCGTGGGTGGTGATGGCGATCCGGCCGCGGCCGGTGAAGACGCAGTTGAACAGACCGGCGTTGCTGGCGAACCCGGCGGCGCCCTGGACCCTGCCGATGTTGTAGGACAACGTCGAATCGAAGGCCAGCACGTTCGCGCCGTTGATGGTGAGGCCGTCGGTGCCGTCGAGGTCGACGGTGTGCACGTCGGCGGCGGCATTGGCGAGGAACAGATCGCCGCGGCCGGTGACCTTCATCAGCGGCACGCCCTCGCCGGTGAGCCGCTGCTGGATGGCCCTGCCGATGCCACCGGAGCCGAGCGCTTGGAAATGCAGGTCGCCCTGGTAGGCGACCATCGATCCGGCCCGCGCCATGACCTCACCGTTGATTGCGACCTTGATCATCTTGCCGCCCTGCTTCTGGATGCCGACTCCCGCGACTTCCGCATGGCTCGGGTTGAACAGATCGCTCTGCATCGGCAGCGCTCCTTGCTGAGGTGATGACATCGGTGGGGGCGGTGGCACCGCGCCGGGCGGCGAGTAGGTGGGGGGCGCTTGATGCCTGGGTGGCGCGTATTGCGGCGCGGACCCGGGCGGCGCGGCCGCGGGCGGATAATGCGGTGCGGCTGCGGGGGTTCGATATCCGGGCGCGGGCGGGAACTGTGGCGGCGCTGCTGTCTGGTAGCCGCGCGGATCTGGGGTCGGGGGTGGCGCGGCCTGCGGCCGGTACCCCGATCCCGAGGCAGCGGGCGGGATCGGCGGTGCCGGATCGTCGTCGATGTTCACGCCGAACGCCGTCGCGATGCCGGCAAGACCGTTGTCGTAACCCTGACCGACCGCGCGTACCTTCCAACCGCCGCCGCGTCGGTAGATCTCCACGCACACCACGGCGGTCTCGGTGCTGAGCCCCGTCATCGGGAAAGTGACAGTGCCCGAATCGGATCCGATCGTTGCCAGCAGCGAGCTCGCGCCCGCGAAAGTGTGAGGTCCGCTGCCGTCGAGGCTGGCGGTGATGACCACCTTGTCGACATCGGCTGGCAGCGCGGAGGTCTGCACATCCACCATGTCGCCCGCCCCGCGGCCGTGCCGGTAGACGACACCGGGCCCGACCGGCTGGTTGAAGAACACGAAGTCGCCGTCGGACCTGACCCGGCCGCTCGTGTCCAGTAGTAGCGCCGACACGTCGACAGGAGCGGAACAAGTGACGGTGACCGTCATCCGATCGGCGGGTGCGGGCCGATTCTCGCCGCGGGCAAGCGCGGTCACGACCGACTGCCTCGGCCGTCGAAATATCGGGTTGGCGTGCGATTCACGGCCTCAAGTGTCGCGCGAGTCCGGGCTGTGCGCCACCGATCCGCCGATTCGGGTCGCCGATCAGGGGATACGGGCCACACCGCAGAGCATGGAGACGGCTTCGGCCCTCGGGTGCGCGCGCCAGGTTTCCGGGCGCCACGTCAGTACCGAGGTGATGCCCGGTGAGAGGAGTTCGTATCCGGTGAAGAAACGGGTGAATTCGGCGGTGGACCGCAGCTGGAAGGGCACCCCGCTGCGCTGATTGGCCTCTTTCGTCTCGGCGAGGTCCTCGGCGGTGAGGTGGTCGTTGGTGGCGTGGGTCATCACCAGATAGCTGCCGGAGGGGAGTGCGTCGCACAACTGCCGCACCAGATCGTAGGGGCCTATGTCGTCGGTGATGAAGTGCATGATGGCGACCAGCATCAGCGCCACCGGTGTGTTCAGGTCCAAGACCCTGGTCAGGTCGGGGTGAGTGAGGATGCGCTCGGGGTCGCGGATATCCGCGTCGAGGTAGGCCGTCGCGCCTTCGGGGGAGCTGTTCAACAGGGTGTTCGCATGCATGAGCACGATCGGATCGTTGTCCACGTAGACGATCCGCGATTCGGGGGCGATGCCCTGGGCGATCTCGTGCACGTTGCCCGCGGTGGGCAGGCCGGCGCCGATGTCGAGGAACTGCCGGATTCCGGCCTCGGCCAGGTAGCCGACCGCTCGCCGCAGGAAATTGCGGTTCTCCAAGGCGGCGAGGCGGACGGTCGGGAAGGCTTCGGCCACCGCGTCGGCCGACTCCCGATCGGCGGGGTAGTTGTCATTGCCACCGAGCCAGTAGTCGTACCGGCGCGCCGGGTGCGGCTTGGTCACGTCGATCCTGGGTGCTGTCGATTCCGAGTCCACCACGCCCTCAATTCATCTCGACTACGGTCATCGTGTCAGCTCGAGTTGTGCACCGGTAGCGATGGTGATGTCGCACCGCCCCCGGAAGGCTTGATCATGCGATTGCAGTACAGCCCATACGATTTCGACGTTCACAACGATCCATACCCTTACTACGACAGGCTGCGTGATCAGGCCCCCGTGTTCCGTAACGACACCGACGATTTCTGGGCGTTGTCCCGGCACGCGGACGTGCTGGCGGCGTTGCGGGACTCCGACCGGTTCTCCAGCGCCAACGGCCTGCGGATGGAGCCTGCCTTCTGGGGCCCGCAGGCAGAACGGTTCTTTTCATTTGTCGCCATGGACCCGCCCAAGCACACGCGCTTGCGCGGGCTGGTGACGCGGGCGTTCACCCAGCGTCGGGTGCAGTCGCTCGAGCCTCGATTGCGCTCGATCGCGAACACGCTACTGCAACCACTGCTCGAGCGTGGCAGCTTCGATCTGATGGCCGATTTTGCGGGCCCTTTCCCGACCGAGGTGATCTCCGAACTGGTCGGCGTGCCCGCAGCCGATCGCGACATGGTTCGCAAACTCGGCATGGAGATCATGTACACCGAGGAGGAATCGACCGACCTACGGCCCGAGGCGATGCAGGCGATCGGCGCCCTGGTCGGCTATTACACGGAGCTGACCATCGAACGCAGCAAGACGCGCAGCGATGACCTGCTCTCCGGTCTGCTCGATGCCGCCGACGGCGAAGATCGGCTCAGCCCGGAGGAAATCGTCGGCGTGCTGATCCTGTTGGTCGGGGCGGGTATCGAGACCACCATGCTGACCCTCGGCAATACCTGGCATGCCGCCGCGCTGCATCCGCAACAGCGCCGCACGGCGTTCGAGGGTCGGATCGATGACTGGATCGCCGAGTCGATGCGCTACGACGCGTCGTCGCAGACACAGTTGCGCACGACCACCGAGGAGATCGAGTTGCACGGGGTGCGGATTCCGGCCGATGCGCGCATCCTGCTGATCGCGGGTTCGGCCAACCGGGATCCCGAGGTCTTCGACAACCCCGACACCTTCGATCTGGACCGTGACACCAGTAGGTCGCTCGCCTTCGGTAGTGGCCGTCATCACTGCCTCGGTTCGAATCTGGCGCTGCTGGAACTGCGTGTCGCACTGCAGGAAATCGTTGCGGCGGTGGCCGACTACGAGGTCGATACCGAGCGCCTGCGGCGCATCCACTCCTCCAACAATCGTGGTTTCGCCAGCCTGCCGACCACGGTCACGGTGCGCTGATCGTATGCAACTGGTCGGTCGTCTATAAAGAGCGCTCGCCGTCGGCGGAACCCGCCGACCTGCGTGTGTCGCGCGCGGCACGCCGATTTTTTCGCAACACGGCAATTTTGCAGTTTCGCTGGCGACGGTGCATCGACTATGAATGGCATGTGCCGTTCCCATGCGTGATCACTTGTCTGCCATCGAATCTCCCCCCTCGGGAGTCGAATTGACCATCGAGCACCCCATCGAGGACGAGGTCACGCAGCTCGCGAGGCGGGTCGAGAAGGCCCGTGGTCGGCTTGCGTACCAATTCGATCCTGCGCTGACCGAGGCGCTGTCCGAGGACGAGCTGCAAGCCGAACGTCAACTGGCCGAGAAGATTCGCGATCAAGACCGTGGTCAGCGTTGGAAGCACGTCCAGGCGGCCGCCGCCGCGGCCGACCGCGCTAGGCAGACCACCGAGGCGATCGAGAAGGCCGACATCAGAGATCTATTGGTAGCTCGCAAGGCAATTGCCGCGCAGCGGCGTGAGTCCAGCCCGCATGCCAAGCTGGCCTCGCTGTATCGGCACCGGTCGTGGTCGCTGCGCGCGCTGGCCGGTGTCGTTGCCGCTGGCATGCTCTGGTCGGCTGTCAATGTCCAGCAGAACATTGCGCCGAGCGGGCCGAGCGACCCGCTGTACTGGTTCAGCTACCTGATCGAATCGATGATCAGCGTGTGTCTGATCATCATCATGATCGGCACGAACAAGGTGGCCGAGTGGGGCATCCTCGACAACCGCAGGCAGGTCGCCGCCGCCGAAATCGCTCTGCTCGCACTCACGATCACCCTCAACACCTATCCGTACGTGCGTGATGGCAAGTGGTATGACGCCGCCGTGCACGCGGTCGCGCCGGTCATGATCGGTGTCGCGCTGCTCATCCACGACGCGGCGAGCACCCGCTACGGGCACGCCATCGCGCAGGCCACCGAGCAGGTTCGGGAATTGCCCGACCCAGCGGATCTGATTCGGCACCGGCTACCGACGGTCGCCAGCTACCGCGCGAGTGCTCGAGCGGATACACCGACGACGTCGGTGGCGGCATTGGCTGCTGCCGAACAGCACGATGAGCCCGAACCACGTCCGCGTGCCACCGAAGCGTTCGTAGATCAGAGCTTCGAAGTGATCATGCCCGAGGCCGACGAGGTCGCGCCCTCGGCATTCGTGATGGATATCGACACCACGGTCGGTTCGGATGAAGGCCCGGCGTCGTCGGTGGCTACCGTCAAGACCGCGGCCCGGCGCGCACCGAGCACGTCCAGTCGCGCGGTGTCCGGCGGCTCCGACGATGATGAGTCCAGCAGCATCGATCGGCTGACCGCGCCGATGGCCGACCAAGAATCTGCCACCTCGTCGATCGCGAAGACTCGGCCCACCGCCGCGTCGAACGGCAGGAGCAGGTCAGCCGAAAAGCCCACCGCGGCCACCAAAGTCGACAGCAAGCCCATCGCGAGGGTGAGTAGCTCCAGCACGAAGGCAAAAGCGACGGCAGGCAAGCCGACCGTACCGGCGAGTGCCAAGGCCGACACACAGTCGGAATCCGCGTCGACCGCCATTGTTCGGCAGACCCCGGCCGTCTCGAAATCAGACAGCGCGGCAACCGATGCCGACGATATTGCGCGACCACAGGAAATCTACGACACCGGCCAGTTCCGCGTCGCCGAGATCCTCGAGCAGGAGCTCGCCGAGCTGCAGGCCGAGCGTCGGCGTGCCCGTACCAGCAGGCAGCGCTGAGCGCTGCGACCAGGTATGAACCATCGGCAGGTTTCAGCTCGCCGCTGAGGCGGCCACCACGCTGATGATCGCGACGGTGACGGTCTGGATTTCCTGGACGGCTCGTCGCACCGCCTGCCCGCCCCAGTCGCTTTCGCTGATCGCCTTGCCGCGTTGTTTGACGGTTCGCTTGTCGATGTCAGGGAAGAGCTTGGGCAGCAAGTCGACAGCGTGCGCAAGGGAAATCAGGGTGGCCGTGCGGTCGTCAGGTGTCGCTCCGTCGACGACGACGGCACGGACTCGCGTCATGATCGCGGCTTCGACAGCGGGATCGGCGGGCTTCCAGAGGGTGGTCGGGAAGAGGCCGAGGATCTTGCCTTTGGCCTCGGTCAAGTAGCCCGCTCCGGCGAGGTCTTCTAGCAGGGTGTCCTGCAGGTTCTTGGCTCGGCTGCGCCAGGAACCGAATCCGGCGGCTTTGCTTACCGCGTCTTTGGGTTTGCGTCCGTCGGCGACCGCGACGAGGTCCGCGAGCCGGGGCTCCGCCGGTTGCCGCCCCGTCGCGACCAGCCGGCCGGGTTTGTGCTCGGGATCGCCTGCCTCGGTCAGGCGCAGCGCTCCGCTCAGCGTGAGCTCGACTATCGCCGCGCCTGCCAGCGCGGCACCCACCCGAGTGCTGTCTACCGACTTCTTGCCGGTGTGGTCATCGAGTGCCAGTAGTAGAAACTCTTCGGCAAGCGTCAGCATCCCGGTCCCCGATCTGTCGCGGCGCCACAGCTGCCGGACAGTGGGAACTTCCGGCCGACAACCAGTCTGCCAGGGCGCCTGCGCGCATGCGTCGATCCGCTGCGTGCGCCTGCTCGATTCGGGCGCTGCGGCCGTCGAACCGACGGGCCGCAATGTGTCGATGATCGATCGTCAGCAGATCACGGTGTGGCGAAGCCGATGAGGGCGCCGATGCCCGCCGATGGGAATCGTGACGAGGGCGCCGACGCCGCCGAGGAAGAAGCCGATCACCGCGCCGATGCCCGCGCCGATGAGGGCGCCGATGCCGGCGTTGTACTGCTTGCGCGCGAGAGTGTCCGCCTCGTCGATGAATTGGGCGTTGTGCTGGGTGTCGACCTGCGCGCCGATGGGAGTCAGCGTCAGAGTGCGTCCGGCATCGCTGATCTGTGGCGCCAAACCGAACTTCGTACCGACCGTCTGGAAGGCGAGCGGCAGCGTCACGACGACATTGCCCGCGCTGTCGGACAGGGTGACGGCCTGCGCGTCGCCGGTCAGCGCAAAGCTGCCCGCGCCAACAGTGGTGATCACCCCGCGGCCGTCGATGGCAGGTGGCTTTCGGCCGTGTCAGCCGATCCGTCCCCATCCGGCCGGATCTCGGCCCCCACCCATCTTCGCCGGTACACCGTCCTCGACGGGTCCTTTTGCGAATCTCGCCACGAGTCGCCCGTGCGGGTCTCGGTTCGCGCGGAAACCGTTGTGCCACTTCAGATGATCTTCATCAACGGTAACTCCGCCGTAACCGCCCGCAGTGGCCGGATCACATCCGGATGTGAGCATGGGCGAAAGATCTTATCGGAGAGAGGAAATCGCCGCTGTGGGCCAATTCTGCAGAGCAGTGCTACTCGATGCGGGCCATGAACTGATCGGGTATCTGGAGCCCGGCGCTCAGTCGGTGGGTCGCGCGTGGATCGGCGACGACTTCGTCCAGGGCGTGGAACGCCTGTTGGCCATGCCGACGCGTGTGGTGTGGGCCGGGCGTCATGCCCACCCACCTGCTGGCGAAACGCTATACGAGACGGCGGTTTCCGTCGCGCCGCTGACCGCCCCCCGCCGTGGCTTCATCGGCCGGTACGTGCTCAACCACGACCAGTACTCCTACGTGGACAAAGCAACTGTTCTCGAAAACGACGACCGCTACCGCATCCACCCGCTGCCGGTCCTCACCGCCGAAACTTCCGACGACGACCGCTGTCTGCGCGGCGCGCGCACTACCGGTGATCCGGCACTGATCGGCTACTGGGCTCGAAACCTGATCTCTACCAGCGATACCGTCCCTCCTGGCTTCGATGTTCTCGAATTCGACCTGGTCCAGGCATGACTCGTGGCCCACCGGGCGGCACATGGTGGAGAGCGTCTCGAGTTCGCCGCAGTGCGATGCCGCTCGTCGTCGTCACCGGACGTTATGGAGTGGTGCCGGGGTCGAATCCGCCGGGTATTTCGTAGATGGCGCCGGTGAAGGTGGCGGCGAAAAGGCGGCCCGTGGAAAAGCCCTCGGTGCCACGGCCATAGGTAACGACGCTGGTCAACGGGTTGCCGCTGCCGAGGACGCAGTATTGGCCGGGCGCGTCGACGCGGATGACCTGACCGGCGGCGTCGAGGGGGACGACGGGGCGATCGCGAGAATCCAGCGTCAGCCCGTCCGGCGCGGCGAGCGCCTCGCCGCCGCCGAGGTCGAGCAGCGACTGGGGGGCGCCGGGGTCGGCAGTGGGTATCCGGCTCACCCCGGGGTCGACGAAGGTGCGAGCGACGTAGAGGTATTCGTCGTCGCGGCCGAGCACCGCACCATTGGCGCTGGGGAAGTTCGCCCAGTCGGCCTGGACGACACCGTTCGGATAGACCCGGCTGATGTGGCTGCCGAAATCGTTGGTGGCGTACACGATGCCGTCCGCACCGACGTCCATGCCGTTGGCCGCGCTGAGTCCCGCCGCGAAGGGCAGCATGGTGCCGGTGTCCGGATCGAGCTGCACTATCCCCGCGTGCCTAAGGGTGTCGCCGGCCACGACCCGCGCATCGGCCCCGTAGCCGACCAGCAACTTCCCCTCCGCCGTCCAGGCGAGTGCGCCGGCGCCGCCACTGGGAACAGTGGCAATGGGCACCGGCTCCGCCCCCGGTGCATCGATCCGATAGACCTGTCCGCTCAGCAGATCGGTGGTGTAGGCCCGGCCGCGCGCATCGACGGTCAACCCCTCCAACGCCCCCGATACGGACCCGACCCTGATCGTGGGTTGTCCCGCCCCCGCGCAGACGGGGGCCGCGCTCGCCGTCGGTGCCACAACCGCCGACACAGCGCCGAAAGTCAGCGCCGCCAAGATGACTGCCGATTTGCTCATGCTGCTCATTCCACACCGTCGGCAGGTTCGATGTGTTCGATTCGTTCTCGAAGTCCGGACTTCCCGGTCCCGGCTCGATCACCGGTAGTTAGCTGGTGAGCTGCCCGTTACTCGAACAGCTACCGCTCGGGTGTCCGGTCGTGCGGAAGCTGGACGGGTGCGTGTGTTGGTGCTCGGGTCGTTCGAAGCGCGTGGGGATGACGATCGGGCGCCGATCCACTGGCGACGAGTGTGTGACGGCGGGGTGTCGCTCGGCGATTTCGGCGTGGAACCGGTGGCTGCGCAGAACCCGTAGGTGTTGGTTCTTCGGGTCGTCTGCGACACCGCCGTCGGTTTTGTGTGTCCCGTCACCCATGGTCTCGTTTTGCTCTAGCGTGGGCACGGTCGAGGCCGAGAGGGGACGTGAATGCGTACGGGGATGCTGGGGCTGGTGGAGCTGCGCGAGCGCGTCGAGGCGGGGACCCTCGACACGGTGCTCGTCGCGATGACCGACATGCAGGGCAGGCTGCAGGGAAAGCGTTGCGCGGCACGGTATTTCCTGGATGAGGTGATCGGGCACGCAGCCGAGGCCTGTGACTATCTGCTCGCCGCGGATGTCGAGATGAACACCGTCGACGGGTATGCGATGTCGTCGTGGGACACCGGATACGGCGATCTGGTGCTGCGGCCCGACCTGAACACGCTACGGCTCGTGCCGTGGCTGCCCGGCACCGCGCTGGTGCTCTGCGATGTGGAGCATGTGCAGCCCGAGGGGGTGCCCGTCGCGCCGTCGCCGCGGCAGGTGTTGCGGACACAGTTGGCCCGGCTGGCCGAACGCGGCCTGCGGGCGTTCGTGGGGACCGAATTGGAGTTCCTGGTCTTCGACGACAGCTTCGAATCCGCGTGGAACGCGGGCTATCGCGGTCTCACAGCGGCCAATCAGTACAACGTCGACTATTCGCTGCTCGGCACCGCGCGGATCGAGCCGCTGCTGCGGCGTATGTGCACCGAGATGGACGGCGCGGGCATGTACGTCGAGTCGGCGAAGGGGGAATGCCATCCCGGGCAGTACGAGATCGCATTCCGCTATGACGAGGCGTTGGTGACCTGCGACAACCACAGTATCTACAAGACCGGCGCCAAGGAGATCGCCGCGCAAGAGGGGCGCAGCCTCTCATTTATGGCGAAATATGATGAGCGCGAGGGTAACTCGTGTCATATTCACATCAGTCTGCGCGACGAATCGGGCGAGCCGGTATTCGCCGGTGACGGCGCGGACGGCACCTCCCCCCTGATGCGGCATTTCATCGCGGGACAGCTGGACTGCTTGCGCGAGTTCACGTACTTCCTCGCGCCGAACATCAACTCCTACAAGCGTTTCGTGTCGGGTAGCTTCGCACCGACCGTACTGTCCTGGGGCCGGGACAACCGAACATGTGCGCTGCGTGTGGTCGGCGCTGGGCCGTCGCTGCGCATGGAGAATCGGGTGCCCGGCGGCGACGTCAATCCCTATCTCGCGGTGGCCGCGTCGATCGCCGCTGGTCTGCACGGCATCGAACGGCGACTACCACTCGAACCGGAGTTCCACGGCAACGCCTATCGGTCGCAGCGTCCACGGGTACCGCGCACGCTGCGCGAGGCGGCGCAGCTGTTCGGTGAGAGCAAGGTAGCGCGCTCGGCGTTCGGTGCCGACGTGGTGGACCATTATCGGAATGCGGCACAGGTCGAGCTGGATGCCTTCGACGCCGCGGTCACCGATTGGGAGCGAATTCGTGGTTTCGAACGACTATGAAGATGTCGGCGGCGCAGAGCCGCGTCCGGTAATCGGGCTGTCGACCTACAGCGAGCAGGCTCGCTACGGGCCGTGGGATGTCGAAAGCGCGGTGCTGCCACGCAGTTACATAGATATGGTGGAGGGCGCGGGTGGGGTCCCGGTGCTGCTGCCGCCCGCAGGCGTCGCGCGGGAGGAGGTCGTCGCCCGGCTGGACGGATTGGTACTGACCGGTGGGGCCGACATCGATCCCGCTCGCTACGGTGCGCCACCGAATCCGCAGACTCTGGACACCCGTCCGGACCGCGACGACTTCGAGTTCGGCCTGTTCGCGCAGGCTCGGGCCGCCGGAATTCCAACACTCGCGGTCTGCCGCGGTCTGCAACTGGTGAATGTGGCGCTGGGCGGCACCCTGATCCAGCACTTGCCCGACGTGCTCGGACATACCGACCATTCGCGCACTCCTGGCGTGTTCAACATCGTGCGAGTGTCGACGGTGCCCGGTAGCCGGGTCGCCGCCATCGCCGGGCCGGAGTTGACGGTGCACTGCCATCACCACCAGGCCATCGACGTGTTGGCCGGCGACCTGGTCGCGGCCGCGCATGCGACCGACGGCACGACAGAAGCGGCCGAGGCGAGGACTGGTCCGTTCCTGGTGGGCGTGCAATGGCATCCGGAGGCCAACGCCACTGATCGCAGGCTGATGCGTGCCCTGGTCGAGGCCGCGTCCGCCCACCGCGGCGCCAGGGCCTCGTGAGTGGGCGTCAGCGAGACGATCATGGACACCCGCACGTCATAGTGCACGACGCAACCACGTGTCTGCGGCGGCATCGTGGGTATGACGGCCTACCGAAGGGAGCTGATTCGATGACGACGGCCACCGTGGTCAACCCTGCGACCGAGCAGGTTGTGGCAACGATCGAGGCGACGAGCGAGGCGCAGACCGATGCCGCCATCGAACGCGCGCACCGGGCCGCGGCACACTGGCGCGAGGTCGCGCCCGGCGACCGCGCCCGACTGCTGCGTCGGTTCGCCGATATCATCGACGCGAATCTGGAACAGCTGGCGCAACTCGAGGTCGCCAACGCCGGGCACACCATCGGCAATGCCCGCTGGGAGGCGGGCAATGTCCGCGACGTGCTGCACTATTGCGCGGGCGTGCCGGAACGATTGCTCGGTAGCCAGATTCCGGTGCCGGGTGGGGTGGACATCACCTTCCACGAGCCGCTCGGCGTGGTCGGGATCATCGTGCCGTGGAATTTCCCGATGCCTATCGCGGCGTGGGGCTTCGGGCCCGCGCTTGCCGCCGGGAACACCGTGGTGCTCAAGCCCGCCGAGCTGACCCCGCTGACGGCGATCCGGCTCGGCGAACTCGCGATCGAAGCGGGGTTGCCCGACGGCGTATTCCAGGTGCTGCCCGGCAAGGGATCGGTCGTCGGGCAACGGTTCGTCACCCATCCCGCGGTCCGCAAAGTCGTGTTCACCGGTTCCACCGAGGTGGGCAAGCAGATCATGGCCGGCTGCGCGCGGCAGGTGAAGCGGGTAACCCTGGAATTGGGCGGTAAGAGCGCGAATATCGTGTTCGCCGATGCCGACCTGGAGCGGGCCGCCGCGACGGCGCCCTACGGTGTCTTCGACAACGCCGGGCAGGACTGCTGTGCCCGATCGCGAATCCTGGTGCAGCGCAGTGTCTTCGACCGGTTCCTCGAGCTAATGGAACCGGCCGTGCGCGGTGTGCGGGTCGGCGACCCTGCCGACGAGGCCACCGAGATGGGGCCGCTGATCTCGGCCGCCCACCGGGCGCGGGTCGCCGCGTTCGTCGAGCCGTCGACCAAGGTCGCCTTCACCGGTGACCGACCCGACGGGCCTGGATTCTGGTATCCGCCCACGGTTGTGCTGCCCGGCGCGCCGACCGATCGGGTGCTCACCGAGGAGGTGTTCGGCCCGGTGGTCGCGGTGGTCGCTTTCGAGGACGAGGCCGACGCTCTGCGGATCGCGAACGCCACCGAATATGGTCTTTCCGGGTCCATCTGGACCAGCGATGTCGGTCGTGCGCTGCGGGTTTCGCGTGGTGTCGAGGCCGGGAACCTCTCGGTGAACTCGCATTCCTCGGTGCGGTACTGGACACCGTTCGGCGGTTTCAAACAATCAGGACTCGGTCGTGAGCTGGGGCCGGACGCCGCGCTCGCCTTCACCGAAACCAAGAACGTCTTCATCGCAACCACCTGAGTCAGCACACGTCGAAGAGGAGACACCTTGCAGCGCTTACAAGATCGAATCGCCGTGGTCACGGGCGGCGGTAGCGGGATCGGCCTCGCCACGGTCCGCCGCTTTGGTGCGGAGGGCGCCAAGGTTGTCGTCGCCGATATCGACGCGACCGCGGGTGCAGCCGCGGCCGCGGCGGTCGACGGACTCTACGTGAAGGCCGACGTCACCGACGAGGCCCAGGTCGAGTCGTTGTTCCAGACCGCCGTCGATACCTACGGCGGGCTCGATATCGCCTTCAACAATGCGGGAATCTCGCCGCCGGAGGATGATTCCATCCTCACCACCGGCATCGAGGCGTGGCGGCGGGTGCAGGAGGTGAATCTGACCTCGGTGTACCTGTGCAGCAAGTACGCCATCGGCCACATGCTGGAGCGCGGCAAGGGTTCGGTGATCAACACCGCGTCGTTCGTCGCGGTGATGGGCGCGGCGACCTCACAGATCTCCTACACCGCCTCCAAGGGCGGAGTTCTCGCGATGAGCAGGGAGCTCGGTGTCCAGTTCGCCCGCAACGGGATTCGGGTCAACGCGTTGTGTCCCGGCCCGGTGAACACGCCGCTGCTGCAAGAGCTGTTCGCCAAGGATCCCGAGCGCGCCGCGCGCCGCCTGGTGCACATCCCGACGGGGCGGTTCGCCGAACCCGAGGAGATCGCCGCAGCCGTGGCCTTTCTGGCCAGTGACGACGCCTCGTTCATCACCGCGTCGCAGTTCCTGGTGGACGGCGGCATCTCGGGCGCCTATGTGACTCCGCTCTAGCGCGGGGCGCCATGTACTGTTCGACCTTCGGCGCAGCTACCTGCGCCGTTGTGGATCGACCGTTGTTCGTGGACGGCATAATTCGCTATTTGCCGCCGATCGGAGGAGGCTCCAGGAATGAGTCAGGAAGACGGGCAAGCACCCGGACTGTTCAGTCACGACACGGTCCTGGCGGAGACATCTCCCGTCGCGGAGACCGACGGAGCGGATTTCCGCCCGGTCTTCAGTCGCTCCGATGGTTCGGGCCCGGGTGCGTATCTGCCCGCGGATGATCTGAAGTAACACCCGCTGAGCTGTTCGGCGCTCAGGATGCGCCGAACAGCGCCAGCAGTTCGGTCTTACCGAACATGGCGGCCGCCTCCCGTGCCGACGGCGTGCCCGCGTCCGGATCCGCGCCCGCCGCGAGCAGGGTGCGCAAGATCTCGGTTTCACCCTTGAAAACGGCCCCCGCCAACGGAGTTTGCCCCCTATCGTTCGCACGATCCGGCTCGGCTCCGCGCGCGAGCAATGCCGTAACAGCGTCTTGATGGCCGTGATATGCGGCCAGCATCAGCAGCGTGTCGCCCCGATCATTGGTGAGGTTCACCGGCACCCCGGCATCCACGTAGGCGCCGAGAGCCTCGGCCGCACCCTGCCGGGCCAGATCGAACACCTTTGTCGCCAACTGGATCAACTCGGGATCAATCTCGTCACCACTCACCCGTCCATTCCTACCCGCACTAGCGGTCTTCCCGCGAGTAGGACATGGTCGTGGGGGCGTGTTCGGCCTCCGCCGTCGGGTGCCGCTCGCCGACCTATCGCGGTGTGCCCAGGCGCGCGCCGCCGTCGACGCGGATCACGATGCCGGTGGTGAAGGTGTTGCCGACCAGGAATTCGATCGCGTCGGCGACGTCGTCGGCGCTGCCGACCCGGCCGACGGGAGTGGTGGCGGCGATGGAGTCGAAGACCTCGGTGCGGGCGTCGTCGGGCAGGAAGCTCCACCAGTCGGTATCGATGACCCCCGGTGCGACGGCATTCACGCGCAGCGGCGCCAGCTCGACCGCAAGGACCGGGACCATGGCTTCGACGCCCGAGTTGATGGCGGCCAATGCGGCGGTGGACGGCATGGCCCCGCCCGCCGATGCCGAGGACACCAGCGTGATCGACCCACCCGTGGTCAGGTGGGGGAGCGCGGCCTGCACCGTCGCGGTGTGAGCCATCAGTTTTCCGGTGTAGTGCGCCTGCAGCTGCTCTGCGTCGATCTCGCGGAACGGTGTGGTGCCCGACGGGCCGGTCACCGTCACCACCAAGTGATCGATGGGCCCGACCTCGGCGAAGAGGCGGGCGAGGTCGGCCTGGTCGCGGGCGTCGACCCGCTGACCGGTGGCGGCGGCGCCGAGCTCCGCCAGTGCGGCGGCGAGTCGTTCCTCGTTGCGTCCGGCGATGACCACGTCCATGCCGTCCTTCAGTAACCGGCGTGCGGTGGCCAGCCCGATGCCCGAAGTTCCGCCGACGATGACGACTTTGTTGCTCACAACAGCCTCCTGAATTACGAACCTCTGTGTCTCGAAATATAAACGAGGCACAGTGTCTTGTAAAGTGAGGTGCATGACAGGGACCCGGGGACGCCCCCGCAGCGAGGAGGCCAGGCGCGCGATCCTGCATGCCGCGCTCGAGCTGTGTGAGCGCGACGGCTACCAAGACCTGACCATCAAGGCGATCGCCGACGCCGCAGGAGTCGGACGGCAGACCGTGTACCGCTGGTGGCCCGACAAGGCATCGATTCTGATGGAGGCCCTGGTCGACCTAGCTCGTGAACACGAGACGGCGCTGGTCCCGGTCGGTTCCGCCGATGTGCTCGGCGATATAGAACGGCTGCTGAAAACCACCTACGAACTCTCGCGGAAGGTCACCGGACAGGCGCTCGTCGGGCTGATGGCCGACGCGCAACGCGATTCCGCGCTGTCGAAACGATTGCAGGACACCGTGATCGGACCGCGTCGTGCGGCGTTGCGGGCAGTACTGCAGCACGGCGTCGATACCGGCGAACTGGCCGCGACGGTGCCGCTGGACCTTGTGGTCGATTTCGCCTTCGGCGCCATGTGGTATCGGCTGTTGAGTAGGCATGCGCCGGTCGACGCGGCCTTGGCGTGCGCGGTCACCGCGGGCATTGCCGCGATGTTCGCGCAACGCTGAAAGATAGTGGTGGTCAAGGGGTTACGCTGCGGCAATGGATGATGAGGAGCTGGTCCCGAGTGGACAGTTGTCGAGTACCGCCCGAGTAGAAGCCTTCAGCGACGGCGGTGATGGCGATCGCCATCACGCTGCTGATTCTGGAGATCGAATTGCCCGAGTACGAACCGGGGCAGCTGCTCGGCGCTCTCGGTCATATCTGGCCGTCGTACGTGGCCTATCTGGCGTCGTTTCTGACGATCGGTGTGATCTGGATGAACCACCACGCGTTCTTCAGTAGGGTGCGCCATGTCGACCACGTGCTGCGCTGATGGAATCTGATGCTGTTGCTCGGCGTCTCTGTATTGCCTTTCCCCACCATGGTTCTCGCGGAGCACGCCGTGCACGGCGTGGGCGATGACGCCAAGGTCGCCGCGGCGTTGTATGGCATCGCCGGTGTCATGATGACGGTACCGTGGGCGCCGCTGTGGTGGCGGTTGATGAGCAGGCCCGAACTTTGGAACCCGCCTTCGATGCCGCATTCGCCCGGCGCGAGAGCGTGCGCGCCCACCCGGGCATTGTGATCTACGCGATCTGCATCGGCGTCGGCCTCATCCAGCCGGTCGCCGCTCTGATCCTCTACCTCGTCGTCGCCATCTTCTACGGCTTCACCAGCCAGGGCTGGGGGACGAAGCCGGGCGATGACTCGGACTAGCACGGCCCTCACCCGTCTCGGCGAGGGCCGGATCGCCGGGACGAGTGAGGCGCTCGCGGGGCGCTCGGGAGACACTGGAGCGCTATGGATATTCGGAGTGCGGTCTCGAGCGCGGTCGGTGCCACCGACACGGTGGTGCGGCGGGTGACCGAGCGGGTCCGGGCCTTCCCGGCGGGTCTGCTCGATATCGTCGTCGCCGCCGCGGTGACGGTCGCGTCCGTCGGGCCTGCCGTGGTCGGCGGCGCCTCGTGGTGGGTCGTCGGCCTCTCGGCGCTGGCCTCCGCCCCTGTCCTGTGGCGTCGGCGCGCGCCCATTCTGGTGCTGCTCGTCGTCGGTCCGGCCATCACCGTGCTCGCGTGCCTGCACGCTATGCCGACGCTGCCCTACGGCACCATCGTCTGCGCTTACACGATTGCCGCCTACAGTTCGACCTGGCCGCGGCGCGGGGCGCTCGTCGGCGCGAGTGCCGGCATTCTTCTCTCGCTGGTCGTCCCCAACGAGAGTCCCGACTCCTATGGCTATGCCGCCATGTCCTTTACCACCGCGTGGGCACTCGGTACCGGAGTGCGGGCCAGGCGCGCGCAGATCGAGACGCTGCAGGAGCGCGCCCGCCGGCTCGACGAGGAGCGGGTCGCCGCGGTGGACCGGGAACGATTGCGGATCGCGCGTGATATGCACGACATCGTCGCGCATTCGGTCGGGCTGATGATCGTGCAGGCCGAGACGGGGCCGCTGCTGACCAGGGGCGATCCGGCACGGGCCGACGCGACCTTCGCGGGCATCGCCGAGACGGGCCGCGAAGCGGTGCAACAGCTTCGGCACAGTCTCGGCACATTGCGCGGCCCGACCGTCGACCTGCCGCATCAGCCGGGCATTGATGCGATAGCCGACCTGGTCGAGATTTCGCGGCGCAGCGGACTCGCCGCCTCTTTCGCGGAATACGGGCCGCGTCGTTCGGTATCCGGCGAGGTTGCGGTTACCGCCTATCGGGTGGTTCAGGAGGCGCTGACGAATACCAGGAAACACGCGCACGCGACCTGCGTGCGGGTGTCGCTGTGGTGGTCGGAGGATCGATTGACGGTCCGGGTTTCCGACGACGGCAGCGGCTATGCGGACACGGACGGGCCGAGCGAGAACGGGCCGGGATCGAACGGGCCGGGATCGAACGGGCCGGGATCGAACGGGCCGGGAGCGAACGGGCACGGCCTGCTCGGAATGCGCGAACGCGTCGGCGGTTGCGGCGGAAGACTGCACTACGGACCGTCGAGCAACGGCTTCGATGTCGCCGCCGAACTACCTATCACCCAGGGGAGTTGAGCATGCGGGTGCTCGTTGTCGACGATCAGGACCTCTTCCGTGCCGGCTTCCGGCTGATCCTCGACGCCCAGCCGGACATCACCGTGGTCGGTGAAGCCGCCGACGGGCTGGAGGCGATCGAGCAGGCCATCGCCTTGGCGCCGGACGTCGTGGTCATGGACGTGCGGATGCCGCGCTTGGACGGCGTCGGCGCGACCCGGCGCATCTGCGCGGAGACCGACGCGAAAGTGTTGGTGCTGACCATGTTCGACCTCGACGAATATGTCTACGAGGCGCTGCGGGCCGGTGCGAGCGGATTTCTGCTCAAGGATCTGCGCCGCGAGGAATTGGTCGAGGCCGTTCGGGTGGTCGCCGCGGGGGAGGCGTTGCTCGCGCCCACTGTCACCCGCCGACTCATTGCCGATCTTGTCCACCGCGGCCATTCCCGCCCCGAGTTGGTCAGACAGCTCGATGATCTCACCGACCGCGAACGCGAGATTTTGCGTCAACTCGCGACAGGGTTGTCCAATGCTGAACTCGCCGCGGCACTTGTGGTCAGCGAGCACACGGTGAAGACACATGTCAGTTCGGTGCTGACGAAGTTGCGTCTGCGTGACCGCGTGCAGGCGGTGGTCTTCGCCTACGAGGCCGGCCTGGTCATCCCCGGTCGCACCCGAGAGTGAGCTGGGAACCGCTCGTCTCGGCGATGCGGTGGTCTGGTCGTCGCGAGGAGCATCGGATCGCATCCGATCAACGATCCGTGGAGTTCCTCGATGAAGCGTTTCCTGACCCTGGCCGCGGCGGTGCTGTTGTCCGCGGCGCTGTGGCGCTACGGCACCGGCCTACATCCGTTGCCCGGCTTGGCATTTCTCGCTCCCTTGCCGGTGCTGCTGCTCGCGCCGCGCGAATCGGCGGTCGCCGCGTTTCACGCGGGTGCCCTGTCGTGGCTGGGTGGCGGACTGCAACTGTGGCCCTACTTCACCGAGACCCTGGAACAGCCGGTTTCGGTCACGGTGCTGCTTCTGCTGGTCACTGCCGGTGTGTCCGGCGCGGTGGTCGTCATCATGCGCGCGTTGCTGCTGCGCGGCCGCCCCGGCCTCGCGCTGCTCGCGCTGCCTGCGGGGTGGGTGAGCTTCGAGTTCCTGCTCGCGCTCGTGGGGCCGTTCGGTGCGTGGTGGAGCATCGCCTACACCCAGGTCGACGGGCTGCCGCTGGTCCAAGTGGCGGCGCTGACCGGACCGTGGGGCATTACCTTCCTGATCCTGCTCGTCCCCGCGACCATCGCGGTGCTCGCCGCGCCCGCGGTGACACACGCGCAGCGACTCCGCGCTGCCGGTGCGAGCGCCGCGGTGCTCGTCGCGGTCGCCGCATTCGGGTTCTGGCACTTGGCCGTCGCGCCGGCGGGTGACCCGGTGCGAGTCGGCCTGGTCGCGCTGTCCCAGCCACCCGACTACATCGCCGTGGACTCGCCGGACGGCAGGGACATGGTGGCGCGCGCGGTCATCGAGATCGAACGGCTTGCCGATCAAGGCGTGCGAGCTGTGGTGTTTCCCGAAAAAGCTTGGCGTGCCGATGAATCGACGCTACCGCTGTTGTCCGGACCGCTGACCGACGTCGCCATTCGCCGTAACATCCACGTCGTCGCGGGATTGATCCTCACTACCGACGGCACCAGTGTCAACGCCGCGATCGACTATCCGTCCGGTGTCGTCTACGCCAAGCACTACCTGGTCCGCGGACTGGAGGACGAGCTGCGACCGGGCACCCAGTGGCAGCGAGTGCCCGGCGAACCATGGGCACTGGCGGTGTGTTTCGACCTGGATCGACCCTCCCTGGTCCGGGAGAACCGGCGCCACGGCGCCACCTTGCTGCTGGTGCCTGCGCTCGACTTTACCGACGACCGCTGGCTGCACAGCCGGATGGCGGTGATCCGCGGTATCGAATCGGGCGTCGGCATCGCACGGGCGCCCCAACTCGGAGAATTGGTCGCCAGCGATTCGCGCGGCCATGTTCTCGCGTCAGCCGAAACAGATGTCACGATCACACGCTCGGTGGCGGCGTCGATTCCACTGGACTCCGGCACCACGATCTATACGCGGTTCGGCGACTGGTTCGGGTGGTTGTCGGTGCTGACGTTCGCGATCGCGATAGCCCGCGCGTCGTGGTCCAGGCGCTCCGTGGTCGCTCCATTGGGATGAGAGGTCTGCGCAGCTGAGAGCCGATTCCCAGCGATAGTGACGACGCTCACAATGGGCATGGTTTGCGCAGTTCGCAACGGCCGAGTCGGCGGGTGGTCACCGTGGGGTCGGGTTTGCCGCCCCAGGGACGCGGGTATCGGTTGGTTTCGTGCTGAAGCTCTGAAATTCGGAGTGGGCTGTCACGAAATGATGTCCGCTGGGACGGCGGGAGAGGAGGCGTACATGACCGATCGCGCAACGGAGGCGGTACCGTTACGGCGTTCCGTCGCCGCCTCTGCCATGGGCAATGCCACCGAATGGTTCGACTACGGCGTGTACGCCGCGACGGCTACCTACCTCACCGACGCGTTCTTCCCCGGCGACCTCGGCACGTTGGGAACCATGCTCGGTTTCGCCGTGTCGTTCGTGCTCCGTCCGCTGGGTGGCATGGTCTGGGGACCGCTCGGTGACCGGCTCGGCCGAAAAGCCGTGCTGGCCACCACCATTCTGTTGATGGCTGCCGCGACCGGCGCCATCGGCCTGCTGCCGACGCACGCACAGGTCGGTTGGTTCGCGCCGATCCTGCTCATCGCGCTGCGCGTCGTGCAGGGCTTCTCCACGGGCGGCGAATATGGCGGCGCGGCAACGTATCTGGCTGAAACGTGTACCGACAGACGACGGGGTTTTTTCGGTAGCTTCCTGGAGTTCGGCACCCTCGGTGGGTTCGTCGGCGGTTCCGCGGTGGTGCTGGCCTGTCAGCTCGTCCTGGGATCGGATGCGATGCACGACTGGGGCTGGCGCGTGCCGTTCCTGCTCGCGGTGCCGCTCGGACTGATCGGCTGGTATCTGCGCTCGCACCTCGATGAATCCCCGGTGTTCACCGAGGTCGCCGAGCAGTCGCACCCCAAGGGTGGCCTGCGTGAGTTGGTGACCACCTATCGGCGCGAGGTGCTCACCCTGGCGGGCCTCGTCGTCGCGCTCAACGTGGTGAACTACACGCTGCTGACCTATCAGCCCACCTATCTGCAGCAGACCGTCGGCATGGGGGAGTCGGCCACCACGGCGATGATGCTGATCGGTCAGCTGGTGATGATGGCGGTGTTGCCGTTCTTCGGCCGATTGTCCGACAGCGTCGGCCGCCGCCCGATGTGGCTGTTCTCCTTGGTCGGGCTCGCCGTGTTCGCGCTCCCGATGTACTGGCTCATGGGACAGGGAACCGGTTGGGCCATCACGGGATTCATCGTTCTCGGCCTGCTGTACGTGCCGCAGCTCTCGACCATCAGCTCGACCTTCCCCGCGATCTTCCCCACCCACGTCCGCTATGCGGGATTCGCCTTGGGCTACAACGTCTCCACCGCGGTATTCGGCGGCACCGCCCCGCTGGTCAACGAAGCCGCCATCGAGGCCACCGGCTGGTCGCTGTTCCCTGCCGCGTACATGGTCGGCGCCTCGCTGATCGGCCTGTTCGCCTGGACGTACCTGCGCGAAACCGCGGGAACCTCGTTGCGTGGCACCGAAGTCCCCGATGCCGACAGCGGCGAACTGCCGATCGTCGCGAGAGCCGCGACCGCAAACTGACAAGCACACGGCCTACCTCCTCGAGGGCGCTGCAGCCACCCACCAGGCAATAGCCTGCAGGCACCACGATCGGGACCTGACGGAGCGGCCGGTCGCCGATGCCTCCGGTCGCCGATGCCTCCGCCATGTCCGTTCGTCGTGATGATCAGATTTTGATGGCGGGATGATCGGGTGACCGGGTGTGTTTGGTAGGACGGAAGGATGAAGGTTGGTGTTTCTATACCGCAGCATGGCGTGCATGCGCATGAGGGTCATCGGGTGGCGGAGTTCGCGGGGGAGATGGAGCGAGCCGGAGCGGACAGTCTGTGGGTCGGTGAGCGGCTGATCGCGGCGACGAATCCGAAGGTCGGCTACGGTGGTGGCCCCACGATTCCGGACGAGTTCAATTCGGTGCTCGATCCGTTCCTGCTGCTCGGCATGGCGGCTACGACGACCGAGCGGGTGCGGTTGGGCACCAATGTGCTGATCGCGCCGCTGCATCGCCCTGCGCTGCTTGCTCGCTCGCTGACCACGATCGACGTGGCGAGCAGGGGCAGGCTGGTGGCCGGTTTCGGCATCGGGTGGTCACCGGAGGAGTACGACGCCGCGGGCGTGCCGTTCACCAAGCGGGGAATTCGGCTCGAGGAGACCCTTGACGCGCTCGAGGCGATCTGGACTACCGATCCCGCGGGTTATACCGGCACGCTGGTCTCGGTGCCGGAGCATCGCGCCGAATTGAAGCCGGTGCAGCGTCCACGGCCGCCGATTCATCTCGCCGGCTTCACTCCGGCCAGTCTGGAGCGTGTCGGTCGCCGGGCCGACGGCTGGTTGCCGGTCGTGCCGGTGCCGGGTCCACCGGACTGGGGGTCGCGACTGCGTGAACTGCGTGCCGTCGTCGACACCGCTGCGGAGCGGGCCGATCGTGATCCGGCCACCATCGAGACGATCCTGCGGGTCAATGCTCGCGCGGGCACGTCGACCGAGCAGATCGCCGAGACGATCCGCCGCGTCGCCGATGAGACGGCGTTCGATGATTTTTTCGTCGATCTGATGTACGTCGCCGATTCCTATGACAGCACCATGGAAACGTCGATCCGCCTGTTCGACTTGTTGCGCTGAGGCGAACTGCTTGCGCAGCGACGTTCCACTACCTGCACCACGGCGCCCACCCGGTGCGCACCGATCCGCGAGCGCTGCCGCCCGAGCGCCGCAACCTGCTGTGGTGGATGTTCACCGACGACCGCAATCGCGCCATGATGCGCCGCTGGGAACCCGCCGCCCGCGCCGTCCTCAGCCAATTCCGCGCCGCTGTCGGCAGCCCGCCCGACGATCAGCGTCTCGCCCCGATCGTCACCGGATTGACCTGTGCGAGTGTCGAATTCCACACATGGTGGTGCTCGTGCAGGAATTTCGTCCCGCCACCATCGCCATCGACCATCCCGACGCGGATCGGATCGAACTGGAGCCGATTCAATTGCCTCTGGTCGAGAATCCGATCTGATACTGGTGGCGCAACCGTCGGCAACCAAGGGGGAATCACCGCCGCATCATGTCCCAGCTCGCCGGACACCGTTCACGGACGTGGCCGCGCGCCGCGGAGCCGGATGCCGCCGAAGCCGACGGAACTTGTCACCGAGGATTCGGTCACGGTCGAGGTCGGTGGTTGTCTGCGTCGCCCACGCCATGCCCGCGGGGAGTTGCGTGGAAACCAGTAGCTCGGCGCGTTCGGCGCATCGGCTGCCCAGACATACACCTCGGGTTGCGGTGTCGCCGTGTCGCGCGGAACGAAGCGCCGGATCGTCGGATCCTCGGAGAAGTGCAGTACCTGACCAGGTTCGGGTACACGCGCCTACCCGTCCTCCGGCCGATCGCTGTCGTCCTCGGCAGGCCAGTCCGGCTCGATGATGAGCCTGCCGGTGCGCAGCACCTCGGCGTACTGCTCGGCGACGAGATCTGCCGGGTAGCTCGGCCAATAGGAGACGGCGCCGGTCGACTTGTCGATGACGCTGACCGAGCCGCCGATGGCGGGCGGCAGCGGGGGCGTGTGTGGGTCGGTCCCGGGCGGCGGTGGGAAGATCGCGACAACGGTGTAGCCACAGTCGAATTCGGTGAGCAGGTTCGTGATGCCCTGCTCGGCGTCGTCATCGCCGGATAGATAGTGATCGGCGATGCGCGCGGCCTCGGTGGGATCCACCGGCGTGCTGGACTCGGTGGGGTAGGCGTGGATGTCCATGTTCGTCTGACGTGTCGGGGCGGCCAATGGTTCCCGCATCGGTGGATTCGGAACAATGTGTGGCTCAATGAGACTGGACCAGCGGTAACGTCATCGTCGCCGGAAAATCTTTCGCGTCCGCGGACTGGATTGCTCGGATCTCACCGAACGCGCAGAGCGGTGCGACCGGTATGCTGCTGCACGAGCAGCGGTTCCGCTGGCCGGGAGGTACAACGATGTGGATTCCGGTCACCGGATTCGTTGCCTGGCCGGTGATCGGTTACGTCACCACCGTTCTGGTGGGTCGGCTGTTGTTCGTGCGGGAAACGATCATCGATCGCCTGATGAACCGCACGTTCTTGTGGAGCCTCGCCGGGCTGCTGCTGTACCGGTGCACGATAATGCCCCAGATCGCCAGTCTGGCGCAACAGCTGGCGCTCGGCTGCATTCTTCTAGCGATGACGAACCTGCACGGTATCGGCACGTTCGCCGATACCGGCGGCGATCCGAGCATCGTATGGCGACGCCAACGCTTCTACAGTTGCGTCGCGGTCGCCGCCGCCACCGTGATACTGCTGGCCGGAACCTCCGCACGCCACGACGGCCGGTTGCTGGACCTGGGCATGGACGCGGAGGGCATTGCCGTCGGATACGCGTTCGGGATTCCGCTGACGATCAACACCTTCGTGTTCTTCCGGGCAGGCATCCGCGAGCTTCGGCGCGGCGATCTGTCCGCGCGGGAGACCGTCCTCGGCCATGCCTTGGGTGTCGGCATCATGTACATGTGGCTCACCGAGGCGGTCTCGATCGCCCAAACGAGCACCGGATGGCCTGCCCTCGGTCCGCACATGCCGCGGATCGAGGCCGCAGTCACCCTGTGCGTCGCGTACTACGCCACGTTGACCGCCGTCCCGCTGGTCATTCTGCTGATCGCGAGGGCGGGCCTGGATCCTGCCGCGCGAGCCTGCCGTCGGCTGCGGCCGTTGTGGTGCGATCTCACCGCGGCCGTACCGGAGATCGTGCTGTCCTCGGCTGCTGATACGTCGATCGGTGCCGATGCTCGTCTGTTGCGCATGACCGTCGAGATACGCGATGCCCTGATGCACCTCGGGCCATATCTCCCTGCCGCGTCCGACGCCACGGACCTCACGCGCACCTGCGAGTCCGGATCGGACCGGGAGCCGATCCGGTACGCTCACCGTCTGGCACATGCGGTGTGCGCCAGGCAAAGTGGGCTCACAGCGGAGCACTCGGGAATTGCACGGCGGTCACCACTGACCGCCCAAGACTTCGACACCGAGCTACGGCACTTGCTCGACCTGGCTCGTGTCTGGCCAGGGGCTCGCGCGGCGGAGTGACCGGAGCGTAGGCGCGGGTCGGAACGAAACACCCGGCCGTCCCTGCATCCCCCTCCGAATGCAGGCCCGACCGGGCTGCGACAAACAATGCCTCGGGGGGCTTGACACGCGCTTAAAGCAGCCTTAAGTGTCGCGGTCAGCGGCGGGGAGTGTTGAGCTGGGTGAGGAACTCGGCATTGGTCGGGGCCTGGCGCAGGCCTTCCAGCAGCAGATCGATGGCCTGCTGGCCATCTACCGCCGTGAGGGTTTTGCGCAGCAGGTGGGTGGCCGCCAATTCCGCTGGGGCGAGCAGTAATTCGTCCTTACGGGTGCTGGACTGGGCGATGTCGATGGCGGGGAAGACACGGCGGCCAGCGGTGGCGCGGTCCAGTTTCAATTCGGCGTTGCCGGTGCCTTTGTATTCCTCGAAGATCACCGTGTCGGCCAGCGACCCGGTTTCCACCAGTGCGGTGGCAATGATGGTGAGCGAGCCGCCGTGCTCGATATTGCGGGCCGCACCGAGGAATCGTTTCGGCGGAGCGAGCGCTGCGGCGTCGACTCCGCCGGAGAGTACGCGGCCCGAGGATGGGGCGGCATTGTTGTAGGCGCGGGCGAGGCGGGTCAGCGAGTCGAGCAGGACGACCACGTCGCGGCCCATCTCGACCAGGCGTTTGGCTCGTTCGATGGCGAGCTCCGCGAGTGCGATGTGCTCACGGGGCGCGCGGTCGAAGGTGGCGGCGGCGACGTCGGCGGGCACCGACCTGGTCAGGTCGGTGACCTCCTCGGGACGCTCGCCGACCAGCACCAGCATCAGTTCGCACTCCGGATGGTTCTTCGCGATGCCGTGCGCGATGGCTTGCAGCACAGAGGTTTTGCCCGCCTTCGGCGGTGCGACGACGAGCGCGCGCTGCCCCTTGCCGATGGGCATGACGAGGTCGGTGACCCTGGTTGTCATGGCATGCGGTTCGGTCTCGAGACGCAGGCGTTGATTCGGGTAGATCGGAACCAGATCGGCGAAGTCGGGCCGCGGTTGTGCGTGGCGCGGGTCCTGCCCATTGACCGTCTCGATCAGGTGCAGTGGGTCGGGTTTGTCGCCGCGCGTGCCGGGCTGAGTGGTGCCGATGACGAAATCGCCACGGCGCAAACCGTATTCACGGATCAGGCGGGGTGGCACGTGGATATCGCCCGGTCCGGGCAGATAGCCGTCCACGCGCAGGGCGGCGTTGCGGTTGTCGACGATGTCGAGGATGCCGCGGACGGAGCGTTCCCGCTGCTGTCCTGGCTCGATCACCGCGATCGGGTCGGGTGTAAAAGTGTTGTCGTTCATGGTGTTTCTTTCTGAATGGGGTGGGGACACGGCGAACAGCCGTGACAGGCAGCGGTCGAATGCGCGCTGCGAGGAAGATCCCTTGCTGCCGAGATAAATGATTTCCAGGCGGACGAACGAACCGACATGGAAAAGGAATCTCAGAACGTCTCGGTGGGAGGTACTCCTACATCCACTGCAGAGACATCGGCGACAGTACACCCTCGAACGTCTGTGCGCAATTGATCAAGGTCACAGGCCGGCTACGGAAGTTGACCATGGTGGTCTGCTGGGGCACGGATTCACAACGTTCGCCGAAGGCGTGAACAACTCGACGGCGTGTCGCGCTTTAGCTTGTGACCGGAGATAGCAGGAGATGTGCGATGACCGACCTCACACCGTTCTACCAGCAAGTTCAGGCGCACTACGACGTGTCCGATGAGTTCTACCGGCTGTTTCTCGACCCCTCGATGACCTACAGTTGTGCCTATTTCGAGCGCGACGACATGACACTGGAGCAGGCCCAGTCAGCCAAGATCGACCTTGCGCTCGGCAAGCTCGGTCTGGAACCCGGCATGACGCTGCTCGACATCGGATGTGGTTGGGGCGCAACGATGTTTCGTGCGGCGCAGCAGTACGGCGTGAAGGTCGTCGGGCTCACGTTGAGCCGCAATCAGTTCGAGCACGTCCGGTCGGAGATCGACCGGAGGGGCATCGCGGATGTGGAGATTCGGCTGCAGGGCTGGGAGGAATTCGACGGCAGCGCCGACCGGATCGTCAGCATCGGTGCGTTCGAACACTTCCGCCGCGAGCGGTACGCGGCCTTCTTCGAGCTCTGCCATCGGATGCTGCCGCCCGACGGTCGGATGTTGTTGCACACCATCATCGGGCACACCCTCGCCGACCTGCGGCGCATGAAGCTCCCGGTGACACGGGAGGATGCGCTGTTCCAGATCTTCATCAAGCGGCAGATCTTCCCCGGCGGGCAGTTGCCGCAGGCGCCCCAGGCGACCCGGTTCGCGGGCCAGGCGGGGCTCGGTACCGAGCGGATCGATTCGCTCCGGCTGCACTATGCGCGCACCCTCGACCTGTGGGCGCAGGCGCTGCGTGACCGGCACGACGATGCGGTGCGGATCGCGTCGGAGGAGATCTACCAGCGGTATATGAAGTACCTCACCGGGTGTGCGACGTATTTTCGCAAGGGGAACATCGACGTCATGCAGTTCACGCTGGTGAAGTAGGCCACGGGCGACGGCCCGCGGCACCGATCACAGGACCGCTTGGGTCTGCGTCACTTTCGCGACGAGTTTGTCTGCGGCATCGTGGATTTCGGTCTCGACCACGATGAACGAACGTCCCGCGTGCAGTGGTCGTGCGGAGGCGGTCGCGTGACCGGACCGCACGGCTCGCAGGAAGTTCGTCTTCGACTCGACGGTCGTCGTACCCTGCTTGCCCTCGGGCAGATTGAGGAACGCACATACCGCGGCGGTCGAGTCCGCGAGCGACATCAGCACGCCGCCGTGCAGCACGCCGCCGAGCGTGCACAGCGACTCGTCCCACGCGATCCGACTGCGCACCAGCCCCGCCCCGTGCTCGAGCACTTCGATCCCGAGCCGTTCGGTGAACGGCATGGACTGATGGAAAAGCCTGGTGCCAGTCTCATCGATCATGGAACTCAGCCTGCCCGATGCGTGCGTCCTGTGTCGATTACCCCTGAGGTAATGACGAGCACGAGCAGGGCGGTCGCCCCGCCGAGCAGCATCACCATCGACGGTTCGGTGCGGTCCACGATCACACCGCCGACCAGCGCGCCGAGGGAGAATGTCGCCTGGAAAGAAGCGGTGAACAACACCGAGGACACTTCCGCTGTGCTGGGCACCGCGGCGGCGAACCAGGCCTGTAAGGCCACCGGCACCGCGCCATACCCGACACCCCAGACGATCAGCAGTAGCGCCGCACCTGCCTCCCACCGCCCCAGCAGCGGCAACGCCAGCGTCGCGCAGGCCATCAGCGCCGCCGCACCGCCGAGCGTGGTGCGTGGTCGGCGGGCGACCAGCGCGCCGCCGAGGAAGTTGCCGAGGATGCCCGCGACGCCGTAGATCAGCAGCAACATGGTGATGGTGGCCGCGCCGACGCCGGTGACCTGTTCCAGGAACGGCGTCACATAGGTGTAGGTGCCGAACTGCGCCAGCACCACGAAAAATGTTGCCAGCAGGGCGGATCGAATGCCACGGCCATGGAGCCCGGCCCGCAATGTCGACAGCTGAACCGCCTGGACGGCAGGCAGCGGTGGCAAGGCGATCAGCAGCAATGACAGCACTCCGGCCGACAGGATGCCCAGCACCACGAACGCCGCGCGCCAGCCTGCGAGGCTGCCGACGAGGGTGCCCGCGGGCACGCCGAGCACTGAACCCAGCGGAACCGAGGAGAAGATCACCGCTGTTGCGCGGGCGGCCGACTCCGGTGGCACCAGCCTGCCGGCGAGCCCGGCCGCGATCGACCAGTACCCGCCGATCGTGATGCCGATCAGCACCCGAGAGACCAGCACGAGCCAGAAGTCGGGCGCGATCGCGGCGACGGCATTGGCCAGCACCAGCACGAGCGTGCAGGCGCACAGCAGCAGCTTGCGGTCGATGCGCGCCGCCGCCACAGTGATCAGCGGCGCGGCTACGGCGGCGAGCAGGCCGGGCATGGTCATCATCAGTCCGGCCATGCCGTCGGAGATGGTGAAGTCGGCGCCGATCGAGGTCAGCAATCCGATCGGCAGGATTTCGGTCGTGACGATCGAGAAGATGCCGAGCATGACGGCGACGACCGCGAGCCAGCGCAGCAATGGCGATCGGATTGTCGTGGCGTGGGGTTCGGGGGTGACCTGGACGGTGGACATGCGATTTAGTTCAGCGATCGCGGCCGAGGATTTCCGGCGGGATTACGACATCACCGTGCCTGGCGAGGTCACGATGACAACGAAGCCGATGCCCGGTAGGTGACGGGGAAGTGAGCACCAGGCCGGGCATCGGCGTTCTGGGGTCTTACGACGCGTAGATCGCGATGTGGAACTGGATCGCGCTCGCGATACCGACCGGAACACCGATCACCGATCATGCCCGCGGCAGCACCGAGGTGATGCCGACGCCCGCGCCCGCGATGCATAGGCCGATCGGGCTCGCGAAGAAGGTCGGAACAACCAGGGGCGCACCGATGACGGCGCCTGCCACACAGCCGAGGCTTGGAAATATTCGATATGAAGCTCAGCCGATTCGAGCAACCACCGCACCGGGCAGGCGCGGCAGCACCAGATCGATCAAGCGCCACGGCCAGCCCGGCACACAGGCCCTGATCTTTTCCCGTTCGATCGCGCGCACCATCGCCGCGACACCTTTGTCCAGCGGTGCCACCATCCGAGCATCATCCGCTTTGGCGGCCATCTCGGTGGCGATGAAACCGGGCAGCAGGGTCGTGACGGCAATCGGTGACTTCGCCAGGTCCACCACGAGCGCCTCGCCGAGCGCCGCCACTGCGGCCTTGCTCGCCGAGTAGGCGGCCTTCTTTCCCGGCAGCCCACGCACCGCGCTCATCGAGGAGACCAGCACCAGGTGTCCGGAGTTCTGCGCGCGGAATATTTCCAGTGCCGCCTCGGTCTGGGCGAGCGCGCTGACGAAATTTGTTGTCGCAGTGGCGAGATTGGCACCGGCGCGCCCGCTGCCGATCACCGCGCCTTTGCCGATGCCCGCATTCACGATCACCCGGTCCAGACCGCCGAGTTCGTCGCGCAGCGCGCCGAACACCTGTGGCACCGCCGCATGATCATCGACATCCAGCGCGCGGACTGCGACCGTAATCCCCGGATGTGCCGCGACGAGCTCGTCGCGCAACGACTCCAGCGCGTCGACTCGCCGCGCGCACAGTGCCAGGTTGCGTCCCTTGGCCGCGAAGTCCCGCGCCATCGCCGCGCCGAGCCCGGCGCTCGCGCCGGTGATCAGAATCTTGCTCCTCGTCATGGATGCCGACCCTAGCCAGGCGAGTCGGTAGACGCGTCGATCGGTCGCGCTGGTTCAGCCGCCGAACGAGCCGGTCGGTGCCTGTGGGGTCAGTAGGTGCCATGGACCGCAATTCACGGTCTTGAAGGCGACGTCGGTTGCCTTGATCTCGGCGCGCACCGGCGTGTGGCGGGTGAAGTCGTTGTTGATGATGTAGTGCTGGTCGGTGTTGTCGCCCTCCACCTTGCGCAACCGTCGCCAATCGCAGCCGTTGGCCTGGTCCGGGGTGCCGGGGGCCTCCCAGGTGCCGGGAAGAATGTCGATGCCGACCAGGTAGAGGCCGTCCTCGGGCATGGTGGTGGCAGGGGCGGCGGCGGCGGTCCCCGAGCCCAGCAGTGTCACCGCGGCGGCTATGGCTCCCGCGATCATGAGCGTGCTTGCACGCATGGCGATTTCTCCTCGAATCGTGCTCTTACCGCCCGTGAGCAGCTGACCTGCGGGGACCCCGAATCTCCCGGGCAAGATCTACCAGAGTCGGTGATGGATTTCGGCTGAATTGGAGATATACCTCACAGCGACAACACTTCGCGCATCACCCGAGGATGGACAGTGCTGCGCGGAATCCGCATGCGACGGGCGTTGTCACTCGGCGTCGTCGCCGCGATATCTGTTGTATGAGAAGTATTCGGCCGGTTACCGGCATTACGGACCGGCGCCCCGTGTGCGGGGACCGTTGCGCGCGGCTGTGTACGGATGACGGCATCGCCGCGGTATTGACCGCGGATCGAGCGCTGCTGCACTGGCGGGCGATGCGCGGACTCGGCGACTCCGGCCTTGCCGAACAGGCCGTGCAGGAGACGTTGCTCCGAGCGTGGCGTTCGTGTGCGCGGTTCGATGCGGGTAAAGGCACTATTCGCACCTGGCTGCTTGCGATCCAGCGCAACGTGATGATCGATATCGGTCGTGCCCGTGCGTCCCGCCCAGGCGATACCGGATGGGACGAGGTCGCGGAGCTCAGCGATATTCGCTACGCCGACCCGGACTTCTCCGAAGGGATCGTCGATGGGCTGCTGGTTGCGCAATTGCTTTCGCGGCTGCCCGCCTCGCAGCGCGAGGCGGTGGTGGAGGTGATCCTGCGCGACCGGGCGTATCAGGACGTGGCCGACGACATCGGCGTACCGGTCGGCACGGTGAAGACTCGGGTGCACTATGCGTTGCGCTCGCTGCGCCGGTTGCCGATCGGTGCCTGAGCGGGCGTTGCGCGGGTTCTTGCGGTCGCGGCCCGGCCTGGTTGCATCGGTCTGATCAGGCACGATTGCCTGCCGCGATGGTCACATTTCGATAACGGGGCTTGCTTTGCTGGTGCTGACGTTGCGAGAGTTAACCACTGGGTTTGGTGTTACTAATGGGAAGGGAGGGGCGCTCCATTCCGGAGCGCCGACCGAACATGGAGCCAAGCATCATCAAGGCCGGTTTCTGCAGCGCCGTCACGGCGGCGGTGGCAGTGACGCTCTCCGGGCTGGTCCCGGTCACCGCACACGCCGATCCGGTGTCACCGGAAATGGCCAACAAGCTCGCAGGCAAGACGGTATTCCTCGACCCGGGCCATCAGGGGCCGAATCACTCGGAAAACTTGGCTCGGCAGGTGGACGACGGCCGCGGCGGCACCAAGGACTGCCAGACCACCGGCATGACCACGGTGAACGGCATACCCGAGCACACCATCAACTGGAACGTGGCGCAGCTGGTGAAAACCTCGCTGGAGAGCCTCGGCGCGCGGGTGGTGCTCAGCCGCCAGGACGACACCGGCTGGGGCGGCTGTGTCGACGAACGGGCAAAGGCCGCCAGTCAATCCGGCGCCGATGTCGCGGTGAGCATTCACGCCGACAGCGCCCCCGCGCAGTTCCGTGGCTTCCATGTCATCATTCCGCAGCTGCCGATTCCCGACACGAAGGCCGATCAGGTCCAGGCGGGCCCGGGTCTGGTCGCCTCGAAGTCGATGCGCGACGCGTACTTGAACGAGGGTTTCCCTGCCGCGACCTATGCGGGTGTGCAGGATGGTCTGCAGACCCGCACGGACGTAGCGGGTCCCGCGCTGACCACGGTGCCCGATGTGTTCGTCGAGATGGGTAACGGCGGCAATGCCGAAGATGCTGCGCTGCTGGAGAGTTCCGACGGGCAGCTGAAGCACGCGATCACCATCACCACCGGACTGGTCGGCTACCTGCTCGGTGCGCCGTCTCCGGTCGGACAGACCGGCTCGGCCGCCGACCGCCCGGCTGCGGCGCTGTCGCCGAGCACGCCGCACGTGCAGTCCGCCCCGAATGTCGAAACGATGCCGCAGTCCGCGCCGCAGTCCGTGCCGCAGGTTCAGGCCGCGCCGGAAGCTCAGGTTGCGCCGCAGGCTCAGGCCGCGCCGCAGCAGGTTGCGCCGGAAGCTCAGGCCGCGCCGCAGTCCGTGCCGCAGGCTCCGGCTGCACCAAAGGTACGGAAGCTACGACCCGCACTTGTGCCGAACACACCCCAGGCCGTTCCCGCTTCGCCGCAGTCGCAGACATCGCCGCAGTCGCAGACCGCGCCACAAGCGCAGGGCGCCGCGCCCGGCAAGACAGCGCCAGGTACCACCACCTCGCTGAGCGCGCTCGTCGGCACGGTCATGCAGATGCTGCTGCCGCTGGTCAGGTCGCTCGGCATGGACAACTCGATGATCACCTCGGAGCTGATCAACCTGGCCTACACCCTGGCCGGTGCGTTGGTCGGCCCGTCCAAGTAGTCTGCGTACCGCAGCCGAAACGCCACCTCCGTCACGTGCCGGGGGTGGCGTTCGGTCGTGGGTACGGTGTCGCGGGCGCGCACTAAGTGGTCTGCCCTACCGTCCAGCCCCCAGGGCGGTCGACCCCACGTCGACACCACATCTATGAGCGGAGTCGGGAGTCATCCGCCACGCTCTCCCGCCGTCAGCTCGAGTTGGGAGCCGGGTCTCGTTCCGAGGGCGTGCGCAGCGCGGACGTCCTGCCGGACAGGCAGGTGTCCGGGGTGCGGCAGGATGCGGCCTGTCGTGATCCACTTCTCGCGATCGGCCTTCCTTGGTGAACCTCCGACCTGGACGATCTGCTGGCCAGGCTCGACCGGCACGCCGCCGATCACCCAGAAGAATCCTCATTCCGTCTCGCCGCGTGCTCAACCCCGAAGGACTTCCGAACTCGACCACTAAGGTGAGCCGGGTGGCTGACCGGATTCCAGTTCTGATCGTCGCCGGATTCCTCGGATCCGGGAAGACGACGCTGCTCAACCACCTGCTGCGTAACAACCGGGGCACCCGGATCGGCGTGGTGGTCAACGACTTCGGCGCCATCAATATCGATGCGATGCTGGTCGCCGGACAGGTCGACGCGATGGTGTCGCTCGGCAACGGATGTGTCTGTTGTGCCGTGGACGTCAGTGAGCTCGACGAACTGTTCACCCGGCTGGCGGAGCCGCGCGCCCGGATCGATGTGATCGTGGTCGAGGCCAGTGGTCTCGCCGAACCGCGCAACCTCATTCGGATGGTGGTCGGCAGCGAGAACCCGCGTATCCGATACGGCGGGCTCGTCGAGGTCGTCGATGCCGAGGGGTTTCCGGCGAGCCGGGTACAACACCCCGAGCTCGCCGCACACCTGCGGCTCGCCGATCTGGTCGTGGTCAACAAGGCCGATCGGGTGCCGCGGGCGGACCTGGAGCGGTTGCGACAGGAGATCGCCGAGCAGATCGGGCAGGCGCCGGTGTACGCGACCACCCACGGCCGCATCGATCCAGGGTTGCTGTTCGACGAGCCCATGCGCGAAGCACCGCGCGTCGCCGAGCAATTGAGCTTCGACGAGCTGCTCTTCGACCATGACCACGACGCGCACGACGACCACCGGCACCTGCACGACGACTACACCAGTGTGAGCTTCACCAGCGAACGGGAACTGGATCCTCGTCGCCTCGTCGGCTTCCTGGAGGACCCGCCGCCCGGCCTGTTCCGCGCGAAGGGCTTCGCCGCCTTCGGCGTCGCCGCGGAGCGTCGGAAGTTCGTCCTACACATGGTGGGCAACCACATCGTGTTCGAACCGGACAACTGGCGTCGCGGCGAGCCGCGCACCACCCAACTGGTGCTCATCGGTGCGGGGCTGCCGACTGAGACGGCGTTGCGGCGATTGCACGAGACGGTGCACACGGCCGCGGAGCCGCTCGATCCACAGACCATGCTCGGCGTCTGGCGCTACACGCCGCACTGAGTTGCTGTTCGGGCTCGAACAGTCGGGCCGGTGCCTACTGTCGCAACATCACCCCCGGTGGATCACTGGATGGGCCATGACCTGCCGCGCCCGGCTCCGGACCGTGCAAGTCCCCACACCTGCGTAAGGTCCCCGTCACGGGCCTCGCGGAGATCATGTCGAGATACAGGGTGCTCACCCGCAGGCGTTGACCCATTCCGACAGGCCGTCGGCAAATAGCTGGCGCTTCCAGATCGGTACCTCGTGTTTGATCCGGTCCACCAATTCGGCACAGGCGGTGAACGCCTCGGCGCGGTGCGGCGCCGCGACCGCGACGACGATCGCGAGATCGCCGACGCTCAGCGCACCGATGCGGTGCACGGCGGCGACCGGAAGACCGGAGGATGCGGCCAGCTCCGTGCAGCAGTTCCGCAGGAACCGTTCGGCTTCGGGGTGGGCCGAGTATTCCAGCGCGGAAACGGCTTGTCCGCCATCGTGGTTGCGCACCTTGCCGGTGAACACCACGACTGCCCCGTGCTCGGGTCCGGTGACCGCCGCCTCGACCTCCGCGGGATTCAGCGGCTGATCGCTGATGGCCGCAAGGCGCACGGCTGCGTGTTCACTGGTTGTCATGGTCGCCGCCTCCTGCTACTTGCGCGAGCAGATGATCCAAGAGCGGCTCGAGCACCGCCATACCGTCTTTCACTCCACCGGGCGAACCGGGCAGGTTCGCGATCACCGAGCGGCCCGCCAAGCCCGCGACGCCGCGACTGAGCGCGGCGAGGGGGAACTTCGCGGTGCCGCGCTGTCTGATCGCCTCGGCGACGCCGGGTAGTTCGCGATCGATGACCGCCAGCGTCGCCTCCGGCGTCGCATCGGTGGGGGAGGCGCCGGTTCCCCCGGTGGTGATCACCAGCGTCGGCGCGAGGCGCAGCGCGTCGGCGAGGCCGACGGCGATTTCGGCATCGGCGTAGACCAATGGTCCGCGTACCGAGAAGCCGAGTCCGGTGAGCCATTGCGTGAGTACGGGACCGGTGGTGTCGATTCGGGTGCCCGCCGCGACGCCGGTCGAGGCGACCACCACCACGGCCGTGCGGGGTTCGGTATCCGAACTGGCTTGCCGCGCTGCGCCACTCGGAATCGCAGCTGCGTGTGCTGCGCTGGGCACCGGCTGCAGGTCGCTTTCGGCGGGCGGGACCGGTTCTGCCGCAAGGGATTGCGCCGCTTCGCCATCGGCACGGACCCAATGCCCGTGCTTTCCGCCTTCTTTGGTGAGCAGTCGCACGCCATTGAGGGTCGCCGCGGGGTCGACCGCCTTCACCATGTCGTGCAGGGTGAGCCCCGCGACGGCGACAGCGGTGAGCGCCTCCATTTCGACGCCGGTAGGACCCTTGGTCTTCGCGGTGGCCTCGATCGTGATGGTGGTGTCGGTGAATGCGAACTCGACCTTGACCGACGAGAGCGCGAGCTGATGGCAGAGCGGAATGAGCTCCGAGGTCTTCTTCGCGCCCGCTATGCCCGCGATTCTGGCTGTCGACAACACATCGGCCTTCGGCATGTCGTCGGCTCGCACCAGCGCCACCACCTCGGCGGTAGTCTGCAGCTCACCGGCCGCGATCGCGATCCTGGTGGTGTCGGACTTCGCGCTCACATCGACCATGCGGGCGCGGCCCTCGCGGTCGACATGGGACAACTCACTCATGATGTCCACATTGGCACAGCGCTGCCGCGGCGGGTGAGGTGACCTCCGTGCCGCCGTTACGTGATCGGGCGACGGCTTTCACAGCGATCGGACGAGCACTGTCGCGCCGGCCGGGACCGAGGTCGCCGCCGCGGGGATATCGATCAGTACCTCCGCCCATGCCATTCCGGCGATGAGGTGCGACCCCGGACCGGACACGGCCTCGACGCCCGCGTCGGTGACCCGGCCACGCAGGAACTGCCGTCGCCCCGATGGCGATTTCACCGATTCCAGCAGCGGTAATTCCCGGGTGAGGACCTCGGGCAATCCCACCAGCCTGCGCAGGATCGGCCTGGCGAACACCTCGAAGGACACCATGGTGCTGACGGGATTGCCGGGGAAACTCAGTACCGGAACGCCATCGACGACGGTCAGGCCCTGTGGGCCGCCCGGCTGCACTGCGATCGAGCCGAATTGCCCGCCGAGCGGTTGCAACACCTCCTTGACCACTTCGAAATCGCCCTTGGACACGCCGCCGGAGGTGAACACGATATCGGCGGATTTCGTTGCGGCAGTGAGTAATCGGCGAAATACTCCAGGTTCGTCGGTACTGTGCTCTACGGCGGTGACCAGCACGCCGTTCGCGGTGAGCGCCGCGGCGAGTGCGATGCCATTGGAGTTGTAGATCTGCCCGGGCTGCAGGGGGGTCCCAGCGGGGACGAGCTCGTCGCCGGTGGTCAGGACGGCCGCGCGGATGGGCCGCAGGACCGGCACCGAGGGCTGACCGACAGCGGCGAGTGCCGCGATGTGCCTGGGTGCCAGCCGGGTTCCGGCCGCAACCAGCAGCTCGCCGGCGCGCACGTCGGCGCCGGGCTCCCGCACGAATTCGCCTGCGCTGCGGCCGCGTTGGACGGTCACCGTCGCGCCGTCGGCGTGCACGTCCTCCACCGGAACCACACAGTCCGCGCCGGGCGGAATCGGCGCGCCCGTCATCACCTTCATCGCGGCACCGGGTGGCAACGGCGTCGCACCGGGGTGGCCTGCCGCGATGACACCGGCGACCGGCAGTACCACCGGGGCGACGACGACGGACTCCGACCGCACCGCGTACCCGTCCATCGCGGAGTTGCGGAAGACCGGTAGGTCGACCGGCGAGTGGACGTCCGCGGCCAGTTGCCTGCCCAGCGCCGCGGGCACCGGGGCGGATTCGGCCTTGCGTGCCGCCAGCGGTTGCAGCAGCTGTTCGATGGTGTCCCGGTAGTCGTCGACGGACCGGACCTGGGACGTGGCGGGCCGAGAGGTCATGTCGTCAGCCTAATCGCCGACCCTGCCGAGTTCTCTTGTCGCTTCGCACGAACGCTCACTGGCTGATCTCGGTGTTTGTGAGGTCGAGTTGGTGTGGTCCGGCCCTAGGCGGCGCTGGTAGAGCGGTCATAATGGAGAGGTGACGTTGGTCCAGATGGGGATTCCCGCCGTGCGGTCTGGGCGTCCCTCGCTCGATGGACGCCCCGACACGCCGTTCCTGGTGGACCGATTCGGTCGTACCGCCCGCGATCTGCGGGTGTCTATCACCGAGAAGTGTTCACTGCGCTGCACATATTGCATGCCCGAGGAGGGGCTGCCCGCGATTCCGCACGAGGAGTTGCTGACCGTCGAGGAGATCGTGCGACTGGTCGCGCTGGCCGTGCGGGAACTCGGGGTGCGCGAGGTGCGCTTCACCGGCGGTGAGCCGCTGCTGCGTCGCGACCTCGAACAGATCATCGCCGGTTGTCACGAACGGCTACCCGGGACCCCGCTGGCCATGACGACCAACGGTGTCGGTCTCGCCCATCGCGCGCGTGGTCTGGCGGCGGCCGGGCTGAGTCGGGTGAATGTTTCGCTGGATACCGTCGACCGACTCGGCTTCGCCAAGCTGACGCGCCGCGACCGCCTCGAGTCGGTGCTCGCAGGTATTCGCGCGGCACGGGACGCGGGCCTGGCACCGATAAAGGTGAACGCTGTCCTGATGCGCGAAACCCTGCCCGGTGCGGCCGATCTGTTGCGCTGGTGTCTGGACGAGGATTGCGAGCTGCGCTTTATCGAGGAGATGCCGCTCGACGCCGACCACGAGTGGGCGCGGGCCAATATGGTGACTGCCGCCGAACTCCTCGATGTGCTCGGCGCGCGCTACCACCTCATCGAGGCCGGTCGGTCGGACCCGTCGGCCCCCGCCGAGACCTGGCTGGTCGACGGCGGTCCCGCGACGGTCGGCATCATCGCGACCGTCACCCGCAAGTTCTGCAACACCTGTGACCGCACCCGCCTGACTGCCGACGGCATGCTCCGTTCCTGCCTGTTCAGCGACCAGGAATTCGATCTGCGCCAGGCCATGCGCTCCGGCGCCGACGACGTCGAGATCGCCACGATCTGGCGCGGCGCCATGTGGAACAAATGGGCAGGTCACGGCATCGACGCCGACGACTTCGTCCCCCCGGAACGCACGATGGGAGCCATCGGTGGTTGAGATCCGCTATTTCGCCGCAATCGCCGACGCCGTCGGCAAGGACAAAGAAACCCTCGACTTCCCTACCGACGCGACCATCGCGGACCTGCGCACCACGCTGGCCGAGTCCTACGGTTCCGACCTGGACAAGATGCTCGCGGTCTGCGCCTACCTGATAGGCGACGAGCTAACCCGCGACCCCGCCACCCTCCTTGCCCCCCGCGTGGATGTCCTGCCTCCCTTCGCGGGTGGCTGAAAAGCCCCGCCCCCACTTTCATCCAGCCTCGAGCCGCCGACCAGCCTCGTCGCCCCCGGCTGATCCTGCCGCACTCACAACATTCACAAGCGACGTGAGCGCAGTGATATGGCGGGCTCCGACCCTCGACCCAGCCGCCATTCGACTGCCCTCGTCGCCGAAAATGCTTGGGACGCAACTACAGCCAGTCTTTACGCTGGCGCGCCACCTCGCGGCGCGGTCCAACCGTCAGCTTCGCGCATATGCGCGGTGACGACCTCGGGGCCGACTGGGCGCTAGGGGTGAGTTCACACACGGCACGGTGGAGAGCCTCAACCCACCAGGACGGCGAGTCGGCCGCGGACTGGCCGGACCTGCTCGAGTACGCCACTCGGCTTCGGCTCGCCAGTGCGAAGAGCGGCGCTGGGAGGTGGGCTCGGTTTCCATGGTGGTTGTCAGTGCCACCAGGTGTCGAGGGGAGTGACCGGGACGGTGCGCTTATGGCGGGTGTTCTGGAAGATCGTCTCCAATTGGGCGGCGACCTCGGGGGTGACGTCTTTGCCTTCGAGGTAGTCGTCGATCTCGGTGTAGCGCAGACCCAGGGCTTCCTCGTCGGGGAGGGCGGGGCGGTCGTCTTCCAGGTCGGCGGTGGGGACTTTGGACCAGATGCTGGCGGGTGCGCCGAGTTCTTGAAGGAGGGCGGCGCCTTGGCGTTTGGTGAGGCCGGTGAGGGGGGTGATGTCCACGCCGCCGTCGCCGTACTTGGTGAAGAAGCCGGTGACCGCTTCCGCGGCGTGGTCGGTGCCGACGACGAGCAGGTTCTGCTGCCCCGCGATGGCGTACTGGATGACCATGCGTTCGCGCGCCTTGATGTTGCCGCGGACGAAATCGCGCAGGTCGGGCACACCGAGGCTGCGCGCGGTCTCGGCGGCGACCGCATTCGCGCCCGGTCGGACATTGACCGCCACCGAGCGGTCGGGCTGGACGAACTGCATCGAGATCCTGGCGTCGGCCTCGTCGGCCTGCACGCCGTAGGGCAGCCGCACCGCGATGAAAGTGGCCTCGACGCCGTCGGCGCGCAGCTCCTCGGCGGCCAGCTGGCACAACCGCCCGGCCAGTGCGCTGTCCTGGCCGCCGCTGATGCCGAGCACGAAACCTGTTGCGGGGGTGGTACGCAAATAGTCCTTGAGGAAATCGATGCGGCGGCGCACCTCGATCTTCGGTTCGATGCTCGGTTGGACGCCCAATTCGGCGATGATCTGTTCACGCAAGGACTGCATGGCAACTCACTGTACTGGCGGTTGTGGTGTGACAACACGCCGAACCAGCGCTTCCCAGTTGTCGCCGATCTGTTCCCGTGAGTAGCCGAGGGCGTGCATCTGGTGCATGACCAATGCCGCGCTGAGCGCACCGAGTAGCGCGTCGGCGAGCAGTGGTATGTCACCGGTGACCTCGGCCTGCCGCAGCAACATCGACACGTGGGCCTTGAGCAACAGGTAGGGCGGTCCGGAGAACCGTTCGCCGGTCTCGGCCGCGCGATACAGCTCGCCTTCGACCTCGATGTCGAGCAGTCGAGCCCGACCGAAAGCGATCAGCCGCTGCTCCGGTGGTGCGCCGGGCCCGAGGGGTGGGGGCCCGTACATGAACCCCTGTTGATATTTGACCTCGGAATGGTCGAGCAGGGCCGTCATGAGCCCGGCCCGGCTGCCGAACCGGCGGAAAACGGTGCCCTTTCCGACACCGGCTCGTTTGGCGAGCGCGTCCATGGTGAGGCTGTCCACGCCTTGTTCGCGCACCAGTTCTTGCGCCGCGTCCAGTAACAATCGCCGGTTGCGGGCGGCATCGGCGCGTTCGGTCGGCTCGAGTGTGCCGAGCAGGGGCGCGCCGACGCCCAGCGGTGGACGTTCGGGCATCGACCCGCCCTGCGGGTGTGTGCTGTAGCTCACCAGACCCTCATCGTCTTCAAAGGAATGAAATCGGACCATGGTCCGGTTAGTGTCTCATGAAAGCCCGGACACCAACATTCAGTACACCAGGAGTCGTCATGAATCAGACCCGCATCCTCACTCTGGTCGGCAGTCTGCGTGCCGCATCCATCAATCGACAGCTTGCCGAGGCTGCGGTGCAGACCGCGCCCGAGGGTGTCGAGGTTGTCATCTACGAGGGCCTCGCCGACATCCCCTTCTACAACGAAGATCTCGATGTTCCCGGTTCGGTGCCCGGCGCTGCTCAGGCGTTGCGTGATGCGGTCGCCACCTCCGACGGCCTACTGCTGGTGACACCCGAATACAACGGCACGTTGTCGGCCGTGTTGAAGAACGCGATCGACTGGGCCTCCCGTCCGTACGGCGCCGGTGCGCTGCGGGATCGGCCGGTCGCCGTGGTGAGCGGATCGATCAGCCCGAACGCCGGGCAGCGGGCGCACAGTGACGCGGTCAAGGTGCTGGGCGTCGCGGGCGCCAAGGTCGTGGAGTCCGCGCATCTGCACTTCGGTACCTTCGGTCAGCGGTTCGGCGACGTGCATCCGCGCGCGGATGCCGAGGCGCTGACCCAGCTGGCAGGCGCGGTGCGTGAGCTCGTCGTCGCCGCGCGCGGTGTGCTGGTTTCCGTCTGAGCCGCGGTAGGTCCGCGCGCTTCCCGAAAGGCCACCTCTCTGCTCGATGGAGGTGGCCTTTCGGTATGCGAAGAAATGTTTGCTGAAAGAGAGCTGCGGGACAAAATTGTGATCTCCGCCACGGTCGTGTCGGGTTGTGAATCGAGTGTCCTGGTACTTACCGCGTAGGAATTTCATCAATGTGGTTCGCAACATGTCGTGTTGTATGAATCTGTCGGCCACTAGGTGTAGTGTCTTCCGTACTGGAGAACGGCGCGAAGCCTGGGGCGAAAAGCATCGGTGCGAACCGGCTGAGCAGGGCTTTCGAGATCGGATCCAGGAGTTTGCGCAGCGTACGTCGGATCAAGCACTGCATACGGATCACAGGCTGTGGATCAGGCATAGGAGAGAGGGACATCTTGACCATCACCGTGTACACCAAGCCCGCTTGCGTCCAGTGCAACGCGACCTACAAGGCCCTCGACAAGGTCGGGGTCGACTACGAGGTCATCGACATCTCCGAGAACGATGAGGCGCGTGACTACGTCATGGCCCTCGGCTACCTGCAGGCGCCGGTCGTCGTTGCCGGTGAGGATCACTGGTCGGGCTTCCGGCCGGATCGCATCAAGTCGCTCGCCACTGTCGCGGCCTGACGCTACCGATCGTTTTCCGTTCATCCGAATGATGGAAGAAGGGAGTCGGCCATGTCCGAAGGGGCAGCGCTCGTCTACTTCTCCAGCGCTTCGGAGAACACACATCGTTTCGTCGAGAAGCTGGGTATCCCAGCAACTCGTATACCACTGCACACCGCCGATTCGCTGCGCGTAGACGAACCCTACGTGCTGATCGTCCCCACCTACGGGGGCGGTCGGCACGTACTGGGGGGAAATAGATCCGACAAGGATTTCGTGCCGAGGCAAGTCGCCAAGTTCCTCAACGATCCGCACAACCGCGCCCTGCTGCGCGGTGTCGTCGCGGCGGGAAACACGAACTTCGGTGATACGTACTGCTATGCGGGAGAGGTGATCTCACGCAAGTGCGGGGTGCCGTACCTGTATCGCTTCGAACTCATGGGAACCGCTGAGGACGTCGAGCGCGTCCGCGAGGGATTGGGATTGTTTTGGCAACAGCAACGACAGCACCGGCCGGAAAAACGGCTCGCTTAGAGCAGCCCCCGGTACGGGGCACGGAAGCCGGCGAGGTCATGGATTACCACGCCCTCAACGCGATGCTGAACTTGTACGGCCCGAACGGCGAGATCCAGTTCGACAAGGACCGCGAGGCCGCACACCAGTACTTCCTGCAGCACGTCAACCAGAACACCGTCTTCTTCCACAACCTGGACGAGAAGCTGGACTACCTGGTCGAGGAGAACTACTACGAGGCAGAGGTTCTCGACCAGTACAGCCGCCCGTTCATCAAGTCGCTGTTCCAGCAGGCCTACGCCAAGAAGTTCCGGTTCCCGACCTTCCTCGGCGCGTTCAAGTACTACACCTCGTACACGCTGAAGACCTTCGACGGCAAGCGCTACCTGGAGCGGTTCGAGGACCGCGTCTGCATGGTCGCGCTGACCCTCGCCGCCGGTGACGAGGTGCTCGCGGGCAAGCTGGTCGACGAGGTCATCGACGGCCGTTTCCAGCCCGCCACCCCAACCTTTCTCAACTCGGGCAAGAAGCAGCGCGGCGAGCCGGTGTCCTGCTTCCTGCTGCGCATCGAGGACAACATGGAGTCCATCGGGCGCTCCATCAACTCCGCGCTGCAGCTGTCCAAGCGCGGCGGCGGTGTCGCCTTGCTGCTGAGCAATATTCGCGAGCACGGCGCGCCGATCAAGAAGATCGAGAACCAGAGTTCGGGTGTCATCCCGATCATGAAGTTGCTCGAGGACTCGTTCTCCTACGCCAACCAGCTCGGGGCACGTCAGGGCGCGGGTGCGGTGTACCTGCACGCGCATCACCCCGACATCTACCGGTTCCTGGACACCAAGCGCGAGAACGCGGACGAGAAGATCCGTATCAAGACCCTCTCGCTCGGTGTGGTGATTCCGGACATCACCTTCGAGCTGGCGAAGAAGAACGAGGACATGTACCTCTTCTCGCCGTACGACGTGGAACGCATCTACGGCAAACCGTTCGCCGACATCGATGTCACCGAGAAGTACTACGAGATGGTCGACGACAAGCGGATCCGCAAGTCGAAGATCAAGGCGCGCGAGTTCTTCCAGACCATCGCCGAACTGCAGTTCGAATCCGGCTACCCCTACATCATGTTCGAGGACACGGTGAACAGGGCCAACCCGATCGCGGGCAAGATCACCCACTCGAACCTGTGCTCGGAGATCCTGCAGGTCTCCACGCCGTCGGTGTTCAACGACGACCTGTCCTACGCCGTGGTGGGCAAGGACATCTCGTGCAACCTCGGGTCGCTGAACATCGCCAAGACGATGGACTCACCCGACTTCGCGCAGACCATCGAGACCTCGATCCGGGCGCTGACCGCGGTGTCGGATCAGACGCACATCTACTCGGTGCCCTCGATCGAGCAGGGCAACAACCAGTCCCACGCCATCGGCCTCGGCCAGATGAATCTGCACGGGTTCCTGGCCCGCGAGCGGGTCCACTACGGTTCCGACGAGGGCATCGACTTCACCAACATCTACTTCTACACCGTGGTCTACCACGCGATTCGGGCATCGAACCTGATTGCCAGGGAGCGCGGGACCTACTTCGGTGGCTTCCCCGAATCCAAGTACGCGTCGGGTGAGTACTTCGACAAATACACCGATCAGCTGTGGGAACCGAAAACCGAACGAGTGGCACAGATCTTCGCCGACGCGGGCGTGCACATCCCGACCCAGGGGGACTGGCGTGAGCTGAAGTCCTCGGTGATGGAGCACGGCATCTACAACCAGAACCTGCAGGCGGTCCCGCCGACCGGCTCGATCTCCTACATCAACCACTCCACCAGCTCCATCCACCCGGTCGCTTCGAAGATCGAGATCCGCAAGGAAGGCAAGATCGGCCGCGTCTACTACCCGGCGCCCTATCTCGACAACGACAACCTCGAGTACTACGACGACGCCTACGAGATCGGCTACGAGAAGATCATCGACACCTACGCCGCGGCCACCCAGCACGTGGACCAGGGCCTGTCGCTGACCCTCTTCTTCAAAGACACCGCGACCACCCGTGACCTCAACCGCGCCCAGATCTACGCCTGGCGCAAGGGCATCAAAACCCTCTACTACATCCGCCTGCGCCAAATGGCGTTGGAGGGAACCGAAGTAGAGGGCTGCGTTTCCTGCATGCTGTAGTCACGCTGCCGAATGGGCGGTCTCCATGGGAGGCCGCCCATTCGCGTTCCTCGGGTCGGCCGTCGCTTCGCGTTCGAATCCGTTGTCTCGTGGTTAGAGTGGTCGCACTACGGTGAGTGTGGGGCGACTGGAGGGGCAGTGATGAGTGACGTTGTGCTGGTGATCAATTCCGAGCGGCGTCGAGATCCTGAGTGGCTGGACCAACTCGCAGACGAACTACAGCAGGATCTGCGGCAGATCAGGGGACTGGCCGTTCGGAAGGCGACCACCTCCGCCGCGCCGGGCGCGAAGTCCGGCGCGCTGGAGCAGATCGGCCAGCTCGTTGCCTCCGGTGGGGCGATCGGAACCACGGCGTGGGCAATCCGGGACATCGTCATCAAGTTCCTCGATCGGACCAGGGCGACATCGGTCACCGTCAAACGCGGTGACAAAGAGGTGACCATCGTCCGCCCGACCGACGGCCAGGTCGACGAAATCGTCGACCGGATTCGCGACGTACTCGACGATGAGTAGCCCGACCGGTCGGCGGTTGGCGCTGTTCATCGCGAACGACACCTACCATTTCGAAGGGCTGCCTCGGCTGTACGCGCCGGTCTCGGATGCGGAGCAACTGCGGGAGTTGCTGCGGGATCCGGAAATCGGTGGTTTCCGGCCGACCGAGCTACTGACCAACGAATCCAAGGCCGAGATCGAGCGCAGTATCGAGCGACTGTTCCGCGGCGCGGAGCCGGAGGATGTCGTCCTGCTGTACTTCTCCGGCCATGGCCTGCGAACCCGACAGAACCTGTATCTGGCGACCAGCAACACCGACCCGCAATTGTTGAGCAGCACCGCGGTGTCCTCGACGTTCATTCGAGAACTGATCAGGGACTCCGCCGCCGCGGCGAAGATCATCCTGCTGGACTGCTGTTACAGCGGCGCGTTCCTCGGCGCGGACGTGGTCAAGTCGGCCCCGAATATCGACGATGTCGGCCGGGAACTCGCCGCGGGCGATGGCATCTGCGTGCTGACCGCCTCCAGCGCCGTCGAGACGGCCGAGGACGGGCGGGCCGGCTCCGATCAGTCCGCGCCACTTTCGGTGTTCACTTCCGCCCTGGTGAAGGGCATCGGTACCGGACTTGCCGACAATGGCAGCGGCCTGATCGGCACGCACGACCTGTGGACCTATGTGAGCGCCGATGTGCGCGGCCGGACCAGTAGGCAGACCCCGAACCATTACGGCGTCTTCAAGGACGAGGTCTACATCGCGCGCGTCCGAAGGAAGTACTCCGCGGTGCTCGAGGTGGGTGATCGCGTTCAACTCGGCGCGTTGCTCGGCAGGCTCGAACGCGATCCGGTCACCGGCCTGCGAGCGGAGAACTGGTGGGGGACAGGACGACTCAAGGTGCCCATCGGGCAGGAGCGGCGCTCGGACGGTGCGCCGGGCGAGACGATCTGGCTGGATCTGGCAGGCGCCGACGGCAATCTTCTCGTGGTCGGGCGGGCGGGCTCGGGAAAGAGCACCCTGCTGCGTACGCTCGCCGGAGCGCTCGCGCTGACCCACACCGCGCAAGAGGCGCAGATCTACGTGCTGGAGTCGAGCAACCGCTTGGGCTCGATGCGCGCGCTGCCGCACCTGGTGGGCGTGGCGGGCGACGACGAACCCGAGCAAGTGCAGATACTGCTGGACACGATCACCAGAGAGATCCGCCGCCGCAAGAAGCTGTACCGGGACAACAGCATTGATTCCCCCGCGAGCCTGCGCGCCGCACGGTCGCTGCTGACCGACGGGCCGGTCGCCGACGTCTTCTTGCTGATCGATCGGTGGGGTGACTTCCGTGAGCACATCGCGGAATTCGACAGCAGGATCAAGCAGGTGGCCAGTGCTGGACCGGAGTACGGCGTGCACGTCGTGGCGACGGCCCGCGACTGGAGCGAGGCGCCGGACTGGCTCGGCGATCTGCTGCCCGCACACGTCGAACTGCGTTTGCACCGCCCGTCGGAGTCACGGATCAATCCGGAGCGTGCCAACCGGCTGCCCGACGGTCCCGGTTGGGCGCTCTACGGCCAGCGGCCCTTCCGCATCGCTATGCCGGATCTTCGTGAACTGCAGCCGGATTCGGTGGGACTGTCGGACATGACCGATGGGGCGGCAGAGTTGGTGAGTCGGTTGGTCGGGGAGCGGTCCGCGCCGTCGGGTTTGTCGCGCTCGCTGTTGGACGGCGAGGTCGATTTCGCGGATCTCTTCGGAATCGGCAGCGATGACAAGGTCGTTCTCGATGAAGCGTGGCACGCCATGGCCGGTCGCGATCGGCTCAGAATTCCGATCGGGGTGACTCACACCGGTGAAACCGTGGAGCTGGATCTCAAACAGGCCGCCGAGAACGGCATGGGTCCACACGGTCTGGTGGTCGGTGCCGTGGGATCGGGCAAATCGACGCTGCTGAAGAACATCGTGGCCGGCCTTGCGGTGCGTCACTCGCCGGCTGTCGTGAACTTCTTGCTCATTTCGTTCAAGGGGGAGGGCGCATTCGATGGTTTGGCCGGTTTGCCCCATGTCGCGGCATTGGTCGACGATCTCGAAGCGGATCTCTCGCTCGTTGATCGGCTGGCCGAGACGGTCACCGGCGAGGTTCAACGTCGGCAGCAGTTGGTCCGGTCGGCGGTAAACCTCAACAGCCTCGACGAGTCCGAACAAGCGGGCGCGGCAGATTCGCCGCTGCGCCCAGTGCCGCAGGAGCCGTTGCCTGCGTTGCTCATCATCGTCGACGAGTTCGCCGAACTCCTTTCGCAGAAGTCGGGATTCGCCGAGGCGCTCGGTATGGTCGCTCGACTCGGCCGATCGTTGGGGATACACCTGTTGCTCGCAACACAACGACTCGATGGACCCAAACTCGGCGCGATCGAGAGTCAACTGTCCTACCGGATCGCCCTGCGCACATTCTCGGCCAATGAATCCCGGTCCGTGCTCGGCACTTCGGATGCCTACCAATTGCCGAGCACGCCGGGGCACGGATACCTGAAACATGATTCCTCCGACCCCATTCGCTTCAGAGCGCCGTATGTGGTGCGGCCGGAGCGGGATGTGCACGGTGCGGGGACCGCGGGGACTGTCCAGCGCACATTGCTCGACGCGCTGGCCGAACAACTGCGGGCCAGTGCTGCGCCCGCGCACCGGATATGGCTGCCGCCGCTTACTGCGCCTTCGACGATCGACAAGTTGCTGCTGACTTCGCGCGCTTCGCATGGTCAACTTCGGGTGCCGGTCGCTGTCGTCGACGATCCGTTCGCCCAGCGGCAGGACGCGCTGACGGTGGCCTTGGTCGGTGAGCACGGCAATGTGGCGGTGGTCGGTGGCCACGGGTCCGGCAAGTCGACAGCGCTGGCGACCTTTGTCATGGCGATAGCAGCGACACACAGCCCGGATCAGGTCCAGTTCTATATTCTCGATTTCGGTGGTGGTGGCGCCTTCACGGATTTCGCGGGCTTACCGCACGTGGGCTCGATCGCGGCCAGGACCGACGAGGATCGAGTACGACGCACGATCGCGGAGCTGACCGCGCTGTTGCATCGGCGTGAGGAGTTCTTCACCGCGGAGAGCATCGTGTCGATGGCCGAGTTCCGCAGTCGTAGAGCCGATGTCGATGCGCTGCCCGCCGGGCATCTCGCTGCGGACCCGATTCTGCGGGAATCGTTCGGGGACGTATTTCTCGTTGTCGATGGCTGGCGAGAATTGTTTCTGCAGTTCGAGGCGTTGGAAACCGAGTTGAGTCTGCTTGCGGTCCGCGGCCTCCAATACGGCATCCATGTGATCTTGTCGGCGACCCGCTGGGCGGACATCCGCGCGGCCGTCAAGGATCGAATCGGTACGAGAGTGGAGCTGCGACTCAATGACCTGAACGATTCCGATATCAGCAGGCGCGCGGCCGCGCTCGTGCCCGATATACCGGGGCGCGGGCTGCTACGTGGGCCGGCCGGCGCTCAACACATTTTTATGGCGCTGCCACGCCTGGACTCGGAAACGGATGTCGAAACACTATCCGTCGGTGTCCGGTCGGCAGGTCGGCAACTCCGCGACGCCTATCCTGATCGATTCGCGCCGGAAATTCGAATACTGCCGCTGCGGATCACCCGATCCGAGGTCCTCGCTGCCGCCGAGGTCTCAGGGATCGAACAGAGCTGGAGCCGCGTCGTTGTCGGCGTGCGAGAGTCCGACCTCCAGCCGCTGGTGCTGGACTTCAAGAGCCAACCACTTTTCGTGGCCTTTGCCGACGCCGGAGCAGGCAAAACGACACTGTTGAGGAACATCACGACCGGGATAGTCGAACAGAGCACCCGAGGACAGGTGGCGATTCTCCTCATCGACCCTCGGCGAACGATGCTGGAGGCGGTCGAGGGCGAATACCTTTCCGCGTACTCGACATCGTCTCCGGACGCGACCGCCGTTCTGGCCCAGTTCGCCGATGTCATTGCGCGCCGCCTGCCGGGGCCGGAGGTGACGCCACAGCAACTTCGTGAACGCAGCTGGTGGAAGGGTCCCGAGGTATTCGTGATCGTCGACGACTACGAACTGGTGGTGTCGAGCTCTGGTAATCCGCTCACGCCGCTGATCGACCTTCTCCCCCATGCGAATGATTGCGGCCTTCACCTGGTCGTGGCGCGACGCACGGCAGGCGCAGGCCGCGCCATGTACGACCCGGTGATCAGCCGAATGCGGGACCTGGGTGCGGACGCGTTGGTGATGAGCGGGTCCAGGGACGAGGGCACATTGTTCGGGAACGTCCGCCCCTCCCCGATGCCGGTCGGTCGTGGCAGGTTCGTCACGCGTCCCCGTGACGCGGAGTTGGTCCAGATCTGCGAACTCCCCGAGTGAGGACACCGCGAAGCGGTGGGCTCCGCGGGTGAGCCCACCCCTTTCCAGCGCTCACCTCAGCGCGGGTGCGACCTCGCGCTCGAACAGTTCGATGCCCGAGGTGTCGTAGGCGGCTTCGGGGAAGTTGAAGATGGCGTACCCGAGCCCGAGCTCACGGACCTTGCTGAGGTTGTCGATGATCTGCTCGGGCGTGCCGACAGCGGCGGTGCCCCGGTAGAGGTCGGCGACATGAGTGGCGGCCTGCTCGGCGCCGACGAAGGGGCTCAGGCGGGCTTGCAAGGTAGCGAGGCGGGCTTCGACCTCCGCCTCGGTGGACCCGATCGCGACATTGAAGTTCGAGCTCCGCACGATGGCATCGAAATCGGTGCCGACGTCGGCGCAATGGGAGCGCAGGATCTCCGACTTGTGGGTGAACTCCTCAGGATTGCCACTGAAATTGGTGTAGTCGGCGTACTTCGCCGCGATGCGCAGTGTCTTCTTCTCGCCGCCGCCCGCGATCCAGAGCGGAATCCCGTCCTCCTGCAGAGGCAGCGGGCGCACAATGGCGCCGTCGACCTGGTAGTACTTGCCGTCAAGGGAGGCCGTGCCCTCGGTCCATGCCTGCCGGAAGATCTGCACCCCTTCGTCGAGGCGTCCGAGACGCTCGCCCGCCGAGGGGAATCCGTAGCCGTAGGCGCGCCATTCGTGTTCGTACCAGCCGCCGCCGATGCCCATCTCGACCCGGCCACCGGCGATCAGATCTGTGGTGGCCGCGACCTTGGCCAGATAGGCCGGATTGCGGTAGCTGATCGCGGTACACATCTGCCCCAACCGAATCCGCGACGTCGAGGCCGCGAACGCCGCCATCAACGTCCACGCTTCATGGGTGGCCTCGTCGGTCGGCGTCGGCACGGTGTGGAAATGGTCGTACACCCACAGCGACTCCCAGACGTCACCGGCGTCGGCCCGTTGGGCGAGATCGCGCATCACCCCCCACTGCGCCGCGGGGTCGATTCCGACCAGGTCCAGTCGCCAACCCTGCGGGATGAAGATGCCGAAGCGCACAGATATCTCCTTCATGTGTTTACCCGAAAATCTAGTCGTGATCGGTCACTCACCGGCGGACACCGACCGACGGTGTGGCGGCCGCACGTACGCCGGCGCAGGCGTACCGGACCCGGCCCACTGTCCCGGGTTACCGGCGGCCGAGCAAGAGTTCGACGCCGCGTGCGTCCAACAGCGGTGTGGTGACACCGTGGAGCCGGCCGAGTGCCCCTGCAGCACTCGACCGACTCACTGACCTCGGCTCAGGCGCCGGTGAACTGTGCGCCCGAGACGGACGTCGAGGCCACGCCGTCGACGCCGACCGGGATGTCACCTTCGAGCGTGGTGCGATACAGCACCCTGGTGACATCGAGATGATTCAGGTCGCTGGGCGCGAGATGCGCGGTGGCCCGGTTGTCCCAGAAGGCGATGCTGCCCTGCGCCCAGCGGAATCGCACGGTGTAGGCAGGCTGCGCTATCTCGTCGAACAGCAGCTTCAGCAGTGCGTCGCTCTGGTTGGGGCTCAGCCCGATGACGCGGGTGGTGAAACCCGGGTTGACGAACAGCGCCCGTTCCCCGGTCACCGGATGAACTCGAACCACCGGATGTTCGGTAACCAGCGGCGCGGCGGCCACCTTCTTCGCATAGTCGCTCTCGGCGTTCCACGCCGGCCTGCTGCCACCGAACCGGTGCTCGGCGCGCAGGCCCTCGACGAAACGCCGCAGCGATTCCGGCAGGTTCTCGTAGGCGGCGACGAGGTTCGTCCACTGGGTGTCACCACCGTGCACGGGGGCGATATCGGCGCGCAGGATCGATGCCGCGGGCGGGTTGATCAGCGGGGACACATCGGTGTGCCAAAAATTGGTGTAGCTGAATTTTCGTACCCCGAAACGCTTTTCGTACAGCCGACTGTCGACCGCGAGAATTTCCGGGTACTCGGTCGGCGCGTCGTCGTCGTAGGGATGGGACGGGGTGACCGCGCCGAATCGCCGGGAGAAGGCGATCTGCTCGGCGTGGCCGATGTGCTGGTCACGGAAGAACAGCACCTTGTACTTGTGCAGCGCGGCGGTGATGTCCTCGACCTGAGGGTCGGTGAGGGTCTCGCGCAGGTCGACGCCGGAGATTTCGGCGCCGATGTGTCCGGCGACCGGGGCGATCCGCACGGTGTCGGTGGTGGTTGTGGTGTCGTGCACGGCAGTCATGGGAACTCGCTCAGTGAATCAAGATGGAGGATGGCACGGGTCGATCTCCCGCACAACAGGCGCTGCGGCACACGCGCATCAAGTCGATGACGCGCCGTTTCGTCAAGGGCGTCAAGGCAATTCCGGTCCGATCGCATAGCGGGCGCCGAGGCAGCCGCCGCCCCAGCCGAGCGCCTTGCGGTAGCTGCCCAAGAGCTCGCGTTCGATCAGGTACGTCTCGTCGCGCTGGATGTCGTCGGGCGGCAGTGGCGCGGTGCGTGCTGCGACGAACAACGCGTCCACAGGGCAGTAGGCCTCGCACATGAAGCACGTCTGGCAATCGTATTGCCTTGCGAGCAAAGGGATCCCGTCCACACCCCGGTCGAAGACGTTGGTGGGGCACACCTCGATGCACTTGTCGCATCCGATGCACCGGTCGACCGAAATCACCTCGATCATGCCGGCACCAACTGTGCTCGGGACCCCGCGAGGAAGGCGGGCTCGGGTGCGGTCCACACTTCGTCGAGACCGCCGGTGATCAGTCGATGGTGCTGGGCGGGATCGAGGTCGGGGAATTCCTGGCGGCGCGCCATTCCCCGAGATTCGGTGCGCGCGAGCGCCGCGGTATACATCCACCGCGCGTGCGCGGTCATCGCCGCGGCCGAGCGGACCTTGGCGGTGTCGGTGCCGGTCAGGCCTGTGCGCGCCTGCTGCCACAGCTCGTGCAGCGCCGCGAGAGCCGGCCGCAACCGGTCTCCGTGGCGCAGGTAGTTCTTGTCGTAGGGCAGTACCTCCCGCTGTACCCCGGACACGACCTCAGCCGGTCGGAGTCCGGTATCGGGTCGGCCGGTGGGTCGCAGCCCGACACCGCCTGCGCCGAACCGTCGCCGATCATCGATCGAATTGCCTTGGCGCAGTGCGTAGTTCGCCGCCCCGGTACCGGCCCAACTGCCCGAGGACATCGCCCATGCGGCGTTGTGGCTGCCGCCGCCGGTGAACCCGCCGCAGATCAGCTCGCGGGTCGCGACATCGCCTGCCACGTACAGACCAGGGACGCTGGTCGAGCAATCGTGATCGGCGACGCGCACGCCGCCGGTGCCGCGCACCGTGCCCTCGAGTAGCAGCGTGATCGGGAAGCGGTCGGTGAACGGATCGATGCCGAGCCGGTCGAAGGTGAGGAAGAAATTCGGTTGCCCGAGTCGCATCGCCCGGCGCTGAGCGTGGTCGGCTTGGTCCAGTGTGCAGTACACCGGCGCGCTCAACAGCGCTCGCGCGATCGCCGAGCGACCGCCCTTGCTCGACGCACCCGCCAGCGGCTCTCCGTTGCCCAGATAGAAGGTCGCGAAGGAGTAATACGCGGTCTTGGTCACCGAGGTGAACTCCGGGGCGATGGCGTAGGCATTGGAGAATTCCATGCCGGAGAGCTCGGCGCCTGCCTCGACGGCCATCAAGGTTCCGTCGCCGGTATTGACGTTGCAGCCCAACGTTTTCGACAGGAAGGCGCACCCGCCGGTGGCCAGCACCACGGCACGGGCGGCGATATCGATGTGTGCGTGGTCCGACCGCCGCTGCAGGCGGGCTCCGGCCACTGTGCCGTCGGTGTCGGTCAGCAGTTCGATCGCGGGCGTGTGGTCGAGGATCGTCACCCCGGCGCGCTGCACCCGAAGCCGTTGGCGCTTCATGTATTCCGGACCCTGCACACCGGTCCGCAGCGGTTGTCCATCACGGCCGACCGGGAACGGGTAACGGCCGATCTCGGCAAGTTCGTTCACTCGAGAGTATGTTTCGTCGAGCACCCGTGCCATCCAGCTCCGGTCGGCGAGATAACCGCCGAGAGCCTCGCGACCGGCCATGGCCTCCTCACGCAGTTTCGGCTCCGGTCGGACATACCAGATCCCGGTCCCCGCGGCAGCCGTCGCACCGCTGCTGCCACAGAATCCCTTGTCCGCCAGTGCGACCGAGGCCCCTGTGGCCGCGGCTTTCAGTGCGGCCCAGGTGCCTGCCGGTCCGCCACCTAGGACGAGAACGTCGAATGCGGTCATGATGTCACCTTCTGCTGCAGGAGATCCGATTGCTGGAGCCCGGGTTGTTCCGAAGAGTCATGGCTACGGGGCAGGTCCCGGTTCTCGCCAGGACGCGGCCACGGGACGTACTGCGGGATATATCGGCCCATGACCGTCGCGCCGAGTGCGGAAATCCCGCCGATCGCGAGGACCGAGAACGCGAGCGGGGCAGCGGTTGCCAGTGCGGCGATCAGCAGCGGACCCGCGAAGGCGCCCGCATCGTGGTTGAGCCGCCATGCCGCGAGGAACTCGGCGCGGATCGCGGCAGGCGCGACATCCGCGCCGAGGACCATGATCAGCCCGTTGCTGATCCCGTTGCCGATTCCCATTACCACCGCGACAATTCCCAAGGTCGATATCGAATGTGTCAGTGGCACAGTGAAATATGCGATTGCCAGGATCGCGAGCGAGGGGACCGCGATGAAGCTGCGGCCGAAGCGATCCATCACATGGCCGGCGGGATAGGCGAAGACCACCTCCAGCGCCGCACCGATGCCGAAGATCGCACTGGCTGTCGCCGCGCTCATCCCGATGTGATCGGCCCACAGCGGCAATATCGCATCGCGGGATGCTCGAGCCACCCCGAGCAGCAGCACGCCCGCGCCCAAGGTCGACAACACCCGCCGATGCAGGCGTGCGACTCCGACGAGCGATAGCGGCGGCTCCTTCTCCTGCGCGACGGTTCCCGGCACCGGCCGCACCATCAGTGCTCCCGCGATGGCGAAGGCAACCAGCTCGACCACGAACCCGCCCCTGGTGCCGAGGCCGAGGATGGCGACCGCGCCGAGGAAGGGACCGACGAAAAAGCCGAGCCGCATCGAGCCGCCGAACAGCGACATCACTCGTGCGCGTCGCTCGAACGGAATGGCCTCGGCCAGGTAGGTCATCCGCGCCAGGCCCCAGACGGCATTGGAGAATCCGACGATGAGCAACCCCGCGCACAACATCGGAAGGTTCTGCGCGAGTAGGCACACCAGCACCCCGACGAGCCCGACCACGGTGCCACCGATGATCGAGGTCCGCTCGCCGACCTTGGCCACCAACTGACCGGCGGGAAGATCGCCGAGCACCTGACCGAGCCCGACCAGCGCCACTGCGAGTCCGGCGATGGCCGTGGAGGCACCGAGGTCGAGCGCGGTCAGCGTCATGACCGGTGCGCCCGCCCCCATGCCGATACCGCGCGCCAAGGTGGGCAGGTAGACCGAGAACATCAGGGGCCGAAGAGAATCCGCGGCAGGCGCCCCCGATTCAGGATCGGAGGTCATGCGCTCGCTTCGGTGTGCGCCGTGGCGAACTGGCTTTCCACCGGTTCGAGTCCGTAGTGCCCGCGCAACGTGTCCGCCTCGTAGTCGGAGCGGAAGAGGCCGCGCTCCTGCAGGATCGGCACCACCCGCTCGACGAAGACCTCCAGCCCACCCGGCAGATACGGCGGCATGATGTTGAAGCCGTCCGCCGCGCCGTTCTCGAACCAGGTCTGCAGCTCGTCGGCGATCTGTGTCGGCGTGCCCGCGAACGAGCGGTGCCCACGACCACCGCCCAATTTGCCGATGAGCTCGCGCACCGTCAGGTTCTCGTTCTCGGCCAATTCCTTGACCAGTGTGAACCGGCTCTTGCCGCCCTCGATTTCGGTCACCGACGGCAACGGTGGCAGCGGTGCGTCGAGTGCGTGCTCGGTGAGATCGACGCCGAGCAGGCGTGAGAGCTGACCGAGCGCGTAATCGGGTGAGATCAGGTCGGTGAATTCCCGCTCGAGCGCCTGCGCCTGGGCCGTGGTGTCGGCAATGTAGGGCACCAGCCCTGGCAGCACCTTGAGCTCGTCGGCGGAGCGTCCGTATTTCGCCAGCCGAGACTTGAGATCGCGGTAGAAGGCCTGTCCCTCGGCCAGCGTCCGCTGCGCGGTGAATACCGCCTCGGCGTATTGCGCGGCGAATTCCTTACCGCTCTCCGATGATCCGGCCTGCACGAGCAGCGGCCGCCCTTGTGGGCTGCGCGGCGAGTTCAACGGCCCGCGGACCTTGAACCGGGGACCGTCGTAGTCGACAGTGTGCACTTTGTCGGGATCGGCGAACACCCCCTCCTGCGGGTCGAGGACGATCGCCGAGGACTCCCAGCTGTCCCACAGTTGGATCGTGACGTCGACGAATTCCTGCGCCCGTTCGTAGCGGCGGGCATGCTCGGGAATGGCATCGAAGCCGAAGTTGAACGCCTCCTCCTCGCTGCCCGAGGTGACGATGTTCCACCCCGCCCTTCCGCTGCTGATGTGGTCGAGCGAGGCGAACTTGCGGGCCAGATTGAACGGTTCGTTGTAGGTGGTGGAAGCCGTGGCGATCAGCCCGACCCGCGAGGTGGCTGCGGCGATGGCGGCCAGCAGCGTCACCGGCTCGAATACCGCCAGCGTATTGCGCTTGATGCGCGGCCCGACCGCGAGGCCGTCGGCGAAGAACACCGAGTCGAGCTTGCCGCGCTCGGCGATTCGTCCGAGCTCTTGGAAGTGCGCCACGTCGAGCACTCGGTGCTCTTCGGTGCGCGGGTGTCGCCACGCTGCCTCGTGGTGCCCGACTCCCATCAGGAAGGCGTTGAGGTGGAATTGTTTACGAGGTGCCGACATCGGTGATTGTTCCTTCGATAGGGGTTCGGATGGCCGGGTCAGGCGTTCGATTCGACACGCCAGCGCGAGAAATGGCGTTCGAGGGCGACGAGGACACCGTTGAAGACGAGGCCGAGCAAGGAGATAGCGAGGATTCCCGCGTACATAATGGGAATCTGAAAGTTCTGCTGAGCCGCGGTGATCAGATAGCCGAGTCCGGCTCGGGCGCCGACCATTTCAGCGGCGAGCAGCACGAGAATCGAGCCCGCCGCGGCCATGCGCAGGCCGGTGAAGATGGACGGGAGCGCGGCGGGCAGGATCACCTTCTGGAACAGCCGCAGCGGCGACAGCCCCAGTGATACTGCGGATTTGATGAGCAGCGGGTCTACGGTGCGCACACCGGTGATGGTGTTGAGCAGGATCGGGAAGGAGCTCGCGTACACGACGAGCGCTACCTTCGAGGTTTCCCCGATACCGAGGATCAGCACGAACACCGGGAGCAACGCCAGCGCGGCGGTGTTGCGGAACAGTTCCAGTATCGGGTTCAAGAAGTCGGAAACCGGCTTGTACCAGGCGATCGCGACCCCGAGCGGCACGGCGAAGGTCAGCGCGATCGAGTACCCCGTCAGCGAGCGACCGAGGCTGGTCGACACGTGCGTCCACATCTCGCCGCTGCGCACCAGGTCGATGAATGCCTGCGCGACCGTGGTAAACGGTGGCAGGAATATTTCGTCTACCAGACCCCAAGCCGGCGCGAACTGCCATACCAGCAGAAATGCGGCAAACGCGGTGGTCGGCTTCAGCACGCGCCAGCCGAGCCTGCCCGCCGTGGCGAGCACCCGCCTGCCGATCGAGGGCCCGGCCTCGGCTACAGCGGCCGGTGCAGAGCGGGGTGGGACGGCCACCTGGAGCCGAGCCGGGGCAGCGATGAGTTCCACGACGCTAGACATGGGTCAGCCTCTCGGTGTCGGATGCGACGGGGGTGATGTGCTCGGGCGCGATCTCGCTCTGCAGGAGCGACCAGATCTGATGTCGATACCCGCGGAAGATTTCGGTCGACCGGATGTCTTCTGCGGCGCTGCTGTCGATATCGACGTCGAGCACCGCCTTTACGCGGCCGGGGCGCGCGGTCAGCACCGCGACCCGCTGGCCGAGGTATACCGCCTCATCGATGCCGTGGGTGATGAACAGGATGGTCTTGCCGGTTGCCTGCCAGATACGTAAAAGCTCGTCCTGCAACGACTCTCGGGTCTGCGCGTCGAGCGCGGCGAACGGCTCGTCCATCAGCAGCACCTCCGGATCGAAGGCGAGACTGCGGGCGATGGCGACCCGTTGCTTCATGCCACCGGAGAGTTCGTGCGGGAAGCGGTCGCCGAACCCGCCGAGTCCGACCAACTCCAGATACTCCTCGGCGCGTTCGCGCCGGGCTCTGCGCCGCAAACCCTTTGCCTCGAGTCCGAATTCGACATTCGCTCGGGCCGTACGCCAAGGAAACAGCGCGTATTGCTGGAATACAATGCCGCGGTCGAGTCCTGGGCCATCGATCGGCTTGCCGTCCAACAGGATTTCACCGGACGTGGGCTTACTCAATCCACCGAGCAGATCCAGCAGCGTCGACTTGCCGGAGCCGCTCGGCCCGACCAGGACGAGGAACTCGCCTTCGCCTAGGTCCAGCGAAATGTCCTCGATGGCGGTGAACTTCTCGTGTGAACCACGGATCGGAAATTGCTTGTTGACGTGCGTGAGCGAGAGTTTCGCTGTGGTTGTCGTCATTTCGCCGCCACCACTTCACCGGTAGGTCCGCTCTCGGCCGGGAAGGTGCCGTTGGCGTACGGGTTGTATTGATTGGTGACCAGATCGGTGACCTTCAGTTGTCCTTCCTTCAGCTCACCATTGCGCACCAACCAGTCGATCCAGATCTGCAGTTCCTTGTCGGCGATCACGCCACCGGGAACGGGAATTCCGGAGCTCTTCCAGTACTTCAGCAGGTCGGTGTTCTCGTTGCGGCCACGCTTTTCGATGATCGTCCTGAATCGCGCAACCACCTCGTCGCGCGGAGTGACCTGCAGCCAACGGGTTGCCCGCGCGGTGCCCTGGACGAAGTCCGCTACCGCCTCGGTATTTTTGGCGATGTAGTCGTTTCGGAAAACGTAGGTGCCGTAGTCGAACTGACCGAAAAGCGCCTTGTCGGTGTAGAGCGGGTGGATGCCGCCGCGTTCGACGGCGGTTTCCCGGAAAACGCCACCCAGGGTGCCGACCTCTACCTGGCCCTTGCGCAGCGCGTCCTCGGTGTTGGCCGGCGGCAGCACAACCAGCTGGACCTGCTTGATCTCGCTCTCGGTGAGGCCCTGCTGATGCAGCCACTCCCGCGTGATGAACTCATGGTGCGCGCCGAGGGTATTGACACCGACCTTCTTGCCGATGAGATCGCGTGCCGACGTAATACCGGAATCATCGCGAACGAAATATCCACTGAACGACTTCTCGTCCGCGCCATAGGAACTGAGCACCGAGGTGACCTTGGCGCCACCGGAGATCAGCTTCGCGACGGCGCCGTTGAACGCGCTGCCCACCTCGACCTGGTTGGTCGCCGCCGCCTGAATATTGGCGGGCCCGCTGGTGGTGTCACCCTCCCAGTGCAGTGCGATCTTGCTGAAGTAGCCGAGGTCCTCCGCCAGTTCGTACGCGGTGACCTGGCCAGTGCTGCCCTGATACCGGATCACGGCCTTCCCGTCGGCGGTGGTGCCCGGTTCGGACTTGCCGCACCCTGCGAGGGCGGAAATGCCGGTGAGCAGGGTGAGGGCGGCGGCGAACGCTCGGGTTCGGCGGCGCGGGGGTGCGGAGGACGGCATGGTGTGTTTCCTTCGATGAAAATGCGCTGCGCGGAACGAAATAGACATGCGGCAGCGAAGAATGGAGTCGCTGAAATCGTGACTCGAGGATGTGTCGTGATCTGGAAAGCGCGAATCGGACCGGTGCGGAAGCGTGTTCCGCCGGGATCGTCGCTGCGTCAGGGGCGACAGATTCCGTGCGGAACCCGCATGAGGTCGATCGCGCGGCGGCGGATCAGCGCTGTGGGTATCAACACGTCGAGACTTTCTCGAGTTGTGGTGCGGGTCGGGAAGTTGCTGTGGCTTTCAATGGTGTGGCCCTGTGGGCGGGGATACAACGGCCATTCCACATTGTGAAAATCGGCGCGAGTTTAATTCCGGCACAGTGGTACTCACGCTGTTCGGGTACCGGCACTCAGCCCGCCGAGCCGGCGCCGTTCTGTACGACCCCACCGATGCGCACGGCGATCTGACGCATGGCGGGCACGATCTCGCGGATCAGTTCGTCGTTGAGTCGCGCCGAGCGCGCCTGCACGCTCAGCGCGCCCCAGACCTGCTTGTCGGCATCGAACACCGGCACCGCGATCGAGCGCACCGGATCGTCGGACTCGAGCTCCTCGAGCGCGAAACCCTTGCGCCGCACCAGGTCCAGGTCCGCAGCGGGACGTCGGTCCGCGGCCGTGTAGGCGAGCAAGGCGCGCCCGGCCGCGCTGGATCGCAGCGGCTGTCGCGAGCGCGGCAGCTGATGGGAACAGAAGAGTACCGGCGGCCGCGCGTGGAAGACCGTGACAGCGTCGCTCGAATCGGCGACGCTGAGACTCGCGGTGATCTTGATCCCGGCGGCGAGGGCGTACATATGTGGTGCGGCCGAATCGATGCCGAGCCGGGTCAGCGCAGGCCGCGCCAGCGTCGCCAGGCCTTGCCCGACCCGGTAACGGTCGTTGACCGGGTCCTGCTCCAGCAGTCTGCCGCGGACCAGGGCGCGGGCGAGACGGTGCGCGGTGCTGAGCGGAACACCCGCCAGATGCGCCAATTCGCTGAGCGAGAGCTCGGGATCGTCACCTTCGAAGCAGTTCAGCAGGTGGATGGCCCGCTCGACGGCCTGAGACCCCGAACGTGGCTGATCGGTGGTGCCCATGGTGATTCCTCGCGGTCCGGATGCTGGTCCGGCGGTGGTGCGGACCTGGCACACACTGTGCTCGGCGGGCTGTGGACGGGCAATAGTTCGACGCCGGGTGCGCCGAATGGCTGCTGCCGTGGCGGCCATCACTCGTGGTGAGTTGTTCCACTCCAGCATGTATCCTGCACGAGGACGTAATCGCGTCCTTTCCGTGTTTTCGGTAGATGGCGTGGACGCAGAGATCCGCGGCAACGACTAGAAGGAGGTGGGGTTGCCATGCGCAGCGAACCTCCGAGTCGAAGGCCGCGCGGCGCCGCCCTCTCGCACTCATAGCTCGTACGCGACAGCAGGGACCGGCGCCCGCGGTGTGAATCACACGCGTCTCATTCACTCCCGCTCTGCTGAGGACTTCCCATGTCGCAGACCGAACTCATCGATGCACGCTCGACGCTGTCCGAATCGCTGCCCGACGTCGCGTTGCCCGACGTTTCGTTGCAGGATGCCGTCGACGCCCACCGCGTGGACGCCGCGCTCGAATGGCTCGATAACCACCCACCGCACGTCATTGCCGACCAGCTCGCCCGCATGGACGCCGTTCAGGCGGGTATGGCCTTCCGGCTGCTGGACAAGGATCTGGCACTTGCGGTGTTCGAGGAACTCGAACCGGTCGACCAGCAGCAGATCCTGCAGGGCCTGCGCGACCAGACCTTCCGCGAGCTCGTCGAGGGTATGGATCCCGACGACCGGGCCAGGATGTTGCGTGAGGCGCCTGCCAAGGTCGCCAAGAAGGTGCTCGCAGGGCTGAGCCAGCGTGAGCGCCGGATGACCGCTGCACTGCTGGGCTACCCCGAGGGCTCCGTCGGTTTGTACATGACGCCGGAAGTTGTTGCGCTGCCGCGCAATCTGAGCGTCGCCGATGCGTTGCAGACGGTGCGGATCAAGGGAATCAACGCCGAAACGGTGTACACACTGCCGGTGGTGGACTCGGGCCGCCGCCTCACCGGCATCGTGGAACTGCGCGAGCTGGTGCTGAGCCGACCGGACACGATGGTCTCCGAACTCGTCGTCACCGAGCCCGCCTTCGTACGGGCCACCGACTCCGCCGAAAAGGCCGCGCGGCTGATGCGCGAGACCAATGACATCAACCTGCCGGTCGTCGACAGCGAGGACCGGCTCGTCGGCCTGCTCACCATCGATGACGCGGTCGAGGTCATCGAGGCGGCTGACAGCGAGGACGTGGCCAAGCAGGCCGGATCCGCGCCGTGGGAAGGTCACTACATGGCGGCGGGGGTGTTTCAGCTCGCTCGCTATCGCGCGCTGTGGCTGCTGCTGTTGCTGCTCGCGGCGACGTTGACCGTCAGCGTCACCGACTTCTTCTCCGGAACCCTGGAGCAGGCCGCGCACTTGGCGCTGTTCATTCCGCTACTGATCGGTGCTGGCGGGAACGCGGGCGCGCAAGCGGCCACCTCCTGCGTGCGCGCGCTCGCCGTCGGTGAGGTGCGCGGTTCGGACTTGCTCGGGGTGATCTGGCGGGAATGCCGGGTCGGCCTGGTGCTCGGCGGCATGCTGGCTGGTGCCGGCGTGATCATCGGGGCATTGTTCGTCGGCGCGAAGGTCGCGCTCGTTGTCGGCATCACCCTGATCTTGATCTGCGCCTGGGCTGCCACCATCGGCGGCACCATGCCGCTACTGGCCAAGCGGCTGCGCATCGACCCGGCCGTGGTTTCCGCCCCCATGGTGACCACCCTCGTCGATGCCACGGGTCTGATCATCTACTTCACTACGGCCAAGATCGTTCTGGGCATCTGACCGAATTGTGCAGGGCCCCTCGGGCTCTCGTCGATGCACATGCATCGGCAACAACTTCGCTTCGCTTCGGCAAAGCACTGGCATAGGCCAGTGTTGTCGATTATTGTCGAACATGTTTTCGATGCGATGTGACGAAGGGGAGGGCTCGACCCATGAGTAGCAGCGGGAAACCACTTGAACAGCGTGTATGCGAACTAGAACTATGGCGTGATCACCAAATCACACGGGATACTGTGACGGTGACGCAAATTCACGAGCAGCTGGCCGCGATCCACACCGGTATCGCGGATATCAACACCGATATCGGTGATCTGGACGGCCGCTCGGTCGCCTCGCGGTTGATTTCGATGGGCGTCGACATCGGCAATATCGCATCGCGCCAAGAGTCGATGGCGTCGCGTCAGGATGCGATGGTGGTCGGTTTGGAGTCGATGGCGTCGCGTCAGGATGCGATGGTGGTCGGTTTGGAGTCGATGGCGTCGCGTCAGGATGCGATGGCGGTGGGTTTGGAGTCGATGGCGTCGCGTCAGGATGCGATGGCGGTGGGTTTGGAGTCGATGGCGTCGCGTCAAGACACGATGGATCGCCGGTTGATATCTGTAGAGACAGATGTCAGCACCATCAAGGTTGATGTCGGTGGGTTGAAGGCCGACGTTGCTCAAATTCTGCGAATTCTGCAGAAGCCCAACGGCGACAAGTAATTTCGGGATCGAGAGTGCCGGTGCCCTGCCGCTGCCGGAATCGCAGCGGCAGGGTGCGCGGTCAGAACTCCCAGTCGGCGTCTTCGGTGTTGACTGCCTTGCCGATGACGTAGCTGGAACCGGAGCCGGAGAAGAAGTCGTGGTTCTCGTCGGCATTGGGCGAAAGTGCCGACAGGATAGCGGGATTCACGTCCGTCTCGTCCTTGGGGAACAGGCCTTCGTAGCCCAGGTTCATCAGGGCCTTGTTGGCGTTGTAGCGCAGGAACTTCTTGACGTCCTCGGTGAGACCCACCTCGTCGTAGAGGTCCTGGGTGTACTCGACCTCGTTGTCGTAGAGCTCGAAGAGCAGCTCGAAGGTGTAATTCTTGAGCTCGTCGCGCTCGGCCTGGCCGATGAGCTCGAGACCCTTCTGATACTTGTAGCCGATGTAGTAGCCGTGCACGGCCTCATCGCGGATGATGAGCCGGATCAGGTCGGCGGTGTTGGTGAGTTTGGCCCGCGAGGACCAGTACATCGGCAGGTAGAAACCGGAGTAGAACAGGAAGCTCTCCAGCAGGGTGGAGGCCACCTTGCGCTTGAGCGGATCGTCGCCGTTGTAGTACTCCAGTACGATCTCGGCCTTGCGCTGCAGGTTTCGGTTCTCCTCCGACCAGCGGAACGCGTCGTCGATCTCACGGGTGGAACACAGCGTGGAGAAGATGGAGCTGTAGCTCTTGGCATGCACCGACTCCATGAACGCGATGTTGGTGTACACCGCTTCCTCATGGGGGGTCAGTGCGTCCGGAATCAGGCTCACCGCGCCGACGGTGCCCTGAATGGTGTCCAGCAGCGTGAGGCCGGTGAACACCCGCATGGTCAATTGCTTCTCGTCGGCGGTGAGGGTGTTCCACGACGGAATGTCGTTGGACACCGGCACCTTTTCGGGCAGCCAGAAGTTGCCGGTCAGTCGGTCCCAGACCTCGGCATCTTTCTCGTCGGGCACCCGATTCCAGTTGATCGCCGACACCCGATCGATCAGTTTCATCCTGCCTCCACACCCTTCCCGAGCACGCTGCCGTCACAGAATTGCTACCCACTGAACACTACTCCTAGTGGGTGACAAGTCTATGCAGCACAACACCTTGTGTTGCAGCGGTGCGTGTCACTGTGGCGCAGATACGCCCATGACCACCGCATGCGGGACCCATTGTCCGTCATGACTCGTGATTCGAGCGCATCGGACCCGGCGCGTTCTGATCGATCGCCGGTGGTTTGCCTACCGCGGTGTTCCGGTGCCGAGCCGTGACCGATCGCATGGTCTGGGGCCTTGTCGTGCGGTTAGCTGTCCTTGGATCGGCTAATGCCGGTGCCGCATTCGCCGAGCCGATCGCGCTCGGCGCCATGGACTCGGCATCGACTACAACATATTCCTGATGTCGCGGGTCCACGAGGAGGCGAACAAGCACGGCACGCGCCATGGTGCGCTGATCGGTTTATCCGCGACCGGCGGGGTGATCACCTCGGCGGGGCTTGTGCTGGCCGGCACATTCGCGGTCTTCGCGACCATGCCGGTGGTGACGTTCGCCGAGTGGGCATTGTCATTGCGGTCGGCGTTCTGCTCGACACGGTGATCGTCCGCTCGATCTTGGTGACCGCGCTGACCCTGGATATCAACGATCGCATCTGGTGGCCGAGCGCCCTGGCACGTCCACGAAAAGAAGCGGTGGCCCAGTCGGTGGTCAGCGTCGGCAAGTAGTCGCACGGGTGGCCGCGCGCCGAACTCGCCCCATGGCCTGCGCCGATTCGGGCCGCGTACCGGATACGTTGTGGCGGATAGGCGATTACCACGCGTTTCGGAAGGAGTGTGTGTTATGACCAGTCCCGTCTCGACCCCGACACGTCCGGCGCTCAACGACATGACGATTTTCGCGGGCGTCCTGATCCTGATCACCGGTGTTTTGCACCTGCTGACGGCGATCGCCGCCATCGCTGGACGCGACATCTTCGTGGTGACCCAAGACCAGGTGTTCCTCGTCGACGTGTCTGCATGGGGATGGATCCACCTGGTGATCGCGGCGCTGATCGTTATCGCGGGTTTCGGCATCATCACCGGCAAGACCTGGGGTTATCTGGCCGGTATCGTGATGGCGTCGCTCAGCATCCTGGACAACTTCCTGTTCGCCCCCATCTACCCCTTCTGGGCATTGGTGATCATCGCGATTGACATCCTGGTGATCTGGGCGCTGGCCCGCCAGCTCGGCGCCGACTGACACAGACGCCGCCCGTTTCGCGGGCTCGGCCCTCGAGTCCTGTCCAGTACGGGACCCGAGGGCCGAGTCGTCTCTCACCTACCCCCTGGCGGTCGGCCATCGGGGTCGCCCGGTGGCTGACCCGGGCCGTTGTCGGACCGAGTGTTCTGCGACTTGTCGGCGACACCCACGGTGAGCGCGACCGACAATGCGGACGCGGGCGTGCCGGACACGGTGGCGAGTTCGGCGTCCCAGCCGTCACCGAAGACGTTGTCCGAGGCCAACGAGGCGTCGGCGAGGTTGGGAATGCTCTTCGCATAGCCGGAGTCGTAGGCGTACACCGCGGCGCAGGCGTCCTGGGGGAGAGCGATCTGCGAGGTGAGGCGGGCGTTATCACCCGCGACGGCCACCGCGAGCGAGTCGTAGACCTCGAAGTGGATATAGGTCCACCGGCCGGAGTAGCAGCCGGGGAAGACGGATTCGAAGGCGACCCTGCCATCGCCGTCCGCCACTTGGACGCCGCGCAGATAGTTCTGGCCGATGGTGCCGTCGCTGTACAAACGAATACTTGCCGTTCCGATCGCAATGCCACAGATACACGGCCATGCCGGCGCCCGCCGCACCGTTCATTGCCAGGTCTTGCAACGTCAACTCGAGTGTCATCGGAACACCATGGGCGACACCAGCATACGACCCGAAGCTGCCGGTGATATCGCGGCGCACAATACCGGACTCGATGAGCACATCGGGCCCGTTGGATCCGTCGCCCGGGTATGGGCCCGCCCGTTTCGGGCGTGACGCGGGGTTATATGACCAACGACGAAGTCGACGGAATCCTCGCCGCTGCTGCAAGACCTATTCAGCACCTGACCCGGGACGAAAGGAAAGGGGCCGTCGGCCTACGGAATGTCCGGTATTTCGGCCGCAAGTGCGATCAGCGGGTCGGTAAATCCCGAGATCTTCGGGCCGGTGCGATAATCGAAACTCCGAAGAGAGGGAGCACTGGTGCCGGAGCCGATGCCGGGCGCGGTCCGACGGGACAACTGGTTCGTACTACTCGATCCGGGCTGGACGGCAGGCGCGCCGGACAGCATGCCGCCACGAGAGGTCATCGTCGGCGGTTGGATGGTCGCCGCCGACGGTGGAGTCGGGCCTTTCGAGCCGAATCCGAATTATGTGCCAGGCAACCAGTCCACCCCCACTGATCCGCTCGACGCGCTGTTGCGGCTGGCGGCTCGGGGCGAAGATATCGGCGATCAGATCATTCCCGCCATCCGCGACACCGTGGTGCAGATCGGATGGGACGAGAACGACGACCCGGTGATCGTGTTGTCGCCCGATGGGGTTCCCTGTGTGCAAATAGTGACCGCCGAGCTGCACCGGTCCCGATTGACCACTGCCCGTTCGTGGCCGGTGGTCGGTAGCAAGCTCTCGGAGATAGTGCCGGAGGGTACCGACATCCTGATCAACCCCGGAGGTCGAGCACAGTTCCGTCTGGTCGGTGCCGCGCTGCGCGCCGCCGACTGAGGGAGCGCGGGGACCGTACTCTGCCGGTCCGGCTGCCCGCACGTGGGGAGTGACGCGTGAATCGGCTTCCTGGCCTTGGAGATCAGGGCGGCGCTGCCGGATCGGGTGCGGTGGTTGATCGGGATGGCGCCGGAAAGGTCTTGATTCGTGGTAGCTCGTTTCCCGCCGCATCGTAGGTGGGGAGTATCCCTAATCTGGATGAGTGACCATCGGCTGATGTATTGGTAACGAAGCCTGCGGTCGGCGCATGGATGTCTCGGTTCGCGTGGCCGGACGCATGCAGCGAGCGCGCGGCGGTGCGTGCCGAGTGAGCCCCGGGGGCGCCGGCATTGCACGAGATCATGACAAGCGGGCTCTCCGGATGTAGGTCGGCGGCCCTCCTGAAATTGCTATTGGCAGCGACGAGCTTGCCGTAGTTCTCGCCGTTCAATACGAGGGTTGTCTTCTTCGACCCTGGTGGCCCGAGCGTGGCCTGGACCACGAAATATTCCTCACTGGAGTGGGCATTGATGTAGATGGGCGGTCTGCCGGCTTCGACGTCCTTCGCCCACGGCGCCTCCTGATCGCGGGAATGTCGCCACTCCGTACCCGATCCCTCCGCGGCATAGACCCGCCAGTCGTCCCGGTGCTCGGCTTGCGCCCAGTCGGTGATCTTCCCAACATCATCGGCCCCCAACGGGAAACTCACGCCGATTGGATTGCCCTCGGCGTCGTTCATTCGCACCGAATGCACGTCATCGGCTTCGAGTTGCCGCCATTGGCCGGTCAAGTCCAGGCCGAACAACTGACCGTGCGAATCGGAATCTGCCCGGCCGCCGTCGAAGTGATGCGAACCTATCGGCCCTACGCCGGCCGCATCCCCCCAGACCGCATTTACGGCAGCCGATTGTGCATGGTCGCCGGTCCGTCTCAAGCGGTCGCTGACGCCATGCGCCGCACCCTCTGTGGCCTTTCCGAGCCGGGCCACTATCGCCAAGAGCTCGTCGGTGGCCGGAGAGATGCCACCCATGCCGACGCCCCTTTTCTATCTGGGGAATCTTTTCGGTGGCGACCCACGCCAGGTATTCAGTGTGCAGGAATCGGTTCCCGCAAAGCTTCTCGAGGTTGGGGATATTCATCCGGCGCGGAGTGTGGTCTCGGTGGGCATCGGATCGAATTCGATATTCACCGGGCGGAGCCGAATTGAGTTACCGGTCAGCGCATCGACTTGCGCGTAACGAGGATTCGGCACCATCCTGGGGCTCGTATCCGCGAAAGGGCGATTGTTCGGCGATCGAGTCCGAGCGCGATCGAGTCGAGTTCGGTCAGTCGGTGACGAACCCGTTGAGCGTGCCGCGGATGTCGGTGAGCAGCGCGCGGGCGGCGGTCAGGCCCCTGCCGTGCCAGACGGCGTCCTCGACGGCGAAGACACGGTGATCGGTGGCGGCGCCGAGTTCTTTCCATGCGGCGCTGCGCAACACGGATTCCCCGTGCTTCTTGCCTGCTTCGCCCGCGAAGATCACGTAGATGAGATCACCTTCGCCCTTGTCGAGATCGGCAGCACCGATGTCGAAGGAGGGGCCACGCTGCACGATCGGGCGCCGCACGCCCGCGTCGGCGAGGACTCCGCCCGCGAAGCTGTCGGTGCCCTGGACCTGGTCCGTGTCGGCGGTGAACCGGACGACCGAGGCCTGGGTCTGGTTGGCGATGACCGCATTACCGGTGTCGACAGCCTCGGTGCGGTAGTTCGTCAGCGCGGTCGTAGCGGCATTGCTACGGTCGAGACCCGCTGCGAGCCCGGTGAATTCGGCCTGCCAGCCACTGGTGGTGCCTGCCAGCACGGTGGGTGCGATGGCCTGCAATGCGTCGAAACCGGCTGTGCCCGAGCGTAGATCGCCGATGATCACGTCGGGACGCAGCTCGGCGATCTTGGCGAGATCGGGCTGTGCGGCGGTGCCGATGCTGGGAATTTTGTTGACGCCGTAGCCGAGATAGGCCGGGTGTGGGGTCGTTCCGTCATCTGTGGTCGCACCGACGACGCGCTCCCACAGACCGAGCGCGCAGGTCGCATCCAGCGCCGAAGTGGTGAGGACCACGATGCGTTGCGGGTCCGCGGGCACCTCGGAGACCCCCGCGGCATGGGTGACGGTGCGGGTGCCGCTCGCCGTATCCGGCGCGCTCGGTAGTGCGCAGGCTGTGGTGGTGTCGCGCTCGAGTCCGACCACACCCGCGCCCGCAATGTTCGTCGTGGTGCGCACGATCGAGGCGGCATCGTCGGTTTTGCTGCTACAACCTGCTGCGAGGACGGCTGTGCACAGCACGGCGACGGCCGCGCTTCGGCGACCGAGCGTGCCGTATCGGGTCGAGTTCGTGTGGTTTCGGGTGCGAACAAGGGCGCTCACCGGCATGCGGGTGAGGGTACATGCGTCGGCGTCGGCACGATACGAGGCCACCACGCGACGCGGCGCAGGAAAACGCGGCACGGATTCCTGCGGTCGAGTGTCGTCGCGCTCAGGTCGTTTCGCCGCCGATGCTGAAACGAGCACCGGTCGGATCGGCGACTCCGACCATGCGTCCATAAGGCGAGTTCATGGCCGGGACCACCACCGCCCCACCCAGTTCGACCACCTTCGCGGCGGCCGCGTCGACATCGTCGGCGCCGAAGTACACCGTCCAGCCTGCGGGTGCGCCCTCGGGCAGGAACGTCGACGCGTCCATCACACCGCCGAGCATCGGACTGGTCGAATGGATCGTGGTGTAGCGGAATTCCGGTGAGTCGGCGATGGTGAACGGGTCTTGCCAACCGAACACGTCGCGGTAGAAGGCCAGCGAGGCGTCGTAGTCGCGGGTATGCAGCTCGAACCAGGACGGGGCGCCCGCATGGTCGCTCCATCTACCGCCGGTGACGAGGCCGAGTGTTTCGAAGCCGGCGAAGGTGCCGGTCTGCCAGATGCCGACGCCCGCACCGCCGATATCGCCGAGCACCGCCATCGCGCCCAAATCGCCCACATCCATGGGCGGTAGCACAACAGTGCCGCCATGGGCTACCGCCGCGTCGGCTGTCGCCTTGGCATCCACGGCGGCGAGGTAGACCGTCCATTGGTCGGGGCCCTCGACACCGCCCGCCATCTTCCCCATTGCGCCCGCGACAGCCTTGCCGTCTTTGCGGAAGGTGATGTAGCCACCGAATTCTTCGTCTGCCCGCTCGGCTGTCCAGCCGAAGAGCTCGCCGTAGAAATCGATCGCGCGGTCGGGATCGGCGGTGTAGAGGTCGACCCAGGTCGGGTCGCCGGGCTTGGTGGTCGCGTTGTCTGTCATGAGTGGACTCCTGGCCAGGGGTAGGAACACCTGTCACTGATGCAGACGTGCGCCGCATCCGGAATTCATCGTCGATGGTCGTGCCGGTAGAGCGAGATTCCGGCGCGGGGCAGCTGGGCGGCGGATCAACGAAATACGACAGAGAGTAGGACCCGTGCGGACGGCGGCGGCAGCACCGTTTACGATTCCATGAGCGCAAGCGAACCGTCGTCTATCTCGGCACCGAGATCGGCGCATGAAGCGGAGCCTGCGGAGCGACCTAAAGGCACCTTTCAGGAGGATCAGTGACTGCCGTAGAGCCAAAGCCAGTCCCTCAGTTGGAAGCGACTCGGCCGTATCCGGCTCGGACCGGGCCGAAGGGCTCGTTCCTCTACAAGATGGTCACCACCACTGACCCCAAGGTCCTCGGCACCATGTACCTGGTGACCGCGATGAGCTTCTTCCTCGTCGGTGGTCTGATGGCCCTGATGATGCGCGCCGAGCTGGCACGTCCCGGCCTGCAGTTCCTTTCCCCGGAGCAGTTCAACCAGCTCTTCACCATGCACGGCACCATCATGCTGTTGTTCTATGCGACCGCGATCGTGTTCGGCTTCGCCAACATCGTGCTGCCGCTGCAGATCGGTGCACCCGACGTCGCCTTCCCGCGGCTGAACGCGTTCAGCTACTGGCTGTACCTGTTCGGCGGCACCATGGCGACCGCCGGCTTCATCACCCCGGGTGGCGCGGCGGACTTCGGCTGGACGGCATACACGCCGCTGACCGACATCCTGCATTCGCCCGGTGTGGGCGCCGACCTGTGGATCCTCGGTCTCGCCGTCTCGGGTCTGGGCACCATCCTCGGTGGCGTCAACATGCTGACCACCGTCGTCTGCCTGCGTGCCCCCGGCATGACCATGTTCCGGCTGCCGATCTTTACCTGGAACATCGCCGTCACCAGTGTGCTCGTCCTGCTCGCCTTCCCGCTGCTGACCGCCGCGCTCTTCGGCTTGGCCTACGACCGTCACCTGGGCGGGCACATCTACGACCCCGCCACCGGCGGCATCCTGCTCTACCAGCACCTGTTCTGGTTCTTCGGTCATCCCGAGGTGTACATCATCGCGCTGCCGTTCTTCGGCATCGTGTCGGAAATCTTCCCGGTGTTCTCGCGTAAGCCGATCTTCGGTTACACCACGCTGGTGTACGCGACGCTGGGTATCGCCGCGCTGTCGATCGCGGTGTGGGCGCACCACATGTACGCGACCGGCGCCGTGCTGCTGCCGTACTTCTCGTTCATGACCTTCCTGATCGCGGTGCCGACGGGTGTGAAGTTCTTCAACTGGATCGGCACCATGTGGCGCGGTCAGCTGACCTTCGAGACGCCGATGCTGTGGTCGATCGGCTTCCTGGTGACCTTCCTCTTCGGTGGCCTCTCGGGTGTCATCCTGGCGAGCCCGCCGCTGGACTTCCATGTCACCGACTCGTACTTCGTGGTCGCGCACTTCCATTACGTGCTCTTCGGCACCATCGTGTTCGCGACCTTCGCGGGCATCTACTTCTGGTTCCCCAAGATCACCGGTCGCATGATGGACGAGCGGCTCGGCAAGTGGCATTTCTGGACCACCTTCGTCGGGTTCCACACCACGTTCCTGGTGCAGCACTGGCTGGGCGCCGAGGGCATGCCACGTCGTTACGCCGACTACCTGCCCAGCGACGGTTTCACCACGCTGAACACGATCTCCACGATCGGAGCGTTCATCCTCGGCGCGTCGATGCTGCCGTTCGTCTGGAACGTCTTCAAGAGCTTCCGCTACGGCGAAGTGGTCACGGTGGACGATCCGTGGGGCTACGGCAACTCCCTGGAGTGGGCGACGACCTGCCCGCCGCCGCGGCACAACTTCTACGAGCTGCCGCGTATCCGGTCGGAGCGTCCGGCGTTCGAGTTGCACTACCCGCACATGGTCGAGCGCATGCGCGCCGAGGCCCACGTGGGTTGGGGCTCGGGCAAGCACGCCACCGAGGTGCACGAAGGCGCCCTCGTCAAGAACTAGTCGCCGCACTGGCATAGCGGCAACGAAGTAGCATTCTCGAGTGTGCACCTGCTGGTGACCAGCGGGTGCACACTCGTTTGTGGAGCACATCCGCACCAGCGGCGATGCTGGCGCAAGCGACAATGCGGTCGGCGCAGCGACAACGAGGTCCAGTACCGCGACGGCAAACACTCGAACTTGGAGCACATCAGTTGGCCGACACCACAGTTCTCGTCACCGTCACCGGGCCGGACCGGCCCGGTGTGACGTCCGTGCTGCTCGCGGCGATGTCGCGGCACCAGGTCAGCCTGCTGGACGTCGAGCAGGTGGTGATCCGTGGGCGCCTGACGCTCGGGGTACTGGTCACCTGCCCGAATGACCCCGAGGCATTGCAGGACGAGCTCGAAGAGGCGATGAACACCGTCGGCATGCATGTCGACGTGGAGGTCGACGCCGAGATCGGCAGGCAGCCGATGTCCACGCACGCGGTGGTGATTCTCGGCAGCCCGGTCACCGCGCGCGCGTTCAGTTCGGTGTCGCGCCAGCTCGCAAGCCTCGGCGCCAATATCGACACCATCCGCGGCATCGCCGACTACCCGGTGACCGGCATGGAGCTGCTCGTCACCGCGACCGACACCGATGCCGATGCCGACGCACGGTTGCGCACCGCGCTGGCCGAGGTAGCTGTCGCCGAACAGGTCGACGTCGCGGTGGAGCGTGCGGGCCTGGCACGCCGCGCCAAGCGGCTCATCGTGTTCGACGTCGATTCGACCCTCATCCAGGGCGAGGTCATCGAGATGCTCGCCGCGCACGCGGGGGTCGAGGAAGAAGTCCGCAAGGTCACCGAGGCCGCCATGCGCGGTGAGATCGACTTCGGCGAATCGCTGCGGCAACGGGTGGCGACGCTGGAGGGGCTGGATGCCTCGGTGATCGATGAAGTCGCCGACCGGATCGAGCTGACGCCGGGCGCGCGCACCACCATCAGGACGCTGCGCCGGATCGGTTTCCGCTGCGGCGTGGTGTCGGGCGGCTTCCGCCAGGTGATCGAGCCACTCGCCCATGAGCTGGAACTGGACTTCGTGCAGGCCAATACCTTGGAGATCAAGAACGGCAAGCTGACCGGTCAGGTTGTCGGTGAGATCGTCGATCGGGCGTTCAAGGCGACCGCATTGCGTGAATTCGCCGCGGAAGCCGGCGTGCCGATGGAGCAGACGGTGGCGGTCGGCGATGGCGCCAACGACATCGACATGCTCAATGCGGCGGGCCTCGGCGTCGCTTTCAACGCCAAGCCCGCGCTGCGCGAGGTTGCCGACGCCGCGCTGTCGCATCCCTACCTGGACGCGGTGCTGTTCATCCTCGGTGTTACCCGCGACGAGGTGGAAGCTGCCGATGCTCGCGACGGCGGCGTGCGTCGGGTGCCCCTCATCGGTAGGTGAAGCCCTGTCGTCGGTGCCTCGACCGGGACTTCCGACGAATCGCTGGAATACCATCCGGCACTCGCCTGTTCGGGTATCGGTGGCCGCGGACACACAGCTCGTGTCGGTAGGCTCGCAGAAGTTGATCATTCATCGATCGGAGGCTGCGGTGCGAAAGTTCCTGCTGGTGCTCGTTCTCGCCTCAGCACTCGTCGCATGCGGCACGAACGACTCCGACGTGGAGACGAAGAGGACGTCCTCGGCGCAGCCGACCTCACACGCGGCGCATGACGCACTCGCGGTAACCGATTCGAACAACGGCCAGGAGCGGACGCTGCGGATCGGCCAGCAGCTCGTTGTGTCGCTGCCCGCGAATCCTTCTACTGGCTATACGTGGGCGCTGGGGGAGCTCGAGCAGCAAGTGCTACGGCAGGACAGTGAGCCCGACTATCGCCCCGATCCGAATGTTCCAGCTGCACCGGGGTCCGGCGGTACTGCGGTGTGGACGTTCGTCGGAAACAGTGTGGGCGTGGCGCAACTCACGCTGCACTACACGCGACCGTGGGAGCAGGGCATCGACCCGGCGCAGAAGTTCTCGTTGACGATCAAGGTGGAGTAATGACGGGTTTCCCGGAATGTGGTGCCGATGTCCGGGCCGGCAGCGAAACAGACATCGATGCAGCGGGATTCCATTTCCGGCATGCGGAGCTCGCACAGGGCTACGGTGGCGCGGGCGATCCGGACGATCCGGCCATGGTGCAGGCGATGCAGATGGTGTTGCACATACCCAAGGCCGATCCACCGCGCCGCAGCGCGCTGCTCGAGGCGGCCGCGGCGGCGAGCGTGGCTCTGTGTCTGGATGCGCGGGTCGGGCCCGGTGGGGAATGGGAGCAGCGCTATCTCGGATGGAAGCGATCGCGGATCCGCAAGGTGGCCCGCCGTGCGCGCGGTGCGCAGTGGCTGGCCGCAGGCGAGGTGCCAGGGGTGACTGTCGAAGTCGATGGCGCCCAGGCACGAGCGTTGGTGCCGGGACCCGTGGGTGCGGTGGATCCACGGATCAAGCGCTTGCAGATCGGCGGCACCGATCTCGAACACGACGATCCTGGTTCCGCCGATCCCGGACTCCCCACGCTGTGGGTGAATTCGGAGCTCGGTATGACTCTGGGCAAGGCGGCCGCACAGGTCGGGCATGCCAGCATGCTGCTTGCGGGCGCGTTGCCCGAGGAGCATGCCTATCGATGGGCACAACGCGGATTCCGGTGTGCGGTAAGGGAAGCAGACAAGGATCGGTGGGCGACACTGGTCGATCAGGTGCGACTCGGCACCGCGGTCGCGGTACGCGATGCCGGATTCACCGAGGTCGCGCCGGGTTCTATGACGGTGATCGCGGTACCGGGATCGAAATGAACTGTCCCGGGGCCTGGACGGTACAACCATTCGGAAGTATGGGCGTCGTCCATGGCCGGGAAGACAGCGAGATGACTCGGTGTCCAGGCGCGCGCCGGGGCAGGATTTGCTAGCTGCTTGCTTCGCCGCGAGACGAAACCGATTACGGGGCACTGGTGATCCCGTTTTCGGCACAATGGGGTTCGCATCGCGCTTATCTGGGTATTGAGACGGAACAGGACCGCCCGCACGTAACTCGCCGGAGGACCGCATGATGACAACGCCGTTGGTGATTCTCGCCGTATGGGTGGTCTGCTCGATTCCGCTAGCACTGATTTTCGCGCGGCTGTTCCGCTCGCCGACGTCCACGCCGCTCGATCGATCGAAGGCTGCCGCCTGGCCGGTGGACGAACTCTCGGCCGTGCGCCGTCGCAAGATCGCCAGGTCGGGGAATACGCCATGGGTCGGTAGTACGAACGCGGCACATTTGGTCCAAGATGGAGCCCGTGCCGCAACCGGATCCCGATCTTCTTATTGATTTCACCGACGTGACCATCCGACGCTCGGGTCACACCCTCGTCGGTCCGGTCACCTGGCAGGTCGAGCTAGACGAACGCTGGGTCGTGCTCGGCCCCAACGGCGCCGGCAAGACCTCCCTGCTGCGGATGGCAGCCGCCGAAGTACATCCGACCTCGGGGATCGCCCACTTACTCGGTGAAGTGATCGGCAAGACCAACGTCAGTGAATTGCGTCCGCGGATCGGCCTGTCCTCGGCCGCGGTGGCCAGCCGCATTCCGCGCGACGAAAAGGTCAGCGACCTGGTGGTGTCCGCGGGCTATGCCGTGCTCGGTCGCTGGCGAGAGCGCTACGACGACCTGGACACCGACCGCGCCATCGACATGCTGGAAAGCCTCGGCGCCGAACACCTTTCCGATCGCACCTACGGCACCCTTTCCGAAGGCGAACGCAAACGGGTCCTCATCGCCCGCGCGTTGATGACCGACCCGGAACTGCTGCTACTGGACGAGCCCGCCGCCGGACTCGATCTCGGTGGTCGCGAGGAGCTGGTGGAACGCCTCGGCGACTTGGCCGCGGACCCGGACGCGCCGGCCATGGTGCTGGTCACCCACCACGTCGAGGAGATCCCGCCCGGCTTCACCCACGGCCTGCTGCTCAACGAGGGCGCCGTGGTCGCGCAGGGCCTGCTACCGGAAGTGTTGACCGCCGACAATCTGAGTGCGGCCTTCAGTCAGTCCATCGCCCTGGACCGAGTCGACGGCCGCTATTTCGCTCGCCGCTCGCGCCGCTTGGGGCGGCACCGGTCACGCCAGTAGGCCGAGGCGGTCGCCGCATTTCGCCGCCGCCGATAAGTCGCCGCACGGGCTGTTGGTTGTCGGCGCACCTTACGGCGTCGACTCGAACTGTTCGGTGAACCCCATTCGACCCGCAGGGCAGCATGTCCTTCGGATCATGACCGGTGCCGAGTGTGCGCTGCGATCGTCGCACCCTCTCGGCAGCGCGGAGCCGCGCTCGATGCGCTGACTCGGATAGGCCAGGCGACCCAGTACCAAGCAGGCGCTAGGGTGCAAGGGTGAGTGAGACAAACGCGCAGGCCGGCTCTCAGCCGCAGGTGCCGTCGCCCAAAGACGCGTCGACGGTCATGGTGGTGCGAGACGGCGCCGCGGGACCAGAGGTGTTCCTGCAGCGCCGGGTGGGCGCAATGGCCTTTGCCGCAGGGATGACGGTATTCCCCGGTGGTGGCGTCGACCCCTCGGACGGGACCGCCGACATCGAGTGGGCCGGGCCCGAACCCGCATGGTGGGCCGCGAAATTCGGCACCACGGAGGCGCGTGCCAAAGCATTGGTGGCAGGCGCGGTGCGCGAGACGTTCGAAGAATGCGGCGTGCTGCTTGCGGGGCCGACCGCTGCTAGCGTCGTCTCGGACACCGCAGGTTACCGCGATGCCCGGGGGCGGCTGGAACGCCGTGACGTATCGCTCGCCGCCTTCCTCGCCGAGGAAAAACTCGTGCTGCGCGCGGATCTGCTACGGCCGTGGGCGAATTGGATCACCCCGGTGATCGAGCCGCGCCGCTACGACACCAGGTTCTTTGTCGCCGTGCTGCCCGAGGGGCAGCTGGCCGACGGAGCCACCTCCGAGGCCGAGGAGGTGCAGTGGCGTACGCCTGCCGAAGCGCTGGATCGCTGGCGGTCGGGCACCGATATTCTGCTGCCCCCCACCTGGGCGCAGCTCGTCGCGCTGAGCGAGTTCGCTTCCACCGCGGACATTCTCGCCGCCGAGGTGGTCATCGACCCGATCATGCCGGTGCTGTCGGCGGTCGAAGGACGTCAGGTGCTGACCTTCCCCGACAATCAGCGCTACTTCGCCGACCTCCCGGATCAGGGTCGGCTCAAGGGATCCGTGCGCAAGTGAGGAAACCGGCGGCTACCCGGTAGCGTGGCGTTCCATGGCCGAATTCGTGACCCTGGATCTGCCCGAGGATGGTGCCGCGCGTGGCGTGGCCGTGCTCCGGATCGCCCGCCCGCCGATGAACCAGTTCACCGTGCAGCTGGTGCGGGAAGTGGCCGCGGCAGCAGAAACGGTCGCCGCGGACACCCGCGTCGCGGCGTTGGTCGTCTACGGCGACGAGCGCGTGTTCTCGGCGGGTGACGATCTCGCCGAACTGTCCGGGCTGGACCCCGATCAAGCCGCCGCCATGGCAGCCGATCTGCAGACCGCTCTCGGTTGCCTGGCCAAGATCGGACAACCGACGGTAGCCGCGATCACCGGCTACGGCCTCGGCAGCGGGCTGGAACTGGCGCTCGGTGCTGACCGGCGCATCATCGGCGACAACGTCAAGCTCGGGTTACCACAGATCCAGGCCGGTTTGCTGCCGCTCGCGGGGATTCGTAGGCTGTCGCTGTTGATCGGCCCCGGCCCCGCCAAAGACCTCGTCTACACCGGCCGCTTCGTCGAAGCGGAAGAGGCGCTCGCCCTCGGCCTGGTCGATGAGGTGGTTGCGCCCGATGATGTGTACACCGCCGCGCTGCGCTGGGCCGAGCAATTCATCGGCGGCCCGGCTCGTGCGTTGGCGGCTGCCAAGGCGGTCTTCGAGGCGGGTCCGCACGGTCTGGACCGCGCGCGGACGGAGTGGGCCGATCTGTTCACCACCGAGGACCGAGAAATTGGAACGCGTTCCTACCTGGCTGACGGTCCGGGGTCCGCGGCGTTCGTCGGCCGGTAGCTCGGCGGATCTCCAGTTCCCTCCGTGCAACAGCCGGTGGCGGTTGCACGCGGGTAACTCGCCGAGCGCGTCCGAAATCGGACCGGGTTCTCGACCGTGGACCCGCACCGCGAATTAGGCGGCACTCACTACTCCGCTGACGACCGGCACCGGCGGGTTAGCTAGGCTAGCCGACCATGACGGTACGTTCCGACGACCCCGCGCCGAACCCGCATGCCACCGAGGCCGAGGTCGAAGCAGCGCTCAAGGATACAAAGCTCGCCCAGGTCCTGTACCACGACTGGGAAGCCGAGACCTATGACGACAAATGGTCGATTTCCTATGACGAGCGCTGTATCGAATACGCCCGCGGTCGGTTCGACGCCGCCGTGGGTCCCGCCCCCCTGCCATACGAGCGGGCGCTGGAACTCGGCTGCGGCACCGGCTTCTTCCTGCTGAACCTGATGCAGGGCGGCGTCGCGAAGTCCGGCTCGGTCACCGACCTTTCGCCGGGCATGGTGAAGGTCGCGCTGCGCAATGCGCAAAACCTCGGGCTCGATGTCGACGGCCGCGTTGCCGACGCCGAGACCATCCCGTACGACGACGACACCTTCGACCTGGTGTGCGGGCACGCGGTGCTGCATCACATCCCCGATGTGGAGCTGGCGCTGAAGGAATGCCTCCGGGTGCTCAAGCCGGGCGGGCGTTTCGTTTTCGCGGGCGAGCCGACCACGGCGGGCAACTTCTACGCACGGTGGCTGGGCCGGATCACCTGGAAGGCCACCACCACGGTTACCAAGCTGCCCGCATTGGCGGGCTGGCGACGGCCGCAGACGGAGCTGGACGAGTCGTCGCGTGCCGCGGCGCTGGAAGCGGTCGTCGATCTGCACACCTTCGACCCGCGCGAGCTGGAGGCCATGGCGTCCTCGGCGGGCGCGGTCGAGGTGAAGGCGACCACCGAGGAGTTCGCCGCCGCCCTGTGGGGCTGGCCGGTGCGCACCTTCGAGGCCGCGGTGCCCGAGGAGAAGCTCACCATGGGTTACCGCCTGGCGATGTACAAGGCGTGGCTGGGGCTGAGCTGGGTGGACGAGAACGTCATGCGCCGCGTGGTGCCGCGCCAGTTCTTCTACAACGCGATGATCACCGGCGTGAAGCCCGGCGCTTCCGCGAAGTAGTGGGGTACAGCTTCGGCGCCGAGGATGTCACATTTCTCGGCGGTGCGGCGGGTATCGCCGCGCTGGCCGAGGTGGATGGGCTGGAGCTGACCACCACGACGCACCTGCGCGATCTCGAGTGGGTGCGTCGTGCGCACGGCGACCGCGCCGCCGCCCTTGTCGAGACCGTACGGTTGCGCCGACGAGCCGCGACGAAGCTCTCCGATGCCGGAGCGTGGCTGTTCACCGATGACGCGCTGCAGCAGGCCACCCCCACCCTGGTGGCCCGGCACCGCGCCGCGCGGCTGGCCGATCGGGCTGTGCACGACGTGACCTGCTCCATCGGCGCGGAACTCGCGGAGCTGGCTCGTGCCTGCCCGGCCGTGATCGGTAGTGATCTGGACGATGTTCGACTCTCGATGGCCGCGCACAATCTGGCAGGTGCGCGAAACGTGGTGCTGGCCAAGGCGGATGCCCTGGTGTCGTGCAGTGTCGGCACGGTCGTCATCGCCGACCCCGCCCGGCGGGCCGACGGTCGCCGCACCCACGATCCGGCCAAGCTGCAACCGCCTCTGCCCGATCTGCTTGCCGCCTACCCGGGTCGCGATCTCGCCGTGAAGTGTGCGCCCGGGCTGGATTTCGATCGACTCGACTGGTCGGGCGAGGTCGAAGTGGTGTCTTTGGACGGGGCCGTGCGAGAGGCCTGCCTGTGGTCGCCGGGACTGGCCGAGACCGGCACCCGCCGGGCGACGGTGCTGGACTCCCACGGCGAATCCTGGACACTCACCGATGCCGAGCCCGACGAGATTCCCGAACAGGATCCGGGGGAGTGGATCATCGACCCGGACGGTGCCGTCGTGCGCGCCGGCCTGGTGCGCCACTATGCGGCGAAACACGGTCTATGGCAACTGGACCCGCGCATCGCCTACCTCACCGGCGACCAGGTGCCCGACGGGGTGCGCGGCTTCCGGATCATCGATCGGCTCGACTACCGAGAGAAGAGCTTGCGCACCGAGCTGCGCAAGCGTGAGTGCGGGCCGCTGGAGATTCTGGTGCGTGGAGTCGATGTCGATCCCGATCTGCTGCGCCGCAGGCTGAAACCGTCCGGCTCCCAGCCTTATACGTTGGTCATCACGCGAATCGGCCGCACCGCGGCCGCCTTCCTGTGCACCGCGCACCGTGCTCGGCAGGCCCGCGCGTCCCCTACTCCTCGGGCTTGAAGACGAACAATTCGCCGATGCGCGTGGCGAGCACGACCTCACCCTTGGCCCCGATCGAGGTGCCCGTGGTGCTGCCCTTGGCGTCCGGAAGCGCGTCCGAGTCGAGGGTCGTCCCGGTCTTGGTGTCGAAGGTGATGAGGTTCAGGCCCTCGCCGATGGCGGCGGCGGTGTATCCGGTGCCGCCGTCGGTCTGCACCGGAATGCCGCGTAGGGCGAGATCCTTACGCTCCCAGACGATTTCGGCCGTGCTGCCGGTGTCCCGCAGCGCGACCAAATAGCCGTCGTCGCCCGCCGGGATGATCAGGCCGTCGCCGGAGACCGAGATCCCGCCGCGCGGCGCCCATTCGAGGGCGTGCACCCATTTGGTGTGGCCGTCGGCGGCATCCATGGCGATGAGCCGGTTGCTGTTGTCGCCCACATAGACGGTCGTGCCGTCGGCGGACAGGGCCGGGCTGGTTGCGCTGCCGTCGGTGAGTATGTCCGCGTGCCACTGCTGCTCGATCGTGTTGTTGCCGTAGCGCATTGCCACCAGGGCGGCGGTGGGCGCGCCCGGCTTCCACACTGTGACGAAGAAACGGCCGGTCGACACGTCCATCGCCGAGATATTCGCGATGGGGCACTGCGGGCCGCCGGTGGAACAGTCGTCGAGACCTTGGCCCGAGGCCGGTCGGGTGAGATCCGGATATTCGAGGAAGTCGGGCTCGCCGAGTAGCTGCACCGTGGGGACCACACGCTCACCTGTCTGGCGCGAGAGCACGTCCACCTGGCCGGATTGTGTCACCGACAGCAGATCGCCGTCGCCGGTGAACTGCACCGAAACCGGAACCCCCGCAACGGGAGTGCGCCAGCGTGGCTGACCGAGATAGTTGAAGGCATTCAGCGCGCCGTCGTCCCCGACATACACATTGGTGCCCCCGTCGACCACCGACGGTGCGGAGACCGTATTCGGGCCGAGCTGCTGGTTGCAGAAACGCTTACGGCCGCTGCGCATCTGGAAGGAGAAGATCACGCACCCCGACGGCGTCCGTGCGGTGACGAACATCTGCCCGTCCGGGCCGAGCGTGACGGCCTGCTCGATCGGACCGCCGAGCGGGCGCGACCAACTCAGCGTCATCCTCCGCGACCCTGTGACCGGGCTCGTTCCGTCGTTACGGGCGTCGTGATGCGCCGAGGGCCAACCCGTGCCCGGACCGACGGTGATGTCGTCGACATCGGTGCCGCAGCCGGTCAACGCCAGCACACCGATCGCGGCCAGCGAGATCGCTGCCCGCCGCCGCACCGGACGCCACCTGGATGTAGCCAGTACGCCGCCGCTTCGCACCTGCTGCTCTCCTGTCGTTTTCGGCCGCTCGCCCGAGACCGAAGCGTGTCGAACCTCAGCTCGTTCCCCACCCGAGCCGGGTGTCCGCGTGCGGGTTCGGAGTCACTGTACGGGAGGGTCATCGGCGGGTGTACGAGTCCCAGGGGTGTCGTGGTGGGCACCGCGTCCTCCGGAGATGCAGGCAGATAGGCTCTATCTGTTGCGGCCGGGTCGGACGCGACCCGAAGAACCACGAAGGAGATCGTTCGTGACGAGCATGTGGGGCGCACCGTTGCGCTCGCGGTGGCGCGGATCGCGCCGCCGGGATCCGCTGCAGGCACGTTTTCTGACCGTAGCTTCGCTGCGCTGGGTGCTCGCCAACCGGGCGTACACGCCGTGGTATCTGGTGCGCTACTACCGGCTGTTCAAATTCAAGGCGGCCAACCCGCACATCGTGCTGCGCGGCATGGTCTTCCTGGGCCGCGGGGTGGAGATCCACGCGACACCGGAGCTCGGACGGATGGAGATAGGTCGCTGGGTGCACATCGGCGACGGCAACGCCATTCGTTGCCACGAGGGTTCGCTGCGCATCGGCGACAAGGTGGTCTTCGGCAAGGACAACGTCGTCAACACCTATCTCGACATCGAGATCGGTGAGTCGACGCTCGTCGCCGACTGGTGCTACATCTGCGACTTCGACCACCGTATGGACGACATCAACATGCCGATCAAGGATCAGGGCATCGTGAAGAGCCCGGTGCGCATCGGCCCGGACACCTGGATCGCCGCGAAGGTGACCGTGCTGCGTGAGACGCGCGTCGGCCGCGGTTGTGTGCTCGGTGCGCACGCGGTGGTCAAGGGCGAGATCCCCGACTACAGCATCGCCGTCGGGGCCCCGGCCAAGGTAGTCAAGAACCGCAAGGAGACGTGGGAGGCGGGCGCGCAGGAGCGCGCGAAATACGTTGCCGCGTTGGAAGATATCGCGCGCAAGAAGAACGGCGTCACGCAGTCGGCGTAGCCGTGTCGCAGGCCGCGCTCGACCCGCAGGCCGGGCGAGCCGGTGTTTGTCGGTCACGATGGGTACGGTCGGCGCTATGAACAGGTACGCCGCGCTGTTGCGCGGGATCATGCCGACCAACCCGAACATGAAGAACGAGAAGCTGCGCGGGGTGTTCGAGGGTCTCGGCTTCGAGCACGTCACGACGCTGCTGTCGAGTGGCAATGTGGTGTTCCGCAGCGCCGATACCGACATACCGGAGTTGGAAGCGCGCATTCAGGACGCGTTGAACAGCGAGCTCGGGATTCCGGGCGGCACGATCATTCGCAGCTACGAAGAACTGCGGGATCTGCTCGATACCGATCCGTTCCCCGGTCTGACGCACGGTCGCGAAACCTACCTGATCGCGACCTTCTTCAAGCAGCCGCCATCGAAGATCACCGCGGAGCTGCTGAAGCACAGTGAGCCGGGCGTCCGCATCGTCGGCTATGACAAGAAGGCCCGCGTCGTCCTCTCGGTCATCGACAACACCGAGCCGCGCACCCCGGACTTCATGGCCTGGATGGAGAAGACCTACAGCAAGGAGATCACCACGCGCACGTGGCTCACCGTCCAGAAGGTCGTGAAGAAGCTGGAAGCGTAGTCGCGGCGCTCAGACGGGCTGGTTCGGATCGCGTTCGGGGAGTGGGCGTTCCACGATCGTCGGACGGCCCATCGGGTTGCGGACGCGGCGTTTCGCGGACTGGTAGATCTGGATCGTCTCGGCGGCCACGACGTCCCAGGCGAAGTCGGCGGTGAGGCGTTCGCGGGCGGCGTAGGCGCGATCCTGGGCCGCTGCGGGGTCGTCGAGCACGGCACGGACCGCATCGACGAGTCCGTCCACGTCGGCGGGTTCGAAGGACGCGCCGGTGACACCGTCGACGACGAGTTCACCGAGACCGCCCGCGGTGGAGGTGACCAACGGGATACCCGCCGCGGCCGCTTCCAGGGCGACGATGCCGAACGGTTCGTAGCGGCTCGGCAGCACGATCGCGTCGGCGCCGTGCAACCAGCCGAGCAGCTCCTCGTGGCCGAGCTGTCCGGCGAAGGTCACCGCACGCGCCACCCGATGCACCCGGGCCCGCTCGCGCAACCACTCGAACTGGGTGCCGACTCCGGCGACGGTCAGCGTGGTGCCGGGGTGCGCGCGCCGGATCCTGGGCAGCGCCGCGATCGCGTCCTGCACGCCCTTCTCGTACTCCAGCCGCCCCACATACAACAGCCGCGGCGGGCCCGTGCGCGGTGCGCGCGGACGGAAGGTCCAGGCGCCGACGTCGATGCCGTTGCGGATCACCCGCAGCGGAATCCGCTCCGGCCCGTAGAGCCGCTCCACCTCGTCCTGCATCGAGGCCGAACAGGTGATGAGCGCGTCGGACTCGTTGGCGAGCCACCATTCGACCGAGTGGACCTGCTTGTTGACCCGGCCCGATACCCAGCCGCTGTGCCTGCCCGCCTCCGTCGCATGCAACGTCGAGACCAGCGGCACGTCGTAATACTCGGCGAGAGCGATCGCAGGATGGGCGACCAGCCAATCGTGCGCGTGCACGACGTCGGGGACCCAGCCGTCACCGATGCCCGGCTTGCCCAGTGCGACACCGGCCCGCACCATCGCGTGCCCCATGGCCAGCGTCCAGGCGAGCATGTCGTCGCCGAAGTCGAAACACGGCGGATCCTCCGCGACCGCGACCACCAGTACACCATCGGCGATGAAGGAGTGGGTGGGATGGGTCGAGGAGTCGGTGCCGGTAGGGCGACGCGACAGCACGACGACCTCGTGGCCCGCGGTGGCCAGCTCGATCGCCAGGTGATGCACGTGCCTGCCCAACCCGCCGACCACGACCGGCGGGTACTCCCACGACACCATCAAAATCTTCATGCATGTCCTTCTGAGGCGGAGCCTTGGTCCGTGGCGGGGCCTGGTCCCGGCGCAATTTCCGGCGCGGCAGCGTGATGACCGGACCCAGAATAGGCAAGTCGCCGTGCGTCCACACCGGGGAAGAATCCGTCAGCCGCACCCCATCCTGCCGCCAAGTGTTGTGCTTTGGCGACTTGGCCCGCCCCGACCGCGGCTGCGATCTCGCGGACGGCATGCGCGTGCCGGTGCGCGCGATCCCTGGCGTACCCCGCCGCCGAGTCCTTGCTGACCATGAAGGCCCAGTCGCTGGACACAGTGAGGACCGCCTCGCGCAGCAGCTGGTCGGCGACGTGGTCGCGCAGTTCGGCGCCGCCGTCCGCGGTGCGCATCTTGTCGACGGTGTCGAGGGTCAGGCGGACGATGTCGTCGTTGAGTTCCACCAGGTCACGGACTTGGTCGCCGGCCCAGACCCGCCAGTCCTTGCCGGAGCCCCACGACGAATCCGCCAGCGGTACCGGCTCGCCGACGAATCCGCGTTCGCGGGCACCGGCCAGGGTGCCGACCGACACGCCTGCCTCGGGCAACGCACGCAGGACCTGCTCGAGCCACTGCGGACCCTCATGCCACCAATGGCCGAACAGTTCGGTGTCGAAAGCGGCCACGACCAGGGCGGGACGGCCGATCCGCTCGGATTCGGCGATCAGCCGCTCGCGCACTGTCTGTACGAAATCGTCGACATCGCGGGTGATCGCGGCGGCGGCGAGTTCCGGGTCGTACGGTGCCTTGTCCGGGCCCGCCACCGTCTTGCCGGTGACGCGGGAGGGCTTGAGACCGGTCGCGTGGTCATAGTGATGAAAGTCACGGTAGGCGCTGTGTCCGGGATAGCCGGATTTGGGCGACCACACTCGGTAGCTCACCTGGAGGTCCCGTCCGAAGGCCACCACATCGGACTCGTGAACGGGTCGGCCCAGCGAGGTGTCGCCGCGCAGCGCGGGACCGTCGACCATGAAATGCGTCACACCGGCGTCGGCGTATCCGGTCTCCATGCCCGGGGTGTAGCCGCATTCCGGCGCCCAGATCCCGGCTGGGGTATGGCCCCAGCGCTGCTGTGCGTCGGCGAGCCCCTCGGTGAGCTGGAAGGCGCGCAGCCGCGGGTCCAGCAGTGGCTGGAACGGATGCGCGAGCGGACCGCCGAGCAGCTCGATCGCGTCGGCGTCGATGAGGGCCCGCCAGACCGGGGCCGCGCCGTGCCGCCAGCGCTGTTCGAAGTCGGCCAGTGCGGCGGTGGCCAGCTGGTGTTCGTGCCTGCCGAGCGCGGTGTTTCCGGCCATCGCGGCCTCGTCGGCACGCAGCTGCCAGTTGCCCAGCCAGTGGTGCATGCCGGACAGGCAGTGTGGATCGTCGAGCTGGGCGGCGAGCACTGGGGTGATCCCCAGGCTCAGCAGGTGTGAACGTCCCTCGGCGGCAAGGTTTCTCAGTACCTCCGCGACTGGGAGGTAGGACGCCGCCCAGGACTGATAGAGCCATTCTTCGCCGACCGGCCAGCGGCCGTGATGGGCGAGCCAGGGCAGGTGTGAATGCAAGACCAGAGTGAACTGGCCGGGTACGGTCGAGCTGCTCAAGGCTTCACCGCGATGGCGACCAGGTCGAGGCTTGCATCGATGTCGTCGGTGACCAGGGCGAAATCGTCGATGCCGACAGCCGCGACGTCGGCGGTCAGCTCGGCGGGCCACGGCTCGCCGGCGAGCGCGCGTTCGATCTGGGCGTCGATGAACGAGCCGCCGTGTTTGGTGTCCAACGCTTTCAGGCTCGGGCCGTGGTGCACGCCGGTCATCAGCGTGACCTCGAATCCGGCCTCGACCAGCAGTTCGGCCAGCTCAGCGGCATTCAGCTCTCTGGTGTGGAACGGGTTGAGCGGCGTGTCGCGACCCGGCGAGAAGGTGATCCGATTGGGGGTGCTGATGAGCAGCTCGCCGCCCGGCCGCAGCACTCGAAGGCATTCGCGAATGAACTGTCCCTGGTCCCAAAGATGTTCGATGACTTGGAAATTCACCACCACGTCGACCGCGGCGTTGTCCAGTGGGAGCGCAGCGAGATTGCCTTGGAGCATCTCGACGCGTGGGTAGCGTGCGCACACGTGTGCGACCGCGCTGCTGTCGTAGTCGAGGCCGATGACCTTGGTGGCCACGTCGGCGATCATGTTCGCGCCGTAACCCTCCCCGGATCCGGCCTCCAGTACCGTCTTTCCCGCGCATCGCTTCAGCAGGCGCGCATAGACGATCTCGTGCCTGCGGAACCAGTAGTTCTCCTCGGCGATGCCGGGTACGGTGCGCTCGCCGGTCAGCGGCAGCGGCTCGAGGTCGCCGGTGGTCGACTCGGGAGTAATGCCCGGTGGGGTGCCCACTGCGGCAGGGATCACAGCCTCGCTCATCCGTCCGACGTTACTGGTACAACCGGCGCACGATATCGGCCGGACCGGTGTTGTGAGAGAGAAGCGGGTAAGTTACCCATGGGTAACTTAACGTAGGGTAGTGTCACGCCCTGAGCTACTCAATGGACGTACGGCCCGCTCGTGCGACCACCACAACGTGCCCCCAGAACAGGAGGTCGACGAAGACCAATGCCGAACATCGTCGTACTCATCAAGCAGGTTCCCGACACTTGGTCCGAGCGCAAGCTGACCGATGGTGACTTCACGCTCGACCGCGAGGCTGCCGACGCCGTCCTCGACGAGATCAACGAGCGCGCCGTCGAAGAAGCGCTGCTGATCAAGGAGGCCCAGGGCGGCGAGGTCACCGTGCTGGCCGCCGGTCCGGACCGTGCCACCGAGGCCATCCGCAAGGCGCTGTCCATGGGCGCCGACAAGGCCATCCACGTGAACGACCCGGCGATCCACGGCTCCGACGCCGTGCAGACCGCGTATGTGCTCGCCGCCGCACTCGGCCAGGTCGAGGGTGTCGAGTTGGTCATCGCGGGCAACGAGGCCACCGACGGTCGCGCCGGCGCCGTGCCCGCGATCATCGCGGAGTACATCGGCATCCCGCAGCTGACGCACCTGCGCAAGCTGGTCGTCGACGGCGACAAGATCACCGGCGAGCGCGAGACCGACGAAGGTGTCTTCAAGCTGGAGGCCACCCTCCCGGCCATCGTCAGCGTCACCGAGAAGATCAACGAGCCGCGCTTCCCCTCCTTCAAGGGCATCATGGCCGCGAAGAAGAAGGAAGTGCAGACCCTCACGCTGGCCGACCTCGGTGTCGATCCGGCGACCGTCGGCGTCGCGAACGCGGGCACCACCGTCACCGCGGCCACCCCGAAGCCGCCGCGTACGGCGGGCGAGAAGATCGCGGACGAGGGCGACGGCGGCACCAAGATCGCCCAGTACCTCGTCGGTCAGAAGATCATCTGATCCGGCTGAGCCTGTGCGGGACGCCCGCACCCGGTCGGGCGGAACGAGCCGCTGCGCGATTGTCGCTCGTCCCGCCTTCCAGGCCCGAGACTGCTTAGGAGAGAACACAAAATGGCAGAAGTACTTGTGCTCGTCGAGCACGCCGACGGTGCGATCAAGAAGGTCACCACCGAACTGCTCACCGCCGCCCGCACCCTCGGCGAACCGGCTGCCGTCGTGCTCGGCGCGGCCGGGACCGGCGAGAAGCTGGCCGACGCGCTGGCCGCGGCCGGCGCCGAGAAGATCTATATCGCCGAATCCGACGATGTCGAGAACTTCCTGGTGACCCCGAAGGTCGACGTGCTCGCCGCGCTGTCGGAGTCGGCCTCCCCGGCCGCCGTCATCGTCGCCGCCACTGCCGAAGGCAAGGAGGTGTCGGGTCGCCTCGCCGCCCGCATCGGCTCCGGCCTGCTGGTGGACGTCATCGATGTCAAGGCCGACGGCTCGGCCGTGCACTCCATCTTCGGTGGCGCGTTCACCGTGGACGCCAAGGCCACCGGCGACGTGCCGGTGATCTCGGTGCGCCCCGGCGCCATCGAGGCCGCGGCGCAGGCCGGTGCGGGCGAAAAGGTGACCGTCGAGGTCCCGGCTCAGGAAGAAGGCGTCGTGCGCGTCATCTCCCGCGAGCCGATCGTCGGTGGCGACCGTCCGGAGCTCACCGAGGCGAGCATCGTCGTCTCCGGTGGCCGTGGTGTCGGTTCCGCCGACAACTTCGCGGTCGTCGAGGCGCTCGCCGACTCGCTGGGCGCCGCTGTGGGCGCCTCGCGTGCCGCGGTCGACTCGGGCTACTACCCGGGTCAGTTCCAGGTCGGCCAGACCGGTAAGACGGTCTCCCCGCAGCTGTACATCGCCCTCGGCATTTCCGGCGCGATCCAGCACCGCGCGGGAATGCAGACCTCGAAGACCATCGTCGCGGTCAACAAGGACGAAGAGGCCCCGATCTTCGAGATCGCGGACTACGGCATCGTCGGCGACCTGTTCAACGTCGCCCCGCAGCTGACCGAAGCGGTCAAAGCGCACAAGGGCTGATAGCTCCGCGCTGAGCGTTTCTCGAGTGGCCCCGGCTGGAAACAGCCGGGGTCGCTTGCATTTTCGTACCGCGCATTCGACGGGCAGAACCAGCCGTCGGCGCACCCGGCATTGCCGCGGCGCAGCGGGTATCGCCGTGATGCCTCGTTCGGCGTCGGCTAGGTGGATCTCATTCCGCGATCGAGGTGCGGTAGGCCCAGGTGTAGACGCGTAACGGCCCGTCGGTGGTGTCCTGCAGTCGAGGAGTCACCTCGAAGTGTTCGTAGCCGCCTCTGAAGGGCACCTTGATTTCGGTCCCCGGCGGGGTGATGGGAACAACGCGGTCCGGTAGATCCGCCGGTCCGCCTTCCAAGACAGCTTTCGCAGCGTTGCTCATTCTCCGATGCTAGGCGCGCCGCCGCCCTGTTCCAGGGATTTCGGCGCAACACAAAATCGGCACTCTCCTCGCGTGGGGTCGGAGGTGTCTTCATCATCGTCGATGCTGCGCTGCGGGATCAGATGCGGATCGCATCTTCGAAATCGCGGACCAGCGCATCGCCGGTGACCTGTTCGTCCTCGCTTCTCAGCTGACCGAAGTGGTCACGCCCACCGGTGCCGTCAGTCTCGTGCTGGGCATGCTCGAACTTCTTCGACTGGAACAGCAGGGGCCACTGACATTTTCACGCGCGCTGTGGCAACGCGCGCGGCCTTGTTGCCCGAATTCGCGGCTATGGCATCGTTATCGACATGTCCCAGCCGATGTCTGGCGCACCTTGCTACTCCGGCGGTCGGCCACCGCGACGGAGCAGCGCTGGTGTACGACCATGCCTATCCCGAAATGCACTGGCTCGCAGGTCACTTCACCGGGGTGCGCTGTCGATTTTCGCCGCCCTTGTGTTCGTGTCGCTGGTGGTCGCCGGCTGTGGCTCGGAGAGCTCGTCGCCGATGGAGGCCGGCACCTGCGGCTTTTTGGTCGATCCCCCGGGAAAGGATCGGTTCGACTTCCGAAAACGTGTTGTGACAACCCTGAGGCGGCGATACGGGTGGTGCGCGGCTGGAATGTGCAGCACTGCCCCGGGGGCGAGTTCGAAGAGTACGACTCCCCACGGCGCGGCCGAACCAGCTACATATGCCTGCAGCTCAATGCCGCGCTCGGCGACTGCTTCACCGAAGTCCAAGTCCCGATGCGAATTACCAAGCTGCGGAAGATTCCCTGCACCCAACCCGGTGCGTTCCAGGTGAACGCCAAGCTCGACGCCCGTGATGACGATGTCTGCACCACGGCCATCAGGAAACAGCATCCCGGCACGAACGCGTTGAAGCACTCCGACAAGAGCTACTGCCTGCACCCGATCGCCCCGTGAGAACACGGCGGCCGCATGGTTGTGGGTCGCCATGTGAATGCGCATCGCCCAGTCGAGAAGAGTAGGCGGTCGATTTCCGTTGTGGCCGAACGTGCCTCGGCTGGCCATGCGATCACGCGCTGAGCGCAGACGAACGGGTCATCCGAGTCGCAGTCCTCCAGCGGGTCGTATTCGCGCGTAGTTGCTGCTGCCTGGCCAGCTGGACTCATGGGGCCCTGGTAGGTCAGCGCGGGCGCGGCCGCTGCCGACAACAAGCCCAGAGGCCGGCGCTGGTGGCGATGCCGGTGTTCGGACTGCGTCCGGACACACTGAGATCGGTGGCTCGATACTGCTGATCGCGGTGATGGCCGCCGGTTTCCCCGCGGCGTCGATCTTCGAGATCGCGGACTACGGCATCGTCGGGACACTTCGGTCCTGCCGCCGTCCGCATGGTTGCCGGGGCCGCCGGATCGGCTGCGGCCACGAGCAGGCAGCGCTTAATCCTGCATTTCTCGCCGCGGCCACTCGCGGCCGCTTCGAGGCAGATCGGCGGGAGCGGTTGCCAGTGTGGTGGATTTGCGCCGGGTGGCTCCGGACTGGGTGGATCGGGGCTGGGCAGCAGCGGGCCGGGCAGGTACGGGGAGTGGATCGGGCTTGCTGAGTTCGTCGAGTTCGGCCAGCCCAACCACGGCGACCAACATGATGGTGATCACGGTAACGGTCAGGATCAGCGGTGTGATCAGCTGCATGGGGTCGGCACCGTCGGGGAGAACAGCATGCTGACCGACGTGCTGGGCGTGCATCGACGCCATTCCGGTGTAATGCATGCCGCACACCGCGAGGCCCATGATCAGCGCCGCGCCGATCGTTGCGCCGAAGCCGCTGACGTGCAGCATGAACCATAGCGCCGCGGTCGCAGCGACCACGGCGATCACCAGCGACAGCGCAACAGTTCCGAGGTCGTATCCCACGGTCGCGTCCGTGTTCATCGCATACATGCCCAGGTAGTGCATGGCGGCCACGCCGAGCCCGGTAATCGCACCGCCGATCGGCAGCGCAAGGGCTTCTCGTTGCCAGCGCACGACGACCGACAGCCCGATCCACACCACCACGATCGCCACGGCCGCGCTGAGTAGCGTCATCGGCACGTTGTAACGAATGGTTCCACCGCGGATGGAGAAGCCGAGCATCGCGGTGAAATGCATGACCCAGATACCGGCGCCACCCAGGGCAACCGCTGCGGCGATGAGCCACCCTGCCGGCCAGTACGACGATCGGGCGTGCACCGCGCATCGAAGGCCGAGCATCGATCCGGCGACGGACATGGTGTAAGCCAGAACGGGGGTCACCCACCCGTTACTGAAGTGATCGAGTTCCAGCACGCATCCGCTCCGTGGCCACTAACCGGCTTCTTGCCAGCAAATCGACTGCGACCATAGCGCAACTCGACGCGAGTTGCATTATGCAGATTTCACATTGCGCGATTGCACTGCGTGCACCCCGTCGGAGTCGCCACTCGGTTCGAGGCAAGGAAGGCGGTTTGTACTGGGCGTCTATTTAGATCTGCGCGGTGGTAGCTGCCACGGATCGTCATGATGCCCACCATCTGCCGGGGCCGGTGGTTAGCACTGACCACTGCGGTCTGCGTCGTCCACGCCGGTGGGAAACCACGCCGGAGCGCTTCGTTGGATCCACGCGCTAAGTACTGGCAAATAGGCGCGCAAGGCAGCAGTAAATTCATAAGCGACCTATACCCACGATCGTGAAGTCCTTGCGCGCCTTCGCCTTCGACGGGCGCACGGAAGAGAATGTCACGGCAGTACAAACATTCAACATGTCTGGTGGACAGGAATGACGCCATCGCCCATACGCAGAACGCGAACGCTTTGAATGGTGTACCTCTGCGATGCCTCGAACGCGACTTCGCGGTCGAGGCGGAATCCGGCTACCCGATTTCCTGCCCTACGTTGCTCGACGAGGGCACCGGTAGGGGTTCAGCGCGCGGGAATCGGGGAGCTCCATAGGCTTTCGTGGTGGATGATCTCCGCCCGGTATTGCTGGAGCAGCATGACAACGTGGGGGTCATGGACCGGGTCGAACGGCCAATTCGCGCTGCGGCGTAGCTCGGCCGAGGCGACCACGAGTTGCCTGGCTTGCCAGTGGCCGGGCACGGACAGCACGGTGAGCGAGGCCAGTCGGTTGCCGTGTTCGGTATACACATCGACGCGGGAGCGAACCGCGCCGAGCATCCTCGGCACGACCAGGATCGTCCCCACGATCAGCTGCACCGCCAATTCGATCGACGCGCATACGCACAGCACGAGAAAGAGCAAGAACATCAGCAGCTCTAGCACCTGTCCGACGAGCGCAACGAGCGCGAGGACGATGAGCAGCAGCGGAAACCAGTACAGCCATTGCCAGCCTTCGACCCGGTCCAGCTTGTGCTCCCGATCGTCCCGCCGTTGTTGGCGGCGAGCAGCGCGCGGGGTGGGCCGCTGAACCGCTCGCGGACCTGAGGGCGGCGCGGCTCCGACAGGAACCTTGTACCGGAAGTATGTGCCCTCCATGCCGATATTGAACGGTTGGACCAGCCGTCGCCACGGCAAGAACCTACGTCGCAGGTACCAGGCACGCTTACCTGTGTCTGTAACCCTCACGCGCTTCAGTAAATCAGGCCTGCTTCCGCTCTTCTCGCGAGATGCTGTGCCTCGCACGATGATCTTTCCGGCAGCGGGGGTGGAGGGGGTGACGCCAGGAACAGCTCCAGTGCCGGTTCGAGTGCTCGATCGAGCATTCGGCTAGCTCGCCTCGATGTCCAGCACCCGCAAGGTCGCGCGGGCGATGAGGGGTTCGAAGTGGTCGGTGAACAGCTTCGCGACGAGTTCGCCGCGGCTGGTGACACCGACCTTGTCGAAGACGGACTTCACGTGGTCACGGACAGTGTGCGCGGAAAGGAAGAGCCGAGCAGCGATTTCGCCCGTGGAAAGCCCGCGGGCGATGAGTTCGGTGACTTCCAGCTCGCGGCGGGTCAGTTCGTAGGCGGCGACCACCAGGGACGCGACATCCGACGGCTTGGCCGGTTCGATGACCAGCGCTGTCATTCCGGCGTTCCCGTCGGCGTCACGCAGGCACGAGGCGTGGCAGAGCAGCCAGCGACCTGTCGTGGTCCGGATGCGGATCCGCGTGCTCTCGCCGGTCAGCCGCGCTCGGCCCGCGGTACTGAGAATCCAGACCGGCAGCGGCAATTCGATGCCCAACGAGGTCGGTGTGGACGGGCCCGGGGGCATCTGCGCGAGCAGGTCACGAGCCTCATCGTTGACCGAAATCAGGCCGCCGGCCGCGTCGAAGAGGAGCATGCCGGGAGCAATGGCCAGGTTCGGCGACGAGTGTGGCGCCGGTTGGGCGTAGGTGCGCAATCGCCGCGCCATCGGGGCGGACAGAGTGTGGACCAGCGCGATATCTCTGGCCGAGAACGGCTTTCGCCCGCGCTCACGGAACAGGCTGAGCTGGCCCCACGGTTGCCCGTCGATACGCAGCACGGCGCGCAGTTCGTCCTCGAAACCACGCGGGCACATGAAATTCCGGTACAGCCGGCTCAACGTCGGGCGATCACCGGTTACCTCGCGTAGCCCGGCGACCGGAATCGTGGCTCGTGCAAGGTCGCGGAAGAGATTCACGTGCTCGGCGAAAAGTTCTGATTCCCAATAGGTTCCGCAACCACTCTCGTGCAGGTTCTCCACCCGTACCGGTGCGGCGGTCAGCCCGTTGATCGGATCGGTGGCCACCCAGACGGCGGCGTCGAAGGGCGCGAGCCGGCGCAGCCGGGCAGAAGTTTCCGCGAACAGCGCGTGCGCGTCGGGAGCGTCCGCGATGCCGGTCAGCAGGGCGCCGACCGCGTGCGGAGTCGGGGTGGCCATGTCGCCATCCTGCTACCGCCCGCGGGTGCCCGCTATCCCCCATAAGGGGGGAAATTGACCCGCCGCCATCGAAATTCCCGCAATCGCGGGATATCGCCCTGGCCGCGGCCGGATGAGGCTCGACACGGCAAGACACGAATCGAGGGAGATCATGATGCGGATTGGAATCGTCGGCGGGGGCGCTGCAGCGGTCGGCCTGCTGGACACACTCGCCGGAACCGACTCGGCCCGCGGCCGCATCACGGTGTTCGACGGTTCGTCCGCGGTATGGCGCGGTCGCCCGTACCAGTCGGACCTGAAGGCGGTGCGGGTGAACGCCCCGCCTGCCTTGATGTCGGTACGCGTGGGCGACCCGGCGCACTATGTGCGCTGGCTGCAAGCCCGAAACGATGCGGCGAGCTACTTCGACGAGGGGCTCGGGCAGCCACTTGTGCCGCGCGGCGTATACGGCGAATATCTCGAGCAGACCGCGCTGGCCGCCATCAGGTGGTTACGGCGCGCAGGGTGGCAGGTGAGCGTGGTCAATGCGCGCGTCACCGGGTTCGCCGATGGCGGCGGTACCGTCCTGCACACCGAAGACGGGAGCGCCCATCCGCTCGATCGCGTCGTGCTGTGCGTCGGGAGTGGCCGTCCCCGTGACCATTACGGCCTCACCAACGCCCCGGGGTACGTCAACGAGCCGTACCCACTCGAGCACACACTCGCCGCCGTCCGAGCCGACGCGCACGCCGCGGTCATCGGCAGCGGCCTGACCGCGGTCGACATCGCCGCCGCGCTGACTGCGAACGGCCATACCGGGCCGATCAGCCTGCTCTCCCGCAGCGGCGTTCTGCCCTACGTCCAACAACGCCCGCTCCCCCTCGCCCCACGGCACCTCACCCCCGCCAACGCACTGCGAGCAGCTGAACAGGGCACTGTCACCTTTGCCGAGTTGGTCGAGCTCATGCGGGCTGAACTAGCCGGTCTCGGACAGGATTTCGACTCCTTCGCTTCCGAAATCCGGGAGACCGGCACCGAGGAACCCGTCGCTCGCCTGCACCGCCAACTGGCCGAGGTCGACTCCCCGCACCAGGGCCGCCGCCTGCTGACGATGGCGATCCGCACCATCGGCCCGATCCTGTGGCCCGTGCTCGCGGAGAACGACCGAACAATGCTGCGCACCGAACACTTCCGCACGGTCGGCAGCCTGAGCTCTCCGATGGTTCCGTACAACGCGAGAATCATGCTGCGCCTCCTGGATTCGGGTCAACTCCGACTTCGCTCCGGACTTACCAAGATCGAAGCTCGCCCAGGCGGTGGATTCACCGTGTTCGACGACGCCGAATGGACCGCTGACGCCGTGTTCAACGCCGTGAACCCGCCTGCCTACACCACGCCCCAGGAAAGCGAACCCTTGGTCAGCGCGCTCCTCGCCGCCGGCGTAGCGGAACTCGCCCCCACCGGCGGCCTCCGCGCCGAATCCGGGACCCGACGGCTTCTCACCGCGGGCGCCCCGAGCCCTACCTGGCACGTCCTGGGCAATCTGGCTGCCGACTCCCTGTTCATCGCCACCAACCCACCCGGCCTCGCCGCCGAAGCGGCCACCCTCGCCGACCATCTCACCTGTTGACCAAGGGAGACTGCCAGACTGTCGCCTGTATTTACGTGGTGGGCGGCAGACGGGTCAGCAGCGGTGCAGGGCGGTGAGGAGGGTGGTCAGGGTGGGGGAGCGGCGGGCGTCGGTGCGTAGGACCGCGGACACCGGGATGCGGAGGCGGTGTTCGGTCAGCCTCAGCACCACCAACCCTTCGGTCGGGCTGTCGGCGTAGAGCACGGTCCAGGCGTCGGGGCGGTTGATCAGTTCCATCGTGGCAGTGTGGTCGGGTGGGATCGGTGGCCCGAAGGTCGGTCCGGTCGGCAGGTCGGCGAATGCCGTTCGAATGATGGTGTGCAGCAAGACCTGTTCCTGCTCGGGGGGCAGCAGCAGCGGATATGGACTCAGTTCCGCCAGTGTCACTTCCTCGCGCGTGGCCAGCGGGTGCCCACTCGACGTGGCGATCACCAGATCCTCGACCCAGAGTTGTTCGACGGCCAGGCCGGGCTGATCGACGCGGCCTCGGATGAGCGCCAGATCGCAGTCGCCGTCGGCCACCGCGGTGATCCGTTGCCGGAACGGTTTGATGACGAACTCGATCTCGGCGTCGGGGTGGGCGGCGCGGGCGCCCGCAATCGCAGAGAGGGATCGAGTCGCGAAGGACATGTTGGCGGCCAGCCGGATGCGGTGCCCGGAAGTGCGCACCGTGGCACGGATGGCGGACTCCAGGCTGAGCATCTGCTTAGCCAGGGGAAGTAGCCGTGTGGTCGCGTCGGTCGGTACGACAGCCCTGGTCGAGCGCTCGAACAGCGGCACACCGAGGTCGCGCTCCAGCCGGGCGATCTGATGACTGATCGCCGATTGGGAGATGTAACAGCGAATGGCCGCTCTGCTGAAACTGAGCTCTTCGCAGACTGCGACGAAGTAGGTGAGCTGGCGAAGCTCCACGTCATCTCCAATTCATGAGCGATCAAGATAAGAGTCATCTACATTATGCGCCTGAACACCTGAAATATCTGCGCTTCGAATGACGGTTGGTAATGAGAGAAGGAGGCTGTCATGGAACACGCAGATGTTGTCATCGTTGGATCGGGATTCGGGGGGCTTGCCGCCGCTAAGCAATTGGCCAAATCGGGTATCAACTACGTACTCATCTCGAGCACGCCGGAACATCTCTTCCAGCCACTGCTCTACCAGGTCGCGACAGGTGTGCTGGCTTCCGATGAGATCGCGCCGCCGATCGCCTCGGTGCTGCGACGACACCGGGGGGCCGACGTCCGGCTCGGCAAAGTGGTAGGCATCGAGCCGGCCACTGCGATCCTCACCTACGAGCACGAGGGGACGCGTCGGCAGATCCGATACGGCTCGCTGATCGCCGCCACCGGCGCCTCGCAGTCCTACTTCGGGCGCGACGACTTCGCCGACAAGACTTTCTCGCTCAAGACCATCGACGACGCGAGACTGCTGCGCGCCCAGATCGAACGGGTCTTCGCCGAGGCCGCGGGCGCGGACGAGGAGACGCGAGGCAGGCTGCTCAGCTTCGTGGTGGTCGGCGCGGGCGCGACCGGCGTCGAGGTCGCCGGCCAGCTGAAGGAACTCGCGAAAAGGCATTACCACCAGGAAGTTTCGGTAACCCTGGTGGAGGGCGCCGGTGAGGTGCTTCCGCCCTTCGGTGGCGGGCTCTCGGAATACGCGAAGAAGTCGCTCACCAAGAGTGGCGTGGAGGTGTTGCTCAGCACCTTCGTGACCGATATCGAGCTCGGCAAGGTGACGGTCAAGGACACCGACGGCGTCGAGCGCAGGATCGCGGCGGAGACCGTGGTCTGGTCGGCGGGCGTGCAGGCGGGCGGCTTCGCGACCCTCCTCGCCGAGGCCACCGGTGTCGAGACCGACCGGGCCGGAAGGCTTTTGATCAACCCCGACCTCACCGTCGGCGGCCATGCCGACATCTTCGCCATCGGCGACATGACCTCGCTCAACGGGTACCCGGGGCAGTCGCCGGTCGCCATGCAGGAGGGTAGGCACGCCGCCGACATCATCCGCAGGAAGAAGCGGCCGGGCACCCCGTTCAAGTACTGGGACAAGGGCAGCATGGCGGTGATCAGCAGGTTCAGCGCGGTGGTGAAGCTCAACGACCGCATCACCTTCCGGGGTGTGATCGCCTGGTTCATGTGGCTTGCCGTACACCTGCTGTATCTGGTCGGCTTCCGCAACCGCTTCGCGGCGGTGGCCTCGTGGCTCGTCGCGTTCATCGGGACGGGTCGCCCCGGCTTCGATGAAGTGGAGCGGACTCCGGTGCGGACTCTGGAACGCACCGCCGCCTGATCGCAGGCCATGACAATCGCGCTGTCCCCACTCAGGGGGCAGCGCGATTCTTTGCTCGATAGGTCGTCGAGCAGCCACAAGGCGCGGTTCGGATGCGAGGGCGGGAACGAAATACGACCGTCTGGTGAACGGGCGGTGTGACCGTCATCGCGTTCACCGAACCGGCATCGACGCGACACTTCGAGGTTGCTCCGCCGCAGCTTCTGACTGGCTTCATCACGGATATGACTATTTCGTCCGTGTTGACAGCCCCGGCTCGACAGACGGAATCCGGGGTGGAGCGATCCCGGTATTCATTGGTCGTTTCCTCCGACGTCGAGCACCGCACGGCGGCCCAGCGGCTGCGCTACGGCGTGTTCGCCGGCGAGCCGGGCTTCCGGATTCCCGACAACGGCACCGGCCTCGACGCCGACCGGTTCGATGAGTACTGCGATCACCTGCTCGTCCGCGACGATGTCACCGAGCAGTTCGTCGGGTGCTACCGAATGCTGCCACCGGACAAGGTGATTGCGGCGGGCGGGTACTACACGGCCACCGAGTTCGATCTGAGCCGGCTCGATCCGGAGGGCAACCGGATCGTGGAGATGGGGCGCGCCTGTGTGGTGCCCGATCACCGCAACGGCTCGGTGCTCACCCTTATGTGGGCAGGCATCCTGCACTACATCCAGCTCACCGGATACGAATGGGTGATGGGCTGCGTGTCGGTGCCGATGCAGGACACCCCCGCCGACCCGGTCGGGGTGAACGTGCGCGGTGTCAGGGACATGCTGCTCGGCAGGCACGGCTGCGATCCGGAACGGCGGGTGCATCCCCACCGGCCGGTGGTCGTCGACGGACTCACCTTGGACGAGATGGCGCCGCCGTCACGGCCCAAGTTGCCCCCGCTGCTGCGCGGCTACCTGCGTCTCGGCGCGGAGATCTGCGGCGAGCCCGCCCACGATCCCGATTTCGCGGTCGCCGACTTCGTCGCGCTGCTCGGGCTCGACACGATCAACACCCGCTATCTGAATCGATTACAGGATGCCGCGAACGCACTCGACGGGGGACGGTGAGGTCCATGGTGTTCGACGCGCCGCCTGCACAGCACACCGCACACGCGTGGATGCCGTCGAGCCCGTGCGGGCCCGGTTGCATCGAGCAGATCGATGAGGTCGGGACCGGCAGGGTTGTCGTCCGGTTGCTCGGCGTGGCCGGGTTGCTGGTCAGCTTCCCGGTGGTGAACATCCTCACCCCGCACGGCAGGCGTGAGCAGCTTCAGCGGCGCTACGCGCGCATGGTGCTCGGCTGTCTCGGCGTGCGATTGCGTGTCGTCGACAACCGGGTGAGGACCCCCGGTGCCCGCGGTGCGTCATCCGACGCACGTTTTGCCGATCGTGGCGAGGGCTTGCTGATCGTCGCCGGTCACATCGGCTGGACCGATGTGGTCGTGATGGCCGCGGTGCAGCCACTCGGATTCGTGGCGCGCGCGGACATGGTCGATTGGCCGGTACTCGGCGGTTTGGCGAAGCTGATGCGCGTCATCCCGATCGAACGCGAGCGGCTACGTGAACTCCCCGCCGTCATCGCCCGCCTCGGCGCGCGCCTCGCGGCCGGTGACCGAGTCGCGGTCTTCCCCGAGGGAACCACCTGGTGCGGCCGCGCTTACGGCACCATGCGCCCCGCGCTGTTCCAAGCCGCGATCGACACCGGCACCTCGGTCCAACCTGTCCGGCTGCGCTATGTGGATCGGCACGGCGCACAGGCTACGGTCGCCGGCTTCGTAGGAGAAGACACCTTCAGCAGCTCCGCGAAGCGAGTCCTCAAGTCCGCAGGTCTGGTGGCCGAGGTGGTGCTCGAGCCGCTCGAGCACCCCGGCCTGGACCGACGTGATCTGGCTCGCCGCTGCGAACTCGCGGTGCGCGGTGCGGAGCGATCACGCCACGGTGTGCTCGTCACCCAGGAATGGATCGAGGCAGGCGCCACCCGCGTCCAGGATCCGGAAGCTCGCGGTGGCCGCGCCCGCGGTCGTCCGCGGGCAGGCGCGACGATTGCGTCCATTCCGTCGGAGCTCGCGCGCCGGGTCGACGCGGTAGATCCTCGGACGATGTCGGTTCCCGGGGAAACAGGGGGCATCGGTGCGAACACCTCGAAGAGCGCGGCCTTGGTGCCGGGCCAGCCGTAACAAGAGGCATCTCCGGGTGATCGGTCGGGGTAAGGGCGGCAACCAGCTGGTAACTGGAGGTGAAGTCGGCATCGGGTCTCGGTAGTTCCCAGTGCTGTGGTCGGCGCTCCTCAGGATCACAGTTGCGACCGAATGGTTGAAATGACAGCCAGTTACCGCATTCATGGTCTGGACGGAGTATCGAAACGAGACCGTGAGCACGGGCGGACCCCCGCCCGAGCACCTAGGTAGTTGAATACTCGTGCAATTCGCGGCGGGATGGCGCATTCTGAGTTAATCGGAACGGTGCCCACAGTTCATGACGTACCTCGGATTGGGACGACCCATCATGTCCACGTCGCACGGACAACAGGCGCTGCGTTACGAACCGTACTCGGTGGCAGGCCAGCGTGCGCAGCAACAGTCGGTTGATGGCGCCATGCTGTCCCACCGTGTGGGGCATGGAATTTGGCGCGAGATTCCACTCGATCCCGACGAGCCGGGTGTGACGATCGGGCGGTCGAACGCGGCGGATATCACCGTGGCCGCCGACGGGACCGTTTCGCGACTGCACGCCATCATCGAGCGGGTGTCCGACTGCTGGGTCGTCATCGACAACGGTATGTCGACCAACGGGACCTTCGTCAACGGCGAGCGGGTCGGCGGGCGTCGAAAACTCAACTCCGGCGATACGATCCGCCTCGGAGAATCGGTGTTCATCTTCACCGACGGCCGCCCGCCCGAAGACGAAATAACGATTGTCCCGATCAACCTGCCGACCCGCAACGACCTGACCGACGCCCAGTATCTGGTTCTGGAGGCACTGTGTCGCCCGTACGATGCTCGGACGACGTACACCTACCCCGCATCGAACTGGCAGATTGCACACGATCTGTGCCTGAGCGTTGCCACGGTCAAGACCCACCTGCGGGCGATATTCAAGATATTCCAGGTCGAAGACCTGCCGCAGAACCAGAAACGCGTGCTTGTGGTCGAGCGCGCCCTCGCGAGCGGCGTGGTCGTCAATCACGAGGGATAGACCTCCGGCCGGAGTGTGATTGATGTCGGTTCGCGCCCCATCACGGCGGCGCCGAGCAACATCTCCTCTCGGTCGATACGTGTCCAGCTAGATCGGGTGGAATCCAGCGCCGACACCACCGCGCGCGTTGATGTCGTCGATGATGGCGGCCATGTTCCCACCGAGTTGCGGTCCGAGGCACGGCACGGTCAGGTATCCGTTGACCATGCCGACGAGCGTTGTTCCGACCGTGACCGGACCGCCGGAGTCACCGGGCAGGACACATATCTGCGTCCAGGTCCAGTTGGGGGACTGGAATACATCTCCGTAGGTCAGTCCGCAGGTCTGGCCCGTGGTGTAGCCCTGCTTGCACGCGATGTCCGGGAACTGCGCTGGACCGCCCAACGTGGTAATCGTCGTGTTTCCCACGCGGTTCACGGGTACGACCTTGCCGGGATCGAACTCGATGACGGCGTAGTCCATATCGGTGTAGGTGAAGGCGAAGGTGCCGACTACACCGGCGTCCCGGTTGGCCTCTGCGGTGACCTGGGTTCCCGCCTGACCACAGTGAGCTGCGGTGAGCCCGACCAGCCGACCTGCGGCATCGTGCCCAATTGTGGTGAGGGTGCAGATACCGAGGTCGTCGATGACCATGCCGGAGCCGCCGCCGAGCACCGCCGGATCTGCCGCATGCGCGGTACCTATTTGTGCTCCGACCAGCATGGCGCCCGCTGAGAATGCCACGGCAGCCCGCGCGAGTTTCTTGAACATGTCCAATCCAATCGTCCGGGCCGCAACCATCCTGCGCGGCGCGAATAACGTCTGCACATTTCCTGGACGGGGTCTATCGCCACGGCGGCCTCAGGCCCCGTCGTCAGGCGTTCTCTGGCGTGGAATCTGGTTGGAGGTGTGTTCTGGTGGCAACGCTATGACGGTCACCACACCCTCGGGTGTGTGACGCGCTGTGTTGTCCGCATTGTTGTAGTGCTGCCCAGCGGGTCAGACCAGGCAGATGCCTGTACCGAACGGGAAGATCGGCGGGACGAAGCAAACCCACCACAGGAATGGGTTCCACCACAAGACGGCAGGCTCAACCTGTACTGGGGTTGGCGCGGAGGGGGCCACCTGGACAGGTAGCGGGGATTCGGCTGGGGCTGCGGTCGCAACGCCGGTGCCGATGGCGATCATCGGTGCGAGCGCCACCGCTGCCACTGCTACGCGAATTTTGGTCGTGTTCATGATGCTTCCTTCGACTGAGCGCTTCCGGGACGCCCTCGTCCGTTGAAGGCTTCCCGCATGTGAACATCACCAACTCTCCTCGTAGAGTGCGCGGGCGATCATCCTCCCGCGGGTTGGAAACACTCAGACCTCGGGTGGAACTGCAACCGCGTCGCCGGCATCACGTTGATTGCGACGAGCGGCAACCGGAGAACACATCGCCGCCCTCGACACCGACACGCATCTGGGTGGACCGACAGCGCGATGCGGCCCTCGGCGAACGGCGAAGTACTGCGGCGCGGGGAATACCGGAAGGCGGCCTGCGGGTTGCCGATCGTAGGTGAAACGTAGGTAAATCGGAGACGGCGGGGGATACCCCCAAGATGTGCAGGTCAAGGCTGGGATAGGCTTTATCGGTCATGAAGTCGGGTTTTTCGGGTCAGCTCAACGGTGCTCCCAAGACGGTCTACCTCGATCATGCGGCGACCACACCGATGCTGCCTGCCGCAATCGAGGCGATGACGGCTGCTCTCGGGCTGACGGGCAATGCGTCGTCGTTGCACAGCTCGGGACGGGCGGCGCGGCGGCTGCTGGAGGAGGCGCGGGAGTCCATTGCCGCGGATCTGGGCGCCAGGCCCTCTGAAGTGATCTTCACTTCGGGCGGCACCGAGAGCGACAATTTGGCGATCAAGGGCATCTTTTGGGCCCGGCGCGCTGCGGATCCGCGGCGAACCCGGATCATCGTGGGCTCGACCGAGCATCACGCGGTGATCGACACCGTCGAATGGCTGGAGCAGCACGAGGGCGCACAGGTGACCTGGCTGCCGGTGGACGGCGACGGAGTGGTCTCGCCGCGTGTGCTGCGGGCCGCGCTGGTCGAACATGTCGACGAGGTCGCGCTCGTGACCGTCATGTGGGCAAACAACGAGGTCGGCACAATTCAGCCGATCCGCGAATTGACCGCTGTCGCACAGGAATTCGGTGTTCCGATGCACAGCGATGCCATCCAGGCCGCGGCTCAGCTGCCGATCGACTTCGGCGCGAGCGGCCTCTCGGCGGCGAGTTTCGCCGGGCACAAGGTCGGCGGTCCGCACGGCGTAGGGGTGTTGTTGCTCGGGAGGAAGGTGCCGTGTGTGCCGCTGCTACACGGCGGCGGGCATGAACGCGATCTCCGTTCGGGTACCTCGGATACCGCCGCGGCGGTCGGGTTGGCCACCGCGCTGCGTGAGCTGGCGGCAGAGCTGTCGACGCGCGCCATCGAGTTGACCGGACTACGTGACGAGCTGATCGAGCGGATCCGCGACATCGTGCCCGATGCGGTACTCAACGGTCCCGCAGGCGACCAGCGACTGCCGGGCAATGTGCACTTCACCTTCCCCGGGTGCGAAGGCGATTCCTTGCTGATGCTGCTGGACGCGGCCGGCATCGAGTGCTCGACCGGGTCGGCCTGCAACGCGGGCGTCGCCTCGCCGAGCCATGTGCTGATCGCCATGGGCGTCGAGCCGTGGCAGGCCCGTGGTTCGCTGCGATTTTCGTTGGGGCACACCTCGACTCGTGCCGATGTGGACGCGTTGACGAGGGTGTTGCCCCAGGTGGTTGAACGGGCCAGGGCCGCGGGTCTGGCCGGTGCGAAGGGAGGTGTCTGATATGCGAGTACTCGCCGCGATGAGTGGTGGTGTGGACTCGGCGGTGGCGGCGGCACGTGCCGTCGACGCTGGTCACGAGGTGGTCGGCGTGCATCTTGCGCTGTCGGCGACACCCGGCACGCTGCGCACCGGTTCGCGCGGTTGCTGCTCGAAGGAGGACGCCGGTGACGCACGGCGCGCTGCCGACGTGCTCGGAATCCCTTTCTACGTGTGGGATTTCGCCGACCGCTTCAAAGAAGACGTGATCGACGATTTCGTCGCGGCCTACGCGGCAGGCGAGACCCCGAATCCGTGCCTGCGCTGCAACGAGAAGATCAAGTTTTCCGCGCTCGCCGACCGCGCGGTCGCGCTCGGCTTCGATGCCGTGGCCACCGGGCACTACGCCCGGCTGGAGGACGGGGTGCTGCGGCGCGCGGTCGACGCCGACAAGGATCAGTCCTACGTGCTTGCCGTGCTGACGGCACAACAGCTTTCGCGTGCCATGTTCCCGGTGGGTGACACGCCGAAGCCACAGATCCGCGAGGAAGCCGCCGAGCGCGGTCTCGCGGTGGCCGACAAGCCCGACAGCCACGACATCTGCTTCATCCCCTCCGGTGACACCCGCGCCTTCCTCGGCGCCAAGATCGGCATCCGGCCGGGTGCGGTCGTCGACAACGACGGCCGGGTGCTCGCGAATCACGAAGGCGTGCACGGGTTCACGATCGGCCAGCGCAAGGGCCTCGGCCTGGCGGGTCCCGCCGCCGACGGTAAGCCGCGCTATGTCACCGACATTGATCCCGACTCGGGCACCGTCAGGGTCGGTTCCGCCGAAGACCTGGAGGTGTGGGGCGTACAGGCCGAGCGCGCGATCTGGACCTCCGGCGTCGCACCGGACGGGCCGATCGAGTGCGTCGTGCAGGTACGTGCCCACGGTGGCATGGCCCCGGCGATCGCCGAAGCGGTCGGCACCGGACTGACGGTGCGCCTACGCGAGCCGTTGACCGGCGTGGCCCGCGGCCAGGCGGTCGTGTTGTACCGTCCGGATGTCCGCGGCGATCAGGTGATCGGTAGCGGGACTATTTCGGGCACGGTGCGCGACGCGGCCGATGAGTCCGATGCGGTGAGCGGCGCGAGCACGACGCAGTGACCGTCGCCGGTGCAGGGCACCAGGCGACATGGAGACGTATCTTTTCGGCACCCCGGCGCGCGTCGGGGTGCAACCCACGATGAGGCGCGAGCCTCCTACAGAGGTGGCACGGTGAGCGAGATCGCCAAGGTAGCCGGCGAAGTCGACGCGAAAGAACCGGTGCGCATCCCCGCCGGCATCGCGACGGCCGTCGGCTCGTGGCCGGGCACCGATGCACGCGAGGCGGCGACCACCATCCTCGGTGAGCTCCCGGATCTGGCGCATCTGGTGGAGTTGCCCGGGCGCGGCATCGGGGCGGACATGCTCGGCCGGGTTTCTGCCCTGCTCGTCGATCTGCGATTCGATACCACGACGCGGGGTTATCGGCTGGCCCCGCGACCCGGTGCCACCTCCCGGCGTGCACGGGACCTGCTGCGCGCGGATCTCGATGCGCTCGAAGAGGCCTGGGAGACATCGGGTTCGGCGGGCACCGGTCGCATCGTCAAGGTGCAGGCCACTGGCCCGCTGACCCTCGCCGCGCAGGTGGAACTGCCGGGTGGGCACCGTATCCTCACCGATTCCGGTGCGGTGCGCGATGTTTCGGAATCACTGACCGAAGGTCTGGCTCAGCATGTGGCCGAAGTGCGCAAACGGCTCGGCGCGGAAGTGGTTCTGCAACTGGACGAACCCTCGCTGACAGTCGTACTGGAAGGCTCGCTGCGCGGCCCGAGCATTCTGAATACCGTGCGGGCACTGCCCGAACCGGAGGCGCTCGCGGTACTGGACGCCGTGATCACCGCACAATCCGCGCCGGTGTTGGTACACAGCTGCGCCGAAGCGCCCGCGCTGGCTTTTCTGCGCGGCAGTGCCGCCGCGGCGATCGGCTTCGACATGGCCGCCATCGGCACCCGCGACCTCGACCACATCGGCGAAATCCTCGACACCGGAAAACGATTGGTTCTCGGTCTGGTGCCGACGGCGCCCCCCGCCGAGCCGGCGACCTGGCGTGACTTCGCCGAACCCGGCGTCCGGCTCATCGACCGCCTCGGCTTTCCGCGCAAGACACTCGCCGAGCGGATGGTGGTCGGCCCCGCGTGCGGGTTGGCGGGGGCTCCGCTGGAATGGGCGCGTACCGCCCTGCGCGTGTCCGCGGAAGTCGCTCGCGCCTACGCCGAAGAACCGGAATCGCTGAGCTTCGACTGACGGTGGGCCGCCACCGTGCCGCCCGATCCGAACCGGGTTGTCGGGGCGGCGACGTGCGGGAACGTGCCATCGAGATGTCGGTGGGCTCGGCTAATGTGCGTTGGGTGAGTGACAGCGACAGTGCGGCGGTCCCGGCGACGGCGGAGCAGCGGGTGCAGTGGCAGCGGCTTGCGGACGAAGTTCGCGAACATCAGTTCCGCTACTACGTGCGCGATGCGCCGATCATTACCGACGGTGAGTTCGACACTCTGTTGCGGCAGCTGCAGGCTCTGGAGGAGCAGCACCCCGACCTGCGCACGCCCGATTCGCCGACCCAGCTGGTCGGCGGTGGGTTCGCGACGGATTTCACCGCCGTGGATCACCTCGAGCGGATGCTGTCGCTGGACAATGTGTTCGACTTCGACGAGCTGCGCACCTGGGCGAGCCGGGTGGAGGCCGAAACCGGGTCGAACCTGCACTATTTGTGCGAGGTGAAGATCGACGGTGTCGCGTTGAACCTCGTCTACGAGAAAGGTCGCCTCGTGCGCGGCGCGACCCGTGGCGACGGCCGCACCGGTGAGGACGTCACACTCAACGCCCGCACCATCGAGGACATCCCCGGCGAGCTGACGCCGACCGACGAGTTCCCGATTCCCGACCTGCTCGAGGTGCGCGGCGAGGTGTACTTCCGGCTGGCGGACTTCGAGACGCTCAATGCCGCCATCGTCGCCGAAGGCAAACCCCCGTACGCGAACCCACGTAATACCGCGGCGGGCTCGCTGCGGCAGAAGGATCCAGCGGTGACCGCGCGACGCAGGCTGCGCATGATCTGCCACGGCTTCGGGCGCATCGAGGGATACACCCCCGCCTCGCAGCACGAGGCGTATCGTGCGCTGGCGGCCTGGGGGCTGCCGGTGTCCGAGCACACCAGGCGGGTGCAGGGCATCGACGCGGTCATCGAGCGCGTCGCCTACTGGGGCGAGCATCGCCACGATATCGAGCACGAGATCGATGGTCAGGTGATCAAGGTCGACGAGATGGCGCTGCAACGCCGCCTCGGCTCGACCTCGCGGGCGCCGCGTTGGGCGATCGCCTACAAGTACCCGCCGGAAGAGGCGACGACCACGCTGCTGAATATCGAGGTGAACGTCGGCCGCACCGGCCGCGTTACCCCGTTCGCGGTGATGGAGCCGGTCTCCATCGCAGGGTCGACGGTGGCGATGGCGACGCTGCACAATGCCTCGGAGGTCAAGCGCAAGGGTGTCCTCATCGGCGACACGGTCACTATCCGCAAGGCGGGTGATGTGATTCCCGAGGTGCTCGGCCCGGTGGTGGATGCGCGGACCGGCGCGGAACGCGAGTTCGTGATGCCGTCGAACTGCCCGGAGTGCGGCACCGAGCTGGCACCGCAGAAAGAAGGCGACGCCGATATCCGTTGCCCGAACCAGCAGTTCTGTCCGGCCCAGTTGCGGGAGCGTGTCTTCCATGTCGCGGGCCGCGGTGCGTTCGATATCGAGTCGCTCGGATACGAGGCCGCGGGCGACCTGCTGAAGTCGGGTGCGATCACCGACGAGGGTGACCTGTTCGACCTCACCGAGGAGCGTTTGCTCACCACCACACTGTTCGCCAATAGGGACGGGGGTCTGTCCGCGAACGGCAAACGGCTGCTGGAGAACCTGCGGGCTGCCAAGGATCGACCGCTGTGGCGGGTGCTCGTCGGGTTGTCCATCCGGCATGTCGGCCCGACGGCGGCGCGGGTGCTCGCGCGCGAATTCGGCAGCCTCGACCGGATTCAGGACGCATCGGCGGCGGAACTCGGCGCGGCCGACGGCGTCGGCCCGACCATCGCCGCGGCGGTGGCGGAATGGTTCACCGTCGACTGGCATCGCGTGATCGTCGGCAAGTGGCGGGCCGCGGGCGTGCGAATGGCGGACGAGCGCGACGAGTCGGTCGAGCGCACGCTGGAGGGTTTGTCGATCGTGGTGACCGGTTCGCTGCAAGAGTTTTCGCGAGACGGCGCCAAGGAAGCGATCCTGATGCGCGGCGGTAAGGCATCCGGATCAGTGTCCAAGAAAACCGCGTTCGTGGTCATCGGTGAGGCCCCCGGCTCCAAGGCCGCGAAAGCCGAGGAACTCGGTGTGCCGATCCTCGATGAGGACGGCTTCCGGCGGTTGCTCGAAGCGGGACCGGAAGCGGTGACGCCGGGTGCGGCCGCGCAGGACACCGCCATCGAGGATGCCGTAGCGGAAGAGTAGGGCGGGTCGGTCGCAGTCCGTGGTTGCCACGGCCGCGATCGTGGTCGGTTCGGCGGCGTTGGTGTGCCGACGGAGAACACTTCTTGACCTAAACCATGGTTAAGGTATGAGGATCGAGTGATAGGCAACTATCAGGAGTTCACCATGGTTCACCGACCTACCGCTCTCATCACGGGCGCTTCCGCAGGATTCGGTCTCGCACTGACGCGTTCGCTGGTCGGGCGCGGCTGGCAGGTGATCGGTACCGGCCGCCGCGCCGACCGACTCGAACGCGTGCGTGCCGAACTCGGTGACGCCGTGCTCGCGCTGCCAGGCGACATCACCGATCCGGCCCATCGCGCCGAGTTGGCCGATATCGCACGGCGGATCGGATACCTCGACCTCGTCGTGAACAACGCGAGCAGGCTCGGCCCGAGCCCGATGCCGCGACTCGCGGACTATCCGCTCGACGAACTCGAGCTGGTGTATCGCACCAATGTCATCGCCCCGCTGGCGGTTGTGCAGTTCGCGCTGCCGCTGCTCGGCTCCGCCGGTGTCGCGATCGACATCAGCTCGGATGCCGGCATCGAACCGTACCCGGACTGGGGTGGTTACGGTTCGTCGAAGGCGGCACTCGATCAGCTCACCGCCATCCTGGCCGCCGAGAATCCCGACGTGTCGATCTACGCCTTCGACCCCGGCGATATGCGCACCGAAATGCATCAGGCTGCGTTTCCCGGCGACGATATCTCCGATCGTCCCGCACCCGAGACCGTCGTCCCCGCGTTGCTGCGGTTGATCGAGGAACGTCCGAAGAACGGGCGCTATACCGCAGCCGAATTCGCTACGGGGGTGGCGAGATGATGTCGGTTCTGGCCGACTGGGCGCACGTCTTGCCGCCGGAGCGCAATGCCATCGCACCGCCGGAGGCGCGCGGGCTGGCGCGCGACGAGGTTAGGCTGCTGGTGTCCGCGGATCGGATCACCCACACCAGATTTCGTGAACTACCACAGCACCTGATGCCGGGTGACCTTGTGGTGGTGAACAATTCGGCCACGATGGCCGCGGCCGTGGATGCCACGATCGAGGGCAGACCGGTCACCCTGCACTTCTCCACGTGGCTCGATGCGGGGGCCGAACCCCCCGCACCGATGATCGGCGCCGCGAACACCACTACCGCAGACACTTTCGGCGCTTGCACGGCGCGGTGGGTGGTGGAAGTGCGCACTGTGGATCGCACGCCGGTACCCGAGGGAGAACTGGACGCGGGCACCGAGATCCGGCTACCGGAAGGCGCGGTGGCCACGCTGCGCGAGCCGTGGCTATCCGGTGCGCGTCGACTCTGGATTGCCGAGCTCACCGGCGATCCGCGGCGGCTGCTGGAGCGCCACGGTTACCCGATCACCTATTCGTATGTGCCACAGCGCTGGTCGTCGTCGTATTACACGACGGTCTTCGGGCGCATCCCCGGCAGCGCGGAAATGCCGAGCGCGGCACGGCCGTTCACCCAGCGACTGGTGTTGGACCTGGTGAGTTCTGGAGTCGCGATCGCGCCGATCACACTGCACACCGGGGTGTCTTCACCGGAAGCGGGGGAACCTCCCAGTCCCGAACGTTTCGCGGTCTGCGCCGCGACCGCGCGCAGAGTCGACGACGCCAAGGCGGCGGGAGGTCGCATCATCGCCGTGGGTACCACGGTGACACGAGCCCTGGAGACCACCGCGGACCACACCGGGCGGATCCATCCCGCCCACGGGTGGACCGAACTCGTCCTCGGTCCCGATCATCCGGCTCGCACGGTCGACGGCATCATCACCGGCTGGCACGCACCTGGCGCGTCGCACCTGGATCTGCTCGTCGCGGTGGCCGGCGAACCGGCCGTGCGCGAGGCTTACGCGACGGCCCTGGACGCCGCGTACCTCTGGCACGAGTTCGGCGACAGCGCCCTGCTTTTCGGTGCGGGTGGCGCTCGGAGTTAGGACGGGGTGATGGTCACCGTGGCGTTCAGCTGACCGGCGATTTCGATTCGCCCGCACTGACCGTTGCTCAGATCGAGGTGCCGCGTGGCGGTCTTGGTCTTGCCTGTCTTGATGGTCGCGTCGACGATCACGTTGACCGGCCCCACCGAGCACACCTTGGAGATGGCGGGCGATCCGTTGAAACTGACCGTGCCACCACCCTGACAGGTATTCGTCTCGTTGGTGAAGAAAAGTCGCGCCGTGCCGTCCGGGCACGGCGCCTCGGCGGCGGCTTGGGGAGCAGCGACAACGATCGACCCCAAGCCGAGGGCGGCGACGATGGAGCTTCGGACCACAAGACGACGAACGGTCATTTCCATCGTTATCCATCCAATCGAAAACAGTTAGTGCAATGAGCACCACGAAACAACCATGGCGCCAGCATGCTAACGCGCACCGCGCACCCCCCGCACCACGAATGGGTCGCGTACCTGCGAAGAAAGCAAGAAATCCGGTGTCGACGACCGGTATTCGTGCCCATCGTGCACGGTCGTCGCTCTGGGCGTTTCCGCTCTTGTGGGCTGCCGATGGCGTGCATTCGGACGCTGAAGTGCCGCGACCGCGGTCGGATTTCCGGGCAGGTGCGGCGCGGTCGGAGGTGGCGGTGTCGCGGCGCGGTGGGGGAGAGGACAGGATGGCGGGATGCTGCGGAGTTTTCAGGTGACCAACCACAGATCGCTGGCGGATCGGCAGGAATTGCGATTGAGCCGGGGGAGCGGACCGGTGGCGGTGCCGGTGACAGGGGTGCACGGCGCGAGCGCCGCCGGGAAGACGAGTCTGATCGATGCGCTGGGCCACATGCGCGACGCGGTGCTGAATTCGGTGACGGGGTGGGATCCGTATGCGGGGCCGGTGCGGTCGCCGCATCTCGGCTTCCCCGATCGGCCTTCGGAATACGTGGCGGGGTTCGTTGCCGAGGGCGTGCCTTACACCTATGGCTTCGAGCTGGACAATGCCGATGTCGTGGCGGAGTGGTTGCATGCGCATCCGCGCTCGCGCAAGCGAATTGTGTTCGAACGCAACGGAGAACAGATCAAGATCGGGCCGATGTTCGAGGCCGCGCGTTTTGGCATCGCTGCGTTGATCCCATTGGTGCGTCCGAATGCTTTGTTGCTCAGCCTCGCCGGTCAGATGTACGCCGAAGCGCTGGTGCCCGCCTATCGGTGGTTCTCCTCGATGCTCGAGGTACAGCAAGGCCCGACGGCGGCAACGGCGGTTGCCCATCGACTCGGCAGCCATGCCTCGGCGTCCGGGGAGAATGCGGTGCGCCTGCTCATGCTGCTGCGCACCGCCGATCTCGGCATCACGGATCTGTTGCTCGCGGAGAACGACCCGCTGTACGCCGATTACCTCCGGGACCTGGACGGCGATATCGCCGCGACCGCCGAACAGCTGGAGCTATGCGCTTCCTCGCCCGGTCACGCCGACAACTTGTTGCGGGAGAACGGGATCACCGAGCTCATGCTCGACCGTGAACTGAGCAATGTGAAGTCGGCGCGCGATGCCCTCTACGCCAGGATGGTGGCCCGCCGCGGCGTCGGGCTGAGCCTGGTGCACGCCGGTATCGACAACGCCTTCGACATCACCGACGAATCCACCGCCACGCTGTCGCTGCTGCGCCTGCTGCCTGCCATGTTGGATGCACTCGATGCCGGCCGTGTGCTCGCCATCGATGACATCGGCGCCGACCTCCCGGCCGAGGAGACCGACCGTCTGATCCAGCTTTTCCAGAACCCGGAAACCAATTCCCGTGGCGCGCAACTGATCTTCACCACCAACAACCGGGCTCTGATCGATCGGGGCAACGGCCGTTCGCAGCGAACGCGCACCGCAGTCTGGCAGGTCCGGCGCACCGAAAACGGCGCCAGCGAGCTCGTGGCTCGGTAGCCGCTGCAGGGGTGTGGTCGTCGATCACACTGCCTGATCAGCGGCACCATCGTCGAACGCACGTGGGCAGACATTCGCATGATCCAGGCGGACAGACCGTGTTCGCCGTGGTGTGATCGGTTGCGGCGCCAGGGCCAATAGCATGGTTGACATGCTGGAGCTCGGGATGCTGCTGATCATGGTCACCGCACTGGTCGGCTGGTTGGTGATCTACCTGCGCGGACGCCGAGGGATCGAGTCCACACAGGCCGAAACGGGTTCGCTGTACCTCACCGGGGTGAGCCCACGCCCCGATGCCGTCGGCGAGCAGTTCGTGACCATCACCGGCAACCTGACGGGGCCCTCGGTCCTCGGCACGGTGGTGTACGGCCGTTTCGTCTGGGACACGAACGAGTGGCCGTCGATCGGCGATTACCTCACGGTCGTCTACCCGCCGGGCAAACCGGAACGCTTCCAGCTCGCCGACCCGACCGCCCGTCCCGACCTCGGCGGCTGATCGCCGCGTGGCCGCGAACGCAGGCTGTGAGCTGCGGCACTGCGGCTCGGCTGTGACGCAGCACGCTCGGCGGCGAATGGGAGGATGCCGGTATGAACGCTGCCGGCACGGATGTGAAGGACGAGGTCGTGGTTCGGATCGCCCGACCGGACGAGTACGACCTCATCGGCGAGCTGACCGTCGAGGTGTACGTCGGCGAAGGGTATGTAGTCCCCGGCAGCCCCTACGCCGCGGAGCTTGCCGACATCACGCATCGGGCAGCGTCGGCGCAGGTGCTGGTTGCCGCGCACGGCGATCGCGTTGTCGGGTCGCTGACGGTGGCTCGGCCCGGCACGCCGTATGCGGAGATCGCTCGACCGGGGGAACTCGAGTTCCGGATGCTCGCGGTCTCGAAGACGGCGCGCGGACTCGGCGCGGGAACGATGTTGGTGCGCACCGTGATCGAGATGGCGACCGCGGAATCGTTCGGCGCGGTGGTGCTCACCACGATGCCCGCCATGGTCGATGCCCGCCGCGTCTACGATCGCTTCGGATTCGTCCCTGTGCCGGAACGGGATTGGCGCACTCCCGCGGGCGAGCAACTGACCGTGCTGGGCCTGCAGCTGTCCTAACCCAAAACGGTCGCGACGATGCCGGCGAGGTAGCCGAGCCGCGCGACCTCGGAGGGGCGGAAGTCGGGGCCGCCGGGTCGTCCGAGTAGCAGGACCTTGCCGGTGTTGCCGAGCGGTGCCGCGGCCAGCTTGGTGTCCATATCGGTCCAGATCTGCGGGACCCACTCGGCCTCCGGATCGAGGACGGCGGGCTTCTCCAGCGGCATCCATGGCGCCGAACCGGCCTGGGTCTCGGGAGCGCTCGGGCTGCCGACAACGCGGTAGGCGCCCTGTGGGCCCATGTCGATGACGGTGCTCCAGCCCACGCGCAGCACTCGGGGCACGCCGTCGACGAGCACCTGTAGGCGGTCGTCACGGGCGCTGGCGACCTGGTCGATCAGCTCGAGTTCGCGATGCGTGTCGAGCACGCCGGAGTACGGGCGAATGGAATCCACGCGGACATCAGGGATGGATTCGGCGGCGGTGATCAACGTGTCGGGTAACGCGCCCTGCGGCACTTCGACGACGAGGTCGTCGATCGCGAAGCCCGCCCCGCGCTCCACGACATCCAGCGACTGTATGTCGGCGCCGACGGAGCCCAGTGCGAGCGCGAGCGCACCCAGGCTTCCCGGTCGATCTGGAAGTTGCACGCGGAGCAGGTATGACACGTGCGTTCCTTTCCTTGGCAGCCGAGCGTGGTGAACGGATACCCGGGTCACGCAATACTTACACCCCGGAGTGCCGGTTATCGACTCGAGGACCGTCGGGTGATCGATACCACTCGGCGATTTCGGGCGAATGCGGCGTGTCACGCTAGTACGCGAGGTGTGTCGTCGTGCGTCCGGCTCCTGTGGAAGCGGGCCGCCGTCGAGTCGCTAGGCTGTGCGTGGCCTATTAAGCACGCTCAACAATGCCGAAAGGGGTTCCGCGGTGCCCGCCATCTCCCGCGACGAGGTCGCACACCTCGCCCGGCTGTCCAGGCTCGCCCTGTCCGAGTCCGAACTGGATCAGTTCGCCGGTCAGTTGGATTCGATCCTGAGCCACGTGCGGACCATCTCCGAGGTCGCCGCCGCCGATGTCCCCGCCACTTCCTCGCCCGATCCGGCGACGAACGTGACCCGCCCGGACGCGGTCGTGCCGTGCCTGACTCCTGGGCAGGCGCTGTCGGGCGCCCCCGCGGTCGAAGAGCAGCGGTTCCTGGTGCCGCAGATTTTGGGAGAGGCCGAATGACTGAGCTGACGACGCTGTCCGCGGCCGAGCTGGCAGGCAAGATCCACGGCGGCGAGGTGTCCTCGGTGGAGGTCACCCAGGCGCACCTGGATCGGATCGCGGCGGCCGACGGCGAGATCAACGCGTTCCTGCACGTCTCGGCGGAGCAGGCGCTCGGCGCCGCGGCGGCGGTGGATTCCGCGCTGGCCGCGGGCACCCCGCCTGCCTCGCCGCTCGCCGGAGTTCCGTTGGCGCTCAAGGACGTGTTCACCACCACCGACATGCCCACCACCTGTGGATCGAAGATCCTCGAGGGCTGGGTCTCGCCGTACGATGCGACGCTGACCACCCGGCTGCGTGATGCGGGTATCCCGATTCTCGGCAAGACCAACATGGACGAGTTCGCGATGGGCTCCTCCACCGAGAACTCCGCGTACGGCCCGACCCGTAATCCGTGGGACACCAGCCGGATTCCCGGTGGCTCCGGCGGTGGTTCGGCGGCCGCGCTCGCCTCGAATCAGGCGCCGCTGGCCATCGGCACCGACACCGGTGGATCGATCCGTCAGCCCGCCGCGGTGACGGCGACCGTCGGCACCAAGCCGACCTACGGCACCGTGTCCAGGTACGGCCTCGTCGCCTGCGCCTCCTCGCTGGACCAGGGCGGCCCGTGTGGGCGCACCGTGCTCGACACCGCGCTGCTGCACGAGGTGATCGCCGGGTACGACCCGCGCGACTCCACCTCGCGCAAGGTGTCTGTACCGCCGGTGGTCGCCGCGGCGCGCGAAGGCGCCAAGGGTGATCTGCGCGGGCTGAAAGTCGGTGTGGTGAAGGAACTTCACTCCGACAGCTACCAGCCGGGTGTGATCGCCTCGTTCGATGCGGCGGTCGCGGTGCTCACCGAGCTCGGCGCCGAAGTGGTCGAGGTATCGTGCCCGCACTTCGAGTACGCACTGTCCGCGTACTACCTGGTGATGCCGAGCGAGGTGTCGTCGAATCTGGCTCGATTCGACGCCATGCGGTACGGCCTGCGTGTCGCTGACGACGGTCAGCACAGCGCCGAGCAGGTCATGGCCGCGACGCGTGCCGCCGGATTCGGTCCGGAAGTCAAGCGCCGCATCATGATCGGCACCTACGCACTCTCGGCCGGCTACTACGACGCTTACTACGGCCAGGCGCTGAAGGTTCGCACCCTGATCGCGCGCGACTTCGACAACGCCTACGAGAAGGTCGATGTGCTCGTCTCGCCGACCAGCCCGTTCACCCCGTGGAAGCTGGGCGAGAAGGTCGACGATCCGCTGGCCATGTACCTCTCGGACCTGTGCACCCTGCCGACCAACCTGGCCGGACACCCGGCCATGTCGGTGCCCTCCGGGCTGAGCAAGGACGATGGCATGCCGGTCGGCTTCCAGATCATGGCTCCCGCGCTTGCCGACGACCGGCTGTACCGCGTCGGTGCGGCGTATGAGGCCGCGCGCGGACCGATCAGCTAGTACGAACGAAAGCGGGGCGGTCGCTCGAGTCCTCGAGGCTCGGGCGACCGCCCATTTCTCATGCGGGCCAGGTGAATTCGGGGTCGGTGAGATAGTCCTGGCGGCGCTGGTCCAGTGCCATGGCTACCATCTGGTGGGCGCCCGGTCCGATTACCTTGCGCACCGGCGGGTTCGGCAGGTCCACGAGCTCGAGCAGTCCTGCCGCGGCCACTTCGGGCGCCGCCTCCACCCACTCCGATTCGGCGTCGGCCGCAGGCGGCGGTGCGCTCGGGTCCGGGTAGTCCGGCATACCGAGGATGGCCGTGCGGAGCCCTTCGTAGGCGGGCAGGCCGGAGCCGAACTTCATGCTCGACTTCGCCCAGTCGGTATCGAAGCCGCCCATCTGCGCGAGGGTGAGGGAAATCCCTAGTGGCCGTAGCTCGTCCGCGAGAGAAGCGCTGAATCCTTCCAGTGCCCATTTGCTCGCGTTGTACATCCCGAACAGCGGCAGGCTGCCAACCGCGCCGACTGTCGAGATCTGCACGATGTGCCCCGACTTCTGCTCGCGCAGGTGCGGCACGGCAGCCTGTGAAACCCAGAGGGCACCATAGAAATTGGTGTCCATCTGGTCGCGGATCTCGGCCTCGGTCAGCTCTTCGATCGCGCCGACGAGGCCGTAGCCCGCGTTGTTCACGATGACGTCGATGGTGCCGCTCAGCTCGAATGCCCGGTTCACGATGGTGATTACCCGATCGCGGTCGCGAACATCCAGGGGTAGCACGGTCAATCGGTCGTCGACGAGGTCGGCCATGGACTTCGGGTCGCGAGCCGTCGCGACAACGCGGTCACCGCGGCCGAGGGCGGCGACGGTGAAGGCCCGGCCGAGTCCGCGGTTGGCGCCGGTGATGAACCAAGTTCTGGTCACTGTGTCGATCCTTTCATCGCGAGACGCGCCGTCTCGTTGAAGAGAGGATGCCAAGCTGATTCACTCTTGTCAAGACGAGACGGTTCGTCTCGATCCTGGTAAAGTTCGGGCATGATCGACACTCCCAGCGCCGCCCGGCGCAGCGAACGCGCCCGCGCCGCGATCCTCGCCGCCGCCACCGAGCTCATTCGAGAGTTGCCCTACGGGAAGCTGACGGTCGAGGCGATCGCAGCCCGAGCCGGAGTCGGCAAGCAGACCATCTACCGCTGGTGGCCCTCGAAGGGGGCCGTCGTTTTCGATGCCATGCTCGAGCTCTATACCGGCCCGGACGGTCTGGTGCTCCCCGATACCGGTGACATTCGGGCCGATCTGCGCGAACTGGTGCGCGGCGCGGTCGTCGAGCTGACTGATCCCGGCTTCGAGGCGTTCCTGCGCGCGATGTACATCGAGATCCAGCAGGACCAGGAACTCGGCGCGGCCTATCGTGAGCGGCTGCTGCTTCCCCAGCGTGCCGCTATCGCGCAGCGGCTTGCCTCGGGGGTGCGGGCCGGTCAGCTACGCGCCGACCTCGACCTCGACTTCGCCGTCGACCTTTTGCTCGGCCCGATCCAAAGCCGTTGGTCTGTTGGTCTTCCCGGACTGACCGAGGCGTACGCCGACGCGACCCTGGAGGCTGCCCTCGGGCATCTCGGCGCCTGACCGGTCGCGGCGGGGGAGCGTCAGGGCGGCCATGGTCAGGGAGTGTGCAGCGATTCGACCTGCTTGCGGATGCCCGCAGTCATGCCGGCGAAGCCGCGCTCGAGGTTCTTGCCGAGGAGGGCGCTCACCACGGGCTGGAACCAGCCCGCGAGTTCGAAGTGGGATTCGTAGCGGGTGCGCTCGCCGTCCAGCGCGGTGACGGTGTGGGACCGCAGGCTGTGCAGGGCGCCCAGCGGCACCGGCTTCATCGAGTAGCTGAGTTCGCGGCCGGGGGTGTGTGAGCGGATCCATTCACGCTGACGCCTCGGCTTCGCGCCGGACACCTGCACGAGCATGTCGATCGGTTCGCCGGGAACGAGGGTGCTGCGGCATTCGGGGACGAAGGGATTCCACTCACCATAGCGGGCGAGGTCGGTGATCACTTCCCACACCAGGTCGACGGGTGCGTCGATGTCGACGGAGGCGTCGATGACAAAGGCCATGAGGAAAAACTAGAACATGTTTCAGCCGTGGGCAAGCATCGGTATCGTCAGCAACTGCCGAGGGCGGTGCCCTGGTCGGTGCCGTAGCGGTGGCCGTGGCCGGGCGGGGCATCCAGTGCGGCGAGCAAATCGGCGCTGGTCTGCAGGAAGCCGACCACTGGGAGCCACTGCGGAACCGGGGCATCCACTCGGACCCCGGTGAGGTCGGGCGCGCGCCACAGCAGCGACGGTGACCAATGCACCACCGGGTCGGAGCTGTTGGCCAGTACCGTCGCGCCGGCACGGTGCACCTGACCCGCAGGCGGGCCCGCCCAGAGTGCCGCGCAGGTCCGGCGGTCCTGATCGGTGTCGTCGGTGAAGACCGAACTGCCACCGAGGGCACCGAGGCTTTGACCGTAGATATACAGCCCGGGCTTGCGATCCATCGTGCGAACGCGGTTCTCGACGGCAGTGAACAGCGCACGCGCGTAGGCCACCGCTTCGTCGCGACCGAACAGAAAGGTCGCCCAGCTCGGCGCGTAGGAGTACTGCATGCCGACCAGCGCGACATCGCCGCCGAAGCGCTGATAGAAACCGGACACCGCGTTCGAGTCGATCCAGCCCGACCCGGTCGGCACCGCGACGACGATATTCGACCGCTCGAAGCCACCCGAGCGCTCCAGCTCCCGAATCGCGAGGGCTACCCGGGAATCGCGGTCCCGCGCGGAATCCAGGCCGACATAGACACGAACCGGACCGGCGGGCGACCCGCTGACGAACTTGCGTCCCTCGGCCCCGAGCGACGGCCAACTGACCGCCGACTCGGCACTGCCGGACCGGAGCAACGAAACCGGCTGCACCAGCGTGGGATCGACCGTCGCATTGGCGGTGGCATAGACATCACGTCGCCAATTCACCACGGCGGGAACACCGACCAGGTACAACACGGACGCGGCGACAGCGGTCACTGCAACACTGCGCGACCACCCCAGCTTGCGCACGACCCACCCGACGGTTCGGGCGGTTGCGGCACACACGCCGACGATCAGTGCGGCCCCGACTGCGCAGCGCAACCAATAGTCCGATCCGATCGGCACTGTGCCCATCGCCGCGCGCAGCCGGTTCTGCCAGTGGCCCGCCCGCGCGGCGGCACCGACGATCGAGATCAGCGTCAATCCGAGCAGCGGAAGACGAAACCGTGCGAGTGGTCGATTGATGTCGAAGTGGTTGCGGGCCGCCAGGAATCGGACCGAACCCGCGACGCCGAGGGTGAGAGCGACGAAGAGTCCGGTCAGCGCGGACTGCGCTCCCGGCGTGCGCGGGAGCAGTCCCGGAGCCAGCGACATGAGCACACCGGCGCCCACGGCGAGGGTGGTGCCGATTCGTGGCCGAAACGTGCGCTGCACCCTGCCGTTGGCAATTCCCCTCCAACGACCGATCCGCGTGTCCGGCACCGGTGTGCCGGACGGGCTGGTGTCCAACCGCTTTCGGGGTGGCTCGCCCAACGATGTTGCGGTGTTGTGTATGTCGGGTTTTGCGGTTTCGACCGCTGTGGCGGTGGTCGGCGAGGTAGTGGTCGAGTTCGTCACCGCGCAACACCCGCCGCTGCGATTCGATTCACCGATACAGTGCGAATCGGCCGGAGGAGTTTGTGGTCGCCGCCGGTGGTCCTGGTCGGTCGTCGCAGGGACGGAGTGACACCGGCCAGCGCGGCTCCCGCGGCGGCGAGGCCGAGTACGCCACCGCCGATAAGTAGGGCAAGCCACCCGCTGAAACTGCGGTTGGCCTGGGAATCAGCTGTGCTCCACAGTGATTCGGCGACCGGTGCGCCGTAGCCCTGTCGGCGGGAGTTGATGTCGACGAACGTGGATGCGATCGTGGCCATGGCCTGGCAGCGGGCGCGGGAGAAGGGGTCGGTGCGGGTATCGCAGGCCTCGTGCATGTGCAGACCGAGGGTGCTATCGAGGGCCTGCCTGGCCCACGGGCCGAGCGGTTCACCGCGCTGATCGGCGTAGCGCAGTAGGTCGTAGCCGAGATCATGAGCTTTGCATGCGGTGTCGAACTCGGCGGGCAAGGTGACCGGCGATGAGCATTCGCCGCGCGGGTTCGCGAGTAGACCGTCGACGAGGCTGGGCCGGTAACCGAAGCGAGCGGCGAAATCGTCGGGGATGGCGCTGACGGCGTCGGCGTCGCCCGCACTCAGGACCGACACCGCCGCACCCACTACGACGTTCTCCACCGGTGGCCCGGTCACCGCGGCGTGGGTTGCGGGTGCAAGGACAACGGTGGCCGCCATGGTGGTCAGCGCCGCGGCCGTCAGCGCCGCGCCCCTTCGGTAACGAGCAGAACGGGGGCGTGCTTCGGTAGCCGCGGACTCGGTGCCTGCCTGCCGCGCGGTCGTCGGTGTGCTCATGATCCAAGACGCTATGAATCGGACGCACCCACGCACCTCACGCCGAGGTGCGGTTCCGCGGCCCGTGCCGCCGGGGGAGCGGGAGTGTCGCCTCCCTCTCGGGTACTGGGGACGAATTCACCCGTGGGTATGAGGACCGCGACACCCTCGGCTTTCTACTGTCGTAGTCATGAAGCAGAAACGTAGTGTCTCGACCAGGTCGATGAATGCTCGGATGTGGTTCGACGCGTTCACCGTGCTGGTCGCGATCATCTTCTACGCGGTGGCGTGGCCGACTCTGCATCTCACGCACGCGGTGCCGGCGCCGGTGCAGCCGTTCATCGCAGCACTCGCCGCGTTCCCGATTCTGCTCATCCGCCTCAATCCGGCGCTGGGCTGGGCGATCTCGGCGGGGTCCGCGCTGGTTATCGCGCTGGCGATCCCGCATCAGCCCGGCAATGAGATCCCGATCCAAGTGGTGCACATCCTGTGCCTGTTCGCGTTGTTGTTCGGAGTGGCATTGCGGGCGGCGGTTCCGGTCATCGCCGTGGCTTGGGCCGCGACCTCCCTGCTGCTCGCCACCACCATGGCCGATGGCGGCGGTGACCTCGCCGGCTCGGCCTGGGGTTGGCCGATCGCCTTGGCCGCGGTCGTGCTGCTCGCGTTGATGATGCGCTGGCTGGTGCAGTCGCGGGAGCAGTTGCTGCGCAAGGAAGAGGAGAACGAGCTGGAGCGGGCCAGGCGCACCATCCTGGAGGAGAAGGCCCGCATCGCCCGTGACCTGCACGATGTGGTGGCTCACCACATGTCGCTCGTGGTGGTGCAGGCGCAGACAGCGCCGTACCGGGTGGAAGGCGTGACACCGGCCGCCCGCGCGGAATTCGAATCGATCGGCGCCACCGCGCGGGAGGCGCTGAACGAGATTCGCGGCATGCTCGGTGTGCTGCGTAGCGATGGGCAGTTGCCCGAGCATGCGCCGCAACCGAAGGCCGTGGATGTGCTCGGTCTGTTCGAGGGTGCGCGCCGGGCGGGCGTGCACCTCGACTGGACGATCGATGGGTCGCTGGATGCGGTACCGGACACCACCGGCCTCGCGCTGTACCGCATCGTGCAGGAGTCGCTGTCGAACGCGTCGCGGCACGCCCCCGGCGCCCCGGTCCAGGTGATGATCAGCTGTGGTGTCGACGTACATGTGAGCGTCGGCAACGCACCCGGTGCGGTGCCTGCCAAACAGGGCGACAACGGCGGCCACGGTATCGCGGGGATGCGCGCTCGTGCGCTCGCCGCGGGCGGCGAGGTGACCGCGGGCGCGCGCGCCGACGGAGGCTTCGAGGTGCAGGCCCGCCTGCCGCTCGGTCCCGTCGTCGACCTGTCGCCGGATCCGGCCGTCGCGCTCGGTCCCACGATCACCGACCGCTGACGGTCGCCGAGAGTGGGGTCGCCGCGGTTGCCGATTAGGGTGGGCGGGTGGCAATAACGGTTTTGATCGCCGACGATCAGGCGATGGTGCGCCAGGGCTTCGGCGCGTTGCTCGCCGCGCAACCCGATATCAGCGTGGTCGGTGACGCGCCGGACGGGAAAGTCGCAGTCGCCGAGGCCAAACGGCTGCGCCCGGATGTGGTGCTGATGGATGTGCGGATGCCCGAGATGAACGGCTTGGACGCCGCGCGCGCTATCCTCGCGGCCGGATTCGATCCGCCGGTGCGGGTGCTGATGCTCACCACCTTCGACATCGACGACTACGTCTACGAGGCGCTCAGCCTCGGCGCGAGTGGGTTCTTGCTCAAGGACGCACCCGCCGAGGAATTGGTGCGTGCGGTCCGGGTCGTCGCCGACGGCCAAGCGCTTTTGGCGCCCACCGTAACCAGGCGGCTCATCGCGGATGTCACCCGACGCCGCACCGCGACCCGCGCCAAACCCACTGCGGCGCTGGGCTCCCTGACTCCGCGCGAGCGCGAGGTACTCGAACTCATCGCAAAAGGGATGTCCAACACCGAAATCGCGGAATCCCTGTTCGTCGCCGAGCAGACCGTGAAAACGCATGTTTCCAAGGTCTTCTCGAAACTCGACCTACGCGACCGCGCGCAGGCGGTGGTACTGGCCTACGAATCAGGACTCGTCACACCGGGCTGAGCGACACGGTGTGGCGCCGGTCAGTAGGGGCACTTGCCGCCGCGCAACTCGTCGAGGTGGCGCTCGATCAGCTGGGCCAGCCGGTCGAGCAGTCCGGTAGCGTCCTCGAACAGGCCCGAATCAGCTTGTGCGGCAAGAGCGATAGCGACGTTGCCGGACTTGGTCGGCACCACGCCGAACTGGCGAACCAGATAGGCGCCGGTGTCGTCGTCCGGGCCCCAGCCGCCTTTGAACTCGGCACCGGCGATCGAGCCGAGGCCCCAGCGCTGATCCGGCGCGATCTGTTCCATCAGTTCGGTCACGGTGGCGGCCTGCGCAAGACACGGCAGTCGTGAGGCGAACCTGGCTTGGTTGGCCAGCGTCCACTCGGTCGCCCCGAACGAGTTGTAGTCCAACCGGGTTCGGGGTCCGGGCACACCGGTCACGGCATCGCCAGCCTCGTCGAGGATGTCCTGGACGGCCTGGGCGGCCTCGAGGCCATCGCCGAGCGACTCCCACAGTGCCTCGGCCGCACCGTTATCCGAAACAGTGATCGCGGCCTCGGCGTTCTCGGCCGCGCCTTCGGGATCCCGGCGCAATGCAGCTATCGCCAGGGGAACCTTGATGGTCGACCAGGCGATGCCGCTGGTCCAGTCGCCGAAGATGGTCATTCGGCCGCCACCGACCGGGATGATCGCCATCCCGACCTGGCCGGGCAGACGGGGCTGGAGCTGGGTGAAATCCGCGGCGAGCGAGTCGGGCAGCGTGACCGACAAATCCGGATGCCACGATCCGGCGGTGTCGACGGTGATCGTCGGTGCGGCCGCGGGGTCGTGCTCGTCCGGCAACAGGACACAGGAGGTGAGCGCGAGCAGCGTGACGAGGGCAGCACAGTGCAACACCGCCCGACACGCAGGAACTGTTCTCAAGACCTCACCACCGCGTCCTCCCCACCACCACAACGTGTGACCGTTGTCCATCGGCGGTGCAAAACTTACCTGTGCTACTCGAATACCCGTTCGGTCGGTGACCGAACACAAGATCATCATCGCGCCGCTGGATGGTGACGCGAAGATGATGCCTCATGGATAGTTTTGCCGATTTTCGCGGAGAATTCGAAACGTCGTGGCCAGGGGGCCACCGGCCGGTCAGCCGCCCAGGCTGGCCCTCGGCCGGGCGCGGGCAGCGGACGGACCGAAGTCCGGCTGCGACTATTAGGCTGATGGTGCTTTTATCACCTCGAAGGGGGTCGCGTTGCTGAACAGCGGTGAGGTGTTTGCCGGGTTCACCATCGAGCGTCTGCTCGGGCAGGGCGGCATGGGGTCGGTGTACCTGGCGCGCCACCCTCGGCTGTCTCGGCAGACGGCGTTGAAACTGCTCAACCGCGAGCTGTTCACCAAGGCCGAGTTGCGCGCGCGGTTCGAGCGTGAGGCCGATCTGGCCGCGCACTTGGACCACCCGAATATTGTCGCCGTCTACGACCGCGGCTCCGAAGACGATCAGCTGTGGATCTCCATGCAGTACATCGACGGCATCGATGCGGCGACGGTGAATCCGCAGACGCTGCCGCCCGAGCGCGCGGTGCAGATCATCGAGGGAGTCGCGGACGCACTGGATTACGCGCATGGCATGGGCGTGCTGCACCGCGACGTGAAGCCGGCGAACATCATGCTGGCGCGTTCGGTCGGCGGGCAGGGCGAGCGGGTGTTCCTCACCGATTTCGGTATCGCGCGGTTGCGTGAGGATTCCACCCACCTGACCCAGGTCGGCATGTTCACCGCGACCTTGGCCTATGCGTCACCGGAACAGATGACCGGCGCGCACCTCGACCATCGCTCCGACCAGTACTCGCTGGCCTGCGCGCTGTACTGGCTGTTCACCGGAATGGCCCCGTTCGATTCGCCCGACCCGAACGACATCATCCGCGGCCATCTGCAATATGCCGCGCCACCACTGGCCACCAAACGCCAAGGCCTCAACCCGGTTCTGGACGGGGTGCTCGCCATGGCCATGGCCAAGCGTCCCGAGCATCGCTTCGCCACCTGCACCGAGTTCGCCGCGGCCGCGCGCCGCGCGCTCACCGCGCCCGCGGTGCAGGCGGCGACGGTTCAGGTCAACCCGGCCTACCCGCCTACCGGGTATCCCGGGCCGGGGGCTGCACTCGCGGTGCCGTCGGCAAATCCGGTCGCCGTGCTGCCGCCCGGAGCGCCGCCGCACGTGCCATCTGCACAGGGTGCTGCGGCCGACCAAGCCGCATTCGCGCAGCAGGTGCCCGCGCAGGCCGTGCCATCGGCATCGCCCGGATATGGTGGTGCGCCCCAACCGCATTCGCCCTACCCCGCCCAGCCTCCCGTCAATCCCGTTGTCGCCCAGCCGATGCAGGCCCCGCCGCAGCATCCGGGGACCTCGCAACCCGGTGCGGCACCACCCGGGTATCCGCCGCCGAACGTGCCGAATTACGTTGGCCCACTGCCGATGCCGCCGAGTCGTTCTACCGGCGCCATCGGCTGGCTTGTCCTCGGTGTGGTGGTTGTGGTGGTCGCTGTCGTCGCGTTCCTCGGGGTCATGGCCTTCGACTCGGATTCGGGCGAGGATTCCGCGGCGTCGCCCGCGCCGTCGGTGCCGGTGTCGACCCCGGCCGCCTTGCCCGCGGATCCGCTGGCACCGAGTCGTCGCGCATTTCCGAATCTGTTGCCGCAAGGCACCGGCGCGTTCGGTGACGCGGAACTTCAGGATGCGGAATGCCTGGCGCGCAAGCCCGCGGACGGCGTTCGACTCAAAGATGAACTGCTGCAAGCCAGCCGCTGGGTGGTGGCGTGGGAGTGCAGCCGCGGCATCGCCGACAGCAACCACATGAACTACACGATCCTCGGTTACGAGTCCGCCGGCGCCGCGCAGGCAGTCGTGGCGGCGCTCCCGCCGAATAACGCGATGCCGTCGCGTAAGGACGGTGCGGGACAGACGGCGCATCTATGGATCGTTCCGGATCCGCCCGGCCCGCTCGCGCAGTTCTATCACACGGCAAAACTGGTGGTCGGCTTCGAATCCGATCCCGCTCGCGCGAATTACCTGCTGTACACGAGCTATCACGGCACCTCGGGCGACCCGCGGACCGCGCCGCCTTCGGCCCAGGAGGCCGTGCTGACCTGGTGGGCCGCCGCGCCGCTATAGCGTCCGCACCGCGTCGTCTCAGCACAGGCCGCGCAACAACACCGCTGCCTCCTTGCGCGATCGGAGTCAGTCGACGGCCAGCGCCTCCACGATCGGCATCCGGGCAGCGCGCAGTGCCGGGGGGATGGAGCCGAGCAGGGCCAGCACCAGTGCGGCGGTTCCGTAGACGAGCAGGATCGGGCTCGGCGCGTAGCGGATATCGATGGTCATGGCGTGTCCCATCGCAACGGTGGCCAGGAGCTGCACTGCCGCGCCGACCGCGAGACCCAGTGCGGCACCGATCAACCCGATGCCTGCGGCCTCGGCGAGCACCGAACGCAGCAGGAACTTGCGGCTGGTGCCCATGGCGCGCAGCACGCCGAGTTCGCGGCGTCGTTCGAGCACCGAGAGCATCAGTGTGTTCAGCAACGCCACCGTCGCGACCAGCATCACGATCCAGAGGATGGCCGCGCTCATCGCCGCACCCTGTCGCACGCTCGACGAGATAGCGGTCACCGTGGCCGCGCCGGTGTCGACGTGCATGCCTGCCGGGGCCACCTGCCGGATCGCGGCCGCTACCGTGCTGTGGTCCACGCCCGGTTGCAGGGTGACCGCAAGGATCGTCTCGCCCGGTCGCTCGTACCACTGGCGCAGCTGCCCGAGATCCATCACGACCACGCCGGCGATGGCGGAGAAGTACGGAATCACCTGCAGCACGGTGGTGGTGTGATCACCTGTCGGCGTCGGCAGCGTGACGTCGGAGCCCACATGCGCCCCAAGCGATCTGGCGACGTCGCGCGAGATCACTACGCCCTGGCCCGCGCCCATGCGCGCCACCACCTCGCGATCCACCGCACTGGTCACCGAACCGTCGATCTCAGTGGGATACCCCTGCAACATCACGCGACCGCTGCCGAGGGTGGCGAACGCCATCTGCGCCGGACGCACCGCGGAGACACCCGGGACCGCGGCGATCTTGTCCCGCAGGTCGCTCGGCAGCAGCGGCCCGGTGGGGAATTGCTCCATGGCGGTCGGACTCACATAGAGGTCGGTATTGCCCAGATCGTCGAAAGTGGCGGTGGCCGAGTCGACCATATTGCGCGAAGCGCCGCCCATGGCGACGGTGGCGGCCACCCCGATCATCACCGTCATGGCTGTCGCCCACACGCGTCGCGGTGCGCGTTCCAGCGTGGTCGCGCCCAGGGCGCCGGGAGCACCGAACAGGCGGGCCACCGCGGCGGTGGCGTGCACGATCGGCCCGGTCGCGGCGAAGCAGAGCGCAACGGCCGCGGTGAACGACAGGGAGATGGCAGCCAGCGAGAAGCGACCGAGGTCGGCCTCGGCGACGCTGATCGCCGCGGCGGTCAGTCCGAGCCCGACCACGATGTGCGCCCACCACAGCATCGGATTCACCCTGTCGGTCCGTGCCACCCCGACCGGGACCAAGGCCTCGATCGGCTCGACCTTGTACACCTGACGTGCCGCGATGGCCGCGGCCGCGACGGCGGCGAGTACACAGGCGGCGATCGCTACGGGAATCGCGTACCACGGCACCAGGTATTCGGTGCGTGCCTCCACCGACTGCACGATCGCCGCGGGCAGCCGGTCGATGGCGTTGCGGCCCATGACAACACCGAGCACCGCCCCGACCGCGCCGCCGAGCACACCGAGCAGCGCCGCTTCGACGAGCAGGTCGCGCACCATGGGCGCGCGTTGGCCGCCGATGGCACGCAGCAGCGACAACACCGGCCTGCGTTGCGCGACGGCCATACTCATCGCGTTATAGATAAGGAACGCCGAGACGATCAGCGCGGCCGCCGAGGACATCAGCGTCGAATACCGGACCAGCTGGATCGCACCGCCCGCCTGGATGGTGCGCAGACTCGGTTCGGCGACAACGGCACGGCCGGCGACGACCTCGGTCAGCGCGGCGCGCAGTGCTCCGAGGTCGGCGCCGTGCGCGGGAACGATCTGAATGGAGTCGAGCCGTCCGGGCCGCCCCGTCACCTGCTGTGCGACCCCCAGCGGGGCGGCGACGATGTGACCACCATTGAGCTGCTCGGATCTGTTGTCGTCGAGAACGCCTGCGACGGTCACGGTTCCGGATCCGAGTGCGAATCTCTCACCCTCGACGCGGCCCATCGCGGCACCGACGAGCACGCCGTTGGGCACGCTCAGCAGCTTGCCCGCCTGCGCGCCCATGGGGCCGGCCAACTCGCTGCCGAGCGCGGCGATGCTCGCGTCGGCGCCGATCAGCAGGGCGCGTTCGGCGCCGCTGCCGATCTGGGTGCGCAACATCGGCACCGCCTTCTCGACGCCGGGCGTCGTGGCGATCCGTTGTTGCAGTCGCTGATCGAAGCCCGCGTCGGTGACACCGGTGATCTCCAGCACGGCCTGACCGCCCAGGCTGTGGGTGAGTCGATCCACCGAACCGGTGACCGAGCCGGAGATGCTGAATACCGCGACGAGCAGGCCCGCCGAAACGCCCATCACGGTCAGCGACATGAGGGTCCGGCCGCGATGCGCGAGCAGTTCGCGGATATTGAACAGCCGCAGCCGATCCCACGCAGCACGGATCATGCCCGCACCGTGCGCTGTTCGCGCTCCACCTTGTCGTTGGAGCCGATCCGACCGTCGCGCAACGTGATCACCCGATCGCAATACTCGATGGCACCCATATCGTGGGTCACCATCACCACCGAGTTGCCGTTGCTCGCGATATCGCCGAGCAGTTTCAGGATCGAAGCACCGGTCTTCGAATCGAGATTGCCGGTGGGTTCGTCGGCCAGGATCAGCGGCGGGTCCATGATCAACGCCCGCGCGACCGCGACCCGCTGCATCTGACCGCCGGATAGTTCGGCAGGCCGGTGCGCGGCGCGGTCGCCGAGCCCGACCAGGTCGAGCAGTTCCAGCGCGCGCGGCTTGGCCTTGCGTAATCCGGTGCCGTCCAACAGCTTCGGAATCGCGACGTTCTCCCATGCGGTCAGCGTCGGAAGCAGATTGAAGAACTGGAAGATGAAACCGACACGATGGCGCCGGAACTCGGACTGTTTTTCCTCCTCCAGTGAGCCTATCTCCGCACCCTGGAAGCGAATCGACCCGGAATCGGGGCTGTCCAGCGCGCCGAGTAGATGCAGCAGCGTGCTCTTGCCCGAGCCGGAAGGGCCGATGATCGAGGTGAATTCGCCCGGGCCGATGCGGAGGCTGACGCCGTCGAGCGCGCGCACGGTCTGCTCACCCACCCGGTAGTGCTTGGTGATGTCCGACAGCTCCAACATCGCGTGGTCCGACATAGCTTCCCCCACTTTCTTTTCGTTGCTTATTGCGCCATGGCCCGCGACCTCAGGTCGCTGCGCCGATGGTGCGCGTCGAGCACCGCCCGCAGCGCTGGTTGTTCCGAGGCGAGTTCGAGGTAGACCTCGACGGCAGACTTCCCCTCCAGCAGAGCCTGCTCCATTTTCGCGTCGAAATGTAGATTCCACCGATATCGCAGTGCGAGCAATAAGCCGTCCGGACCCCCGAAGAGTCGTTCCAACCCCGGGATTTCCGAGAACAGGTCTGGACCGTCCGGATCGACTGCCGCACGGGTGAGCACGGTGTGCACAATGTCGGTTCGGGCGTGCTGATCTTCCCAAGACATGGCATTCGCCTTCCGTGATGTGTTCGTCTCCGGCCGCGAATGACGCAACGCGAAGCGGATGCTGTTCACGCTACGGCCGCCGAAAAGCGCTGTCTTCGTGCCAGGGACCCGAATCGATCTCCGCCCGTGGTAGGAGAGTCGGACCGCTCCAGGGACGATGACCAGGGCCGGTCGGGCGGTTAGCCTTGGATGATGGATGTGACCCGCGCCATGATCTCGCCTGCGGGCGGCGGACCGGCGATTCCGTTCCGGGAGACCGGGACCAACTGGTCACGTACCGTCGCGTTCGCGCGCCACCCCATCGCGGTGGCCAGGCAGAACATCGAAGAACTTCCGTTCGACTACCCGCCCTCGCTGATTGTCAGCGCCGACGTGGCGTTGTTGCTGGTCGGTGTCGCGGCGACGGCACAGCGTCACAGCTATTTCCCGACGGCAGTGCCGGTGCTGGCCATGGTGCTGATGTTCATCGCCGCACCGCTGTTCTGCATTTTCGGCGTGCGTCCGTGGCCGTGGATCGTCGCGTGCTCCGGGATGGCCGCGATGGCGTTGTTCCTGATCCAGCCGGTGTCGGGGGACTTCGCCCCGTTCGTTCTCATCGTCAGCGTCGGCGAAGTGGCCGCCATCGCCCCCAAGCGCGCCAGCGTGCTCTTCGGTGTTGTCGCGATAGTGGAACTGCTCGCCTTCGACCTGGCGGGAAATCTGCAGTGGAGCCCGACGGGTGCGCGGCTGGAAGGGCTGCCGATGTACATCCTCGGGATCGCGCTCGGCTGGCTGGTCGGTGTGATGATGCAGTACCAACGCCGGTTCCTGTACCAGGAACGCGAGTTCCAGGACATTCGAGCAGCTCGAGCCGCCGACGAGGAACGTCGCAGGATCGCTCGCGAGGTGCACGACGTGATCGCGCACTCGTTGAGCATCACACTGCTGCATCTCACCGCGGCGCGGCACGCGCTGCAGACCGATCGCGATGTCGATGACGCGGTCGAGGCGCTCGTCGATGCGGAGCGGCTCGGCAGGCAGGCCATGGCCGACATCCGGCGCACCATCGGCCTGCTCGATGTGCAGCCCTCGAAGGACGCTCCGGAGCCCGGCGTCGAGGACATCGAGGGTCTGGTCGGTGATTTCGTGCGCGCGGGACTGGATGTCCGCTACACCGGCGCTGCCGACCTGGGCATGGTGTCGGCAGCGGTCGGGCTCGCGCTGTACCGGATCGGGCAGGAGTCGCTGGCCAATGTCGTCAAACACGCGCCGGGCGCGGCCGCGTCGGTCGGGCTCGCGGTGGACGCCGCCGCGGTGACCCTCGTCGTGAACAACACACTGCCCGAGGGCTTGCCGCCGAATCGAGGACATGGGATGGGGTTGTCCGGTATGGCCCAGCGGGCCCAATTGCTCGGCGGCCGGATCACCGCCGGTCCCTTCGACGACGGCTGGTCGGTGCGCGCGCAGTTCCCGCTGACGGGCCGATCCGGGCCGTGGTGTTCGCTGCTGGGCCAGACCTCGGCGCGGGAGGACGCGTGAGCTCACCGGGACCGGCCAATGACGAGGTCGCCGTGTTGGTCGTCGACGATCAGGAACTGGTTCGCGGTGGACTGCGGCGAATCCTGCGCAGGCGCGACGGTTTCCTCGTGACGGAATGCTCGGACGGGGACGAAGTGCCTGCGGCACTCGTGGACAAACGCCCCGACGTTGTTCTCATGGACCTGCGCATGAAACGCATCGGCGGCATCGATGCCACCCGAATGCTGCGCACCACAGACGACGCCCCGCCAGTTCTCGTGCTCACCACTTTCGACGACGACCAGTTGCTGTCGGGTGCGCTGCGCGCGGGGGCGGCCGGGTTCATCCTCAAGGATTCGCCCGCCGAGGATCTGATCCGCGCGGTGCGGACGGTGGCTGCGGGCGGAGCCTGGCTCGACCCCGCGGTCACCGGCCGGGTGCTCACCGCCTACCGCACCGTGCGACCCGTGCGTCCCCCCGACTCCCGGCTTCCGGAGCTGACCGCACGCGAGTACGAAGTGCTCGAACTGATCGGCCGCGGTCGAGTCAACACCGAGATCGCTGGTGAACTCGGCATCTCGGAAGTCACCGTGAAAAGCCATGTCGGGCACATATTCGGCAAGCTCGAGCTGCGCGATCGGGCCGCCGCGATCGTCTTTGCGTTTGACCACGGGGTGGTGTCACCAGGAGAATCCACTGTTCGACGGGCAGAACCCGATCGCGAACCGACGTGATTGGCGGTGCGTGATCCCAGCTCGGGATGTGGAGGAATGACGGGGTGGACGGACCTGGTCGGAGGGTCGGAAGTCGATTCGGGCCGTATGAGCTGCGCTCGCTACTCGGCAAAGGCGGCATGGGCGAGGTCTACGAGGCCTACGACGCGGTGAAGGACCGTGTGGTTGCGGTGAAGCTGCTCTCGGAGGAGCTGGCCCAGGACCCGGCCTACCAGGTGCGCTTCCGGCGCGAATCGCAGGCCGCCGCACGGCTGGCCGAGCCGCACATCATCCCTATCCACGATTGGGGCGTGATCGATGGCGTGCTGTTCATCGACATGCGCCTGGTACCCGGCATAGATCTGCGTTCGCTGCTGCGCCACGAGGGGCCGTTGAGCGCCGAACGCGCGATCGGGATCATCGAGCAGATCGCCGCGGCCCTTGACGCCGCACACGCCGACGGTCTGGTACACCGCGACGTCAAGCCCGCCAACATCCTGGTAACCGACGCGGATTTCGCCTATCTCGTCGACTTCGGTATCGCCTACACCGAGGGCGACAGCGCGATGACCCAGGTCGGGATGGCTATCGGCTCCTATACCTACATGGCGCCGGAGCGGTTCGACGTCGGCCAGGTCACCGGCCGCGCCGACATCTATTCGCTGGCCTGTGTGCTGCACGAATGCCTTACCGGATCAACACCCTTCCCGGTGGCGAGCATGAGTGTGCTGATCCGCTCGCACCTTTCCGAGCCGCCGCCGCGACCGAGCGTGCAGCGGCCGGGGATCCCGGCCTCGATGGACGCGGTGATCGCCCGCGGCATGGCCAAGGACCCCGCCGACCGGTATCCCACCGCAGCAGATCTGGCGCGGGCCGCCCGAGCCACCCTCGGCAGCGCGCCGACGGCGAGCAGTCCCACGTTCGTCGTGCGTGCGCCGGACCCGGCGACCTTCGGTCAGTCCGACCCCACCCTGGTGCAACGGCATTCGGCCTTCATTCCGCCGGAGACGACGGGCGAGCTGGTCATCCACCCCACCGGCCCGACGGTGGTCACACAGACCGACCTCCAGTTCACCCCGCTGCCGCCGCAACAGCCCGCGGGGTCGCCGTTCGGACCGCCCGCGCCCTATCCGCCCGCGCAGCAGCCGTCCGTTCGTCCTTTTCCTGATGCGCATCTGTATCAGGACAGCGAGCAGTACTCGCCGCCGCAGCCGTATTCGGAGCCGCAACATCCCGGCGCGCAGCAGTACGCGGACCCGCAGCCGAACTCCGGACCACCTCTGTTCGCAGACCAACATCCTGGTGGACGGCAGTATTCGGATCCGCAGCAGGCCCAGGAAACGCAGCGGTACCAAGCACCGCAGCGCCCCGAGCCGGCGTTCTATCCCGAGACACAGACCCTTTCGGATCCACAGCGGTTCTCCGGTAGCCCGTCGAATTCGCCTTTCCAGCAGCCACACCCACCACAGCACGCCGCGGGTCATGAGTTCCGCGCGTCCGACTACGCGGCGGCGGCCGATTCTCGCGCCCGCGGCGACTATGCGTCTCCCGGCGACTATGACGATGACGATGACGACGATTACTACGAGCCCGATTCGGCGGCGGACCCGTATTCCCCATCACCACAGCGGCGATCGATCGTAATGCCGATCCTGATCGGTGTGCTCACCGTCGTCGTGCTTTCGGTCGGCGCTGTGGTGAGCTGGCAGCTGTTCGGCTCCAACGATTCGGGGACCTCCGCCGCCGACGTCGAGCCCGGGTCGTCAGTGACCCCGACGACCCGCAACAGCACCACACCGAGCGCCTCGACTGCGCCCGCGAAGACCACCGCGCCCACGTCGTCGACTCCGGTCGCCCTGCCCGACAGCGCGCGCCCGTGCTCGGCAAGCGGATCAGGGCGTGGGGCGTTCACCCAGGTGGCCGCAGGCAGCCAAGTGACCAGTTGTGAGTTCGCCGAAGAGGTCCGCAGGGCTTACGCCGAGTCCGCGACCGCCAACGTCTCACGCGCACCGCGCTCGGTGGTGGCGACCAGCCCGGTCACCGGCCGGACATACACGATGAATTGCGTCGCAGACGGCCCGATGATCACCTGCAGCGGCGGTGAGAACGCCGTGGTGTATGTCTACTGAAACGGCAACCACAGCGAGCTCGCACCAGGTTCCGTGTCCGTCGATCGGTGCCTACCCTGTGCCGGCGTGGCACGGGTTGCTGCTGTTCAGCCTCCCGTGGCGATGACGTTCACGGCTCACGATGTGTCGGGTGCACCGGATTCAGCCAGGTGCGGTTCTCGTCATCCGGCTAAGGTTTCCGAAACCGTACTGACACCGGTACTGTGATGAGTTCGCAACGAGAATGTGTCCAAATATGTCTACTGTTCGATCCCGGCGCTTCCGCACGGTTGTCGGCGCCGCGGCGCTGGTCGCGCTGCTGCCGCTGACCGCCTGTGGGACCGGTACCGGTGCGAACTCGGCCGCGCCGCCGTCGAGCATCACCCAGGCCGCGGCGCACACCGACCAACAGCACCTGTCGATGACAATTCCGGGCACGCTCGCCGCCGGATTCGTCGAACTGCAGGCGGGCCTGCGCGGCCGTGTCGGCATGGCGATCATGGCGGTCGGCGGCGACAAAATGGTCACCTTCGGTGACTGGACCACCGGACCCGCCTGGTCGACCATGAAGGTCCCGCTGACAGTCGCCGCATTGCGCCGTAATTCGGCGAACTCGACCTATGCCGCCACCGCGGCGATCACCGCCTCGGACAACGCCGCCGCCGACACTCTGTGGCAATCGCTCGGCAGTGGTCAGGAAGCGGCGAAAGCGGTCGAGGCCGTGCTGCGCGAGGGCGGTGACACCAGAACCACGGTGCCGGCGACGCGGACCAGATCCGAGCACTCGGCATTCGGTCAGGCGGAGTGGACATTGGCTGACCAGGTTCGCTTCGTGTCGCGACTGCCATGCCTGTCGCAGACGGGGAGCGTCATCACGCTGATGGAGCAGATCACGCCCAACCAGCGCTGGGGACTCGGTGCGTTCACCGGTGCCGAATTCAAGGGCGGTTGGGGACCTGACCTCTCGGGCGCATACCTGGTTCGGCAGCTCGGCCTGGTGCCGACGTCGGATGGGCAGATCGCCGTCGCTATTGCGGCACAACCCGATTCGGGTTCGTTCTCGGAGGGAACGGCGGTGCTGGACAAGGTGGCAACGCTGATTTCGCAACACCTCGATGAACTCTCCGGCGGCGCCTGTTCCTGACTCGACCGGGTAGCGACGACCCTTGACGATCACGACTACGGGATGAGGTCGCGGGGCTCGCTGGCCTGTGTGCTCGACGAATGCCCTACCGGCGCACAGCCTTTCCCTTCGACGGGATGAGTCTGCTGATCCGGTCGCATCTTTCCGCGCCGACGCCCCTGCCGAGCGCCGGGCTGCCTGTGGCGGGCGGCGTGAGCGACGCGGGAAGCACCCGCTCGATAGTCGCCTATAGCCAGGCCGAGGAACGGGGACTACACCATGGAATGCGCAGCCGGCGACGAGTTCGTCACCTGCGCCAGCGGCGAGAATGCGATTGTCGATGTCTACTGACCGTTTCCGTAACCCAGGGTTCACGGGGGCGGGGCCCTACGGCCCCGCAGTGCCGGGCAAGATATCGGACATGCGCATCGGAGTCTTGACCGGAGGCGGAGACTGCCCAGGACTGAACGCGGTCATCCGCGCCGTCGTTCGCACGGCGAACGGCCGCTACGGAGACGCGATCATCGGTTTCCAGGACGGCTGGCGTGGCCTATTGGAAGACCGGAAGATCCCGATCCTCAATGACGATCGCACCGACCGGTTGCTCACCAAGGGCGGCACCATGCTCGGCACCGCCCGCACCAATCCGGACGTGCTGCGCGCCGGTCTGGGGCAGATCAGGCAGACGCTCGATGACAACGGCATCGAAGCGCTCATCCCGATCGGCGGCGAAGGAACGCTCACCGCCGCGAGCTGGCTGTCCGATGAAGGGGTCCCCGTGGTCGGGGTGCCCAAGACCATCGACAACGACATCGACTGCACCGACGTCACGTTCGGCCACGACACCGCGCTTTCCATCGCCACCGAGGCCATCGACCGGCTGCACACCACCGCGGAATCGCATCAGCGCGTGATGCTCGTCGAGGTGATGGGACGCCACGCGGGCTGGATCGCCATCCACGCGGGCATGGCCGCAGGCGCGCACCTGACCCTGGTGCCCGAGGTGCCGTTCGATGTGGACGAGGTGTGCACCATGATCAAGCGCCGCTTCCAGCGCGGCGACAAGCACTTCATCTGTGTCGTCGCCGAGGGCGCGCACCCGGCGCCGGATGCCGGATTCACGTTGCGCGAGGGCGGCATCGATGAGTTCGGCCACGAGCGCTTCACCGGTGTCGCCCAGCAGCTCGGCGTCGAAATCGAACGCCGCATCGGCAAGGAAGTCCGCACCACCGTCCTCGGCCACGTCCAGCGCGGCGGCAGTCCGACCCCCTACGACCGCGTTCTCGCCACCCGCTTCGGCCTGCACGCCGCTGAAGCCGTGCACGCGGGACACTTCGGCCAAATGGTGTCCCTGCGTGGTACCTCGATCGACCTCGTCCCGCTGTCGGAGGCCACCAAGCAGTTGAAGCGGGTTCCCGAGGACCGCTACCGCGAAGCGGAGGCATTCTTCGGCTGAGCTTTGCTCGTGGGTCCGGAACGCGTTGTAGAACAGATAGCGGCTGATGCTACCTATGGCTATATGAGCAGGACGATCAGCCAGGCGGAGCTGCGGAATGGCAGCGCCGGTGTGATGGCTGCTCTCGAAGCGGGTGAATGCTTCATCATTACCCGCAACGGTCGTCCAGTGGGTGAGCTGCGACCGTTGGCCCCGAAACGGGAGATCACCACCGCTGAGCTGAAGCAGCGACTGGCCCGCTTTGCCCGCGCCGGGTCGAGTGCCGAAGAACGTGCACAGGTGGACGCAGTTTTCGGTGAAGACCGGCTCGATGACCAGTGAGCGCCACGACGCGGGCCTGCTCGACACCTGTGTGCTGATCGATCTCGACGAGCTGCCGGAAGATCGGCTTCCGATCGTATCGAAGGTCAGCGCCGTGACCCTTGCCGAACTCGGGTTGGGTATCGCAGCGGCACCCGACGCGATCATTCGGCTGCTGCGCACCGAGCGCTTGCAGGAGTTCGAAAGTTCCTTCGAGTCGTTGCCGTTCACGGCCGAAGCGGCTCGCCGATTCACGCTGATGGCGGGCCTGGTCACCGCTGGTGGCCGCAGCCCGAAGCCGCGAAAATTCGATCTGATGATCGGGGCCGTCGCATCGGTGCACGGCTTGCCCCTGTACACCCGTAACCCGAAAGGCTTTCAGGGTCTCGAGCAGGTATTGACAGTCGTGTCAGTGTGATTCGGTGATTCATCCGACCATTTCCGCGGCGTAGGTACTGTGGTGGCCATGCGCAATGGACGAGTGGTCGCGTTCGTTCTGTTTGTCGTTGCCACCATGGTGGCCGGGTGTTCGTCGGGATCCGACAACCCGCCCAACCCGGTGACCGGTGACTGGAAGGGGGCGATCCAGACTCCGGGGAAGCCGCTCGATATCGGGGTGACCTTCGCCGACAACGGCACCGCCACCATCGACATCCCCGTGCAGGGTGTGCACGAGACACCGCTGAAGGATGTGAAGACCGACCGTGACGCAGTGGAATTCGCCATCCCCGACATCCCGGGTGACCCGAGGTTCCACGGCAGGTACGACGCAGGCGCGGGCAAGATCACCGGTGACTTCACCCAGGGCGGGCAGAGTTTCCCGTTGGCGATGGAGCGCGGCAAGGTCGCTGCGCTCCCGCGGCCACAGGAGCCGAAACCGCCTTTCCCGTACCGGTCCGAGGACGTCACCTACCGCAGCGGCGACATCACCATCGCGGGCACACTCACCCAGCCGCAGGGCAACGGGCCCTTCCCTGCGGTGCTGCTGATCACCGGCAGCGGCCCCCAGGATCGCGACGAGGCACTGATGGGCCACAAGCCGTTCCTGCTCATCGCCGACACCCTGACTCGCGCGGGGTACGCGGTGTTGCGTACCGACGACCGCGGTGTCGGCGGTACCGGCGGCAACCTCGACACAGCGAGCTACACCGACCTGTCGGGCGATGCCGGGGCAGGTGTGAGTTTCCTGCGCGGCCGTCCGGACATCGACCCGGCCCGGGTCGGACTGTTCGGCCACAGCGAAGGCGGCTACCTCGCGCCTCTGGTGGCCTCGCGTCCCGGCAGCGGCGTCGCTTTTGTCATCGCGATGGCAGGCCCATCCGTGGTCGGCGCCGATGTGGTGAACGAGCAGACCGAACTGATCGGCGCGGCACAGGGCACCCCGCCCGAAGAACTGGCCGCGCAGGTCCGCGACACTACCGCGGTGACCGCGCTGCTGCGGACCGGTGATGTCGAGGGTGCCAAGAAGCTGGCTCGCGAACAGTACGCGGCACTCCCAGAGGGTAAACGCACCAAGGCAGCCGACCTCGAAGCTCAGATCACCCCGTACTTCGCGGCGTTGGTCGCCTACGATCCGGCACCCGCACTGAAGGCGCTGCGTGTGCCGGTCCTCGCCTTCTACGGTGGCAAAGACCTCCAGGTTCCCGCCGCCCAGAACGAACAGCCGATGCGTGACAACCTCGCCGCCGACCCCGACGCGACGGTGCTCACTTTCCCCGGCCTCAACCACCTCATGCAGCCCACCGAGACCGGCTTGCCCAGCGAATACAACACTATCGAGACCACCATCTCGCCAGAGGTGCTGGCCTACGTCACCACCTGGCTGACCCAGCGGGTCCCGCCGAAGTGATCGCGGCTGCTCCGGTTGCCACTTCGACACCCGACGGTGATCGATGTGGCTACCGATAGTGGCTGGTAGCCGCCGCCGGATCGGCCGCAGGAACCCTCGGAATCCGACGGCGGGCGGGTGAATAGACTTATCGCCATGAGCGCACCCTCCGACGACCTGATGGACTATGCCGATGTCATCGCCCGGTTCGAGCCGGTGCTGGGCATGGAGGTTCACGTCGAGCTGAATACCGCGACCAAAATGTTCTGCGGTTGCCCCACCGAGTTCGGCGCGGAACCGAACACTCAGGTGTGCCCGGTATGCCTCGGACTGCCCGGCTCGCTTCCGGTGGTGAACGAGAAGGCGGTCGAGTCGGCGATCCGGATCGGGCTGGCGCTGAACTGTTCGATCACCCCGTGGGGCCGGTTCGCGCGCAAGAACTACTTCTACCCAGATCAGCCCAAGAACTACCAGATCAGCCAGTACGACGAGCCGATCGCTACCGACGGCCACCTGGATGTGGTGCTCGACGACGGCAGCGTCTTCCGCGTCGAGATCGAGCGCGCGCACATGGAAGAGGACACGGGCAAGTCGCTGCACGTCGGTGGTGCGACCGGCCGCATCCACGGCGCGAGTCACTCACTGCTGGACTACAACCGGGCCGGTGTGCCGCTGATCGAGATCGTCACCAAGCCGATCACCGGCTCGGGTGAGCGCGCGCCGGAGGTGGCCCGCGCATACGTGACCGCCCTGCGCGAGGTGCTGAAGTCGCTCAACGTCTCCGACGTCAAGATGGAGCAGGGCTCGCTGCGCTGCGATGCCAACGTGTCGCTGATGCCCATCGGCGCACCGGAATTCGGCACCCGCACCGAGACCAAGAACGTGAACTCGCTCAAGAGCGTCGAGGTCGCCGTCCGCTTCGAAATGCGGCGTCAGGCCGCGCGCTTGGCCGAGGGCCTGAGCATCGTGCAGGAGACCCGCCACTTCCACGAGGCCGACGGCAGCACCTCGCCGGGCCGGGTCAAGGAAACCGCGGAGGACTACCGCTACTTCCCCGAGCCCGACCTGGAACCCGTCGCGCCCGAAACGGACTGGGTAGACCAGCTGCGCACCACCATTCCCGAGTACCCGTGGTTGCGCCGCGCCAGGATCCAGGCCGACTGGGAGCTGTCCGATGAGGTGATGCGCGACCTCGTCAACGCGGGCGCGCTCGACCTCATCATCGCCACCGTCGACGCGGGCGCCCCGGCCAACGAGGCGCGCTCTTGGTGGGTTGCCTACCTCACCGAAAAAGCCAAGGAGCGCGAGGTTTCGCTGGAGGACCTGCCGATCACCCCCGCCCAGGTCGCCGAGGTGATCAAGCTGGTCGAGGCGAAGACAGTGAACAACAAGGTCGCCAAGCAGGTCGTCGACTTCGTGCTGGCCGGCGAGGGCAACCCGGCGGAGATCGTGGCCGCGAAGGGGCTGGGCATGGTCAGCGACGACAGTGCGTTGCAGGCCGAGGTAGAAAAGGCGCTCGCCGCGAACCCGGACATCGCCGATCGGATCCGCTCCGGCAAAGTCCAGGCAGCAGGCAAGATCGTCGGTGACGTCATGAAGGCCACCCGCGGGCAGGCCGACGCCGCCAGGGTGCGCGAACTGGTGCTCGCCGCCTGCGGCTGATACTGGGCTGAACTACCCCCTGCCGCAACAGAATCGGGCCGCAACACCAGGTGTTGCGGCCCGATCTCTCCGAGGGTGCGGTCAGTCCGACCCGCCACCGCCCTGCGGTGGCGGGATCCGCACGACGCGATCGTCGAACGGCCCGGGCTGACCATCGGTCTTGTTGACCGTCGCCACCCAGATAGTGCCGTCGCCGCCGGCCGCCGCGCCGCCGAGCTGTCCGTACTTGTCCTGTGCGATGAGGCTGGGCGCGGAGGTCACGGCGTGCGTATTCGGGTCGGCTATGGCGATCGCCACCGCTTTCGCTGTGGTCAGTGCGATGGCGACGCCGTCGCTGGCCGCCGCGCATCCCGCGACGCCGGGACGGTCGGGCCAGGTCCACGCGGTGCTGACGGTGCCGTTCTTGGCGAGCAGCTGCAGGCGGTCCTCGGTCGCGGTGCGGTCAGTGATCCAGACGATGTCCTTGCCGTCGCCACAAATATCGCCCGCGGTGCCGATGCCCGACACCACGACCTCCGCCGTCGACCCGGGCGCGGGGGAGTTGACCCGCAGCAGTTTGCCACCCAGCGAGGACGCTGATGCGGCAGCGCCGGGGTTGCCCGCATCGCCGGTCAACACCAGCATCTGCGTCGGTGTGACGAACTCGATCGAACCGTGGTTACCGGTGGCGCCCTTAGGAATTCCGGTCAGGATCGGCTTCGGCGGTCCGCCCTCCGCGATGCGGACGACCCGGTTGTCGGTGGCGGTCGTGATGTAGGCGTAAATCAGCCCGTCCTCGCGAAAGGTGGGGGAGAGTGCGATGTCGGAGAGCCCGCCGTCGCCGGAGCCGTCCACCTCGACGCGCGTGACCTCGGTCGGAGTTTCCTGCGGGCTGCTCGGGTCCACCGACACCACCTTCAGGATGCGCCCGGTGCGCCGCTCGGCTACCAGTGCGCTGTCACCGAGCGCGATCAGACCGCCGGTGGTGTCCATGCAGGTCGCCACGACCGCCGGGTCGGGATCTATGCACGGACCGGTCGGGCGAGCGCCCGGGGTCGGCGGCTGCTTGGGCGGTTTGGGGTCGGCGGGATTGACGGTCGGCTCGGGGGTGAACGGACTGGAAGCTGAATCGTCGAACCGTGCGCAGCCTGCCAGCAGGACGGAGCCGAGCGCCAAGCTCAGGGCGACACGGCCCGCGACAACCAAACTCATGGTTCAGACGTTACGGAAACACTGACCGTCGCGCCCCTCCCGGGTCGGGTGTTGTCGCACCGAACCCGGAAGCTGACACGCCGTTGCTTCCAGACCGCCCGTCGGTGCCCGCCGCGGCATAGGGTGTTAAGCCGTGAGCGAGTCTGTGAGCGAACGATCAACACCGTGCGCCTCGCGCGCGCCGAAGCCGAACCCGGGCGAGGTGCGGTCGTGAGCCAGGAAACCATGTCACAGCGCGCGTTGAGCGCTACCGAGGCGAGTGTCAGCGAGGGCGGGTCGTGACCGACAAGTCGAAGGACACATCCACGACCGTCGGTTCCGCAGGCGGCACGGCGCCGTCGACGGCGGAGCAGGAGGCGGTTTCGACCACCGGCAGCGGTGTGAGCAGCCCGTTCGATTCACCCACCGAACAGCTCTCCCCGCTGGCGAAGGGTCCCGAGCTGACCAAGGACGTGCCGCACACCGACGACGAGCTCGGTCTGGACCCCGAGGTCCCCGCCGTCGGTGAGCAGGCGAACCAGGCAGAGACCGCACCTGCCTACGCGTACGCCAGCATCCCGCCCGCCGCGAGCCCGCCGAGTGAGCCGAGTCGACCACTGCGCCGTCGCAACGGTGACAATCGCCGCGGCACCCTCGATCTGGGCCTGTTCGCGCTGCGCCTGGTCGTCGGCGGCACCTTCATCTACCACGGGCTGATGAAGCTCACGGGCTGGTTCCACGGGCCCGGCCTGGACGGCACCCGCGACATGATGGCCAACGGCGGCTGGGACCACCCCACGATGGCCACCATCCTGGTGACGGCCGGTGAACTCGGCGGCGGCGGACTGCTTGTTCTCGGCCTGGCCACCCCGCTGGCCGCAGGGGCCGTACTCGCGGTCATCCTGGACGCGTGGGCCTGGAAGCAGGGCATGCTTCCCGGCTTCCAATACAAGGTCGCGACCGGCGTCGAACTGGAATCCATCCTGGCGGGCGCTGCCGCGGCCATCATCCTGACCGGACCGGGCCGCCTGTCCTTCGACCGCAACCGCGGCTGGGCCACCCGCCCCGCCTACGGCTCCTTCGCTGTCCTGATCCTCGCCATCGCCGCCGCCGTCGGCACCTGGATCTGGCTGCACGGCGGCAACCCCTTCCTCGGCATCCGCCCCTTCTAGTCCGCCTCCCCGAATCTTCGGGCCGTACCGGTCGGGGTGCCCGCGAGGCCTGCGTCCACCCCCTGCACCGGGTGCTCGGGTCAGGCTCCGGGCGTGCGCGGTGAGCTGCCCATGTACTCGCGAGATCAGTTGTCCGGGTCCCACCAACGGATCGATAGCCAACGGCGTCCCTCGCATCGATAGGAGGGACGCCGTTCATGTGTCGGTCAAACGGGACATGGTTGTCGGCACGTGTCGAATAGATCGCTCGGTCATGTCGCGTTCGCCACCGAGGCGTCCGGATACCCGGGTCTGACGATGAACCGCCTCAGGGCGATAGTTCGTCGGCGCTCTCCGCTATATCTCCTTCGACGCCGGGACGCCGGGACGCCGGGACGCCGGGACAATTGGTCTCGCTCAACGAAAACGGCGCCCCACGTCGTTCGACCTGAGGCGCCGTTCGGGCCGGCTGCTACGGGACGTAGCGGACGGCGCCCTTGTCTGCGGAGGTGGCGAGCGCGGCGTAGGCGCGCAGCGCCGTGGTGACAGGTCGGACGCGGTCGACTGGCTGCCACGGGCGTTCGGACGCATCCATTTTCGCGCGCCGCTCGGCCAGGACGGCATCGTCGACGAGCACCTCGAGGGTGCGGGTGGTGACGTCGATGCGGATCTGGTCGCCATCCTCGATCAGGCCGATCGCGCCGCCGCCGGCGGCCTCGGGGGACATGTGGCCGATCGACAGGCCCGAGGTGCCGCCGGAGAAGCGGCCGTCGGTGATCAGCGCGCACTCCTTGCCCAGGCCCGCACCCTTCAGGAAGGCGGTGGGGTGCAACATCTCCTGCATGCCGGGCCCGCCCTTCGGGCCCTCGTAGCGCACCACGATCACGTCGCCCGGCTTGATCTTCTTGCCGAGGATCGCCGACACGGCCGCTTCCTGAGATTCCACGACCACCGCGGGACCCTGGAACGAGAACAGCTCCTCGTCGATGCCCGCGGTCTTGAGGACAGCGCCGTCGACGGCGATATTGCCGCGCAGCACAACCAGGCCGCCCTCTGTGGTGTAGGCGTGCTCGAGGTCGCGGATGCAGCCGCCCTCGGCGTCGGTGTCCAACGAGGACCAGCGGTTGTTCGTGGAGAACGGCTCGGTCGTGCGCACGCCACCGGGTGCGGCGTGGAACAGCTCGATCGCCTCCTCGGAAGCCTTGCCGGAGCGGATATCCCAGGTGTCGAGCCACTCGTCGAAGCTCTTGGTGTGCACCGTGGTGACGTCGGTCTCCAACAGGCCAGCGCGCCGGAGCTCGCCGAGGATGGCGGGAATGCCGCCGGCCCGGTGCACGTCTTCCATGTGGTAGTCGGAGTTGGGCGAGACCTTGGACAGTGTCGGCACCCGGCGGCTGGTCTCCTCGATGGTGTGCAGATCGAAGTCGATCTCACCCTCCTGTGCGGCGGCCAACGTGTGCAGCACCGTGTTGGTGGAGCCGCCCATCGCGACGTCGAGTGCCATCGCGTTGCGGAAGGCCTTGGCGTTGGCCACATTCCGCGGCAGCACCGACGCATCGTCTTCGCGATACCAGCGATTCGCGATATCGACGATCACCGTGCCCGCGCGCTCGAACAGCGCGTGCCGAGCCTGGTGGGTGGCCAGCGTGGAACCGTTGCCGGGCAACGCGAGTCCGAGCGCCTCGGTGAGGCAGTTCATCGAGTTCGCGGTGAACATGCCGGAGCAGGAGCCACAGGTCGGGCACGCACTGCGCTCGACCTCGCTCAGCCCTTCCTCGCTGACGTTCATATTGGCGCTGGCCGCGATCGCGGTGATCAGATCGGTCGGCGCCTGCGCGACACCGCCGACGACCACCGCCTTGCCTGCCTCCATCGGGCCGCCGGAGACGAACACGGCCGGAATGTTCAGGCGCATCGCGGCATTGAGCATGCCCGGCGTGATCTTGTCGCAGTTGGAGATGCACACCAGCGCGTCGGCGGTATGCGCGTTCGCCATGTACTCGACCGAGTCGGCGATGATTTCGCGCGAGGGCAGCGAGTAGAGCATGCCGCCGTGCCCCATGGCGATGCCGTCGTCGACCGCGATCGTGTGGAACTCACGCGGCACACCGCCCGCGGCGCGCACCGCGTCGGCCACGATCTCGCCGACGTTTTTCAGATGCACGTGCCCCGGCACGAACTGGGTGTAGGAGTTCGCGATGGCGACGATCGGCTTGCCGAAGTCGGAGTCGGTCATACCGGTGGCGCGCCAGAGTGCGCGAGCGCCTGCGGCATTGCGGCCGATGGTGGTTGTCCGTGAACGAAGCGGTGGCATGTATGAATCCTCGGGAGGTCGCGGGGGCTGAGTTGCGACTGCGCACATTCGCTCGGCGGCGCCGAGCGAATTCGACGGTCGCCCACGTTACCCCGCGCGCGTGCGGGCCGACGTGCCGGTCATCGGGGGTGGGCCGCCGTCGAACTGTGCTTCTCGCTGTCGGTCTGTGGTTCGGGATGGTGTCGCCGCGCAGGGTTTGCGTCGGCGCTGACGGTGTCATCGGTTGTGTCGGTTCCGGCACCGTCGGTGTCCACAGGTCTGGTGAATCGGGGCGGGGGTCCTCCGTCCCACGCGTTCACCAGATCGCGCATCCGGCTGTCAGCCTACCGGTGGTGGTCACGCCGATAGATCGATGACGTGGTGAGGATGCGCATACCCGGTTCGGGAATAACGCACCACGCCGCTATCGGTCCTACTCTGCGCTGTCGCCCGGCTTGGTCGCGGTGCTGTCGGTATCGGTGTCGGCGGGCTCGGCCGCGACGTCCTTCGCCTCGGCGCGCTCCGCTTCTGCCTTTTCCTTCTCGGTCGCTACCTTGGCCTCCCACGCCGCGGCCTCTGCGGCGAACAGGTCCGGGATGCGGCCACCCGACGCGTCGATCAGATCACGCAGTCGGTCATAGCTGACTGCGGGAAGTTTCACATCGCTGTCGTCGGTCAGGTGGGCGCGCACGAACCCGCGCTTGGGGATCGTCACCCCCGCGACCTGTGACCATTCGAGGTGCCGTGTACCGAATACGGTGCGCAGATCCAGCCCGGCCTCGGAGACGGTGGTCCTGGTGCGATAGATCCACACCGCTACCGCGACCGGGATCAGCAGCAGCCACCACAGCGCGATCGGCCAGCCGACGAACGGGAAGAACACGCAGAACAACAGCACGAGTACACCCAGGTAGGCCAGCTGCGGCACTCGGATGATCTTGGCGGCCCGCGGCGGCTGCGCCGGATCCGTCGAGCGACCCGTATCCGAGCCGTCGTCGGAGATGTGGGATGATTTAGCCGGTGGCACGGACTGATGCGGTGATGACACACCACCATCCTCGCATCATGGTGGACAGACTCGAGCACCCACTCTGTCCCACATAATGGGACTTGTTTGACTGATCGACTCGCGCACACATACCGTCATGCGCGTGAATCGAAACGAGTTGCTCGTAATCGGCCGGCGCGTCCAGCGTTGAGCCTGACTATCTGAGTCGAATACGTCAGCTCCCGCGCGACGCGCCACCCTCGAACAGCCATGCTGTCGGGGGCTTTTTTGTGTTCGGACTATCGACACCGAGTTCCGGACCACGGCGCGGCGCATGCACCGCGTGCACAGCCAGTGTTGTCCGGGGTCAGAACGACAAGCAGTGAGGAAACCAAGACGGTGAGCGCACCAACCGCCCGGCCAGGGCCCTCGGCCCGCAGGCCGGCGCCTTCGGCGAATCAGCCGGCATCGCCCGCTGGCATCCCGACGAACGCGGCGAACCGCCGCCAGGTCCCGCCCGAGCGGGTCACCGGCGCGCAGTCGGTCGTCCGTTCGCTCGAGGAACTCGGCGTCGACACTGTATTCGGCATTCCCGGCGGCGCGATTCTTCCGGTGTACGACCCGCTTTTCGACTCCGTCAAGGTGCGCCACGTGCTGGTGCGCCACGAGCAGGGCGCGGGCCACGCCGCGACCGGTTATGCCCAGGCCACCGGCAAGGTCGGTGTGTGCATGGCCACGTCGGGTCCCGGCGCGACCAACCTGGTCACCCCGATCGCCGACGCTCAGATGGACTCGGTGCCGATCGTCGCCATCACCGGCCAGGTCGGCCGCGGCCTGATCGGCACGGACGCGTTCCAGGAAGCCGACATCTCCGGCATCACCATGCCGATCACCAAGCACAACTTCCTCATCACCGAGGGCATCGATATCCCGCGCATCATGGCCGAGGCGTTCTACCTGGCCGCGAGCGGTCGCCCCGGCGCGGTGCTCGTCGACATCCCGAAAGACGTGCTGCAGGCGAACACCACCTTCAGCTGGCCGCCGGAAATGCGGCTGCCCGGCTACCGCCCGGTCACCAAGCCGCACGGCAAGCAGGTGCGCGAGGCGGCCAGGATGATCATGGAAGCCAAGCACCCGGTGCTCTACGTCGGCGGTGGCGTGATCAAGGCCGACGCCTCGGTCGAGCTGCTCGAACTGGCCGAGTTGACCGGTATCCCGGTGGTCACCACGCTGATGGCGCGCGGCGCGTTCCCCGACAGCCACCCGCTGAACATGGGCATGCCCGGCATGCACGGCACCGTCGGCGCGGTTGCCGCACTGCAGAAGTCCGATCTGCTGATCACCCTCGGCGCGCGCTTCGACGACCGCGTGACCGGCCAGCTGGATTCTTTCGCGCCCGACGCCAAGGTGATCCACGCCGACATCGACCCGGCCGAGATCGGCAAGAATCGGCACGCCGACGTCCCGATCGTCGGTGACTGCCGCGAGGTGATCGCCGAGCTGATCGAGACCCTGAAGTCCGATCCCGCGACCACCTCGGCGCCGCTGCTCGCACTCGGTGAATGGTGGAAGTACCTCGACGGCATCCGTAAGAGCTACCCGCTCGGTTGGAGCACGCCGAGCGACGGTTCGCTCTCGCCCGAGTTCGTCATCGATGCGCTCGGCCGGTTGGCCGGACCCGACGCGATCTACTGCGCGGGCGTCGGGCAGCACCAGATGTGGGCCGCCCAGTTCATCAAGTACGAGAAGCCGCGCACCTGGCTGAACTCCGGTGGCCTCGGCACCATGGGCTACGCCGTGCCGGCCGCCATGGGCGCCAAGATGGGCGCACCGGACAAAGAGGTGTGGGCGGTCGACGGTGACGGCTGCTTCCAGATGACCAACCAGGAGCTGGCCACCTGCGCGGTGGAGGGCGTCCCGATCAAGGTCGCGCTGATCAACAACGGCAACCTCGGCATGGTCCGACAGTGGCAGACGCTGTTCTACGAGCAGCGTTACTCCAACACCGATCTCGGCACGCACACCCTGCGTATCCCCGACTTCGTCAAGCTCGCCGAAGCACTCGGCTGCCACGGCATCCGGGTCGAGCGGGAAGAAGACGTCGAGGCCGCCATCCGCGAGGCGCAGTCCATCACCGACCGTCCCGTGGTGATCGACTTCATCGTCGGCAAGGACGCCCAGGTGTGGCCGATGGTCGCCGCGGGCACCAGCAACGACGAGATCATGGCCGCGCGCGGCATCCGCCCCCTGTTCGACGAGGACGAGTCGGCCGCCGAGCCCGCCGTGATCCACGAAGCCATGTCGCACCAGCACGAACAGAACAAGGTGAACGAAGGATGAGCACGACTCACACCCTCAGCGTGCTGGTGGAGGACAAGCCCGGTGTGCTCGCGCGAGTCGCGGCGCTGTTCTCGCGTCGTGGCTTCAATATCGAGTCCCTCGCGGTCGGTGGCACCGAGCTGCCCGAGATCTCCCGCATGACCATCGTCGTCACCGTCGACGACCTGCCGCTCGAGCAGGTCACCAAGCAGCTCAACAAGCTGGTGAACGTCATCAAGATCGTCGAGCAGGACTCCGACGCCTCGGTGGCCCGTGAACTGATCCTGGTCAAGGTGCGCGCTGACGCCAGCGTGCGGACCCAGGTGATTGAGGCCGTTGCCCTCTTCCGGGCGAAGGTCATCGACGTGTCCCCGGACGCGCTCACCGTCGAGGCGACCGGAACCCGGTCCAAGCTCGACGCGCTGCTGCGCATGCTCGAACCGTTCGGAATTCGAGAGATCGTGCAGTCCGGAGTTGTCGCAGTCGGCCGTGGTCCGAAATCGATTACGGCTACCCGCTAGGGTGCGAGCCGTTGATCGCAGCGACCAGCTAATCTTGCTGCGATCAACGGTCGGCGTACCGCAAGCCCCGTGTACGCGGGGAAGATCCCATTTGCACATTCAGCACCTGCGTCCGCACGGTGCGCTCCCCGCCGAGGCGGGGCTGATCCTCCAGAAGGGAACCAACCAGTGGCAGTCGAGATGTTCTACGACGACGACGCCGACCTGTCGATCATCCAGGGCCGCAAGGTCGCTGTCATCGGCTACGGCAGCCAGGGCCACGCGCACTCGCTGAGCCTGCGCGACTCCGGCGTCGACGTTCGCGTCGGCCTTGCCGAGGGTTCGAAGTCGCGTCCGAAGGCCGAAGAGGCCGGTCTGACCGTCGGTACCCCCGCCGAGGTCGCGGCGTGGGCCGACGTGATCATGGTGCTCGCGCCCGACACCGCGCAGGCGTCGATCTTCACCAACGACATCGAGCCCAACCTGAAGGACGGCGACGCGCTGTTCTTCGGCCACGGCCTCAACATCCACTTCGGTCTGATCAAGGCTCCGGCCGAGATCACCGTCGCGATGGTCGCCCCGAAGGGCCCCGGTCACCTGGTCCGTCGTCAGTTCGTCGACGGCAAGGGCGTTCCGGCCCTGATCGCGGTCGACCAGGACCCCAAGGGTGAGGGTCAGGCCCTGGCGCTGTCCTACGCCAAGGGCATCGGCGGCACCCGTGCCGGCGTCATCAAGACCACCTTCAAGGAAGAGACCGAGACCGACCTGTTCGGTGAGCAGGCCGTGCTCTGCGGCGGCACCGAGGAACTGGTCAAGACCGGTTTCGAGGTTATGGTCGAGGCGGGCTACGCGCCGGAGATGGCGTACTTCGAGGTCCTGCACGAGCTGAAGCTCATCGTTGACCTGATGTACGAGGGCGGCATCGCCCGCATGAACTACTCGGTCTCCGACACCGCCGAGTTCGGTGGCTACCTGTCGGGCCCGCGGGTCATCGACGCCGACACCAAGAAGCGCATGCAGGACATCCTGAAGGACATCCAGGACGGCAGCTTCGTCAAGCGTCTCGTCGCGAACGTCGAGGGCGGTAACAAGGAGCTCGAGGGTCTGCGTAAGGCGAACGCCGAGCACCCGATCGAGGTCACCGGTGCCAAGCTGCGCGGCCTGATGAGCTGGGTCGACCGGCCGATCACCGAGACCGCCTGAGTCTGGGTCGAATAGGCGAACGGCCCGGCACCTGGGCGGGTTCACGCGATCGTCGCAACACTCTCGATTTGAGAGGTTGCGGCGATCGTGTCGTTTCAGGAGGATTTGGCCCGGTTCGGTGATCAGCTGGCGCGGCTGGTGGATTCCGGTGTGCCGGTGAAGGATGCCGCGTCGGCGTTGGGGATTGCGCGGCAGCGGTGCTATGCGATTCTGCGGGCGATGGGCCGTTGTCGTCGCCGAGTCGGCGGATGGTGCGGCATGCAGCCGGAACTGCGCATTCGGACCGGGACCCGTCGGAACCCGTGGGTTCTCGCTATTGCCCTGGGCTCGGCGGGTTGGCCGGGTGGCCCGGGAAGTTCGGGTTGGCCGGGTTATTGGGGTTCATCGGGCTGGCCGGGTTGTTCGGATTCATGGGGTTGAGCGGACTCTCGGGGTTGGCCGGGTTGCTCAGATTATGCGGATTCTGTGGGTTGCTGGGGTTGTTGATGTTGTTCGGGTTGAGCGGGCTGTTGGGGTTGATTGGATTGGACGGGCTGTTCGCCCAATCGCGTTTGGCCTTCGCCTGCTGTGCTGGCGCGCAGTCGTCGCGTCGTTCCTGGGTATCCGGGTTGACGCAGTCCTGCAGCAAGTCTTGTTCGATTTCCGTGGCGACAGTCGAGGATGTCACCGGTTCGGCCGAGGCAGGCAACGACCATGCGGCCAATGGCCCAGCGGCTATCGCGGCGGCGACGGCGGCCTTGGTCAGCAATCGGCGGGGAATGGTTGTCGAGAACACCATGAATTCTTTCTGAATCTGCTGGGCAACGCATTCATTGCCGTTGTGGCACACGATGATCGAGCGTCGCGCATCCAGCGGGCTGACATCGAAGTCCATGCGGGCGGAACCCCCGACAGCGGCTTTCCGGTGACGTGCCGCTCAGTCCCGCCCTGTCCAGCAACTAGCTGCTGCCGAACATTCCGCCTGGGAAGAGGCGACCGAACGGCCCTCGGTCGTCGTGACGTCCACGATTGTGACGTCCGCCACGGTCGCAGTCGTCCCAGCGGCCGTCGCTGTGATTCCAGTCGTCCCAGGGGCCGCGGCGGTCGCAATCCCAGTCGTTGTCCCATGGGTCGTGCCGGTGGTGCCGGACTTCGGTCAGCGCAGGACCATCGGCTGTGACTTCCGCCGAGGCCGGAACTGCCAAGGCGGTCAATGGAACTGCGACAAACGCGCCGGCCATGGCAACACGAGCCAATCTCCGGCGTGGCGTGGTCGACTTTGCTGTCGAGAACACATGGATCCTTTCTTTTTTCGGTGAACCCGCTTGTTCACCATCCCTCTGCGAGGGGTCTGCTCCAGTGGGCGAAGCCCGTCGGGCAGGTCGGGATCGAGGTCGCGATCATGGCCGTCATGAGTGCGGATGAGACCTGAACGCGTCGACCGGACGGTCTACACTCTGCCGGAGATCGGCCGAAAGACAATGGGGCTAACACCATTACAGGGAAGTTTCATTCTTTGGTATGACGGTTCCCCTAGCCCGCGGGTATCAGGACTCGGGGTCTGCTCCGGCCTGGGCACCAGTGCGGTCGGCCGGAAGGGCAGGACGGCGAAACCTGCTGCGTGCAGACGTTCTAGACTGTTACCGATGAGTAAGTTCTTTGGTTCGGTGGACGAGGTGACCCAGCGACTCACCGACGCCGGATACCTGCCGTCCCTCGACATCGCCACCGCGGTTTTCCTCGCGGGCCATCTCGGTAAACCGCTGTTGATCGAGGGCCCCGCGGGCGTTGGCAAGACCGAACTGGCCAAGGCCGTCGCGACCGCGACAACCGCCGATCTCGTACGCCTGCAATGCTATGAAGGCATCGACGAGGCCCGCGCCCTCTACGAGTGGAACCACGCAAAACAACTGCTGCGCATCACCGCGACCGACAACGAAAGCTGGGACAGCACCCGCGACCACGTCTTCACCGAGGAATTCCTCCTCGCCCGTCCTCTGCTCGCCGCGATCCGCAACCCGAACCCCACGGTCCTGCTCATCGATGAACTGGACAAGGCCGACGTCGAACTCGAAGGGATGCTCCTGGAGGTGCTCGGCGACTACCAGGTGAGCATCCCCGAACTCGGCACCATCACCGCCGTCCGCAAACCCTTCGCCATTGTCACCTCGAACGCCAACCGCGACCTGTCCGAGGCACTGAAGCGGCGGTGCCTCTATCTCCATATCGACTATCCGACAGCCGAATTGGAACGTGCGATCGTCCGGATGAAAGTCCCCGAACTGGACCGGGATTTGGCCGAACCGCTGGTCGGCGTCGTCGGCGCCCTCCGCGAACTGCCCTTGCGCAAAGCGCCATCGATCGCTGAAACCCTCGACTGGGCGCGAACTCTCGCCACCCTCGGCGCCCGCAACGTCAGTAGCGCCCTTGTCCGCTCCACCCTCGGTGTCCTGCTCAAGTACCAATCCGACCACCGCATCGCGACCGAACGGCTGGGCTTACTCGGCGCGGATGGGGCGCACGGGAAGGACGCGGTGCAGTGACGGCGCATGACATTGCGAGAGCGAGGATCGCGCCGTCCTTTGCTGCGGACGCGGCCACCAATGGGTTCATGGTTCAGGTGCTGAGCATTGATCCGATGCCTCGGACCGAATCGGCTGATACTCCTGCCCCAGTGACCAGGTGGCGCGCCGGTAGTGCGGCATTTGGCGATGCCGTGGGACCTTTCGCGCTTGTGTGCCGCGCCAACGTTCCCCAAGGCGGGGCGCGATGACGGCACCCGCGCGGCGTGGTCGACCCGACCGGCCCGCCGAGTCGATGACCGACCGCCTCGTCGAATTCGTCGGCCTGCTCCGCGACCACGGTATCCACGCGGGTCCCAGCGAAACCATCGACGCCGCCGAGGCGATTCTCGTTCTCGGCCTGTCCGATCGGAACCGACTGCGCTCGGGGCTGGCGGCAACCCTGTTGCGCCGCAACGGCCAACGCGCTGTCTTCGATCAGCTCTTCGACCTGTACTTCCTCACCCCAGACCCGCTGGAGTCGGTATGTCCGGCCCATCCGGAGTCCGCCGATGCGCTACGCGATCGACTGGTTTCCGCACTGGCACGAGATGATCGCGCGGCCGCCACTGAACTCGCTCAACAAGCACTGACTGAACTCGGCGCCTACGGGGGAGCTGGAACAGGCCAGAGCTCGGGCCCCGTCACCACCGCCTCCGGCGCGGGCTGGTCCTCCTACCTGACCATGAAAGCCCTGCGCCCAGAAGACCTGATCGACCGCATCGTCGCAGGCATGGGCGGATTCACCGGCGAATTCGACACCACCGTGCGCACCATCGAAGCCAACCGCCGCCTCACTCAATTCCGTACCGCGGTCCACACCGAGGCCCGCCTCCGCTCCGCCCAACTCCGCGGCACCGAATACATCGCCCGCCGCGGCGTCGAATCCAGCACCGACCAAGTCGACTTCCTCGGCGCCCGCGAACAAGACCTGGCCGAAATGCGCCGCCTCGTCACCCCTTTGGCCCGCAAACTCGCCACCCGCCTCTCGGCCCGCCGCCGCAAATCCGTCCGCGGCCACATCGACATGCGCCGGACGCTCCGCCGCTCCATGGCCACTGGCGGCGTCCCCATCGACCCGGTCCTGCGCGCCCGCAAACACGGCCGCCCCGACCTCGTCGTCCTGGCCGACCTCTCCGGCTCGGTGACCGGCTTCGCCGAATTCACTCTCCAACTGGTCCAAGCCCTCCAAGATCAATTCAGCAAGGTTCGCAGCTTCGGCTTCATCGACACCTGCGACGAAATCACCCCCTTCTTCATCCCCGGCGAACCTCCCACCCCCGGTACCGCCGCCCGAATAGTCCGCACCGCCAACGTCACCCGCTTCGGCAGCAGCAACTACGGCGAATCGCTTCAGTGTTTCGTGGACAACTACATCGACGCCCTCGGCCCCCGCACCTCTCTGCTGATCCTCGGCGATGCCCGCACCAATCGGACTGATCCGAATCTTGCTGCGCTACAAGCGATGACGGCGCGAGCCAAGCATGCCTACTGGCTCAACCCAGAGCCAGCCCGCTCCTGGTCCACCGGCGACTCCGCCGCTCAGGTGTATGCCGAGCACGTCACGATGCACGAGTGCCGCAACGTCAAACAGCTCGCCGAGGTAGTGGCCCGCCTCTTGCCTGCGTGAGTCATATCGTTCCGTCGAGGACCGATGTGATTTGAGTGCTATGCGGCAAATAGCACCAGCCTGCCTCGAAGCCCGCCGAAACCGTCTTCAGCTGGCGGCTCGGAATTCCACGAAGCGTTCCTCGAGTCGGTCTGGCGAGGGGTGGTCCTTCTTCGAGCGCGGCAGAGCCAAGGATGTGCCGTTCAGTGCTTGCAGGCCATGCTTCAGCATCAGCCCACCTCGCGGATCGTGCATGAGCTCAGCGCCGATATGGACCTCGTACTCGGGTGATATGCCGAGGAGGTTGGCATCGTAGGCGGCATGATGAATCTTGCAGAGGCATAACCCATTGTCGATGTCCGCCGAACCGTGCTCCTTTCCATCGGCAATGATGTGCGCCGCCTCCAACAACTGTTTGTGTCCCACTCCGCACACAGTGCATCGATCCTTGTATGCGAGCAGGATGCGAGCTCTGAATTCCGGCTGGTGCAATCGCTGCTTTGTCATACGTTCCGCGTACGCGCGCTCGATCGGTTTCAGATGGAGTGGGTCGGCGACAGATCGTAAGCTTTCGTCCACCGCGAGGATGAATCGTCTGTTGGTTATATCGTCCGCGACTACATAGACTGGGCACACGGGGAAGTAGACACCGTCCCGGATCCATCGCAGCAGGATGATGGGCAACTCTAGTTGGTACGCACGCCGCAGCTTCGTGTTGTCGCCGTTGATGTTTCCTTCTCGGTAGGCATAGGCGAACAGAGATTCGCCTATCTCCTCATCCGAATACGCGCTATTCGGGGTGGACATGATCGACAAGGTGGCCAGCATATGCTTCGGATTCCATATGCCTTTGCTGCGGTCGATGAGCTTGTAAACTTCGCCTCTGGCAGGGAAGTTGGTGAGTTCGGTCCGAGTCAGCGTCCCCCTCTCCTCGACCACCTGTGTAAGGTGCTCGCACAACATCAGCCGTAGCTCTAGCTCCGCCCCGCTCTCCACGAGTGGAGTGTGCCATGTTCACACGACTCGTGTTGATCTTTCTAACCATCGAGGTGGTTGCCAGTCGTTGAGGTGTTCCATCGCGACGAAGACTTGGCCAACGCGTCCACATCGTCTGTGATGCTCTTGCTGCCGTTGGGTGTGCTCTGGTTGGTGAGGCACTCGATCGGAGCCAGCTTCCTCCACAGTCGACGATTCTGCTCATGCCTCCTTGGTAAGCCGCCAGCACCGCCTTAACTGCGTCCGTTACAGGTGGCTCCTCGCAGAGGCCGGTCCAGGTGTAAGCATCATGTTCAGTCAGCTCAACCAGCTCGGGATCCACAATGTCCACGGTGAAGTTGAACTGGCGGCTCTTCTTGCCACGAGCACATTGATAGTCGAACTCGCCCAGATAGTTTCGGATTTTGGCGATGTCGAGCCCCGTCTCTTCCTTGACATACGACCGCGCAACGACGCCGGCAATCGGCGGATTCGATCGGATCGGCCCTGCGGACGTTGCTGAGCTGCTTCTTCTCTTGCGGTGTGCTCCTCGTACAGGTGAGGGTAATGGTGCGGGCTGATCGGATTCATGTGGTTTTCTTGCGAGCTACCGGCCGCGGGCAGGTGCGCTGCCGGTAGCTCGACGACCAACTCCAGGTCAGCGGCGGACCTCGGCTACCGCAACCGGGCGGCGCTCCCGCCGCGAAAGTTCGCAGGCCTCAGCGATATAGATCGCCTCAAGGGCATCGGTCGCTGTGCAGGGGCTATCGATCTCCCCGGTTGCGACGGACAGGAACGCCGCGAGCTCGTCGGTGTACGCGCGCCGAAAGCGTTCCATGAATCCTGGATAGGCGGGAAATGGCGAGGGAACGTAGTCGGGTTCGACGGAGGTCAACGGCGCGCGGTCATCGAGACCCACGATCGCGTTGCCTCGGGAGCCGAGTGCCTCCAGGCGGACGTCGTAGCCCGCCCCGTTGTAGCGGGCGAGGGAAACTGTTGCCAGGGTGCTGTCGTCGAGGCGCAGGACTACCGCGGCGGTGTCCACGTCGCCCGCATCGGCGAAGAATTGTTCGCCTCGGTTGGCGCCGGTGGCATACACCTCCACCACTTCACGGCCGGTCACCCAGCGGATGATGTCGAAATCATGAACACCGCAGTCGCGGAACAATCCGCCGGAGCGGGGGATGTATTCGGCGGGCGGCGGTGCGGGGTCGAGAGTGGTGGCGCGCAGGGTGTGCACCCAGCCCAGGTCGCCGGCGGCGATGGCGGCGCGGGCGGCGCGGTAGCCGGCGTCGAAGCGGCGTTGGAAGCCGATTTGCACGGGGACGGTCGAGTTTTCGATGTGTTCGATAACGGCGAGGGTGCCTTGGATATCGGCGGCGACCGGCTTTTCGCAGAAGACGGGGATGCCTTGGTCGACGGCGCGGGTGATGAGCTCGGGGTGGGAGTCGGTGGCCGTCGCGATGATCAGGCCGTCGAGGTCGGAGGCGAACAAAGCGTCGAGGTCGGGTACCGCTTGGACGCCGAGCTTTCCGGCTGCGGCGCGAGCTCGTTCGGCGTCGGCGTCGGCGACGATGACAGTGCCGACGCCGGGAAGGTGCTTCAGGGTTTCGGCGTGTGAGGTGCCGATTCGTCCGGTGCCTGCCAGGCCCAAGGTGACGGGTGTTGCGGATGTCATCGTCGCTCCTCCTGGTAAAAACTCGTCGTGTGGTGGGAAATTCGAGCCCATGGGATCCGAAAGTAGCGGGCAGCGGCCTTGTTCAGCTGCGGGGTGCCGCGGTCGTCGCGCGAACGACGAGCGCTGGCTGTAGGCGGCGTCGGACCGGTTCGGCGCGACCGTCGCGGAGGCGTTCGGTGAGCGCTTCGATTGCCAGGCGGCCCATTTGGGTGCGGGGCTGGTCGATGGTGGTCAGTGCGACGTGGCGTAGCGCGGCCAGGGAGGTGTTGTCGTAGCCGACGATGGAGACGTCGTGCGGCACGCGCAGACCCGCTTCTTCCAGCGCGGACATCGCGCCGACCGCGTTGAAGTCGTTGCTGCACACCAGTGCGGTGGGGAAGTTGGTGTGGGAGAAGAGGTTCAAAAGCTTCTGGACGGCGGCGATGCCCGCCGAGTCGGTGTGCTCGCTGGGGACGATCATCGGTTCCAGGCCGTGGCGGGCCATGGTGTCGCGATAGCCGCGGCGGCGCGCGGCGGCGGTGAAGGCGGCGCCGCCGTCGAGGTGCACGATGCGGCGATGACCGAGGGAGACGAGGTGGTCGACGGCCAGCGCCGCACCGATCTCGCCGTCGTCGTTGACAGTGTCGACATCGGGGATGGTGGAGCTGCGCGAGACCAGTACGACCGGTCCCTGCTGTGCCGCATCGCGAATCGCGGCGGCGGGCAGCACCGGTGACAGCAGGATGATGCCGCCGGGGCGGAACGCGAGCAAGCTCTCCAAAGCGGTGCGTTCGCGGGCGGCGCTACGACGGCCGGTGTTGAGGATCAGTTCGAATCCGGCGTCCTGTGCCGCGGTGTCCATGCCTTCGACGACATCGGCGAAGAAGGCATTGCGCAGGTCGGAGACCATGACGCCGATGATGTTCGACGTTCGGCTCGCTAATGATCGCGCCATGATATGTGGCTGGTAACCGAGGTCTTTGGCGGCCGCCAGCACGGCGTGGCGGCGGTGCTCGCTCACCTTGGGTGAGTCGCGCATGACGAGGGAGACCAGGGCGCGTGAGACGCCGGCGCGCGACGCGACGTCTTCCATGGTCGGTCGCGCCATGTCGCCTCCGTTCCGCGTGTGGTGAGTTGTGCAGTGTCGGACGTTACAAGGTCGGCGCACGCTAATCAATAGAGCGCTCTAATTGGACATTCTTCACCTCGACGGCGCTTTCAATTTGCCCTGGTTGGCGACATATTCCCAGGTCATAGCGATATCGCGGCCAGCGATGCAGTACTTGACACGCTATGACCCACGTTACATAGTTGGAGCGCTCCAATAGTTCGGAGTGCTACACGTCGATCGACACCGAAGGTCGGAGAAGTCCTGATGACCGAACCTCTCTACCCGCTGCGTATCGCGGCCGCGCCCATCTCTTGGGGAGTCTGTGAAGTCCCCGGTTGGGGACACGTGCTCGACGCACGGACCGTTCTGACCGAGATGGTCACCCTCGGGATCTCCGCGATGGAGCTCGGTCCACCCGGCTACCTCCCGCGGGATCCGGTCGAATTGCGCTCGCTGCTGGACGGGTTCGGCATCAGCGCGGTCGGAGGCTTCCTCGCGCTCGCACTGCATCAGGATCCGTCCGGCGCCATCGAGACCGCGCGGGAGACCGCAGAACTGTTCGCCGCGACGGGGGCGGAGGTGCTCGTGCTCGCGGCCGCGACGGGACTCGACGGGTACGACACCCGGCCGCCGCTGGCTGATGCGCAGTGGCGCACCCTCATCGACACCGCCGCCGCAATCCGCGATGTCGCCGCTGAGCACGGCCTGCGCACCACGTTGCATCCGCACGTGGGCACCTATGTCGAGAGCGCGGCGGAGGTCGAACGCTTCCTCGCCGACTCCGAGCTCGACATCTGCCTCGACACGGGCCACCTGCTCATCGGCGGCACCGACCCGGTCGGCCTCGCGCAGCGAAATCCCCACCGGATCGGGCACATTCATCTCAAGGATGTGCGCAGTGCGCTGGCGGACGGCGTGCGCAGTGGTGCCCTCGAATACAGCGAGGCAGTCCGGCGCGGGCTCTATGTTCCCCTCGGCGCGGGCGATGTCGACATCGAGGCTCTCGTGCGCAGCGTGCACCAGGCCGGATACCGGGGCTGGTACGTCATCGAACAGGACACGGCGCTCGGCCAGGACGCCGGCGCACAGCTGCCGAGCCGGGATGCCCTCCGCAGTCTGCGCCACCTTGCGGGCATCGGCGCCGCACTGACATCGGCTCGAATCTAGGGGGAAGTGATGACGACGATGTCTCTACGAGCACACCGCCCCGCCCGCGGCGCCAGGTCGTGGTGGCGTGGGCCGCGGCGCATTCTGCCCTGGGTGGCGGCGACCGCCGTCCTCGCGGCCTGCAGCGGACCGGGCACCGACGCCCCCGCCTCGACGCAATCACCCATTGCCGCAGGCACATTGAACTCCGTCGCAGTGGTAACGCACGGCAGCCCCGGCGACGCATTCTGGAATGTCGTCAAGAACGGGGCCGAGGCAGCGGGCAAGGACCTCGGAGTCGGCGTCGAGTACAACTCGGCCGGCGATCCGGGACAGCAGGCGAAGCTCATCGACAACGCCGTCGCGCAAGGGGTGGACGGCCTCGTCGTATCGATGGCGAATCCCGAAGCGCTGCGGCCTTCCATCGAAAAGGCGGTCACCGCGGGCATTCCAGTGGTGACCATCAACTCGGGTGAGAGCGAGAGCGCGAAGTTCGGTGCGATCGGTCATGTCGGGCAGAGCGAGTCGCTGGCAGGGCAGGCCGCGGGCAAGCGGCTGGCCGATGCCGGACGCAAAAAGCTGCTCTGTGTGATCCACGAGGCAGGCAATATCGGCGCCAATCAGCGTTGTGAGGGCGCCACCAAGGCATTCGGCAACGGATCCACGTTGCAGGTGGACATCAACAATCCGACCGACGCGCAGTCCCGCATCAAGGGCGCGTTGGAGGCCGACAGGTCCATCGACGCGGTGCTGACGCTGAATTCACAGGTTGCCGCGCGTGCGGTGGATGCGGTGCGGGAATCGCAGTCGGCGGCGACGGTCGCGACTTTCGATCTCAATACCGATGTGGTCGGCGCGATTCGAGCGGGCAAACTGCTCTTCGCGGTGGATCAACAGCAATTCGAACAGGGCTATCTGCCGGTAGTGATGCTGCAGCTGTCGCGGACGAACCTGAACCACGTCGGTGGTGGCGCACCGGTGCAGACCGGCCCGGCCTTCGTCGACAAGAACAACGTCGATGCCGTCGCCGCGCTCGTGGCGCAGGGCACGCGGTGAGATCGGAGTGGATCACATGAGTACTGCCACAAAGACTTCCGACGTCACCGTGCATGAGCCGCCGGATGGTCCCTCCCTGTTCCAGCGACTGATCGTGCGACCGGAGATCGGCGCGCTGCTGGGCGCGCTGCTGGTATTCGCGTTCTTCTCGATCATTACCGACCGGTTCCTCAGCGCGCTCGGCATCGCGACCTGGCTCGACGATTCCTCCACGCTCGGGATCATGGCCGTCGCGGTGGCGCTGCTGATGATCGGCGGCGAGTTCGATCTGTCGGCGGGCGTGATGACCGCCTCCACCGCATTGGTGACCGCCTTGCTCGCGGTCAACGCGGGGTGGAATGTCTGGGCGGCCCTGTTGGTTTCGCTGGTGTTCGCGCTGACCGTCGGTGCCTTCAACGGCTGGTTGGTGATGCGCACCGGGCTGCCGAGCTTCATTGTCACCCTCGGTACTTTTCTTGCGCTGCAAGGTCTCAACCTAGGTGTCACTCGGCTGGTTACCGGAACCGTGCAGGTGTCCGGCATTCGTAGCGCCGACGGCTACAACTCGGCGGGGTGGGTGTTCGCATCGACGTTGAATGTCGGTGACACCCACCTGCAAGCGTCGGTCGTCTGGTGGATCGTGTTGACGGCCATCGCCGCAATTGTTCTGGTGCGCACCAAATTCGGGAACTGGATCTTCGCGGTCGGCGGCTCGCTGCCCAGCGCCCGTGCTGTCGGTGTCCCCGCGGATCGGACGAAGATCGTGTTGTTCATGACCACCGCGTTCGCGGGCTGGGTCGTCGGATCCTGCGGCATCCTGCGTTTCGCCAGTGTGCAGGCCAATCAGGGTGTCGGGTTGGAGTTGCACTACATCATCGCGGCCGTAGTCGGCGGCTGCCTGCTGACCGGTGGGTTCGGTTCGGCGATCGGCGCCGCACTGGGTGCGCTGATCTTCGGTATGGCCCGCCAGGGCATTGTGTTCGCCCGTTGGGACAGCGACTGGTTCATGCTGTTCCTCGGCGTGCTGCTGCTGGCTGCTGTGCTGGTCAACAACAGATTCCAGAAGCGAGCCGAGAGGGTGCGCCGATGACTACTCCACTGATCGAAGCGATCAATGTCGGCAAGAGCTACGGCGGCGTCGTCGCGCTGCGGGATGTCACCACCGTGGTGAATGCGGGACAGGTCACCTGCGTCCTCGGCGACAACGGTGCGGGCAAGTCGACCCTCATCAAGATTCTGGCCGGTGTCCATCAGCACGACCACGGCGAACTGCGCGTCGAGGGCCGAGCCACCCGATTCGCCTCGCCCAGAGCGGCTTTGGACCATGGCATCGCGACGGTGTATCAGGACCTCGCCGTCGTCCCGCTGATGAGCGTCTGGCGCAACTTCGTCCTCGGTTCGGAGCCGACGGTCGGATACGGCCCGTTGCGGTTGCTCGACCGAGGCAAGGGGCGCGAGATCGCGCGACAGGCGTTGCAGGACATGGGGATCGAAATCCGCGATATGGAGCAGCCGGTCGGCACCTTGTCCGGGGGCCAACGACAGTGTGTCGCCATCGCCCGTGCCGTGCACTACGGGGCCAAGGTGCTGATTCTCGACGAGCCGACCGCGGCGCTCGGTGTGAAGCAGGCCGGTGTGGTGCTGAAATACGTGGTGCAGGCGCGTGATCGTGGGCTCGGGGTCATCCTGATCACCCACAATCCGCACCACGCCTACCCGGTCGGTGACCGCTTCCTGCTGCTCAAACGGGGTGCGATGCTCGGCTCCTATGAGAAATCGGAGATCGATGTCACGGAGCTGACCCGCCAAATGGCGGGCGGTGCGGAGCTGGACGCGCTCGAGCACGAGCTAGAGCGTGTGGTGACGCCGTGACGGCTAGCCGAGTGTCGGCCGATGTCCCCGGCGCGCGAAGGATCGTGCGTCCGACCGCTGCCGCACGGCAGGCGGTGGCGTCGTGACCGGGCTGGAGGCACTCACCATCGGACGAGTCGGCGTCGATCTGTATCCACAGCAGAGCGGAGTCGGACTGGCCGAAGTCGAGACCTTCGCAAAGTTCCTGGGCGGCACCGCGACCAACGTCGCGGTCGCCGCCGCTCGACTCGGCAGGCGTACCGCGGTGTTGACCAAGGTCGGACCGGACGGCTTCGGCGGCTTCGTGCGCTCGGCACTGATGGGCTTCGGCGTATCGGCCGAGTACGTCACGACCGCGCCGAATCTGCTGACCCCCGTGGTCTTCTGCGAGCTCGACCCGCCCGCCGACCCACCGCTGCTGTTCTACCGTGCGCCTATCGCACCGGATCTCACCATCGAACCGGACGAGGTGCCGTGGGATGTAGTCGATGCCGTACCGCTGCTGTGGGTTACCGGCACCGGCGTGAGCGCGGAACCGGCGCGTTCCACCCAGCGATCCATACTCGAACGTCGAGCCCGCCGCGGGCACACGGTGCTCGACCTCGACTATCGGCCGATGTTCTGGCCGGACGAGGCAACCGCGCATGCCGAGATCAGCTGGATGCTCGACCACGTGAATGTGGTGGTGGGCAACCGCACCGAAGTACAGGTGGCGGTCGGCACCGCCGATCCGGACGATGCGGCCGACCAGCTGCTTGCCCGCGGCGTGCGGCTTGCGGTGATCAAGCGCGGCGCCGAGGGCGTGCTGATCGCGACCGACTCCGGTCGCTGGTCGGTGCCGCCGTGCCCGGTCGAGGTGATGTGCGGGCTCGGCGCGGGCGATGGGTTCGGTGGCGCGTTGATCCACGGTCTGCTCTCGGACTGGGATCCGCAGCGGATCGCCACCTACGCCAACGCCGCAGGTGCGTTGGTGGCATCGCGACTGGCGTGTGCCGACGCGATGCCGACGAACGCCGAGATCGAGGAGGTGCTGTGTATCTGACCGATGAGCGCTGGCAGGAACTACTGCGTGTGCGCGCGACCGACCCGGCGGCGATCGAACGGGCCTATGCCAAGCGGCATCGGCGTCCAGGTCTGTTGTCGGAGAAGGAAACGCTGTTCCTCGTCGCCGCCGACCATCCGGCGCGTGGCGCGCTCGGCGTCGGCTCGGATCTGACGGCGATGGCGGACCGCCGCACGCTGCTGGAACGACTGCTCGTCGCGCTGGCCCACCCGGAGGTGGACGGTGTGCTCGGCTCCCCGGATGTGGTCGAAGAACTACTGCTGCTGGACGCGTTGGACGACAAGATCGTCATCGGCTCGATGAACCGCGGTGGTCTGGCGGGCGCGGAGTGGGAAATCGACGACCGCTTCACCGGATACGACGCCGCAGCACTGGTTCGCTTCCGCCTCGACGGCGGCAAAATGCTCCTGCGTCTGGTCGACTCGGACGCGGGCACCATCCCGACGCTGCACGCGTGCGCCCAAGCTGTTTCGGAGCTGGCCGGACACGGTCTGATGGCGATGGTCGAACCGTTGCCCTACCACCGCGACGCCGCGGGCGCCCTGGTGATGAGCAGGGATGCGCCCGCGCTGGCCAGAGCGATCACGGTAGCGTCCGGTCTCGGTGTCACCTCCGCCTACACGTGGTTGAAAATACCGGCGCCGCAAGAATTTTCGGTGCTGGATGCGACGACCCTGCCGGTCGTGGTGCTCGGAGGTGCTCCATCGGGCGACCCGGCCGCCGATCTCGCCTCCTGGGGTGGCGCACTCGGCCACGACGTGGTCCGCGGCCTTGTTGTCGGCCGCACGCTTCTCTATCCGCCCGACGGTGACGTCGCAGCCGCGGTGGATGCGGCCGCCCAGATCCTGAAAGAGGCGCGATGAATCTGCATCGGCGGGCCGGGACGTTGAGCGACGGTGGGGATCCGGTGTTGCTGACCGCCGAAGCGGCGGGGTGGAGCTATGCCGGGCTGCGGGTGGTGCGGTTGGGGGCGGGGGAGACGCGGATGGTGCGCACGGGGGAGTACGAGGCGTTCGTCCTGCCGTTGGCGGGGTCCTGCACAGTGCGGGTGGACGGTCTGGAATTCGGCTTGGACGGACGGGATTCGGTGTTCACGAGGGTGACCGATTTCGCCTATGTGCCACGCGATGCCGAGGTCGAGTTGTCGACGGCGGGTGGGATCGAGGTTGCGCTGCCGATGGCGCGGTGCGTGCATCGGTTGGAGCCGAGATATGGTCCGGCGGAGCAGGTCCCGGTCGAGGTGCGTGGGGCGGGGCCTGCGACTCGGCAGGTCACGAGTTTCGGCGTACCCGGGATATGGGACCACGCAGACAAACTCAACGCATGCGAGCTGATCACCCCGGACGGTAACTGGTCCTCGTACCCGCCGCACAAGCACGACGAGGCGAGCGAGTGCGAGGTGATCAATGAGGAGATCTACTATTTCCGCATCGCGGGGCGCGACGGGATCACCACCTCCGATGCGGGTTTCGGCGTACATCGGACCTATACCGTCGACGGCGCGCTGGAGGAGAATGTCGTAGTCCGCGATGGCGATGTCTTCCTGGTGCCGCGCGGCTACCACGGCCCGTGCATCGCCGCCCCCGGCTATCCGATGTACTACCTCAACGTGCTGGCAGGCCCGGCCCCCGAACGCTCGATGGCCTTCTGTGACGACCCGGCGCACACCTGGGTGCGCGACAGCTGGGCGCGACAGCCGACCGACCCCCGCTGCCCGGTCACCGACCACGAAGGCCGGTGCCGATGAATCCGCCCATTGCCGTGGCGCGTACGAGCGCTTCGTCTTCGCACACCCCCGCTGGCAACGGCCGTATCTACTCACGTTGTGAAGCAGCCGATCTCGAAGGACGGAGCGCATGAAGCTGACCACGGCCCAAGCGTTGGTGGCGTGGCTGATCGCCCAGCGGTCGGAGACCATCGACGGGCATGAAGTGCCCTTGTTTCCAGCGGTGTTCGCGATATTCGGGCACGGCAACGTACTCGGCCTCGGTACCGCGCTGCACGAGCGTCGCGACGAGATACCGGTCTGGCGTGGACATACCGAGCAGGGGATGGCATTGGCGGCGGTCGGATTGGCCAAGGCGACCCATCGGCGGCAGGTCGGAGTTGCTACCTCCTCCATCGGACCCGGCGCGCTGAACATGGTGACGGCGGCCGGTGTTGCGCATGCGAACCGGCTGCCGCTGCTGCTGCTTCCCGGTGACACGTTCACCACCCGCGCGCCGGATCCGGTGCTGCAGCAGGTGGAGCATTTCGGCGACGGGACGCGCACGGTGAACGATGCTTTTCGGGCCGTGAGCCGCTATTTCGATCGCATCACCCGGCCCGAGCAGCTGCTCGCGGCGCTGCCTCAGGTGGCGCGGGTTCTCACTGACGCGGCCGATGCCGGGCCGGTGACGCTGGCGCTGCCGCAGGACGTCCAGGCCGAGGTCTACGACTTTCCGGAGTCGTTCTTCGAACCGGTCGTGCATCGCCTTGTCCGGCCCCGTGCGGACCAGCGCTCCCTGGCCGATGCCGCAGCGGCGCTGCGGGCGTCGTCACGGCCACTGCTGGTGCTCGGCGGCGGCGTGCGCTACTCGGGCGCGGCCATAGCGGCGGTGGAACTTGCTGAGCGGCACGGGATCCCGATCGTCGAGACAACGGCGGGCCGCACCCTGATCCCGCATCGGCACCCCCTGTATGCCGGACCGCTCGGTGTCACCGGCTCCGCTTCGGCCAACACGATGGCCGGCGCGGCCGACCTGGTGCTCGCGGTGGGCACCCGGCTACAGGACTTCACGACGGCGTCATGGACGGTGTTCGACGCCGACGCCACCCTGGTCACGATCAATGCGGCCCGCTTCGATGCGGTCAAACACGGCGCGCTCGCAGTCGTGGGTGATGCCGCTGTGACGCTCCGGGAACTCACTGCGCGGCTCGACCCGAATGCGATCTGGCAGAACGAGTTTCGACACTCCGATGGCCTCGACGCCGAGTGGCGAGTCGATGCGGACTGGACGGCCCGAGCACTCGCGGTGCGCACCGAATGGGACGCGCACATCGAGACGTTGCGCGCCCCGACCACCGGCACGCCCACCTACGCCCAGGTGGTCGGCGTCGTCAACGAGCTGAGCGGGCCCGACGACTACGTCATGACCGCGTCGGGCGGCATGCCCGGCGAACTCGTCGGTGGCTGGCGGGCCACCGGCGGCGCACCGACCATGGATGTCGAATACGGCTTCTCCTGTATGGGATACGAGATCGCGGGCGCCTGGGGCGCGGCAATGGCACACGCCGGCCTGGTCACCACCATGCTCGGCGATGGTTCCTACCTCATGCTGAACTCCGAGTTGTTCTCGGCGGCCTTCGCCGGACACCCGCTGGTCGCCATCGTCTGCGACAACGACGGCTACGCGGTGATCGCCCGGTTGCAGGAAGGCCAGGGCGGCGCACCGTTCAACAACTTCTACGCCGACTGCCGCACCAACCACGCCGATCCGCAACGAGTCGACTTCGCGGCCCATGCGCGCGCTCTGGGCTGCGCCGTATTCGCCGCCACCGACCTGGATGAGGTCCGCACCGCCTACGCCCAGGCCCGCACCGCCGCCCGCGTCGAGTCGCGCCCCGCCGTACTGGTGGTGCGCACCCAGCCGTCCGCATGGACGGAAGCCGGAGCCTGGTGGGAGGTCGGGGTGCCGGAGCACCTTTCCGGCCGGGCGGCGTACGAGGAATCGAAGGTGCGCCAGGTGCGGTATTTGTAGTCACCGTCCTGCTCGGTGGAAGCTTCGGCGACGTGTTGGACCCGGACCCGGCGGCATCCCCCGTCTCAGCCCGATCAGGGCATGGCTGCCGGTCGCGCCCCGCAATGGGCGACCACCGTGTAGGGGACGCAAATGTCCGTTCGGGCCGGCGCGGGCGGGTAGCCTCCGCCTATGGGCCCCCTTGCGGATGCCGAAGTTGTCGCTTTTGTGCCGTCGTCAGACCTGACTCGGTCCAGCAAGTTCTTCGCGGAGGTCCTCGGTCTGACAATCGTGGAGGCGACGCTGTATGCGGTTGTTGCGCGCGGCGCGGGCACGACGGTCCGCATCACCCTGGTGAACGAGCTTGCACCACAACCTTTCACCGTGCTGGGCTGGGTCGTCCTCGATATCGGCCGAGCCGTCGCTGATCTGACCGAACACGGTGTGGTGTTCCTCCGCTACGAGGGGATGCCTCAGGATGCTGCCGGAGTGTGGACTTCGCCGGGTGGTGACAAGGTTGCCTGGTTCGCCGACCCGGACGGAAATGTGCTGTCGCTGACCGAGTTCGCCGGCTAGCCGGTTGCCGGTGCCTGCTGAGGTGTTGTCCTCAGTGCGCACCCGACCGCCAGAATCCACAGCATGGTGAGGCCGCCGACGGAGGCCGTCGTGCCCCAGCCGTTCGCCGCATAAAAGTCGGCCGGTCTGTTCCCGAAGAACAGCGACGGGACGAATGCGATGTTGATCAGCGCAAGTACCAAGGCCGACCAGCCGGCCCAGCGCGGCAGCAGCGCGGTGCGCAGCACCGCGAAGCCGAAGGTCACGAAGAACAACGTCTCGAGCAGTCGGGAGATCGTGCCGTACAAGATGTAGGTGCCGCTGACGGTGATGGTCGGATCGATCGGTTCCGGCGCTTGGATCACCGCGCCGACCTCCAGGCCCATCGAGACGAAGGCTACGGTCAGCCACATCAGCCCCGCGGTGGTGGCGACGGAACCGACCCAGGCGTATTCGGTCTGCTTCAACAGGTACCCCAGGCCCGAGATGAAGGCGACGAGCAGGGTAAGCCCCGCGAGCCCGAACATGCTGCGGATCAAGACATTCGAGTCCGGCGGCGCACCGTCGTAGACGAAATACAGCGGTAGTTCGATCAGTGTCAGCACGGCCGCGACGAGACCGGCTATTCCGGTAGCGCGACGTATTGCGGTGGCGTCCATGCGCTCTCGCTCTCGAGGAGTTCCGAATCGGCCGCCGACCTCGCCGACGGAGCAGACTCGCAGAAAGTATACGACTTATACTATAAGTCATATGTTAAAGTTTGGCGAGGCCTCGACCGGTGGAAATGGAGGTTCGCGACGATGTCCAGCGAGAAGCTGCCCGACCAGCTCGTGCGCCTGTGGCGGCTGCCGACCGGCCCGCGGCTCGGCCGGCCCGCGGAACTGGACGTGGACCGAGTTGTCGGCACGGCGGTCGCCTTGGCCGACCGAGCCGGACTCCACGGCGCGACACTGCCGAAGATCGCTGCGGCACTGGGTGTTACGCCTATGTCGCTGTACCGCCACATCGGCTCCAAAGACGAACTGAACGATTTGATGGCCGACCACGGCCTCGGTTCAGCGACGGAACTCGCTGTCTCGCAAGGGGGATGGCGCGCGGATTTGCGTCGGTGGGCGCTCGCGCAGCTCGAAGTTTTCCGCCGCCACCCCTGGTTGACCCAGCTGCCGATCAGTGGCCCGCCGCGCGGGCCCAACGCGATCGACTGGATGGACGCTGGTCTGCGCGCCTTACGCGGGACGAAGCTGGACTCGGCGTCCAAGGTCGGTGTGATCATGGTCGTCAGCGGCTATGTCCGGCAGGGTTTCGTGCTGGCGCACCAACTCGAACACGGCAGCCGAGCGGCCGGTCTCGACCAGACGCAGGTCGAGCAGAATTATGGCCGTGACCTGGCCCGTCTTGTCGATCCCGGCCGATACCCCGACGCTGCACAGCTCTTCGGATCCACCATTTTCGAAGAGGCGCCCGCCGCCGACGGAAGTGACGATCACGATTTCACCTTCGGTCTGGAACTCGTACTGGACGGTGTTGCCGCCGCAATTCTCGACGCGGAGCCGGGGGCCGACGGCTCCGCGTGATCCGCCGCGAACCTCGGGGGTTCGGCGCCTCGTCGGGCACATTCTCGCGGCGCCGCGGAGCCGCCGCCTGCCGCGCGCGGCAGGCGCGAATCCGACGCGGTAATCGTTGTGCGACTGCAACATTGCGATCTCAGACCGGTCTCGAACTAGCCCGTCTGTTGCCTCCGCCCGCCGTCAGAGCCGTTTTCGTGCCACGCGCTCCGGATCCGGGTTCGGTGCCACAGCGCCCCCGGAACGTCGGTTTGCTCACAGTGGGAGGTGCCAGATGTGGAGGAATTCGTCGGATGATGGCATTGTTGACGTCGAGACCGGGCTTATCAAAGTGATCTGCCCGGCTCGCCTACAGGAAGTAAGAAGTAAAGAACATGGCTCAAGGCAGTGTGAAGTGGTTCAACAGCGAAAAGGGCTTCGGCTTTATCGCCCAAGACGGAGGCGGCCCTGACGTCTTCGTGCATTACTCGGCCGTCAGCGGCTCGGGTTTCCGGTCCCTCGAAGAGGGCCAGCGTGTGGAGTTCGAGATCGGCCAGGGCCAGAAGGGTCCGCAGGCCCAGGACGTCCGCGCTATCTGATCAAGCGTGACTTCTGAGAGGCTCGCACCCGGCAGGGGGTGCGGGCCTCTTGCCATATCCGGGGGCGGGTCGGCTCAGGGGATTTTGGCGAACTGGACGTGAGTGACGGTGGGGGAGCTCATGATTGACGTGCATTCGTATCCGGGCAGCGTCCCGAGCTCGTCGTAGAGTCGTTCGCCCGCGCCGAGCAGGATCGGGACGACGGCCAGGTGTAACTCGTCCACCAAGCCTGCGAGCAGGAACTGCCGGACGGCTGATGCGCCGCCCGCCAACCGCACATCGGCGCCTTCGGCAGCTTCGAGCGCCCGGCGCAACACTTCTTCCGGGCCCTCGTTCACGAAGTGGAAGGTAGTACCGCCCGCCATCGAGACCGACGGCCGTTGGTGGTGGGTCATGACGAAGGTGTCGTGGTGGTAGGGCGGGTTGTCGCCCCACCAGCCGGTCCATTCATGATCTGTCCATGGTCCGCGGATCGGTCCGAACATGTTGCGGCCCATGATGGTTGCGCCGATTCCGACGTCGCCGGCCACCACGAAATCGTTGTCGATGCCGGTGTCGCCGTCGGGGTCCGCGCCAACCGTCGAGCGACCGTACTTTGTGGCGAAAGCCCAATCGTGCAGGCGCATGCCGCCTTCGCCGAGGGGGGTGTCGTGACCTTGGTTCGGTCCCGCGACATACCCGTCCAGGGAGATCGCGAGGTTGTGTACGCGCAGCTTCGGCATGAGGACTCCTTCGTCAAGCGATTGCAATTTGCAATCGCATGCCGGGTACTGTAGGCGCAACTGGTTGTATATTGCAATCAGAAGTTTCTGGATTTCGGCATGAGAAAGGGGCACCGCATGCGCGACGACGGACGCTCGGGTTGCCCGATCAACGCCACCATCGAGGTGATCGGCGACCGGTGGACGTTACTGGTGCTGCGCGACGTGATGTTCGGCAACCGGCGATACTTCCGCGAGCTGCTGGCCGGATCCGAGGAGGGCATCGCGTCGAACATCCTGTCCGACCGGCTCAAGCGCCTCGTCGCGGCCGGGCTGCTCAGCCGTGAAGACACCCGCCCCGGCCAGAAAACCGAATACCGGCTAACCGAGCCGGCCATCGAGCTGGTGCCGATCATGGCCCACCTCGGTGCGTGGGGGTTGCGGCATCGGCCGACGACCAAACGGCTCCGGGTACGCGCCGAACTGCTCGAGGAGGGCGGACCGCAGCTGTGGAACGAATTCATGGACGAACTGCGCGAGTCCCATCTCGGTATCCCGCGGCCGGATCCGAGCGGGCCACGGGCGACAGAACGACTCGCTCAGGCCTACGCTGCGGCGATCGTCGAATCGTAGTGCCGCACTGCTCGACTCGGTCGCGGATGTCGTCGGCGTGACTGGGATGTCGATGTCGTCGACGCGATCGACGCCGAGTCATGAACCTGTACACCCCACGTCATTCAGGAACGTTCGTAGACAGTCCGGGCGGTGCGGGGGAGTGACCGAACCATCCTGCGGCACGTCATCTCTCGTTGACCCTGACGCGACCGGCCAGTTCCGGGACGACCTCCGACCCCGCACAACTGGCCGACGGGCGCCGACCTGGTCCGGCGGTGGACCTCCAGTCGCCTGGCCTCCCATGCCGCGGCCGCTCCCGGTCCGTGCTATAGCAACCGGTCCCGCTCGCACTCGCTGAACTGGATCGCATCGGAATCTGCGATGTTCAGAGGACCGGCTCTACCTCGTGTGGCGTCACCGAACGGACTTCCTTGCGGAAGAAGTCTGACGTCGCCGCGTGTACGCGCGCCATGTCGCGGTCCGGGGTCTTCGGGAAAGCGGGTGCGGCGCGCGCGAATTCGGCGGCGATGAAGTCGGCGATCGGCGCGGGAACGGTACCACTGCCCATTTCGCGGGTGCGCGACTTCAGCTCGGTGAGCTCGGCGATGGTCGCGACAAGATCCGCGGGCAGATCGCACTGCTGCAGTAGTGTCGGCAGGTGCATGGGCGCGACGGCAGCATCGGGATGCTCGCGCAACCAGCGCAGCGCCATCGCCGGGCGGAGCGAATAGAACACCTTCTTCAACGACCGATGCTTGTCGAACAACGACCATTGCCTGCTGCCCAGGTGTAGATAGTGGCGGGCCACCTGGTTGCGATCGGCGACCTCGGTTGCCAAGGCGCGCAGGTCATCACGGAATCGGGTGTCGCCGCGGTAGACGATCGGCGACATCAACCATTCGATCAACACGGCATTGCCCTTGACCAGAAGTCGCAGTGCCTTGGCCAGATCCCAGCCGTTCACATCCAGCAGACCTGTCAGCGGAGTCTCGATCACATCCCTGGTCCGCCACGGCGACAGGTAGGTGTCGAGGTTCGCCACATAGACGAACCGGCAGTCGTAGTCCGAATCGGGGGAGGGGAAACCCCAGGCCCGGCTGCCGCTCTCGATCGCCAGCCGCACCGTGACTCGATTCTCCTGCTCGACCCGATCCAGCTCGGCGTCGATGGATCCGACGACCGTCGGGTCCATGGAGTAGGGGATCGCGCGTAGGGACATTCGGTGATGCTAAGTGCCGGTGATCGCAGGGTGCAGCCCATTTTCGGTCACCGGTTCGCTGCGCTGCGAGTGCGTGGCCGGTTGCGTCGGGTGCTGGGCGGTATTGCTGCCGACCGGTCGACCCGCGCCGGATATGTCATGTCGCGTGTTTGTCGGACGTGTGTATCGCCGTGTTCGTCCGAGTTCAATCGGGTGTGATCTTTGGTAATTCTCAGGCAATTGCCAAGTTCCCCTTAGGAATTCGCAACACAGATCCTTCGCCGGAGTAATTACCGGCATTGGAAACCGGCGTTAACCTGGTCCGTCGGAATCTGGGCTGCTCAGGATGCTTATGGGCGATCGTCCAGCTCACGATTGAGATCAAAATGTAATCCGAGTCACAATATTGCCGAATTCCGTAACCAGATTTGTGAGAGCCCCGATGTGCACTGTGTTAGCCAGTCAAACTGGATTTCGTTCGACGAGAGGTAAGAAATGATCCCCGTTATCATCGACACCGGTAGTGCCGCCCTGAACGGTCTTCTGAGCACTGGCAGTGCGGCTCTGAACGGCATCCTCAGCACCCTGTGGACCGGTTCTTTCGGCGGCTGAGTAGGTATGACGGTCGATTGACTCGACTTCCAGCAGGCCCCCGGGCGCCCATCGGCGCCGGGGGCCTGCTGTATTTCCGGGTCGAGTCGATCGCGGACATGCCGCTGAACAGGCCCATCGATCGCACTGACGGCGGCCGCCTGCCGGGGGGTAAAAAGCCGCGAACCCTCGCCCACTAAGCTGAACGGCGGTAATTGCCGACCCCTTTCTCCCCAGGAGTACTCCACCGTGAGCCAAGCAGGCCGTCCTGTTGTTCTGATCGCCGACAAGCTCGCCCAGTCGACCGTCGATGCGCTTGGTGACGGTGTCGAGGTGCGGTGGGTCGACGGACCCGATCGCCCGGCGCTGCTCGCCGCGGTCCCCGAGGCCGACGCGCTGCTCGTGCGCTCCGCGACCACGGTCGACGCCGAGGTGCTCGAGGCGGGCAAGAACCTGAAGATTGTCGCGCGCGCAGGCGTCGGCCTCGACAATGTCGAGGTGCCCGCCGCCACCGAGCGTGGCGTCATGGTCGTCAACGCGCCGACCTCCAATATCCACACCGCCGCCGAGCACGCTGTCACGCTGTTGCTCGCCGCCGCCCGCCAGATCCCCGCCGCCGACGCGACTCTGCGCGAGCACACCTGGCAGCGCAGCAAGTTCAACGGTGTCGAGATCTTCGACAAGACCGTCGGTGTCGTCGGCCTCGGCCGCATCGGCCAACTGTTCGCCGCGCGCCTGGCCGCCTTCGAAACCAAGATCATCGCCTACGACCCCTACGTGTCGCCCGCCCGCGCCGCGCAGCTCGGTATCGAGCTGCTCAGCCTGGATGAGCTGCTCGAGCGCGCCGACCTGATCTCCGTGCACCTGCCGAAGACCCCCGAGACCAAGGGCATCATCGGCAAGGAAGCTATCGCCAAGACCAAGCCGGGCGTGATCATCGTCAACGCCGCCCGTGGTGGACTCGTCGACGAGCAGGCGCTCGCCGACGCCATCAAGTCCGGGCACGTGCGGGCCGCCGGCCTCGACGTGTTCGAGACCGAGCCGTGCACCGACAGCCCGCTGTTCGAGCTGCCGCAGGTCGTGGTGACCCCGCACCTCGGTGCCTCCACCTCCGAAGCACAGGACCGCGCAGGCACCGATGTCGCCAAGTCCGTGCTGCTCGCGCTGGCCGGTGAATTCGTGCCGGGCGCCGTGAACGTCACCGGCGGCTCGGTCGGCGATTCGGTCGCACCGTGGCTGGACATCGTTCGCAAGCAGGGCGCGCTGCTCGGTGCACTGTCCAACGAGCTGCCGGTCAGCCTCGAGGTTCAGGTCCGGGGCGAGCTGGCCTCCGAAGATGTTGCGGTGCTGGAGCTTTCCGCGCTGCGCGGCGTCTTCTCGGCATTAGTCGAAGACCAGGTCACTTTCGTGAACGCACCCGCGCTCGCCAAGGACCGCGGCATCACCGCCCAGGTGACTACCGCGTCGGAGAGCCCGAGCCATCGCAGCGTCGTCGATCTGCGTGCGGTGTTCGGTGACGGCAGCACGCTGAACGTGGCGGGCACCCTGACCGAGCCGCAGCTGGTCCAGAAGATCGTCAATATCAACGGCCGCAACTACGACCTGCGCGCCGAGGGCCTGAACCTGGCCGTCCTGAACTACGAGGACAGGCCGGGCGCACTGGGCAAGATCGGCACCAAGCTCGGCGAGGCAGGCGTCGACATCCTTGCCGCGCAGCTGAGCCAGGATGTCGACAAGGAAGGCGCCACCGTCGTGCTGCGCGTCGGCCGTGAGGTAACCGCCGACGTCCAGGCCGCCATCGCCGAGTCCGTCGGCGCAGGCAAGGTCGTCCAGGTCGATCTGTTCTGATCGGCCGGCCGGGGCGCGAGCGTTCGTGGTTGTTCCCGGCCTTTCATAAACCCCGTTGCGCGCCGTCACCAATCGTGGCGGCGCGCAACGTATGAAAAGGCGTAACGGGGCCAACCGCCTGGTACGGGCCGAACAAATGAAGCGTCGGCTGTGCACCGTGAACCAACGGCAGTAGTGGTCTGAAGTTGGCGGCCGAGCTGGTTCGCCGGGTCTATGCGGCTGCGCGGTCGTGGCGTGGCCCGTGCTGGGTGTGAAGTTGGGTGGTGGCGTAGCTGGGTGGTTGCGGCTGCGCGGTCGTGCGGGCTGGCCCGTCGTTGGTGTCAAGTTGGTGGCGGCTCGGCTGGATCGCGAGGGTGGTTGCGGCCACGGCGCTGTTCGCAACGGCCCGCCATGGACGCGAAGCTGAGAGCAAGCTCGTCCCGGTGTCCCGGCGCTTCGGTCGATCGAGCTGCAATATGGCCGCGCCCGACGGTCGCCCGTTGTGATGCACCAAGTACGGTGATGCTGCTGGTGTTCGCTCGATGGGATACGAGCGGGCGCATGGCGTCGGCCCGGATTCGCGAAGACATCCGAAGATCAGGGCGGGCGCACACAGCTCGCCGTGAACCCGGCGCCGCCGGTGACCGGCAATACTGAACGGAGCAATGTTGTCATGAAGCTTGCTGTCATCCCCGGTGACGGAATCGGTCCCGAGGTCATCGCCGAGGCACTGAAGGTGCTCGACGTGGTGGCGCCCGGTGTCGCGAAGACCGAGTACGACCTCGGTGCCAAGCGCTACCACGCGACCGGTGAGATCCTCCCGGATTCGGTGCTGCCGGAGCTCAAGCAGCACGACGCGATCCTGCTCGGTGCGATCGGCGATCCGTCGGTGCCCAGCGGTGTGCTCGAGCGCGGACTGCTGCTGCACACCCGGTTCGCGCTGGACCACCACGTGAACCTGCGGCCGTCGAAGCTGTATCCCGGGGTGACCAGCCCGCTGTCGGGCAACCCCGACATTGATTTCGTCGTCGTGCGTGAAGGCACCGAAGGGCCGTACACCGGCACCGGCGGCGCGATTCGGGTGCGGACCCCGCACGAGGTCGCCACCGAGGTGAGCACCAACACCCGCTTCGGCATCGAACGCGTCGTGCGTTACGCCTTCGCCAAGGCGCAGGCCCGCCGCAAGCACCTCACCCTGGTGCACAAGACCAACGTGCTGACCTACGCCGGTTCGCTGTGGCAGCGCACCGTCGACGAGGTCGCCACCGAGTTCCCCGACGTGCAGGTCTCCTATCAGCACATCGATGCCGCGACCATCCACATGGTCAACGACCCGGGCCGCTTCGATGTGATCGTCACCGACAACCTGTTCGGCGACATCATCACCGACCTCGCTGCCGCAGTGAGCGGTGGCATCGGCCTGGCAGCCAGCGGCAACATCGACGCCTCCGGCACCAACCCGAGCATGTTCGAGCCCGTGCACGGCAGCGCCCCCGACATTGCAGGCCAGTCCAAAGCCGACCCCACCGCCGCCATCCTTTCGGTCTCCCTACTGCTCAACCACCTCGGCAACGCCGAGGCGGCTACGCGCATCGAGTCCGCAGTAGCCAAGGACCTGGCATCACGCACCGGCACCGCCTCCACCGTCGAGGTCGGCGACCGAATCGCCGCCGCAGTGTGACCAACCACCCAGCCTCCACTCCCGAACCCGGGCGCGGAGGCTGGGTGTCTCGCACTTTCCCCCGAGCGGAATATGACCAGGGAGTCCTCTGCATTTGCCGCACCGGCGTCCTGTTCGGTGTGCGTTTCCGCCATTGGTACATGGCGGGTCGGCGGGTGTGCCGTAGCGATGTGCCACTCGTAGGTGTGCCGCGCTGAGTAGCACCTGATGGTGGACATCTCGGTGTTTGCCGCATCCAATCGCCGTCCGTGGGTACGTCTTCGCCGAGTGGAACATCATGGTGGGGCCTCGGTGTTATCCACAGCCGTGTCACGCGCGGCGAGCTGGCGATGCGGTTCCTATCGGGGGCTGGTGATGCGGAGGTTCGACCACGTCAACACTGCCGATCTTCATGCTGGAAGTTGTGGGTTTGGGTGTCCGAGTTGTGGAAGCGGGAGTGGGGTGCCTCTCCGGGGTGGCCAGCGCTGCCCGGGTAAACCTGTGGGGGCAACTGGACTGGGCAGCGCGGTTCGGGGAGTTGAAGGTTTGTGAGCGCTACCTTCGGGGGTCTTCATGCTGGAAGTTGTGGGTCTGCTTGCCTGAGTTGTGGAAGTGGAGGTCGGGTGCCTCTCCGGGGTGGCCAGCGCTGCCCGGGTAAACCTGTGGGGGGCAACTGGACTGGGCAGCGTGCTTCGGGGAGTTGAAGGCTCGTGAGCGCTACCATCGCGGGTTTTCGCGCTGGCAGTTATGGGTCTGCTTGCCCGAGTTGCGGACGCGGAAGCCGGGTACCTCACCCGACGTACCCAGCACTGCCCGGAATAATCCGCAGGAGGCAATCGAAACTGGACAGCGCGCTCCAGGGTTCGAAAACGAGCTCACCTCCTCGGTGCAGCGCCGCCAACTGGCCGGCCGAACTTCGGTGGCGTGCCCCAGGTTGGGAAAAGCGAAGTCACCTTCCGGCGGCGTTCCGGGCAGTGCCGGGTGCGTCGTGTGCCGTACCCGGCTTTCTATTCCGCAGCCTGGGTAGGCAGGCACAGGCTTCCGGCATAGGGACGGATTGTGGTTGCGTTGCAAGCACTTTCGGCAAATGAGGGTAGTGAAATGGTGGCTGTTGAGGTGGTGCGGACCGCCATTTCTCTCACGCCGACCGGAGCAGACGGGTAGCGGCTTCTGACGTGAGGAGTAGCTGTGGGTGCGTTCGGGGGATTTGGTAGTGGAGGTGGTAGTCCCGCGAGGGTTTCGCGGCGGCTATTCAGTTCGGGTTTCGGTGGGGACCAGGGGGATGGCGGCCGCTGCCAGGACTGCGGCGCTCAGGTAGGCGGCGGCGAAGCCGGTTGCGGTGATGAGGGCGCCGAAGGCTGGCGGGATGGCGGCCATGGCGAGGTTTTGGCCGGTGTTCTGGATGCCGAGGCCGCGGCCGCTCCAGTAGGGGCCTGCGATTTCGGCGACGGCGGTGAAGGCAAGCCCGTTGTCGGCGACGGTGATTACCGAGGCTGCGATCAACAGGGGGATGGCTGCCCACCAGGAATGTGTCCATGCAGTCAAGGCCAAACCGGACATGGCGAGAACAGCGGCGACGGCGACGGTGCGCAATGGACCCAGTCGGCTGCCGACCTGATCCGACCAGTGGCCTGCGCCGATTCTGCCCAAGGCGCCCAGGATTTGGGTTGCGGTGACCAACGCGCCCGCAGTTGCCAATGACCAGCCGACGTCGCGGTGCAGCCACAGCAGCGCGAAGGTCCACACCGTGCCCTGCGGTACACACAACAGCACGGATACCGCATGGATGCGCCACAGCGTGGAATCGCCGCGATAGGGATTGGCCCGATCGGCTGCTCTGCCCTCGGGGCGAGGTGGGTCGACGATCCAGATCAGGCAGCCGATCGCGGCGACACCGGCCATGACGGCCGGAACCAGGATCGCGGCCGAAACCCCGTGCGCCGCAGCTACGGCGGGGATCGCCAGTGCCCCGACGCCGACGCCCAACGGCTGCGCTGTCTGCCGAATCCCCATCGCCAGTCCACGTCGTTGCGGCGGGAACCAGCCGACGATGACGCGGCCGCTGGCGCCGTTGGTGCTCGCGGCACCGATGCCGCCCAAGAACAACAGGACGCCGAGCACGCCGTAATTCGATGCCGTCGCGGCCGCGGCTCCCGCCACCAACATCAGCACCGGTCCGCCGACCAGCACCTTGCGCTCGCCGAGGCGATCGACGACATAGCCCCAGGCGATCAATGTGCACACCAGCCCCACGGTGGGCATCGCCACCAGCAGGCCCGCGGTGGCCAAGGGCATGCCGCCCGCGGTCAATGCGGGCAGCAGGAACGGAACACCGTGGATGAAGACCGCGCTCGAGGACTGCGCGAAGACGCCGAGGCCGAGCATTGACCACCGCCGGACCTCGCGGATCTGCGTGACGGTAGCCATCGGCCTCACCTCTGAATCTCATAATGTGAAATCAAGTTCTCACTGAATGAACTTCGGGTCTCACCGTACACCTGGTCGGCGGCCCTATTTCCGGTTCGCGCTGTCGATCGGGTCACAGCGCCGCTGATTTCGGACAGGCAGACGTAGCGAGCGCCTCTACGCCCGCCGCTTGATCACTCGAGGCTGGGCTGAACCGCTCAACTCGGTTGATGGGTCGCGGTCGCAAGCCCTTCGGGCCGAGAACACCGCTCTGCCGTGGGCGCCGCAAATCCGGTGCAGGCGCGTTCGAGCAGGTGGAAGGTGGTGGATAGACTGCGGGTCATGCGTCTAGGTCGAGTTGCCAGTCCCGATGGGGTCGCTTTCGTCAGCATCGAGGGAGAGGGAAGCGACACCGTCGCCAAGGAGATTGCGGAGCACCCGTTCGGTACGCCGACGTTCACCGGGCGGAGCTGGCCGCTGGCCGATGTGCGCTTGCTCGCGCCGATCCTGGCGAGCAAGGTGGTGTGTATCGGCAAGAATTACGCCGCACACGCGGCCGAGATGGGCGGGCCCGCCCCGCAGGATCCGGTGATCTTCCTCAAACCGAATACCTCGATCGTCGGGCCGAACGCACCGATCATCTTGCCGCCCAGCTCCTCTCAGGTCGACTATGAGGGCGAACTGGCCGTGGTGATCGGGCGTCCGTGCAAGGACGTGCCCGCAGCGCGGGCCATGGACGTGGTGCTCGGCTACACCGCCGCCAACGATGTCACCGCGCGTGACCAGCAGCGTCACGATGGTCAGTGGACCAGGGGCAAGGGCTACGACACCTTCTGCCCGCTCGGTCCCTGGATCGAAACCTCCTTGGACCCATCGGATCTGGAGATCGTGACCGAGCTGGCGGGCGAGGTTCGCCAGCGCAGCCGCACTTCGCTTCTGCTGCACGACATTCCGAAGCTTATCGAGTGGGTCAGCGCCGTAATGACGTTGCTGCCCGGCGACGTGATTCTGACCGGGACCCCGGAGGGTGTCGGCCCGGTGCAGGCTGGGCAGCAGGTGTCGGTGACCATCGAGGGCATCGGCACTCTCACGAATCCTGTTGCGGCTAAACAGCGTTAGCGACGGCGTGCCGGTCGCTCGAAAGAGTCCGTCAGCGACTACTTGTAGGTCGCTCGAAAGGGCCCGCAGACGATTGCTTGCGGGGTCGCTCGAAACAACCTCATCGAAAGAGAGCCATGACTGAAGTACGGGTCCGTTTCTGCCCGTCACCCACTGGGACGCCGCATGTCGGCCTCATCCGGACGGCGCTGTTCAACTGGGCGTACGCCCGCCATACCGGCGGAAAATTCGTCTTCCGTATCGAAGACACCGATGCGGCACGCGATTCCGAAGAGTCCTACCGCGCAATTCTGGATGCGTTGCGCTGGCTCGGCCTCACCTGGGACGAAGGCCCGGAGGTCGGCGGCCCGTATGAGCCATACCGGCAGTCGCTGCGGCGTGATTTGCATCTCGATGTGGTGGTGAAGTTGCTGGAGGCGGGAGAGGCATACGAATCCTTTTCCACGCCTGAGGAAGTCGAGGAACGCCACCGCGTTGCGGGCCGCGATCCGAAACTGGGGTACGACAACTTCGACAGGGATCTGACGCCCCAGGCGATCGAGGCATACCGGGCCGCCGGCCGCCCGGCGGTGATTCGGCTGCGGATGCCCGACGAGGACCTCACCTGGCATGACCTCGTGCGCGGCGAGACCACGTTCAAGGCGGGCACCGTGCCGGACTTCGCGCTCACCCGGGGTAATGGCGATCCGCTCTATACGCTGGTCAACCCGGTCGACGACGCGCTGATGAAGATCACCCACGTGTTGCGTGGTGAGGACCTGCTCTCCTCGACGCCGCGGCAGCTCGCCCTTTACCGCGCATTGTGCCGGATCGGGGTGGCCGACTTCACCCCCGAATTCGGCCATCTGCCGTTCGTGATGGGGCAGGGCAACAAGAAGCTGTCCAAGCGTGATCCGGAGTCGAATCTGTTCGCGCATCGCGATCGCGGATTCATTCCAGAGGGTTTGCTGAATTACCTCGCACTACTCGGATGGAGCATCGCGGACGATCACGATGTGTTCTCGATGGCAGAGATGGTGGCCGCCTTCGATATTTCGAAAGTAAATTCGAATCCGGCTCGTTTCGACCAGAAGAAGGCCGACGCGCTGAACGCTGAACATATACGGTTGCTGGAGCATGGTGATTTCACTCACCGACTGCGTGAGTATCTGACCGAGCACAATCACATCGGCGCCGAAATCGACGAGAAGACCTTCGCTGTGGCGGCCGAACTGGTGCAGACCAGGATTGTGGTGTTGTCCGATGCGTGGGATCTGCTGCGATTCCTTTTCGCGCCCGCGGAAGAGTTCGCGATCGACCCGCCTGCGGGGGCGAAGAATCTCGGTGCGGACGCCACCCTGGTATTGCAGGCCGCTATTGCCGCGCTGGAGCCGTTGGCGCAATGGTCGACAGCCGCAATCGAAGAAGCGTTGAAAGCGGCGCTCATCGATGATCTGGGGCTCAAGCCTCGCAAAGCCTTCGCGCCGGTGCGCGTCGCGGTGACGGGTTCGCACATCAGTCCGCCACTGTACGAGTCGCTGGAGCTGCTCGGTCGGGGGGTGACTCTGGGGCGGTTGCGGTCGGCGCGAGAGTGGACCGCGACGGCGTCAACCGAGTCGGTTCAGCCAAAAACCGGCCGCTGACCAGCCGATTTGTAGTTACCCGGGCGCTGTTTGGTACTCTCTTTCTCGGCCAGGAACACGGCCTCGGAGTCAGCCAGACACGAGGCCGAGCGCCCGGTGCATTGGGGTATGGTGTAATTGGCAACACAGCTGATTCTGGTTCAGCCATTCTAGGTTCGAGTCCTGGTACCCCAGCGGAGTTTGTTGTCGACCTCGGTTCGCGGCCGAAAGATCAACAGCAACCGGCGATTTGGTCGCCGAGCTTCGGCCGGTTAAGCTAGCCGAGCTTCCACTGATCGAAAGATCACGGATGGTCACCACGAAAGTGGGAGATCAGTCCTGGCCCCGTCGTCTAGCGGCCTAGGACGCCGCCCTCTCAAGGCGGTAGCGCGGGTTCGAATCCCGTCGGGGCTACAACGCGCGAAAGGCTCATGCTCATGGAGAGCATGAGCCTTTCGCGTTTTCGCATGTCTTGTGGGGGCGCAGCCCCCACGCCCCGCCCGGTGGGCTGTGCCCCCGGACCCCCGGACCCCCGGCCGGCGGGCTGCGCCCAGCCGAGCCTGTTGAATGTCGAGTGCTTCGTCTCGGCCCGAGCTTCCTCGCTTCTTGCGGCCCTTGCTTGGCTGGGTGGCGGCCATGCTCGGCTTAGCTGCGTGGAGGGTCTCGATCCATCCGGCTCCTGCTCGCGGGCTGCGCTGGCCTGTCTGCGCTCGGCTGGGCTCGGCTGCTTGGGTGGGTGCTGCTCGGCTGGGCTCGGCTGCTTGCATTGGTCCTGCTCGGCTGGTGCTGCAGGAAGTTCTGCCTGGGCTGGTCTCCGTGCTCACGCTGCGATGGGTCCGGCTCAGCTGGAGCTGTGTGGAGGGGTTCTGCCTCGGCCGGTTTCCGGCGCTCGCGTGAGCTGCTGAGTCGGTCCTACTCGGCTCTAAGCGTGTGGAGAGGCACCACGGCTCCCCGCTCCTCGTTGCCGGCGCTCGGCTCGGGCGGCCCTATGGGTCCTGGCGCGCATGGATCCGCTCGGCTGGCCGGTAGGGCGTTGGTTGGTGTCTCGAGGCGATTCGCATCTGCTCGGGTCCTGTCGGCCTACTCAGGGCATAAGTAAGGCCCTCCAGTCGGGTGCCTGGAGGGCCTTCTCAGGTTTACGTTTAGCCGCTCTTGCGCCGGAACTCACGCTTGTGGCTGGCGTTGCCGTGCGCCGAGGTGGCCTTGGACCGTCCGTCCAGGTGATCGGACGCTTTGGCGGACTGCTGGTTCTTGCGATCCAGCGCCTCCTTGAACTTGCGCTTCACCTCTTCGGCACTGCTGCCGTTGGAACTATCCGCTTCCGCCATCGCCTGCTCCTCGTCGTCGCGGCCGCGCCGCTCGTCCTCCAGACGGACGTGCGGGGCCGATTCGTGTCGAACTATGTGACGCTAACGCGCCTACGCCGCTCTGTCAGGCGGATTTCGGTCGCGCCGCGCCGGTCTATTCCGGCCATGTGGCCAGGCTCTCACTCGCGGGGGGATCAGTCGAGCGCGTTGGCGGTGGTGCCGCCGAGCGGCAGGGCGGGCAGACCGAGCTTGCGATGATCCCAACTGCGCAGTCGATCCGGCACCAGGCGCACTGCCACGCGCTTGTGCAGCATCTGTTCGACGAAGGGGCGGACATCTTCGCTGTAGGGCCCGGTGTAGCGCTCCCACACGCTGACGCCGACCGCGTACAGCTTGTCCGTGTCGTCGATGATCTCGGCGTGGCCTTCGATCGAGACGCCGCGCAGGGTGTCGTAGGTCTGGCCGGCCTCGACCATGCAGGTGACCCGTGGGTCGCGGCGCAGGTTGACCGCTTTCTGCGACTTCGCTTTGGTCTCGAACCAGATCTCGCCGTCGATCAGCGCGTACCACATGGCGGTCAGGTGCGGTGTGCCTTTGGGGCCGATGGTGGCCAGCGTCGCGATCCTGCTGCGCGCCAAGAAGTCGGTGATCTCGGTCTCGGACATGACGATCTGTGCCCGTTGGTTTGCTCCCATGGGGCAACTGTAGAGACTGATTACTAGAACGCGTTACAGGCGCTTGTGTAAGGCGTCGGCGGCGGCGACCAGGTCTGCTGCCCAGCGTGCGCCTGGTCGCCTGCCCATGCGATCGATCGGGCCCGATACCGACACCGCGGCGATCACGGTGCCTCCCGCGTCGCGCACGGGCGCGGAGACGCTTGCCACGCCGCTCGCGCGTTCGGCGGCGCTCTGCGCCCAGCCGCGGCGGCGCACCTCGGCGAGGGCGCGCTCGCCGAAGACCGCGTCGGCCAGGATCATGCGCTGTAGCTCGGGGTCGGCCCAGGCGAGCAGCACCTTGGCCGCGGATCCCGCGGTGAGCGGCAGTCGGGCCCCGATGGGGACGGTGTCGCGTAAACCGACATTGGGCTCCAGGGCGGCCACGCAGACCCGTGCGTGGCCATCGCGGCAGTAGATCTGGACGCTCTCGCCGGTGATCTCGCGTAACCGCGGCAGGATGACCGCCGCGGCCTCGTTCAGCGGGTCGGTGGCGCCGGCGGCGAGCTCCGCGAGCGCTGGTCCCGGCCGCCACAGGCCGTTGTTGTCGCGGGCGAGCAGGCGGTGCACTTCGAGGCCGACGGCCAGCCGGTGGGCGGTGGCGCGCGGTAGGCCGGTGCGGGTGCACAGCTCGTTGAGACCACAGGGTTGCTCCGCGACGGCGTAGAGCACTGACACCGCTTTGTCGAGGACGCCGATACCGCTATGCTGTCTCATAGAACGATACTAGCGTCTCGGATGTTGAGATCGCCAATGTTGAGGAATCGACGTGGACGGCTCATTCCATTCCCTGACGCCGTTATCCACAAACCTGTGCAGCCGGCCCTCGCGCACTCAGCCCAGATCGCGCGGATCGGATGCTCGTCGGAAAGGGTGATCGAGAATGGCCGAACGCGCACTGACGCTGGCCGAGAAGGTGTGGGAGCAGCACGTCGTCGCTCGTGGGGAGGGTGAAGGGGCCTCGCGTGAGCCGGATCTGATCTACATCGATTTGCACCTCGTGCACGAGGTGACCAGCCCGCAGGCCTTCGACGGGCTCCGCGCCGCGGGCCGCAAGGTCCGCCGACCCGACCTGACCATCGCCACTGAGGACCACAACGTCCCGACTATTGATATCGATCGGCCGATTGCCGACCCGATTTCGCGGACCCAGGTCGAAACACTGCGGCGCAATTGTGCGGAATTCGGTGTGCGGCTGCACCCGATGGGCGATCTCGACCAGGGCATCGTGCATGTGGTCGGGCCGCAGCTCGGCCTCACACAGCCTGGTACGACGGTGGTGTGCGGCGATAGCCACACCTCCACCCACGGCGCGTTCGGCGCGTTGGCGATGGGTATCGGCACCAGCGAGGTCGAACATGTCCTTGCCACCCAGACACTCTCGCTGCGCCCGTTCAAGACGATGGCGATCACGGTGGACGGCCGATTGCCGGACGGTGTCACGAGCAAAGACCTGATTTTGGCGGTTATCGCCCAGATCGGTACCGGCGGCGGTCAGGGCTATGTGCTCGAGTACCGCGGTGAGGCAATCCGCGCCATGTCGATGGAGGCGCGAATGACGATCTGCAACATGTCCATCGAAGCGGGTGCACGAGCGGGCATGATCGCGCCGGACGAGACAACCTATGAATTCCTCAAAGGTCGCCCACACGCGCCGCAGGGGGACGACTGGGAGGCCGCAGTGGCCGCCTGGGAGGCGCTGAAGACCGACGAGGGCGCGATTTTCGACTCCGAGGTGCATATCGACGCCGGCACGCTGACGCCGTTCGTCACCTGGGGCACCAACCCGGGACAGGGTGCGCCGCTGGGCGACACCGTGCCCGACCCGGCGCAGATTGCCGATGAGACCACGCGTGAGTCGGCAGAGAAAGCGCTGCGGTACATGGATTTGGAGCCCGGCACTCGGCTTCGTGATGTGGCGGTGGACACCGTATTCGTCGGATCGTGCACCAACGGACGTATCGAGGATTTGCGTGCGGTGGCGGGGATTTTGAAGGGACGCCACGTTGCCGATGGCGTGCGAATGTTGGTTGTACCGGGCTCGATGCGGGTTCGAGCGCAGGCGGAAAAAGAAGGACTCGGCGAGATTTTCACGGCGGCGGGTGCCGAATGGCGGCAAGCGGGTTGCTCTATGTGCTTGGGAATGAATCCCGATCAGCTGGAGCCGGGGCAGCGCTGCGCATCGACCTCGAACAGGAACTTCGAGGGCAGGCAGGGCAAAGGCGGCCGTACGCACCTTGTTTCCCCGCTCGTAGCGGCCGCGACGGCGGTCAGGGGCACCCTCTCCTCGCCGGCGGATCTGAACTGACCTGCCGCCGGAGAGATCCCGCTGCGGCGAGGATCAATCTCGCCGCAGGCGCTCGGATCAATCTCGTTGCCCGCCCAAATCGCCTACCGACCCAGGAGAATCAGTTATGGAAGCCTTCACTGTGCACAAGGGGATCGGAGTGCCGTTGCGCCGATCCAATGTCGACACCGATCAGATCATTCCCGCGGTGTACCTGAAGCGTGTGACCCGCACCGGATTCGAGGACGGACTGTTCGCCGCATGGCGATCGGATCCGAACTTCATTCTGAACATCGAGCCATACAAGCGGGGCAGTGTGCTGGTGGCGGGTCCGGATTTCGGCACCGGATCCTCACGTGAGCACGCCGTATGGGCGCTGTCGGACTACGGCTTTCGGGTAGTCATCTCATCCCGCTTCGCCGACATCTTCCGTGGTAATGCGGGTAAGGGTGGTGTTCTTGCCGCGCAGATGTCACAGAACGATGTCGAAATGCTCTGGAAGTTGATCGAGGAACAGCCCGGTCTCGAATTGGTTGTAGACCTCCAAGCGCGCACGGTGACGGCCGGAACCGTCGTGTTGCCGTTCGATATTGATGACTACACGCGGTGGCGTCTGCTGGAAGGATTGGACGACATCGGGCTCACGTTGCGGCGTAACGATGCCATCGACGAGTTCGAAAAGACAAGGCCAACTTGGAAACCCGCCACCCTGCCGGCACGTATTTCGCAAGCGTAATCACCCTGCGTAGATAGCTGTGCACCCCTAGGGGCGGTAGCTGGACGTGTGCTAAACCACATGAATTTTGGCGTGGCACATAGACTCTTGCCCATTGTGGGTTTACCGTGGTACCTAGTCGGTCCGACGACGGGCCATTAGTCTGCGGAGGATTCAATGAACAAGGCGGAACTGATCGACGTTCTGACCGAAAAGTTGGGTACGGACAGGCGCACGGCCACCGCGGCAGTCGAGCACGTGGTCGACACCATCGTGCGCGCGGTGCACAAAGGTCAGAGCGTCACAATCACTGGATTCGGTGTGTTCGAACAGCGTAAGCGTGCGGCTCGTGTGGCGCGGAACCCGCGCACCGGCGAAACTGTCAAGGTGAAGCCCACTTCGGTGCCTGCGTTCCGTCCTGGCGCTCAGTTCAAGGCCGTTATTGCGGGTAAGCAGAAGCTGACCGCGAGCGGCCCCGCCGTCAAGCGCGGCGCGAATGCGCCGGTGGCGGCGAAGAAGGCGGCCGCCAAGAAGACCGCGGCGAAGAAGGCGGCGGCCAAGAAGGCTACCGCTACCAAGGCACCCGCCAAGACCACGGCGAAGAAGGCAGCCAAGAAGGCCCCGGCAAAGACCACCGCCCGCAAGACTGCGGTCAAGGCGCCCGCCAAGAAGACGGCGGCCAAGGCCGCGGCTGTCAAGAAGGCTCCGGCGAAGAAGGCTCCGGCCAAGAAGGTGACGGCCGCTAAGAAGACCACCGCGGCCAAGAAGACCACGGCTGCAAAGAAGGCGCCCGCCAAGAAGTCTGCGGCGAAGAAGGCTCCGGCCCGTCGGGCTCGCTGACGCCACGGTTCCATCGAAACGGCCCCGGGTCATCCCGGGGCCGTTTCGGTGTGTCAGGACCGCGCAGTGGGTGTCAGGACCGTGCAGTGGGTGTCAGGACTTCACGATGGCATCCGACAGCGAGCGGTCGAGATGGTCTGCGGCGACGAGCCGTCCGCCCGCGAAGGACAGCACCCACGCGCTGCCCTTGCGATTACGGGCCGACGGCAGGGTAATGCCGTCCCGGTCGGCCCACCAATTCAGTAGATCGGGAATCACCTTGCCCTGACTGCACAACACCCGCACCGCGTGATCGGAGACGAGTTCGCGGGCGCGCTCGCGGGCGGCGTCGGGTGCTGCGGCATAACCGGATTCGGAGAACAGCGGCTCGATGGCGATTTCCGCACCGATTTTCTCCGCTAGTGGCGCCACCGTCTGAACGCAGCGCACCGGTGGGGCCGAATAGACCTCGGATGCGCCGAATGCCAGCAGATTCGGCACCAGCGACTGAGCCTGGCCCTGTCCGGCCCGCTCCAGCGGCCGCTGGTCGTCCAGGCCGTGGAACCGGTCCCTGCTGCCCGCCTTCGCGTGCCGCACCAGCAGCAGCGTGCTGCCGGCCGCCGGTAGCCGGGCGAACGCGCGCAGCACCTGCCGATCCATGGGATAGGACAGTTGTTCCATCACGCGGTCGAGCGAGTACCACGTCAGCAGGTCGACCTCGGAATTGGCGGCGAATGCGCCGCCCGACACTTCGGCCGACCAATAATCGACGCGCTTGAGTTTGCGATGCCCGGGTATGGGATAGGTGACGTGCCCGAGGTAGCGGCCGAGTCGGCAGTCGAGCCCGGTTTCCTCCCGCACCTCGCGCACCGCGGCGAGGACCGGTGTCTCACCCGGGTCGAGTTTGCCCTTCGGCAGGGACCAGTCCTGGTACTTGGGGCGGTGCACGACGGCGATCTCGACGGCGCCGGAACCCCCCGGCGCCCTTCGCCACAGCACCGCGCCCGCGGCGTGAATGTTGGCTGTTACTCGGGGATCCCAGAACGGTCCCCCGTCCATCTCGTATCCCGTGGCATCACTCACGGCTGGTCTGGTCTCCGCAGTCGCATCAGGAACTCTTGGTGGTCTCTCACTTGTTCGCCGTTTTCCCCCGCCCGCCGCGGCCTGGCATGCCAACTGCCATCGGCTTGGAGCACCCAGCACCGCGTCATCGGATGCAGCGCGGAGTCGAACACCACGCCCATCTGCTCGGTGATCCGTGGATCCTTCACCTGGGCCATCACTTCGACGCGACGATCGAGGTTGCGATGCATCATATCGGCGCTGCCGATCCAGTATTGGTCCTGGGCCTGGAAGTGCATGATCCGCGAATGCTCGAGGAAACGGCCGAGAATCGAGCGAACCTCGATATTGTCACTCATCCCGGGAACACCGGGTCGCAGACCACAGATGCCGCGCACCACGATCTGCACCGGCACGCCTGCTTGTGACGCGCGGTAGAGCGCATCGATGACTTGTTCGTCGACGATCGCATTGGCCTTCAACCGAATTCGCGCCGGAATGCCTTCTTGCGCCAGCTCGGTTTCGCGCTGGATCCGCTCGATGATCCCGGCCCGAACTCCCTGCGGTGCAACAAGTAGGTTGCGGTAGTTGGCCTTTCGCGAGTAACCGGTCAGCGAATTGAAGAGATCGGTCAGATCCGCGCCGATTTCCGGTGCGGCAGTGAGCAATCCGACGTCCTCGTACAGGCGTGCGGTCTTCGGATTGTAATTTCCGGTGCCGATATGGCAATAGCGGCGGATGGTCGCACCCTCACGCCGCACCACCAGACACGTCTTGCAGTGCGTCTTGAGACCGATCAGGCCGTACACCACATGCACGCCGGCCTGCTCGAGCGCCCGCGCCCATTTGATGTTGGCCTGCTCGTCGAAGCGAGCCTTGATCTCGACCAGTGCGACGACCTGCTTGCCCGCTTCCGCGGCGTCGATGAGCGCATTCACGATCGGAGAGTCACCGGAGGTGCGGTAGAGGGTCTGCTTGATCGCGAGTACCTGCGGGTCGGCGGCGGCTTGCTCGATAAAGCGCTGCACGCTGGTGGAGAACGAGTCATAGGGGTGGTGTACCAGCACATCGCCCTCGCGCAGCGCCGCGAACACATTGCGCGGGGTCTCGCGCTCACCGAAAGCGGTCGGGGTGGCAGGCACGTACGGCGCGTCTTTGAGGTTGGGCCGGTCGACGCCATAGACCTGCCACAGACACGACAGATCGAGCAGGCCGGGCACCTGGATGACATCGCCTGCGTCGACCTCGAGCTCACGCAGCAGCAGATCGAGCATGTGCTCGGTCATGTCGTCGGAGACCTCGAGTCGCACCGGCGAGCCGAAGCGCCGCCGCGCGAGTTCGCGTTCCAACGCCTGCAGGAGATCCTCGTCGCGGTCCTCGTCGACCTCGAAATCCGCGTTGCGGGTGATGCGGAACGCGTGGTGCTCGACCACCTTCATACCGGGGAACAGCAGATCCAGATGTGCCGCGATGAGCTTCTCCATCGGCAGGAATGCCGCGATGAGGGAGCCGGAATCGCTGCGCCGTACCCGGACGAACCGATCGACGTTGTCGGGCACCTTGACCCTGGCGAAATGTTCCCCGCCAGTGGCGGAATCTCGCACCGTCACCGCGAGGTTCAGGCTCAGCCCGCTGATGTAGGGGAACGGGTGCGCCGGGTCCACCGCGAGGGGGGTGAGCACGGGGAAGACTTGTTCTTGGAAGTGGCTCGAGAGGCGCTGACGCTCATCGTCGTCGAGGTCGGTCCAGTCGATGATGGCGATGCCCTCGGCGGTGAGGGAGGGCAGGACGGAGTTCAGGAAGACGCGGGCGTGCCGGTCGGCGATCTCCTGGGCCCGTGCGGCGATCATCTCCAATTGCTCGGAGGGCGAGCGGCCGTCCGCCGAGCGCACCGATAGCCCGGTCTCGGCGCGGCGCTTGAGGCCCGCGACGCGGACCATATAGAACTCGTCGAGATTCGAGGCGAAGATCGCCAGGAATTTCGCCCGCTCCAGCAAAGGCAGCGACTCGTCTTCGGCAAGGGCGAGCACCCTGGCGTTGAAGTCGAGCCAACTCAGCTCGCGATTCAGGTAGCGATCACGTGGCAACCGCTCGGCCGTCGAGTCCTCCGACGGAGGTGTCGCGGCGGGCGGCGGTGTGGGCAGCAGTTGCTGCTGCTTGACGGTTTCCGTATCACTCATGCCCGCGCCTCGCTGGCGCTCGGCTCTGACATGCGCGATGCGCGCTGATAGATGGTTCGCTCGCTTCGCTCACTCACGCACACGATCATCCCCTACAAAACCAACCGTGTGCAGCCGGACACCGTGATTGATATGAGCATCACCCCGTTGTGGCGATCATCTAGCACACGTGTCGGACCTGCTCGTGAACGTGACCAGGCCAGCCGATGTCGCACAGGACCGCCCGGGTCGTGTCACCGGCTCCGAGATCGACGGCGAGATCGAGATCGTCGGCGGTGTCGACGTCCAGCCGCAGCCCCGGCCACTCGCCGCCGAGAGCGACTGCGCCCGCGGCGATGTGCCTGCGGGCGGAGTCGGGTCCGAAGCGCGGGTCGAGCACGGTGGTGGCGGCGCGGACCAGTAGTGCCGCGGTGCCGGTGCCCGCGTGGTCGACGACGATCGAGCGCACGTCCTGCGGCGCGGTCGCCAGCATGTCCGACAGTTCCTCCGGGCGTAAGGCGGGCAGGTCCGCCTGCAAGGCCAGGAGATCGATCGGTCCGTGCCGATGCCGCAGCGCGCTCGCGGCGTCGGTCAGCGCGGTGTTCAGGCCGTCCGGATCGGCGGGATCGATCGCATCCCGGTGTGGCTCGGGATGCACGGTGGCGCCGAGGGTCCGTGCCAGGTCGGCGACTGTGGGATCAGGGGTGACGACCGTGACCGAGACGACCTGTGCCGTGGCCGCGGCCGCGGTCACGGTGTCGGCGAGCATAGCGAGCACCAACCGCGCCCGATGCTCCGGGCGCAGCCGATCGGACAGGCGGCTCTTGGCCCGGTCGAGGCTTTTCACCGCGATCACGGCGTGCACGGCGTGCGGACGCATGCGTCCAATCCTTCCATGGCATATTGGGCAGATGACGAGGGCGGCGGTGCTGGGCGCGGGATCATGGGGGACCGCGTTCGCGAAGGTGTTGGCGGAGGCGGGAACCGAGGTCACGATCTGGGCCAGGCGACCCGAGGTTGCGGAGGCGTTGGCGACCGATCATCGCAATCCGTTCTATCTGCCCGGCGTGCAACTGCCCGCCGTCGCGGCGACCGACGATCATGTGCGCGCGCTCGAAGGTGCCGAGATCATTGTGCTCGCCGTGCCGTCCCAATCCCTACGCGGAAATCTCGAGAAGTGGAACGACGCGATCGGCACAGCGGTGTCCGATCACGACGCCTCGTTGCTGAGCCTGGCCAAGGGCATCGAAACCGGCACGCTGTTGCGGGTGAGCCAGGTGATCGGTGAGGTGACCGGGGCCGAGGCGAGCCGGATCGCGGTGCTGTCGGGTCCGAATCTGGCCAAGGAGATCGCCGCGGGACAGCCTGCGGCCACCGTGATCGCCTGCACCGACGCCGCACGCGCGGTGGCGTTGCAACAGGCCTGCGCCACCGGATACTTCCGTCCCTATACCAACACCGATGTGATCGGCTGTGAGATCGGCGGCGCATCGAAGAACGTGATCGCGCTCGCCTGCGGCATCGCCTCCGGAATGGGATTGGGCGACAATTCGATCGCCAGCCTGATCACCCGTGGGCTTGCCGAGATCATCAGGCTCGGGGTGGCGCTCGGCGCCGAACCGGTCACCTTCGCCGGGCTTGCCGGTGTCGGCGACTTGGTCGCTACATGCACCTCGCCGTTGTCACGCAACCGGACTTTCGGGCATGTGCTCGGCGCGGGCGGGTCGATGGACGCCGCGCAGGAAGCAACACACGGGCAGGTCGCCGAGGGTGTGAAGTCGTGCACATCCATCCGTGCGCTCGCGGTGGCGCACGACGTCGAGATGCCGTTGACGAACGCAGTGCACCAGGTCTGCCACGAGGGCATTTCGGTCAGTGCGGCGGTGGGTACCCTGCTCGGCAGGCGGATCAAGCCGGAATAATTCCGAACACCGCGCTGACCTCGGTGGCCGCCGGGCAGACGGTGGCCGCGGCCGCGGTAACGGGTACGGTTCGGTGCATGACGAACCGGATCAGGGTTGCTGTGGTGTTCGGCGGGCGCAGTAACGAGCACGCCGTCTCGTGTGTGTCGGCCGGCAGTGTGCTGCGCAACCTGGATCCGGAACGGTACGAGGCGGTGCCGATCGGCATCACCACCGAAGGCAGCTGGGTGCTCGGCAGCTCCGATATCGCCGCCCTCGGCTTCAGCGGCAGCAACGCCCTGCCGTCGGTGGACAGCACCGGCACCGCGCTGACCTTGGCTGCCGACCCGAGCCGGTCCGGCGCACTGGTCGCGCTCGATGATCCCAGCGCCGCATTGGGTTCGGTCGATGTGGTGTTCCCGATCCTGCACGGCCCGTTCGGCGAGGACGGCACTCTGCAGGGCATGCTCGAGCTGACCGGCATCCCCTACGTCGGGCCCGGCGTGCTGGCCAGCGCGGCGGGCATGGACAAGGAATTCACCAAGAAACTGCTCGCCGCCGAGGGCCTGCCGATCGGCATCCAGGCGGTGCTGCGGCCAGGCACCGCCACAGTAAGCGAAGCGGACCGGGCACGACTCGGGCTGCCGGTGTTCGTCAAACCCGCGCGCGGCGGCTCCTCGATCGGCATTACGAAGGTCACCGACTGGAGCGAACTGGACGCCGCCATCGCGGCGGCACGCACGCACGATCCGAAGGTGATCGTGGAGGCAGGCATCGTGGGACGCGAAGTCGAGTGCGGCGTACTGGAATTCCCGGACGGCCGGATCGAGGCGAGCGTGGTGGCCGAGATCCGGATGCCCGACGCCGACGCCGACGCACCCGACTTCTACGACTTCGACACCAAATACCTCGACGACGTCTGCGAGTTCGACGTCCCCGCCAAGCTCGACGACGACGTCGCCGACAGCATCAGGGAACTCGCGGTTCAGGCTTTCCGCGCGCTGGACTGCCAGGGTCTGGCCCGCGTCGACTTCTTCGTCACCGCGGATGGTCCCGTGATCAACGAAATCAACACCATGCCCGGCTTCACCTCGATCTCCATGTACCCCCGCATGTGGGAAGCAACCGGAATCGACTATGCCTCGCTGGTTTCCACCCTGATCGAAACCGCACTGGTGCGAGGCACCGGCCTGCGATAGCCGCCCGCCCCGCTCTCGCAACCCGACCTCCGCCACCAGGGTGTGCAACGACCACCCGTGGTGGGCGGATGCCATCCGATCGGGTTGCCGCATGGGACCGACCAGGCGAGAGAACCGCGCGGCTCAGGTAGGGGCTGTGCTCAGTTCGGGAGCGGGCCAGGATCGATCGCCTCGGCCGGGAGATTGGCGGTGATGGCGTCCGAAACTCCTTGCAGCGGTGTCGGGCCCGAGCCGTCGGGGATGGTCACAGCGATGTAGGTCTCGCGGTCGACGGCGAACCAGGTGCTTGCCTTGCTTGCCGGGTCGCGGGCCTCGAACCATTGGACGCTGTTCACGATCTGCAGGGGCGAGGCGCGGTTGAATTCCAGCGGGCGGTCCAGGCCACACCGCAGCACGATCGGGTCGCCGCCGTCGTCGCGCTGCCAGGCGCGGGTGGCGGGCGGCGCGGGCTCCACTAGTTGCGACTTGGTGTAGTCGCCCAACTCGACGGGCAGCACGGGCAGCAGGGTGGTGCACGCGGTGCCGTCGGCGGCGGGTGCGGGGACCGGACCGAGCACCAGCGGTTCGCGCTCGGTCGGCGCATTGCGAGCCAGGACTGCCGCCACCAGGATGGCGACGATCAGCACAACTGGCAGTGCAACGGCGGTGGCGACGAGGGCGGGCGGGTAGGGCCGGGCGTCGCTGTCGCTGTCGCTGTCGCTGTCGTCGCTGGTGGCGCCCTTGCCGCCGTCAGTGGGGTCGCTCGCGATCCTCGATGCTGCGTCGGCTTCAACGCGGGCGGCAGTCTGCTCAGGTGTGCCCGCTGAGGCATCGGCGCTCGACGAGTCGGCCTCGGACGGTTCGAGCTGCGCAGGTTCGACCTGCGACCGGTCGGACTGCGAGGAGCCTGCCTTTGCTGGTCCATCGTGCGGGAAGTCGGTCTGCGAGGAGTCGGTCGGCGCAGGTTCAGCGTGCGGGGTGTCGGCTTGCGCCGGTTCGGTCTGCGCCGGTTCGGTCTGCGCCGGCTCGGCGTGCTGAGGCTCGGCCTGCGACGATCCGGTCTCCGACGAGTCTGCCTGCGACGATCCGGTCTCCGACGATCCGGTCTCCGACGAGTCTGCCTGCGACGATCCGGTCTCCGACGAGTCGGCCTGCGACGAATCGGTCTCCGACGAGTCCGCCTGCGACGAATCGGGCTTCGACGAATTCGCCGCCATGCTCACTGGTCCTTCCTAGTCGGGATCGCGCCGGTCGGCGTGCCGTGGGAAGGTGCGCCGCGGGTGCTACGCACCGGCCCAGTAGTACTCGATTGCCCTGGAAAGAGTACCGTCGTGGCGATTCCAGCCAGCAGCATGTCGGGAAGGGGCCGGTCATCAGCGAGAGCACGGGGCCCAAGACGGTGCGTGAGCTGGGGGAGTTCGCGCTGATCGAGCGGATCAACGCGGGCCGGGTGCAGACGCGTGCGGTGCTGCTCGGGCCCGGTGACGATGCCGCGCTGGTCGCGGCGCCGGACGGGCGGTTCGTGGTGACCACCGACATGCTGGTGCAGGGTCGGCATTTCCGACTCGATTGGTCGAGTCCACACGACATCGGTCGCAAGGCGATTGCCCAGAACGCTGCCGACGTGGTCGCGATGGGTGCGGTGCCGACCGCATTCGTAGTAGCGCTCGGCTGCCCGGCCGACACCGCGGTCGAGGTGATCGACGGATTGACCGACGGAATGTGGGCTGAGGCGGCCCGAGCCGGTGGCTCCATCGCGGGCGGCGACCTGGTCCTCAGCCCGGAGATCGTGCTCTCGGTGACCGCGTTCGGTGATCTGCGCGGTCGCGCCCCTATCACCAGAGCCGGTGCTCGCGTAGGGGATACGGTCGCGGTGACCGGTCGTCTCGGCTGGTCGGCGGCCGGCCTCGCTGTACTGACCGCCACAGTCGATCCGACCATCGAGAATTTTGCCGATGTGCTTGCCGCGCACCGGGTTCCGCAGCCGCCGTATGCCGCGGTGCTGGACGCGCTGTCGGACTCCGTCGGTGGGCACAACGCGGGCGACAGCGGACCCGATGCGCAACCCGAGGACGGGGTGCTCGGGTCGCACCACCCACCGCCGCAGTCTCGTGGCGCGGCGGTATCCGGGTCGGGCGTTATCGGATCTACCGGGCACCGCACCGCGACCGCGCCGAATGCGCTCACCGATGTGTCGGACGGATTGCTCGCCGACCTGGGACACATTGCCACGGCATCCAGGGTCGCCATCGATCTGCACTCTGCCGCATTGCGGGACGCTGCGCTCGAGGGCGTCGCCCGACAGCTGGATGCCGATGCGGCGCAATGGATTCTGACCGGCGGCGAAGACCACGCCTTCGTCGCCACCTGGCCGCAGGAGCGGTTCCTGCCCGCAGGCTGGGTGCCGATCGGCCGGGTGCTGGCAGGTCACGGCGTTACCGTCGACGGCGCCTCGCGGCCGGGTGCGGGAGGCTGGGAATCGTTCAGCGGGGCGGACTCTGCATCCGACGCCACGACCGGATAGGTTGTCCGGTCATGGGCGCGAAACCATTGACGGAAATCATGGATCCGGGTTGGGCGCAGGCTCTCGGACCGGTGGAGGAACAGATCTCCGCTATGGGCGAATTCCTGCGTGCCGAGAACGCTGCGGGGCGTGGCTATCTACCGGCGGGCGAGAACGTGCTGCGCGCCTTCCAGCGTCCGTTCGACGCAGTGCGGGTGCTCGTCGTCGGCCAGGACCCCTACCCGACCCCCGGGCACGCGATGGGGCTGAGTTTCTCTGTCGCGCCTGATGTTTCGCCGGTGCCGCGCAGCCTGGCCAATATCTTTTCCGAGTACACCAAGGACCTCGGTCACCCGACGCCGTCCTGCGGTGACCTGAGTCCCTGGTCGGATCAGGGTGTGCTGATGTTGAACCGAGTGCTGACGGTGTCGCCGGGCCAGCCCGCTTCCCATCGCGGCAAGGGCTGGGAGGCGGTGACCGAGCAGGCGATCCGCGCCCTGGTTGCGCGCGACGAGCCGCTGGTCGCGATTCTGTGGGGTAAGGACGCCTCGACGCTGAAGCCGACGTTGGCCGAGGCCGAGGTGCCCTACATCGAGTCCGCACATCCTTCTCCGCTGTCCGCGTCTCGCGGATTCTTCGGTTCCCGCCCGTTTTCCCGAGTGAACGAACTGCTCGACGAACTGGGCGCCGAACCGGTGGACTGGCGCCTGCCCTGATTGCGGGCGCTGACGAAAAACAAGTGAGGAGCTCTTTTATGCAGATCAGAACCGTCCGCGGCGCATTGCGCAGCACTATCGCCACCCTGGCCCTCTGTGCGGCTTTGGCAGGCGGGACCGCGGCGGCGAGTGCGGCGCCATTGGCGCTCGAGCCGGCGGCGGCCGTGGACACCTCGGTGGCGCCCGTCGGTGAGGAAATGACCTCTACCGGCTCTTCCACCATCTCCTCCTCGGTGAACGCCACGGTCGTGTGCATGCTCCAGCGCACATTGAGCGCGTCGGGCAAGTGGGACTGCTGAGGTCCTGTTCACCGGGGCCCGATTAATCCCTCGGGTCAGCTGTGCGATCCTCGGATCGTGAGTAATGCGAACAATCTCCTCGATCCGGTCCGGCTGCGGCTGCACGGGTCGGGTGGAATCGAGCTGGCCGCCGACCGGTTCGGTCCGGTCGACGGTCCGCTCGTCCTGTTCCTCCACGGTGGTGGTCAGACCAGGCACTCGTGGAAGCAGACGGGCGCGAAGCTGGCCGCCGCCGGGATGCGGGTCGTCACTCTGGACGCGCGCGGCCACGGCGACAGCCAGTGGGCGCCCCAGGGCGATTACCGGCGCGAAACGATGGTCGCCGACCTGGTTTCGGTGCTGGAGCAGTTGGGCGCCCCGGCCGTCGTCGTGGGGGCGAGTATGGGCGGGATCACCGGACTGTTGACGACCGCGGTCCCCGACGGCGCGGCGATCAGCGCGCTCGTGCTCGTCGATATCGTCACCCGCCCCGAGCATGACGGGGTCGCGCGAGTGATCGACTTCCTCGGCAAGCACCGTGACGGTTTCGACACCGTCGAGCAGGCGTCCGACGCGGTCGCCGAGTACATGCCGCACCGTCCGCGGCCCAAGAATTCCGCCGGGCTGCTCCGGAATCTGCGTGAGCGTGACGGCCGCTGGTACTGGCACTGGGATCCGGACATGCTGAAGGACCGCGTCGAGGACGTGACGGACATGACCGAACAGATGGAATCCGCCGCCCGCGCACTGACCATCCCGGTCCTGCTGGTGCGCGGCATGCAGTCCGATGTGGTCAGTGCCGAGGGCGCGGCCACATTTCAGGAATTGGTGCCACACGCCGAGCTGGTCGAGATCGGCGGGGCGGCGCACACGGCTGCCGGAGACGACAACGATGCCTTCACCGACGCCGTCGCGAAATTCGTCTTGGCGTCCAGGCCGTAGGTCCCGGCGTCAGACGTAGTTGGGCTTGCGCTTCTCGACGAACGCGTCGACTCCTTCCCGACCGGCGGGGCCGTTGGCGGCCGCGGTGATGGCATCGCGTTCGTAGTCGAGCTGCTCGTTCAGTGTTGCCGAAGACGATTGCACCAGAAGTGATTTGATGCTCGCATAGGTCGATCGAGGTCCGTTGGAGAGACTGCGGGCCAGGTTCAGCGCCGCGGCGCGCACGTCGTCGTCGGCAACCAGGCGACTGAGAATGCCGAGGCGCACGGCCGCTTCGGCGTCGAGAACCGCATCGGTGAGCAGGATTTCGCGAGCCCGTCCCGCGCCGACGATGCGCGGCAGCGTCCACGACATACCGCCGTCCGGGCTCAGTCCGATACCGGGGTAGGCCGGCCGCAGTGTGGTGCTCGGGCCGCCGAGCGCGATATCGGCGAGGCAGACCAGGCTCATCCCGGCGCCCGCCGCCCAGCCCTGGACGCCGGCGACCACCGGCACCACCGTCTCGTCGAGCGCGCGGACGAAATCGTGCAGATCCGTAGCGAGACCGTGGATATGCTCGGCGCGGTCCTCGGCCGCCGCGAAGCCACGCACATTGCCGCCCGCACAGAAATTCGCACCGGTCCCGGTCAACAGCACCGCGCCGACATCCGCACCGAGGGCCCGCAAGGCCGCTGTGCCCGCGGTGATGCCCGCGAAATCCATGGAGGTGCCATTGGCGGAGGTGGCGATGGTGATCTGCAGCACGCCGTCGACGGTGGTGACGTACTCGGTCTCGGTGGAGGAGGTCATGACTGCACACTATCGTGCGGAAAGCGGACCATCCGAACCTCGAACGAGGGGGTGAACGCTTCGACCCGGCGCGTACCGTCGAGTTCGAAGCCGTGCTTGCGGTAGAAGCTCTGCGCGCGCGGATTTTCCTCGAACACCCACAACGAGACCGGTGTCTGCGGATCGAGAACCGTGTGAATCAGCTCGTCCGCGACGCCGGTGCCGTACCACGGGGACCGGATATACAGCGCATTCAATTCGATTGCGGGCACCGGCGGCCGGTCGCGGGTCTGGCCCGCGCTGACGAAGCCGATCACCTCGTCGTCGACGAGCGCGACATGGGTATGTCCCGGGTAGGTGATCCGATTGCGTTCCCACTGTGCCGCGCGCCGTTCGACGTCGAAGGCGGCGAGCACGTGGGCGGGCACCAAGTGCTGGTAGGCCTCGCGCCAGCAGGCGATGTGACACTCGGCCAGGCTGCGAGTGTGTTCGGCGGTGAGCGGAACGATCTGCCACGGGGTCATGGTCACCATGGTCGTCGAACGGCCCTGTCATGACTACCTATCATGACTACGCCCCGGATCACCCAAAGGGGTGCCGGGGCGTCTGTCGGTACGGTACGGCTGAATCAGCCGCGGGAGACCTTGCCTGCCTTGAGGCAGGAGGTGCACACGTTCATGCGGCGGGTGTTACCCGGCGCAACCTGGGCGCGAACGGTCTGGATGTTCGGGTTCCAGCGACGGTTGGTACGCCGGTGCGAGTGCGAGACCGACTTCCCGAAGCCGGGGCCCTTGGCGCAGACGTCGCAGACGGCAGCCATAGTCGCGAACTCCTTCATGTCATGTGGGGACCGCTGCATTGCGGCAGCATGTCCGGAAACAATGTCAAATGCCTTGCCGACTGATGTCGGCCAGCGCAAACCGGCGACGGCCGCGCGAGGCAACCCTGCAAGATTAGCTGCCGGGCCCCCGATCCGCCAAACCGGGCGGCCGGAGCGCGCACGGCAACCACCGTCGGGCGCTGTCCAGTGTAGTGATTCGGTGTCCCGAATTCACTGTCGGTATCGCCCGCTAACCTGGCGTGCGGGTGGTGCGCGGTCACCCGGTTGCGGTGGCCGATCGCGGTGTCGACGTGGTGGAGAGAGGTGAAGGTGCCCGGAGTGCGGGACACGATGAGCGATGGCCGGACCTTCGTCCGCCCGAGCGCTCTGGACGGCACAGCGCTGCTGCGCTGGGGCCGGGTCTGCCTGGAGGGCCTGGAGCGGCGCCGTGAGGAGATCAACGCGCTCAATGTCTTTCCGATCGCCGATTCCGATACCGGCACCAACATGCTGGCAACCATGCGCGCGGCAATGCAGGCCGCCGATGCCGCGGTGGTTTCCGCACACTCCTATCGCGCGCCGGGAAGCGCGGTATCCGCCCACGACGTGGCCGCCGCGATGGCGCGTGGGGCGACGCTCGGGGCCCGGGGCAATTCCGGAATCATCCTGTCGCAGGTACTGCGCGGCATCGCGGAAGCGGTGCACGGCGGACCGCTCACGGGGCGCACGCTGCGCGAGGCTTTGGCGCGGGCCTCCGCCCTGGTGCGTGAGGGACTCAGTGTCCCGGTCGAGGGCACGATTCTCACCGTGCTGGATTGCGCGGCGGGTTGTGCCGCGGCCTGTTCGAATCCCGCTCTTGCCGAGGTGGCGGTGGCGGCGGCCGATGGAGCCGCCGAGGCGCTCGGCGCCACGCCCTCGCAACTCGGGGTGTTGCGCGAGGCGGGGGTGGTCGATGCCGGTGCACGCGGACTTGTGGTCCTGCTCGACAGTTTGGTCTCGGTCACGCTGGGGGAGACGCCTGCCAGGCCGGAGTACGTTCGCGGCGAAATCGGCGGTGTGTCCGGGGCGGCCGCGCCGGGCGTCACGGAGCCAGGGCCGCATTTCGAAGTGATGTACGTGCTCACCGAGACCGACGAGCGGCAGGTCGTCGGCTTGCGTGCGGCGTTGGCGGAGTTGGGGGACTCCGTCGTTGTGGTCGGTGACGGCGGTGGCTCGTGGTCGGCGCACGTGCACTGCGCGGATGCAGGCGCGGCAGTCGAGGCGGGCCTGGCCGCAGGCGCCTTGAGCGCTATCAGGATCGAAAGCTTTGCGATCACCGCGCAGGTCGGGCAGACGCATGCCGATCCTGCCACGGGCATCGACGGCGTCGCGCATGCTCTCGCACCAGCGGCCCACACTGGACTCGCCGCCGAGATCGCTGGACACTGTGGAGTCGCTCGAGCGGATGGGGTTGCTCGGGACGGCGGTGTTGCTCGGGACGACGGAGTTGCTCGGGGGGACGGCGCAGGTGTTCGCGACGGCGCAGTTGTTCGTGCCAATGTCGCTCGGCACGCCGCGATCGATGTGCGCGGCGGCCTGGTCGGACGCGGTGAGCCTGCGGACCGCGCGGTACTCGCCGTCGCGGCGGGAGCGGGAGCCGCCGCACTGTTCGAGGCCGCGGGCGCGGTGGTGCTCGGCGGTGACGGCCCCATCACCAGCGCCGCGCTGCTCGCCGCGATCCGGCGGCTGCCCAACCGTGAGGTGCTGGTGTTGCCCAACGGCGCACTGCCCGCACACGAATTGGTCGCCGTCGGCGTTGCGGCCCGTGACGCACACCGCGACGTGCTGCTGCTACCGAGCGGGTCCATGGTGCAGGGACTGGCGGCGCTGGCCGTGCACGATCGGGGCCGAATCGCGGTCGACGACGCCTTCGCGATGTCCGAGGCGGCCGCGGCCACCCGGTGGGGTTCGCTGCGCGCGGCTACCGGCCGTGCGCTCACCATGGTCGGCACCTGCGAATCCGGCGACGGGCTCGGGTTGGTCGGCCACGACGTGGTGGTGATCGATCGGGATGTGTCGACAGCGGGACTGACCCTGCTCGACCGGATGCTGGGTTTCGGCGGTGACCTGGTCACCCTGCTGATGGGCCGGTCGGCGCCTGCCGGGCTCGCCGACGAACTTGCCGCGCACATCGTCGAGGCCTTCCCCGGTATCGAGGTCACCGTGTATTCCGGTGGGCAGCAAGGAGATCTGGTGCAGATAGGGGTGGAATAGATCCATGGCGACATTGAGCGATCGGCTCGACCACCTGCTCGGTGTGAAGGCGGCCGAGCCACTGGCCGACGCGTTCGACATGCACACCGTCGAGGACCTGCTGCGGCACTACCCGCTGCGCTATGCGACCCAGGGCCAGCCCCTCACGCAGGAAGAGCCCGAGGAAGGCGCGCATATCACCGTCATCGGCCGGGTGACCAAAACCGAACTGCGGCCGATGAAGAACCGCAGGGGCAGACTGCTCAAAGTCGTCCTCGACACCGGCTCGGTGCGTCCGATCGAGATCACCTTCTTCAATGGCGACAAGGTGAGTTACCTTGTCCGCGAAGGAGTTCGGGCGATGATGTCGGGCACCGTGCATTGGTGGCGGCCGGACCGGTGGAACCTTTCGCATCCCGATTATCTGATCCTGCCGGAGAAGGAAGACAGCTCGGTCGAGAATCTGACCTCGGTGCGCGGCAGCGGTGCGCTGCGCGGTCTGGCGCAGAGCGCGAAAGGCGCTGGAGGCGTGGATGTCTCCTTCTTCGAGCGGGAGTACATTCCGGTATATCCCGCGACCGCGAAGGTGCAGAGCTGGGATCTGCTTGCCTGTGTGCGGCAGGTACTCGATCAGTTGGACCCGATCGACGATCCGCTGCCGACCGACCTGCGGGAAGATCGCGGGTTGCTGAAGGTGTCCGAAGCGCTCCGGCTGATCCATCTGCCCGAGAGCAAAACCGATATCGAGCAGGCAAGGGAGCGTTTGCGTTTCGACGAGGCGCTGGCATTGCAGCTGGTGCTTGCCGAACGTCGGCACGAGGTGGAGGGGCGCGCGGCGCGGCCGTGCCCACCGCGCTCGGACGGCATCGCCGCGGTCTTCGGCACCCGCCTGCCTTTCGAACTGACCGAAGGGCAGCGGCAGGTGATCTCGGAGATCTCCGCCGACCTCTCGCGTACCCACCCCATGCACCGTTTGCTCCAGGGTGAGGTGGGCTCGGGCAAGACGATCGTCGCGCTGCACGCGATGTTGCAGGTGGTCGATGCCGGCCAGCAGTGCGCACTGCTGGCGCCGACGGAAGTGCTTGCCGCACAACACTATCGGTCGTTGCGTGCGATGCTGGGCGACCTCGGCACCGCGGGCGAGCTCGGCGCGGCGGAGCAGGCCACCAAGGTCGTGCTCGTCACCGGTTCGATGTCGGCGGGCACAAAGAAGGCCGCGCTGCTCGACGCGGTCACCGGTGCGGCAGGCATTGTGATCGGCACCCATGCGTTGATCCAGGACGCGGTGGAGTTCTTCGATCTCGGCATGGTGGTGGTCGACGAACAGCACCGCTTCGGCGTCGAGCAGCGGGATGCTTTGCGCGCCAAGGCGAAAGCCGGATCCAGTCCGCACCTGCTGGTGATGACCGCGACGCCGATTCCGCGCACGATCGCGATGACCACTCTCGGTGACCTGGAGACCTCCACCCTCACCCAACTGCCGAGAGGACGCTCGCCGATCATCTCGAAGGTGGTGCCGCGCAAGCAGCATCCGAGCTGGGTCGATCGAGCCTGGGAACGGATCCTCGAAGAGGTCGCGGCCGGTCGGCAGGCCTATGTTGTCTGTTCCCGGATCGGTGACGACGAGGATGCCCGTGCGGGCAAGTCCCGCAACGGTCGGTCGAAATCCGGCGACGGTGACAAGCTCGAACCCGAGAAGGAGGGCCCGACGACGCAGGCCGCCGTCGACGTGTTCGATACGCTGCGCACCGGCCCACTGTCGGGCGTCCGCGTCGGTCTGCTGCACGGCAGGCTGCCATCGGATGAGAAAGACCAGGTGATGCGTGCTTTCAACGACGGCGACATCGATGTCCTCGTCTGCACCACCGTCGTCGAGGTCGGCGTGGACGTCCCGAATGCCACTGTGATGGTGATTCTCGATGCGGACCGATTCGGCGTCAGCCAACTGCACCAGCTGCGCGGCCGTATCGGCCGCGGCCAACACGCCGGTCTCTGTCTGCTCGTCACCGACGCCAACCCTGGCGGCACCGCCATGGCCCGGCTGAATGCGGTGTCGGCCACCACCGACGGCTTCGAACTCGCCGTCCTCGACCTACGTCAACGCCGCGAAGGTGACGTCCTCGGCGCCGCGCAATCCGGCACCGCCCGCTCCTTGCGGCTGCTCTCGCTGCTCGACGATCTCGAAGTCATCACCGCCGCACAGGATTTGGCCCGGAAAGTGGTGGCGGACGATCCGGGCTTGGCAAAGCACCCGGGCCTCGCGGGCATGATGCACGCCGCGGTCGATGGCGAGCGCATCGAGTACCTCGCCAAATCCTGATCGCACGACCCCGAGCGCACCGAAATCTCCATGCTCCGAAACGGTCTCGGCCGACGGTGTGGGCGCGCCGAGCCGTCAGCGCGTCGAGCGGGGATACGGGAGGTCGGTGCTGGTGTGCTCGGTGACCGCGAGGGGGCTGCCGATATTGGGAAACGCACGCTGGGGACAAGACGGGCGTTCACAGACCTTGCAGCCTGCGCCGATCGGCACCGCGGTAGCGGGGTCGTCGAGGTCGAGGCCGGTGGAGTACACCAGGCGGTCGGCGTATTCGATATCGCAGCCGAGCCCGATCGCGAAGTTCTTCGTGGATGTGCCGAATCCGTGCGGCGCGGTCGTGGTGGTGCGGGCGATCCACAGGTAGCGGCGCCCGTCGGGCATCGCGGAGATCTGCGTCAAGACGCGCCCCGGGCTGGCGAACGCCTCGTGCACCACCCACAGCGGACAGCTGCCGCCGACTCTGGAGAAGTGGAATGCGGTGGCGGACTGGCGTTTCGAGATATTGCCCGCGCGGTCGGTGCGGACAAGGAAGAACGGCACGCCGCGCTGACCCTGGCGCTGCAAAGTGCTCAGCCGGTGGCAGATCGTTTCGAAACCGACCTCGAACCGCAGGCTGAGCAGGTCGATATCGTAGTGCAGCTCCTCGGCCGAGCGCAGGAACCGGCCATAGGGCAGCACCACTGCGCCCGCGAAGTAGTTGGCGAGTCCGATGCGGGCGAGCGCGCGGGATTCGCCGGTGAGCGAGGGGGTTTCGGCCAGCACCGCGTCCAGCTCTTTCCCGAAGAGCAAGAATCCGAGCGTGGTCGCGATCTGGAAGGCCCGCTGCCCGGGTCGCAGCCGTCGAGCCAGTGTCAGTGTGCGGCTTTCCGGGTCGTAGTGCCGTTTCGGGATCGACGGGTCGGCACCGTCGCCGCGCACGAGAACCGTGACGCCCGCGCGCTCCTCGGCCACTCTGGCGAGTTGCCGATCGAGCGAGCCGATGGTCATGCCGCATTCCTCGAAGAGCTGTTCGGCGGCGTGATCGAGTTGCGGAATGTGATTGTGGTGGTCGTAGAAGAAGTCGCGCACATCCTCATAGGGCGTGGGCGTACCCGGCGTGCCGGTCGGCGCCGCCACCCGCGCCGAGAGCAGGTCGAGCTGGTCGTTCGCGGCGCGCAATCGCCGGTGCATCGAGACGACGATTCTGGCCACCTCGGGTAGCCGGGTCGCCAGTTCCTCCACCTCGGTCAGCGGCGCGCTGTCGCCGCCCGCGGCATCGACCAGCACTTCGTGCAGGTCGGAGACCAGCCGGGCGTCCGAGTCGGCGGCGAAGAACTGCACGTCGAGGTCGAAGGTGGAGTTGAGTTTCAGCAGTACCGGGATGGTGAGTGGTCGCTGGTCACGCTCGAGTTGGTTGAGGTAGCTGGGCGATAGATCCAGCGACTTCGCCAGAGCTGCCTGGGTCATCCGTCGTTCTTCGCGCAACCGCCGTAGTCGGGCGCCCGCGTACATCTTGCGCACGTGCAAGATCGTAGCGGTCGGAATTCGCAAACATCGCAAAATATGTGAATCTCGCCCGCAAAATTCTGCTGTTGCAAGGTGTTTTGCATCGAATCGGTCGTGCGTAGCGTGCGAAGCGACACTGAACCGGAGGATGCATGAAGACTCACACTGTACGTGCACGCAGCGCCGCCGAGGACTTTCCGCGCTCGGAGCACCTCGCTTCCAAGATTGCCGAGGTCGCCACCGACCCGGTCGAGGTGACCGCCGAGGTGACCGAGATGATCGTGAATCGGCTCATCGACAACGCGGCGGTCGCCGCGGCTTCGCTGCTGCGCCGTCCCGTCACCAGTGCTCGTCGGCAGGTGACCGCACAGCCCTACGCTCCGCGGCCCGGGCGGTCGGGAGCCCCCGTGTTCGGCTTGCCCGCAGTGCACCGGGTGTCGCCGGAGTGGGCGGCATGGGCGAACGGAGTCGCGGTGCGCGAACTGGACTTTCACGACACCTTCCTGGCGGCCGACTACTCGCACCCCGGCGACAACATCCCGCCGATCCTCGCAGTCGCCCAGCACACCGGCCGCTCCGGCGCCGAGCTGATACGCGGTCTGGCGACCGGCTATGAAATCCAGATCGACCTGGTGCGGGGAATCTGCCTGCACGAGCACAAGATCGATCATGTGGCGCATCTCGGCCCGTCGGCTGCCGCGGGGATCGGCACGCTGCTCGGACTGGATACCGAGACGATCTATCAGGCGATCGGGCAAGCCCTGCACACCACGACTGCCACCCGCCAGTCACGCAAGGGCGAGATCTCCAGTTGGAAGGCATACGCGCCGGCCTTCGCGGGCAAAATGGCGGTGGAGGCAGTTGACCGGGCGATGCGCGGCGAGGGCGCGCCCGCGCCGATCTGGGAGGGCGCGGATGGCGTCATCGCCTGGCTACTCGGCGGTCCGGATGCCGAGTACCCGGTGGCGCTGCCAGCGCCCGGTGAGGCCAAGCGTGCGATTCTGGACAGCTACACCAAGGAGCATTCCGCCGAGTACCAGAGTCAGGCGCCCATCGACCTGGCCCGCCGAATGCGTGTCCGCATCGGCGATCTCGATCAGATCGCCTCGATCGTGCTGCACACCAGTCATCACACCCATGTGGTGATCGGGACCGGATCGGGTGATCCGCAGAAGTTCGATCCGTTGGCCAGTCGGGAGACCCTTGATCACTCGGTGCCCTACATCTTTGCGGTAGCGCTCCAGGACGGCGCGTGGCATCACGAGCGCTCCTACGCGTCCGAGCGCGCGCAGCGGCCCGACACTGTCGCGCTGTGGCGCAAGATTTCCACCACTGAGGATCCGGAGTGGACCCGCCGCTATCACGCCACCGATCCGAACGAAAAGGCGTTCGGGGCACGGGCTGTGGTGACGCTGAACAGTGGCGAGACCATCGTCGACGAACTCGCCGTCGCCGATGCGCACCCGTTCGGTGCGCGGCCGTTCGCCCGCGAGCAATACCTCGCCAAGTTCCGGACACTGGCCGAGGACGTGCTGACCGCTAGCGAGCAAGATCGCTTCCTCGACGTCGTGCAGCGGACCCCGGAACTGGTGGCGGGCGAACTGGATCAGCTGACGTTCACCGTCTCCGACGCGTTGCTCAACCGTGCGCCTTCGATCGGCGAGGGGATCTTCTGATGTCCACGATCACCGCTGCTGCGTTGACAGCGCCCTCAATATGGCCCCCAGACCAGCGCCTGCGCGGCGATCACATTCTCGCCGTTGTAGGTGACGGCGGGGGGACCCTGCAACCGATAGCCCTGATCGAGCAGGTCGCTGACCCGCTCGCAGAATGCCGCGTCGTCGACGCCGGTGATCAATCGGTAGCGCAAGGGTTGATCGTCGGTCATACCGCCAGCTTAAAGCGGTGTGCGCGATGAGCGGGCCGATTGCCGTCGCGACGAGCGCAGGACAGAAACGTGTCGCCCTGCGCGCGGGTCTCGGGTCCGGTCGTATCCAGCGGTGGCCCGGCGCTTTCAACCCGTTGGTGGCCAAGCTGATCCAGGAGATCGGCTTCGAAGGCGTCTATGTATCGGGCGCGGTGATGTCGGCGGAGCTCGGCTTGCCCGACATCGGTCTGACCACCCTGACCGAGGTGACCGCGCGCGGCAGGCAGATCGCCTCGGTCACCGATCTGCCGGTGCTGATCGATGCCGACACCGGCTTCGGTGAGCCGATGAACGCTGCCCGCACCGTCACGTTGCTGGAGGAAGCCGGGCTGGCGGGCTGTCACATCGAAGATCAGGTCAATCCCAAACGTTGCGGCCATCTCGACGGCAAAGCGGTTGTCGCCGCCGAGGAGATGGTCCGCAGGATCCGCGCGGCCGTCTCGGCCCGCCGCGACCCGAACTTCGTCATCTGCGCGCGCACCGACGCACGCGGCATCGAGGGACTGGACGCGGCCATCGAACGGGCAGGCGCATATGTGGATGCCGGGGCGGACCTGATCTTCATCGAGGCGCTGGCCGATGCCACCGAATTCGCGAAATTCCGCGCGGCGGTGAATGTTCCGCTACTCGCCAATATGACCGAGTTCGGCAAATCGGAATTGCTCTCGGCCGGAGTGCTGGAAGACCTCGGCTACAACGCCGTGATCTATCCCGTCACCACGCTGCGCCTCGCGATGTTTGCGGTCGAACAGGGTTTGCGTGAAATCGCCGCTACCGGAACACAGTCCGATCTGGTCGGGCGGATGCAACACCGAGCGCGACTCTATGAATTGCTCGAGTACCAGAAGTACAACGACTTCGATTCCGGAATCTTCAATTTCACCGTGAGCGAGTGATCGACATGACCGAGATCAAGAAGGGCCTGGCTGGTGTGGTGGTCGATACCACCACCATCTCCAAGGTGGTGCCCGAGACCAACTCATTGACCTACCGCGGCTATGCGGTGCAGGACCTGGCGTGGCACTGCGGTTTCGAGGAGGTCGCTTACCTGCTCTGGTACGGCGAACTGCCCGACGCTGCCCAACTCCAACTGCTCAGCCAGCGCGAACGCGCACAGCGGCGGATAGATCGTTCGATCCTGTCCCTGATCGGGAAGATGCCGGAATCGTGCCATCCGATGGATGTGGTGCGGACGGTGGTCAGCTACCTCGGCGCGGAAGATCTCGAAGAGAACCTCGGCGATGCGCCCGAACAACGGGCACTGCCGGCCAAGGCGCTGCGGTTGACCGCGGTATTGCCGACGGTAATCGCCGCGGACATGCGCCGCCGTCGTGGGCTGGATCCCATTGCGCCGCACGCGCAGCTCGGATTCGCCGAGAACTTTCTCAATATGTGCTTCGGGCAGCTTCCCGACCCGCGGATCGTCCGTGCCTTCGAAATCTCGCTCATTTTGTACGCAGAGCACAGTTTCAACGCTTCGACGTTCGCCGCACGGGTCGTCACCTCCACTCGCTCGGATATGTACAGCGCGATCACGGCGGCCATCGGTGCGCTCAAAGGTCCGCTGCACGGTGGCGCCAATGAGGCTGTCATGCAGGCCATGCTGGAAATAGGTGATCCCGAGCTGGCGGCGGAATGGTTGCGCGCCAAGCTCGCCGGCAAAGAGAAGGTGATGGGTTTCGGGCACCGGGTCTACAAGAACGGCGACTCCAGGGTGCCGACCATGCGCGCCGCCCTGGAGCAGGTGGCCGAGGTGGCCGGCGGTCAGCGTTGGCTGCGCATGTACACCGAGCTGGAGCGCGCGATGGCCGAGATGACCGGCATCAAACCCAACCTGGACTTCCCGGCGGGCCCGGCCTACTACCTGATGGGTTTCGATATCGAGATGTTCACGCCGATCTTCGTGATGAGCCGTATCACCGGGTGGACCGCCCACATCGCCGAGCAGGCGGCCGCCAACGCTCTCATCCGACCGCTGTCGCTGTACACCGGCGTGCCACAGCGGGAGTTGCTCATCGGAGGTGGGATGCACCCGTAGGCATCCCGGGCGATCTCTCCGAACCGTCTCCGAGCCGAGCAAGCGTTTGGTGTAATCGGGGAGATCGAACCGAGCGTTCCGGCACGGCCGTGTCGCCGCGAGAAAGCGAGTGAGCGGTATCGCAGGTTTCCTCACCACCTTCGACGCCATCGACTTCGACATCCACCATCAGGTCGTCTCCGGCAACGTGGTCATGACGAGCGCACGGATACGTTGCGTGGCAACGGCCGCGATACACCGCTTCCCGTGATGGGGGTCTTCGAGGTGACCGACGGTGCCATTACCGCCTGGCGTGACTACTTCGACATGGCAGCCATCAACACGGCATTCGGTTTATAGGCCCGACGTCGGGACCGGCAGCGCGACGATGGGCTGTCGAATCGACCGATCAGTGCGGCTCTGCGGCGCGCGGGGACGCCGCAGGCAACTCGAAATGCCGGGCGAAAGCCTCGTCGATCAGTTCCGAAGCGGCGCGGGTAACGATGAGCCGTGCGATGGCCAGATCGGTCTCGAGCCTGGCGCGATCCTTCGGCGTCCGTCCGGACTGCTCATAGGTTTGCCCCGCCAGTCGGTAGAACAGTTCCGTGGCATACCGGTCGGCGATCCGATCACAGTCCGCTCGGAGCCGCTCGACCAGATGGAAGGTGTCCGTCGCGGGTAATCCGGAGTCGGCGAGCCGGGTGGCCAGATCACAGGCACGTGGGTTCGTGAGTCGATATGCCTCGAGCGGGTCATCGCTGGTGGCGAGGGCCTGCTTCGCGTACTCGGGAAGGTCGGGATAGCTGTCTTCGGGCTGCGGTTCGGCCGAAGAGGCTGGTTCCGGGCTGTCCTGACTGCTGACGCCGAGGACGTCGGCAAGCCCGTCGCCACGATCCCAGGCCTCCAACAGCTCGCGGATGCCGTTGAGTTTCATGCCGCGACCCAGCAGACGGCTGATCGTCTGCAGCCGGTCGAGATGGTCCGACCCGTAGTAACCGATCCGCCCGCGCACCTCGGGGGAGGGCAGCAGCCCTCGCTCGTGATACACGCGAACACTGCGCACGGTGGTGTCGGCTGCCCGTGCCAGTTCGTCGATTGTGAAGTGTGATTCTGCAGCCATGTTTACCAGGAAACCATAATCGGGGCCCCCTCGAAAATGGACCGTTCAATAACGCGCCGTCAAAAAACGGTATCGCAGGGTTGCCACCGTGTCAACGTGCCGTTACTTAGTGGCGCAAAGTGTTGCCTGCAGGGCCAACGGCGCGCTACCGTGCGTCTACCAGCTATTGCGGCTGGGTTCCGGGGACTGTCGAGCAGCCCTGATGACCTTCCGATCCATGGGACACGCCTCTTTGTCGGCGTACCCTCGGCATCCCCGGAGATGGCTATGAGCATTACGCGGATCGCGCCGCTGAAGACGGAAACCCCGGCACCGGCAAAGATCTCACCGATCAAAACCAAGTCGACCCAGCGCCCACCATGCGCGGACGGGCCCGACAGCTGGGACATGGACGCCGGTAACCCCGACGCATGGCGAACCGCAATCGGCACCTGCCAGAGCTGCCCGTTGCTCGCGCAATGCCAACAGTTGGCGCAGACTCTCATCACTCGTGGTGACGGCCCCCGTGCGATGATCTGGGCAGGCGTCGCCTACGACAATTCCGGCAGTGTCATCGAGAACCTGGAGCGGCACCGCACGGCCCCGATCGATCACAAACGGCCCATGCAGATCATTCGCAATGGCCCTCGGCAGCTTCGCACTACACCCACGCTGACGGCTCCACGCAGGCATATTGTGCTCGGCCGACCGCTGAAACCCACCGGGACCGATGCGATGTGACTAGGCTGCATTGACCTTCGACAACGAATCTCTCTCTGATAGTGGGTAACTCATGACAACGCTGGCATTGGAGATCGCTACCTCGTGGTTCGCAGCCAGTGAGATCGCTGCGGACGTGGATACCGATGACGTCCGCAGGATCGCGGTCCCGGCCCGCGGGGCATGGGAACAGTGCAGTGAAATGTTGCTCGAGGTCGCGGCAGGCCGAGAGGTCACCGCATTGGGCATCGCTTCGGCGGGCCCGGTCGATATGGCAGCCGGTGTGGTTGCGCCACTCGACGTTCCGGAGTGGCGAGGGGGTTTCGCCATCGTTCAGGCGGCACAGGCCTTGTTTCCGAATGCCGCCGTCCGCGTCGCCCTCGATGGGGTGTGCCTGACCCTCGGCGAACGAAACATCGGTGCCACCCAAGAGGTGATGGACTCCTTGGCGATCTCGGTGTCCGATCGTGTCACCGGCGGGATCATGGTGGGTGGATTCGTGGTGGTCGGACGGACCGGCAATGCCGGTCACATCGGGCACGTGCTGGTCCCGGGTTTCGACGACCGCTGCGAGTGCGGCAGTCGCGGCTGTCTGGAGGCTGTCGCCAGCGGCAGGGCGGCGCTGCGGTGGGCGCAGGCACAGGGGTGGGGCGGGTTGACGGTCGCGGCGCTGGTCGAGGCTGCACTGGTCGGCGAGGAGATCCCGGCTGCCGCGATGGGGCGCGCCGGCACAGCTCTCGGCAGGGCGATCGCGTCGGTGGCCGCGATGCTCGATCTCGGCCTCGTGGTCATCACCGGCGTGCTCTCCGAAGCTGGGCCGGCACTGTGGAAACCGCTGAACGAAGCTGTCGCTACGCACGCCAGGCTCAGCTTCTTGTCCGGGCTGCGCGTCGTGCCATCGACGCTCGGCCCGGTGGCAATGCTGGCGGGAGCCGGGGTGCTCGCGCTGACGGCCCCAGGGAACTGACCAGGGCGGCGACAGTCGAGGCCGCTATCGATCACGGTGGTGGCACCGTGACAAAGAGGGCTTGCCAAGCGACGGTTGATTGAGCCGCTAAATAACGGTACATTGCCTAAGTCACAGGATGTCTCATCTGGGTCATGCCCGGAACAACGGCTGAAGCGGGCAATGTGCGATGCGAAGTGAAGCAGTGATTCCTTGGGTGACGGTGGAAACCCTCACGCCTGGCGTCATGTCGGTGGCCTCCATCGGTAATGAGCCGCGAGGTTTCGCGGGGTGGCAGCGTGCGCTGCAGCGGATGCTGTCCAAAACGCCCGCGCTTTATGACAATCTCACCACTCCGATCCTCACCGAGGCCATCAGAAAAGCTCGCGATCAGGCCGAGGACGTCGATCTCGCGGTGCCGACCGGTGCTGGTCCGCACCGGCTGCTGATCAGGCCGGTGTTCGGGCCCGCCGGTGATGTGCACGCGGTCCGACTGTGGCTCGGGCCCGCGTCGGCGCAGGTGCCCCCACTGAATCCCGCGGTTGGTGTGATCTGGGACCTCGGTAGCCAGACGCTCGAGCAGCCGAGCGGGATGACGCAGTTATCCGGCATTTCGCCCGAGCAGTATGCCCCCAGGATGTCGATCGCCGAGTTGTTTCACCGAGTGTCGACTTTTGATCGGCATGCCGAGGTGCTCGACCTGCTTTACAATCCCAAGCCCGGTGACAAGATGCAGTTTGAGACCTCCGTCGCGCACGGCCCGGCCCGCCCGGGGCGTTGGCGGATCACCATTCGGTCACGTGACGACGAGCGCGGACGCGGTGCGTGGTGGTTGATCGAGGATGTCACCTCCGACGATGAGCCGTCGGCCTGGCCGACGCTGGAGCGCATCGGGTTGCGGGAAGCGCATCGTCGCGCCGGCACTCATCTCGCTGTTATCCAGCTCGAACACACCACCATCGCGCATTGGCTCACCGATCCGGCGCCCTGGATCCGATGGGACTATCTCTTCCGGCCGGTGGACGTCTTCCATGCCGACGATCGACCTCGCTTGGTCGAACTCAACGATCGGCTGCAGTCCGGTGACAGTGTGGGGGTTACGGTCCGGGCCCTCAACTATGGCGGTGGCTACACGCCGACCTCGGTCCTGCTGTACCCGTATCCGGGGTACTCGAGCGGACGGCTGGCGATCGCGCAACTTGTTCGTGTCGGCTACGACGTGCCCGTGCTCGAGCCGAGTCGCATGTCCATGGAGCCGCGGCAACGGAGTGCGCCCATCGGCTATGACGACCAGCTCCGGCACTGGCTGGCGGGCCGGATGCAGCGCAGCCCCGCATGGTGACATGTCATTCCCATTGTTGGGAATGGGTACGCGGTTGGGATCGATTGTGCTCTCTACCATTTCGGGAGTGAGGACATTGGCTCGTGGGCAGTCGGAATCGGGTGAAGCTTTGCTTCGCCGGATGGCTGCTCGCCGCCGCCGCGACAATGTTCTGGTCGCCGTGCTCGCGGTGCTCGCTGCGCTCGGTGGGGGTCACGCGATATTCAGTATGTTCTCCTCGGGGCCGCCGCCGCCATCGGACAACACGACGACCGCCATTATCGGTCGCGCGCAATTGGCCGGGTCGTTTGCTCAGCAATTCGTCGTCACCTATTTGACTTCTGTTGCCGGACAACAGGATCGGATCGGTGAGTATGTCGGCGCGGGTCAGCAGGTCTCGTTGCCGGCGACCGCGCGGCAGGTGGCGGATCCGGCCGTGGTCTATGTTTCACGGACGAACTCCACCGGCGGCCTCGATGTCTGGTCGGTGACGGTGTCGGTGCGGGTCGCCAAAGGGGCGACGGTGACACCCGCGGACCCGCGATACTTCTATCGGGTCGCGGTGTCGTTGTCCGAGGGCCGGTTGCGGGCTCTGTCGATCCCCGCGGTGGTGGAGGCACCTGGGCGCGGTGCCGATCTCGCACTGGCGTACTCCACCCCCTGTACCTCCGAGACTCCGCTGGCGCAGGTCGCGTCCGGATTCCTCGGTGCGATGCTCGCGAATTCGGGCGAGGTGGTCCGATACACCACTCAGGACGCGGGTATCACCGCATTGAAGCCGGCGCCGTTCACCGCGGTCGATCTGGTTTCGGTGTCCGCCGACGACACGAGCTGCGGCGTAAGTAAAACCAAGGCGCAGGTGTTGGCCACCGTCAACCCGAAGGCCGACGGCGGCGCTACCGCGACGCTGGCATACCCACTGTCGATGGTCCGCAACGGCGGACAGTGGCAGGTGGCGTCTATCGATTCGGTGCCGGCACTGTCGAATCCCCTTGCTGTTGTCGGAGCACAGGATTCCCGCGGCGCAGGTACGTCATCCAGTACCTCGACCGCGCCTCCGACAACAACAGTGCAGATACCGCCGGCCAAGCAGAACTGATCCGAGAAGAGGCACCCGATGGGTAATCTCAGCTACATCCTCTATGGCTTTCTGATGTTTGTGCGCTGGGCAGGATTGATAATCATCACCATCGGCAGTATGGGGGTGCTGATTTCCGAGGCGTTCAAATCGAAACTGTCGCCTGCCAAAATCCTCGCCGTCACCGGATCGGCAATTCTCGCCGCGGTAATGTTCTGGATTTTGCCGACTCTCGTCAATTATGCTCGCACGGACTCGAACATCGTCGTCCCCGACCATCCGATCGGTGGCTATCGGTGAGCCAAACGATCAAGGTGTACACGCCGATCAAGCGCGTCCCCACCATGATCGGTAAGGCGCAGAACGGTCAGAAACTTCCTTTCGGGCCCTACACACTGCCTCAGGTCGCCGGTGGAGTGGTGTTGATAACCGTTACTTCGGTGTGCGCCATGTCGTTTCCGGTCAACCCCGCTGTCACGTTTGTGACCGGTCTCGTCCTCACGGTGGGCGCCGTTTTCGTCATCGGCTTGGTGCCCTACACCGGGGTTCGGATGACCTCTCGAGCGCTGTGGGTGGGGCGGCTCATCGTGAATCGCAAACCTGTGTCCGCCTCGGGCATGCCGATCAGCGCCGAAGAGTCGCGCACCACGCTGTTCGTCGAGGAGTCGGTGGTTGTGCTGTTGCCCGATGGGCCGAGGGACACCAGCGCCGCCAAAAAGAAACGCAATACGGGAGCCCAACTCCTCGAGGTGATCAGCAGCGGTTCGATGTCGGACAGGCGCGGCTGATGGCGTTCGGACGGGATATACAGCCCACGGCGGCGATTCGCGGACACCTGCAGTTCACCCATTCCGGTTTGGTCACCGCGACATACTTCATCAACCCACTCGGCTACGGGTTGCGGAAGGCGGGCGACAAACACGACGTGAAGGTGGCGCACCACGCGTTGATCAACAGCTTGCCGAACGGTTCTCTGCTGCTGGGTATCCAGGCGCGGTTGAACACGCTCGACGTGCTCACCAAGATGGTGGAGGGTGTCGATCTCGACGAGTGCGAGGACTACGCCGACGAGGTGGTCGCCTCCTTCGAGCGGGTGCGCGCGATCGTGCCGCAGACGCGAATATTTCTGCTGACCATTCCGGTGGGCGCCGCGAACGCGGGTATCTCCGCACTGTCACGAGTGTGGCGCGGCAGCACGGCCACGATCGATGCCACCGCGATCTCCCGCGCAGAGTTGGACGCCTACGACAAGAAGGCGAACGAGATCCTTTCGCGCATCGGCGGTGATTTCGATCCGGTTCCGGTGCCCGCCGCGTTGTTCCAATGGCTGTGGGAGCACTACCTGTCGCGTGGCGCTGCGGGCGATCCGGTCGCGCCGACCCGGGCGGGCGCGCTCGACGATGCGACGGCCGCGGTGTTCCGCTCCGCAGCACTGGACGAAGGGGCACAGGCCGACAGCAACCGGCGAATCCGGCCATCGTTCATCCCGGTGATCAAGGTGGTCCAGCCCGACTTCGAGTATCAGCCCTCCTACCAGGCGATGCTCACACCGCACTCGTTCCCGTATGCGGGGATGAAGTTTCCCGGTGGCAGCGAATTCCTGAGTGTTCTCGAGGGCCTCGGTGACGTCACTGTCGACTGGGGCATGCGGATTTCGACCAAGCCCGCTGACCAAGTGCTCAAGAACAACGAGCTGAACTTGCGTCGCTTGGGCGAACAGATGGACCAGCGTGACCAAGAGGTCTCCTTCGCGCAGAACACGTTGACATCGAAAGCTCAGATGCTCGGTGAGTACAACGAGCACTTCGAGGTCAACAGTGGTGAGTCGGAGGTGTCGTTCACGACGGTCGTCGCGATCGGCGGGCCATCGCGCGAGACGACGATGGACGCGGTCAATGCGCTCAAGCGTCGTTACAAGCGTTTCCAGGTCGAGATGACCGCGCCGGTCGGCACTCAGGTCGATCTGTGGTCGATGCTGATACCGGGTACCGCACCTCGGCGGGCATTCGACGATTTCGCCCACATCGTTCCCTCGGATATGTGGGCAGGCTTCGTGCCGTTCACCACCAACCAGGTGGGGGACGACAGCGGTCCGGTCATAGGTGTCAATCTGTTGTCCGGCCACTTCGAGCCGATTCATTTCGGCATCATGGAAGCGGCGCTGCACGATCTGTCGGCTTCGTTCGCGGTGACCGGTGAGCTGGGCTCGGGTAAGTCGTACTTCCTGAAACTCATGGCGGTGTTGGTCCACGATATGGGTGGCCAGTTTCTCGCCATCGACCGTAGTCAGGTCGGCGAATGGGAGCACTTCGCCTCGGCGATCGATAATGCCGTCATCATCGACTTGGCGAATCCGACGGTGTCTTTGGATCCGCTGCGGCTGTTCGAACCGAAGATCGCAGGCGAGCGGGCACTGGACTCGATCCTGCCGCTGCTCGATCTCTCACCGACCTCCGGCGCGGGCGCGGCCGCCAGCAATCTGCTGACGCCGAAAGGCATGGCCGAGCACGGCATTCGTAGTCTGCTCGATTTGTTCCATGTGGTCCAACGACTGCGTGACCAATCGGGAAATACCGACGAATACGCCGACCTCGCCGCGCGGCTCGGCACCGTTATCGAGCGGGTGCCTGTCCTCTTCGATCCGAAGTTGCGACCGTTGAAGCTCACTGCCGCGGCGACCGTGGTGCGCAGTCACAATCTGGCATTGCCCACGGCGGAGGAACTGATCACGCCGCACCTCTACAACCGGTTGCCACTGACGAAGCGACTCGGGACCGCACTGTATGAGCTGGTCGGTGTCGCGGCACGAGAAGCGTTCCTCTCTGATAACGGCCGGTTCGGGCTGCTCGTCGGCGACGAAGCGCACCACTTCACGCAAACTCAGGTCGGGTCGGCCGTGACCTCGGACTTCAGCCGTGACGGGCGCAAGCACCTGGCCGCGATCGGCTTGGCCTCCCACGATCCGGCGACCGACTTCCAGGGCGCCGCGCACAACCTGATCCCCAACCGGTTCATCTTCCGGCAGCGCGATGAAACACTGGCCCGCAACAGCCTGGAATGGCTCGGCGTCGATCTGGAGGAGGCGCCGTTTCTGCTCCAGATTTTGCGTGAAGAGACCTCGCCGCCGATCGGTCCAGGTCGGCAAGTTCCCGAGGAACGGCGCGGGGAGATGTTCATGCGCGATGCGTTGAACCGGATCGGACGCGGAAAGGTACTCGGCCCGGCTCGGTTGGACCGTGCCAAGGCCATCACCAGCACGCCGACCAGCGTCAACGGTATGCGCGCTGCGCTGACACAACGACAAGTCGTGCCATGATCGGCCGTTTCGCTCGGGATCGCGGACTGCGCACGACGCGGAAGTCCTTCTCGGCGTGGGAAATGGAGTTCTGGGACGCAGCGCGTTGGCGGCCGCGCACCGTCATACAGCGGGTGCACGAATGGTCTACTGCCACCCGCCGTCGACGGTGGACAACGTGGATCGTGTCGATGGTATTCGCCATCATCGTGGTTCCAGGCATCATCGGCGCGGTGGCCACCGCGCACGCCTTTTCGACGGGCCGTGGATCGTCGCCCAATGTCGGAACAAGCTGGATGAATGTCAAGGACTCCTACAACGTCCCGGTCTCGAGCTACATGATCGTTATCGATCACGGGGGTTTGCTGAACCCTGGGAATACTGCTCTTTCCCTGGTTATCGGAGTTATATTCGCCGGGTGGTTGGTCATCACGACCTCTGGGATCTGGTTGATCGGGTTCGCATTGGACTTCAGATGGCTCGATATGATCGGGTCGGGATTCAACTCGGCGGCGAAGTCGCTGGTTCATATCATCGCGACGCCGCTGATGTTGGCGACTGCTGCGACGATCGGTGCGTTCTTTGTCGGCTGGTTCATCATACGTGGGTATCACGCAAAAGCGGTGATTCAAGTAGTGACGATGTTTGTCGTCGCAGTTGTTGGCCCAATTTTTCTTGCGGATCCACTCGAGGATGTCCTTTCGTCGGATGGATTGCTGGCGCAGGGTCGGAACGTAGGACTTTCTGTCGCCGCGGGTTTGAACGGCAATAGCAATCCGAACCCGAACCAGCTGATTGCTACCTTACAGGTCGATATGGCCGACAACTTCATTCGACGCCCGTTGCAGCTTTGGAATTACGATCATGTGGTCGACGACCAGCCAGGGTGCAGCTCCGCATGGACGAGCGGGATGATGAGTGGTAGCGAGGATCAAGTAAAGAAAGGACTGGAGGGCTGCAACGACGACTACGCGGTGTGGTCGGCCAATAACCCGGGCTTCGGAAAGATCGGTGCCGGTTTCATTCTTCTACTCGCCGCCATCATCCAGCTCATCTTCTCTGGATTCTTTGCCGTCAAGGTGGTTTCGTCGGGGCTACGTGCAATCTACCACGCGATTATGGCGATCTTCGGGTTTGCCGCGGGAGGATTCGTCTACGGAGTGACCCAGACATTCCTGGTCCGCAATCTGGTCGACGCCATCTATTCCGGGATATGCATGGCGGGCTATACGATCTTCTTGGCATTTGAAATGCTGATCCTGCGTGCCTTCTATACTCAGGCCGGTAGCCAGGTCATGATGGTGGCCTTCATTACAGCACTTCTCCAGCTCGCGGTCATCCTCCAGTTCAGGAAATTCGGTACGGGCCTGCAGAGTGGTAACCAATGGCTGGCGAACCGAGTGGCGCTGGCAGTGCAGGGGCCCGGTAAAGGTGGGGGCGGCGGTGGTGGTGGAACAGCACTCGGTATGGGTGCTGTCGGGGCTCGCCGCACGATGGGGGCGGGAGCGCTCGCCACGCTCGGCGTGATCAGCACAGTGGGTGGTTCACCCGTCACCGAATGGATGTGGGCGAAAACTCGCAGTCCCTTCAGGCCCTATGCCAGGATGGAAAAGCGGCAGCTCTCCAGGGCGCTCCCTTATACCTCGCAGCAGTGGTATCAGGACTCGAATGCTCAATCGATCATGAAATTCGTGGAGTTCTCGAATGGGGCGCGCGAATACGCGACGAGATGGGGTGGAATCAACACCTATCGCGGCGCTGCGGCCGCTATTCAGGGCATGATCGACATGGGCGGCTCTATTGACAATGCCAAGGGTGCTCTCGTTGGCGCTGGATTCACCGACGAAAAGATTATGACTCACGCTATTCGTTCGTGGAAGCGTGCCGCTGATGACGCCGAGGACGAAACTATGCAGTACAAACACCTCGGTCATGTCGTATCCGCTATGCAACATGCGCAGCGGTCTTCGTACCGTCTCGAGCGGGGATTGGGTTCGGCCGACGAAGCTGCGGCGGATTTGGCGACGCTGCAGGAAGCCTCTTTCCGCTTCCATCGGGCGAACGATAATAACGTCACCCTCGACGGCGGTCGTCCGATGGGTCGGGAACGAGCATTCCTCAACGATTACTTCGAACGTCCATCGGCGGCGAAGATGAAGAGCCTCATGGAGCTCGCGAAGTCCGATAAAGCCGATGGAACGGGGCTGCTGAAAGGCATTTCTCCGCAGGATGCGCAGCGTATGCGTAACTGGATGGGCAATGAACACGCCAAGAGGGTCCTCGGATCTGTTGACCAGCTTCTGCTGGATCCTGCCGACAAACAGCGGTTCCGTGACACCAGAGGTGCCGTCGGGGCTGCCTTGAATACCGATATCTGGGTATCGGGCAAGGATCCGACACCTTGGCATTCGATTGCGCCGCCGAAGTCGGATGCGGCTAGTGTGGGCCGGTCGCCGGTCATGGATCAGGTCCGCGGGATGTTGAACGATCACTTCGTGGGTGCTCCGCGATGATCCAGCTGTTCTGGTGGAAAGCGGCGGTGGCGGCGCTGGGCGTGCCGATTCTCATACTCCTCTTCCTGCTCGTGGCGGCAACCCAGGCGTTCTCCGCGGAGTCGTCGGCGGATCTGGTCTATCAGTGCGACAGCGCAGTGGGGCCGGATCCGTCGAGCACGGTGACCCCAACCCGTTCACCGCCACGGAACACGGCGGCGAGAACGACGCCGACGACCTCCAGACCCGCGACGCCGACGACCAACCCGTATGCGGAATTGACCATTGCGCCTGGAGATGCCAACGCCTCCGACTGGCTGCGTGCTTGTATCGCCGCGATGAAAACCGCACCATCGCAACGAGCGCAATTGCAAACTGCTGAGACCGGGTTCGCCAGCCAGTGTGCTCGTGCGATCGCACTCGACCAGTTGTCCGCGCCGGCGGCGGCGAACAACGGTGGTGCGGGCGGTCGTGTCGATCAGGCCACGCTGACACGATCGGTGATCTACCAGGCGTCTCTCGCGGCGACCACCGGCCGCTGCGAATCGACGTCCTCTGGTGCGGTCGATGCAAGCGGTGGCGGGGGGTCATCCACTGGCGGAGGTGTGGGTGTGGAATCGAGTGCCGAACGAGATTTGTGCGGACCGTCGGCGGGTGATCCGCGTGTGGTAGTTCTTCCGAATACTGTTGCTGTGCAGGGTCTTTGCGGTCAGCGCGTCGATCTGGTCGCGATTTCGTCAGGCGATCTGATCTTCTGGGACTATCGCAATAGCGCACCGACTCGCGTGGGTATCGCCACCGACTCCACCCAGCTCGTCACGGTCGACCCGTCGGGAAGGGTGATCCACAGCGCGATTCCGACGGCGAACGATGTTCGGGTGAAGCGGGTGTTGGAGAGTGCGCCTTGACGAGTATCGAGCTGTGGCCACAGGACGCAGATGACGCTGTCGACCAGGGTGTCGATACAGAGGGCGATGGGTCTGCTGGACCGGTAACTCCGTGGTCGGGTCGGCCTGGACGCAGCAAACAGGAGCGCCCTCGGTTGGGAGCTCCGGTGGCGCCCACTCCGTCGAGTTCTCCGGTGTCGCCGATCCAGCCAGGGGGGCCGAGCCCCCAGAGTCGGTACGAGACACCGCTGAGTACACCGGGTCCGGCAAAAGTAGCTCCTGGAGCGAGCCCGGCGCCGCTGACTGCTGTCGCACCTGCCCAGCCCACACCGGCACCCGCCCAGCCGGCTCCTGTGCCTGTCGTGGTCTCTCCTGCCCCGCACGTGCCCGAGGGTGCGGCGACACCCTCGGGGCGGGAAACTCGGTATCGCGAACCGGAACCGCCCGAGCCGCTGATCAACCCGGACATGATCGGGGCGGCACTGCCCGCGGCGGCCATGGCCGGGACCATGGCGATGGCCGCCCTGCCGATGATCGCCAACGCACTCGGGGGCCTCACTGGTGGTGGGGGTGGTGATCAAGGCGGCAACGGTGGCGGATCAACCGACGGTGAGCTCTCGCCCGAATCCCAGCATGCCCTGGAAGCTCTGGAACTCCTCGCGAAGGTCTACGGCGACGAGGAAACCGATGATCCCGAAATACAAGCCATTCGTGAAGAACTCGGCCTCACACCTGGCAACGGCACTGGCACCGGAACGGCAGGCTCTGGGGCCGGCAGCGCCGGTTCCGGTAGCATCGGCGCCGGTTCGGGCGCAACGGCGAATGCGGTCAATGCGCGGCAACTGTTCCAACGCAACGCGGCCACCGCGTTCAACAACATCGACAACCAACTGTTGCGATACATCACCGGACTAGCGGGCAACAACAAAGTCGACCAGAAAGCGATCGGATCGCTGGTCCGCGAAGTCAACGTCGCACTCGCCCAACTCGGACCGCAGGCCTACACCGCACAAGGCCAGCAGAAAGTCCGTCAGATCCTCACCGCCGCACTGCAAAGAGCCCACACCATCGTCTCCGGCAGCAACACCAACTCCACTGACACCGCCAACGCCATCAACCGGCTCACCAACCAATACCTGTACAACATCTCGGGCCAGAACTATTCCGCAGCCATGGGGACCTCCGGTGGTCAGATGCCCGGGGGCACGCTGGGGCAGTGGATCCAGCAGGCGATGGCGGTCTTGCAGCAGAGCGGCTGTGACATGCGCAAGGTCGACCCCGCGGCCATCGCAATCATCATCCAGAACGAATCGGACGGCAATCCGCTCGCCACGAACACGTGGGACGGCAACGCGGCAAGGGGAACGCCCTCGAAGGGTCTGATGCAGACCATTGATTCCACGTTCAATCAGTATGCGGTACAGGGGTACAACAACATTTACAATCCTGTCCACAATATTGTCGCGGGCGTGCGGTATGCCATCGGCGAGTATGGTTCGGTCAGCAATGTGCCAGGCGTCCGAGCCGTTCGCAGCGGTCAAAAGTATGTCGGGTACTAAATGGCGTCGACGAAGAAGCAGGATCCGCTCGAGCCGGAAGTCGAGGCCGACACCGAAGGTCTGGAAGAAAAGCCCGGTGACGCGCGAACGAGTGTAACGACCGCCGACGAGCCCCGCCGTCCGGTGAAATCTGCCGCGCGGGGCAGTCCTGCGCGGCTGCCGCCGATGGCGCCGGTCGGGGCCTCGGCGGCGTCGATGCCCCCGGCGACCGCAGCGCGCGGTCCCATCACGCCGTTGATCGCCGAATCACCCACTGCGGGTACCGGTTCGGCGTCGATAGCGCGACCGGACGCGCTCGCCTGGTCCGGCGCGGCTACGCCGATGGCGGCGGCCGCGTTGGGAGCACTCGCGACGATCGCCGCCCATTACGGGGACGACACTCCTTCCGCGGACACCGGGCAGTCGTACTCGCCTCCGGTGCTGGGAACAGAGACGACCGCGTCGGTGGCGGGAGTGGGCGAATTGGGATCGCAGTACGCGGCCGACAGCCACAACAGATCTCAGCGCATCAACACGGTGCAATCGTTGAATGCCGAACTCGGGAAGATTCTCGAGGGGGCAGCCGACAGCACCACCCAGGGACGAGCCGCCATTGCGGCGATCATCGCCGATGTCAACACGGCCTTGGTCGCTCTCGGCGGCATCTCGGATGTGACAGTAGCGCGGAACTTTCTCCTCGCCACACTGACGAATGCGGTACAACGCGCGGGATCGGTTCTGGCGCAGGGTCAAGTCGCGGCGGCGACCACCGCGGATCGGGTCAGCAAACTGACCGATCGATACCTGCAGGACACACGGCCGACACGGCCGAGCCGACCGCGCAGACCGAGGCGAGCGTCGCACCCGGACAGCCGCGCCGCGAGCGGCGGTCCGCCCCGCACCCGACCCGCGGGCCAGCAGGGGCAATGGATCAACGAAGCGCTGCAAATTCTGCGCGCACAGGGCTACGACACCCGGCAGATCGATCCTGCTGATATCGCCGCGATAATTCAGCACGAATCGGGTGGCAATCCGAACGCGATAAATCTGTGGGACAGTAATGCTGCGGCGGGCATCCCGTCGAAAGGTCTGATGCAGACCATCGATCCGACCTTCAACTCCTATGCGTTACCCGGTCATCGTGATATTTGGAATCCGGTCGACAATATTATTGCGGGCGTGCGGTATTCCATAGATCGCTATGGCTCGGTCAGTAATGTACCGGGCATCGTCCAAATGCGCGGCGGCGGTTCGTATGTCGGGTACTGATGGCCCCGGCTAATTTGTCCAGCGGGTCGCGAGGTAGCTGCTGGGCAAGGGAACCGTACCAATGGGCACACCAGGCTTGGACGCCGCGATGCACATACCGTTCCCGATGTACATGATGACATGCCCGGGCAGTCCCGATGACTTGAACGAGTCAGAGGGAAAGATGAGATCCCCTGGACGAATGGCGGCCGGGTTGACCTGAGGCAGAAGGCGATACTGATCCTCCGAGACTCGTGGAATCTGGACACCCGCGGCTGCCGCCGAATATTGCATGAGGCCCGAGCAGTCGAAAGAATTCGGGCCTTCGTCGCCCAAGACATAGGGCTTTCCGGTTTGGGCAAGGGCGACTTGGATTGCCCGTTGGGCCGCCGCCGTCGCTCCGGTCCCCGGCATCTGACCACCGGAGGTCCCGGTGGCTGCGGTGTAGTTCTGGCCTGCGATGTTGTACAGGTATTGGTTGGTGAGCTGGTTGATGGCGTTGGCGGTGTCAGTGGAGTTGGTGTTGCTGCCGGAGACGATGGTGTGGGCTTTTTGCAGTGCGGCGGTGAGGATCTGACGGACTTTCTGCTGGCCTTGTGCGGTGTAGGCCTGCGGTCCGAGTTGGGCGAGCGCGACGTTGACTTCGCGGACCAGCGATCCGATCGCTTTCTGGTCGACTTTGTTGTTGCCCGCTAGTCCGGTGATGTATCGCAACAGTTGGTTGTCGATGTTGTTGAACGCGGTGGCCGCGTTGCGTTGGAACAGTTGCCGCGCATTGACCGCATTCGCGGTTTCACCGGTGCCAGTACTGCCGGCGCCGCCACCACCGCCTCCGGTGCCACCGCCTCCGGCCCCACCGGCGTCGGTGCTATCGCCGGGGACGAGACCCAGTTCCTTTCGGATGGCTTGGATTTCGGGATCATCGGTTTCTTCCTCGCCGTAGACCTTCGCGAGGAGTTCCAGAGCTTCCAGGGCCTGCTGGGATTCGGGCGACAGTTCGGTGTTGTTGGTGGTGTCGCCGCCACCGTTGTTGCCTTGGCCATTGCCACCTGCCAGACCGGCGAGTGCGTTGGCGATCATCGGCAGGGCGGCCATCGCCATGGTCCCGGCCATGGCCGCCGCGGGCAGTGCCGCCCCGATCATGTCCGGGTTGATCAGCGACTCGGGCGGTTCCGGCTCGCGATACCGAGTTTCCCGCCCTGCGGGGGCTGCCGCACTCTCCGGAGCGGGTGGCGCAGGAGACGCTGCGGCAGGCGGCGCAGGCTGGGTGGGTGCTGCTTGGGCAGGCGCACCACCAACACCGGGTCCACCAGGAGCGACTTTTGGTTGTCCTGGTGCGCCCAGCGGGGTTTCGTTGCGTCCTTGCGGACTCGCCCCTCCCGGTGGGATCGGCGAGGTCGGCGCAGGCGGCACCGGAGCGCCCAAACGCGGCCGTCCCTGCTTATGTCCCGGCCGTTCCGACCACGGAGTTACCGGACCGTCGGAACCCTCGCTCTCCTCGCCGACACGGTCCTCGACCTCGAAATCCGCCCCCTGGGGCAACTCCGTACTCGTCACGATCGACCTCCGGAAACCCGCGTCACGCAGGACTCGGCGACGACGAGTGTCCGAGGAGGTGGGAGTCGGAGGCGCATCCGGTATTTCCTCCTACGTCGGCCACCTGTCGCAAGGAAGGGTCTGTCAGCCAAAGTGATTCGCGCATGTAGTGTGCGTGTGTTACCAGAACCATCTTGACCGGTGCGACACAGACATCAGTTCCCACTGATGGGAATCCTCGACAATGGGTGCGTCGAAGGGAAAAGGGCCCATGACCGCTGCCGATGTTGGATTCCTGATCCCGGTTCGGTTGACGTTCGATGCGAATAGCGGCGAAATCGGACCAGTAGTAGACCTGGCTGTGGTGATGGGTGTGGTCGGTCGGTGCTGCTTCTCGCCGGGTAGGTAGGCGCTATGAGTCTATGGGGCGACATCGCCACTGGTGTGGCCGGCGTGGTCGGGTTCGCGATCGGCGGCCCGGCCGGTGCCGCGCTGCTCGGCGGTGTGGTCGGCGGCATCGCCGCCGGATTCGAGAGCGGCTGGGACCTCAAGGCCATAGGGCAGGGGATGGCACTCGGCGCCGTCGGCGGCCTGATAGGCGGTGGGGTGGCCGGTGTCGGCCTCAAACAGATGTTTACCACCGCGGGCGTCGGCCTGATGAAAACCAGCCTCGTCGACGGTGTGAAGGCGCTGACGGCCGACGGTATCAAGGGGGTCGTGCGTAACCTTCCCGCGGCGTGGACCGCCGCGCAAACGGGACTGCGAACGAAGTCCGGTCTCATTGGATCTTTCGCCGGGGCATACGACGCGCGCAGCCGGCCTCAATGGCTTCGAGACAAAATCAATCAGTACAGCGACAAACCGGAAGTTTCGCTCGGTGAGATCAAATTGATTGATATCAGTCCTGCCAAGCTCGGAAATGTTCCGGCAGAGATGTCTCATGTGATGATGCCCGATCCGAAGCAACTGCCGGATGGGCTCGTGTTGTCGCCGGCTATCGAAGGCCACTATCAAAATCTTCCTCAGATGTATCTAGGAAATTGGCAGACTATTGGCGACGGCCCGTACACTCCGCCACCGCAAAAGCAGCCCGTAGCGGAAATTCGAGGCGCAAACGCGGCGCAGGTCGCTAATTATCCACAGCGCGTAAGTATGATGAGTGCGCGGTACGGAACGCTGTGTGAAAAGGATGCGCGGGTGGCAGCCGTTGTCGGTGAGACGGCGGAGCTCTGCGAAAAGGCTCGTGCAGCTGTCAACTCGCGCATCGACCTGCTGACCGAAATGGCGGGAACGCATCCTGCTAACACGCCTGAGCTTACGAGATTCGTTCAAGACCCCGACTATGGTTTGATTCCGGACTATCTGGTCGACCCCAGTGGAATCACCGAGGACAGTTATATGCTGTCGCTTGCCGAATCGTCGATGGCCAGCTCGGAACGGATGATGAATTCCATAGCGGAAGAATTCGAGAAGAAAGCGGACACGGTGGAGGGCGAAAAGCCCGGCGATGAGGAAAAGGTGGACGATCAGAAGGCTGCCGACTCCGGTGTCGACGATTCGAGTAAGACTCCGGGGCGCACCACTCCGATTGCACTACCGGCCATACCGGCCGCGCCGGCTGCCTCGGCCGCCCCTGCCGCAAGCTCTCGGGTGGCCGCCGCGGGCGCTGGTTCGGCGCCACCGGTCTGGAATTGGGACAGCGGCACGGCGGACAACGGCGGGAGTTCCTCCAGCGGCACGGACCGAACCGATTCCACGTCGAGGGAGACCGACGCCGCTGTGTCGGACACTGGCACGCAGCAGGGCACTGGCGCGCGGCCCGATACCGGCGCGCTGCCCGACTCGGCACCGACCTTCCAGCCGAATGCCGGACAGGTCGCCGCTGCGTCCGCGAACCCGGCTTCCGGAATGCCGAACATGGCGCCGCTGCTGCTCGCGATGAGCAACCTCGGTAAGGGGAGCGGTCGTTCTGATGGGCGCGATGAAGATGAGGACCGGAGCGGAGACGATCAGGCGAAGATCGGCGGCACGCGAGGCAGCGCTCCGGCGGCTGCTCAATCCGCTACTTCGGCGCAGTCTGGCACGGCTTCGCCCTCGCCCTCGCCCTCGCAGCAGCAGGCGGCGCCCTCGTCCGGCCGCGCCGCGGCCACTCCGGTCGCGGCGTCGGGGCGCCCACAGGACGACGATGTCAGCAAGATCTACACCTTCCCGGATGGGCGGACACAACGAGTCTCGGTGGTGGTTGCTCAGGCTCTCGACGCGGCGATCTACAACGCGGCGAGCACCGATGCGCGGTATGCCTATGCGAAGACCGCGGCGGCGATTCCTCCTGGGGCCGAGATCGGCACGCCGGCCGATCCGAGCGAATTTATGACCGGCGACATCGTGACTTGGCACAAAGAGATTCCCGGCGAGGACAAACCGCACGAAACGACGGCGCTCCTGGTTGTCTTCGGTACCGGCGTCAACGCCACCTTGGAGGTGATCGTGGACGGTGCGCTGGAACGTTTCGCTGCCGAGGAGGCGGCCACCGCGGAGGCGGGCGGTAAACAGGGCACGTTCGGCCACTTCGCCGGATTCCGCCATCCGGCAGGCATCGAGATTGCTGTGTCCGCGCCTGATGCGACCATCCAAACCGCGACGACGCCCGCCGATCCGTCGGCTGACGCGTCCGTCGCAGTACCGGCTTAAGGGGTAAAGATGCAGTGGATGCCATTGCTCGTCGATATCGGCGTTTCCACGGTAGTCGGCCGGTATATTCCCGGTAAAGGCGGAATGGCTCTCGGGGGTGCTCTCGGTGGCGCTGCAGGTGAACTCGCGTCGGGTCACTACAGTCCCGATGACATCGGTAAAGGTGCCATGTACGGTGCCGTCGGCGGCCTGGTGGGTCATGGCGTGGCCAAAGGGCTCCAGGTGGGCCTCAACAGGGGGCTGAAAGCCACAGAAACCGCCCTCAAAGGCGTCAAAGGGATCCAGGAAGCGGTACCGAACGCGGCGAAGGCCACGGCTGATGCCGCCGACGATGTGGTGGCAGCGCAAAAAGCCTTGAAGACTGCCAAGGGTCTTGTGACCAAGGCTGAAAACGCGCTGAAACGGGCGGGAAAAAAGGCCACGCCCGCGCAGCAAGCGGCGAAGACAAGCGCAGATAGCAAGCTAACGGCCGCAAACAAGGCCGTTGGCGATGCAAATAAGGCGACGCAGGACGCCGCGGATGCCGTCAAGAAAGCCCGTCAAGACGGGATTGCATACAAAAAAGCTAACCCTAATAAGACACTCGATGCGCGCAGAACCGAGCTCGAAGAAAAGATCGCGCGTCAAAAGAAGAGGGAGGAATTTCTCTTCGGAAAGGGTAATGGCAAAAAGCGGGGCGAGGCCGGATATGAAGCCCCGGGGTGGGGTCCCGACATTCTCCGTGGGCTCGGTGCCGGCGGAGCCTATCTGTTTCGCGACGCGAATCGTGATGATCCCACAAAGGGGAAGAATCCAGGGGACCCTGCCAATCAAGAGTATGTCTGGGACGGTGAACACGTTCGCCTCTTTCAGCAGCACAAACCGCCCTTCATCATCGATCCGGATATACAATCGCAGGTGCTTGCCACCGAGCTGGGATTTCTACTGCAGCCCAAGAATCTGAATGCTCAGCTCAAAGCATGGCATGCCGGGCCCGGTAATTCGGTGGCCACCGCGCTCAATGACAATCACGAGTACTTCGGCAATCTTGCTCAGAAGAAGGATCCGACGCTCACTAAAGTCCCTAAACTGGCTGGCTCGGTCGGGCAAATGACTGGTTTCGGTGGTGAATCCAAGGCAGGGGAGGCGTACCGCGCGGCAGCTACCTCATTGAACGCCGCAGCGGATCAGTTCTATGCACGTGAAGTAGCGCTGTTAAAGAAGGTGATACCGGAGAAGGTGGAAACAACTACCTTGGACGGTCAAACTGGAATTTCTGAGCTCATCAAGGGAATGAATATGGCTGTCGCAGGCGGGGGAGCGACAACTGATAAAGATTTCATGTCTGTGATGTCCGGAGCGCTGCAGGGCATCGAGGATATCGCTGGTGAGGGCGATGCGAAAAGTGGGAAAGCGGCCGATGAGGTCAAAACGCTGACCGACCAATGGGATAAATGGAGGGAGGAGCAGGCGAAGATCGGCGCCAACCAGTCCGCCGAAGTGCAGAAGAGTATCGCCGGATTGAGTGCCGCGCAGCAGAACCCGGGCTTCACGCCACAGACACCGAATTTCGGCAATCTGGGCAACCAGTGGAATCCGAACGATCTCAACCCGCCCGGCACCCCTGGCACCCCTGGCTTCCCCGGCACCCCCAGCACTCCGGACATCCCCACTCCTCCGAGTCCGCCCACCCCCCCGGCCACCCCAGGGGACCCCGATACCGGCAAGAGCACGCTGCAGAACGCGCTCGACCGAATCCTCCCGCCGACAAGTACACCGAACCTGTCGAACACCCCCCCGTTCGCTGGAGCAGGCGCTCAGCCCGCGGGGTTCGGTGGCGGTATATCGCCGATGGATATGGCGATGATGAGCGGAATGTTCAATCCGAATCGGAACGCGATGCAGCCGAACCCCGAGCTCGACCCGGACCGGTATCGCGACGACCCGGCCATCATGGCTCCCCCCGCGGCCACCGTCCCGCCGCCCGTCACCGCGCAGCCGGCGGCGACGGCCCCGCCGACGACTGCTACCCCGGCACAGAATATTCACGCTCCTGTCACCAACGCCCCGCCCGGAACGCCCGTCGGTGGTCTGCCCGGTCGCACGCCGGACCCCGATGGAAACGTGACGTACACGTTCACGTCCAAGGACGGTTCCGTTCGCACCCAGAAGGTGTCGCTGCAGGTTGCCCAGGCGCTGGACGCGGCGTTCGCCAGTAAGGACGCCACCAGCGCGGAGGGCGCCTACAAGAACACCAAGGCCAAATGGACCGAACCCAAGATGCCCGACAAGCGCATCGGTAACTCCGATTTGATGACCGGCGATGTCGGTCTATGGGAGGTCGAGGGCGGCAAGTTCTCCTCAGCGGTGCTCGTCGCGTTCCCAGATCGTGAGCATCCTGAGAACGGCACCCTGGAGGCCATCGTGAACGGTGAATTGGTGGAGATGGGTCCGTTGATGGCCAACGGCGGAGAGCTCGGTTCCTTCGCTGGATTCGCCCATCCGCGGGGAATCGAAATGGCCGGCCCGGCGGATGGTGGCCCTGGCCCCGGCATGGCGGAGCTGGGTGATCAGTCCGCGGCCGCGACGATGCCGGGCGTGACGTTGACCGCGGGCTGATCGCAGAACCAGTGGTGAAAGGAGAGAACCATGGCGCTGGAAGTCGACCTGGACGAACTCGTCCGCAATGCGGCGAAGCTCGCTGAATTGGCACGCCAGACCGGAATGGCGCTGCCCAAAGGCTGGGTTCCGCCCGCGGGCACGGACCCGATCTCCGCGTCGTACGTACCGCGACTCAACAACGACGCGGCCCAGGTCTTCAACGGACTGATCCAGGTTCTCAACAACCTTCAGCACACCGCGCACCAGATCGGGGCTGCGGCAACCGATTACAGCCAGGGCGATGAGCAGGGCGCGCGCGAAATCGGCGGCTCCGGGGCCGACTTGGTTACCAATCCCGTTCCCGTAGTGCAGCCGATCGGTTTGCGACGGCCACCGGTCCACAAGTTTCCGGCCAGTGGCCCGACGGTCGATCCGTTGACATTCGCACAGCAATTGCAAGCCGGGCCGGGGCCGACTGGCGCGACCGACTTCGCGGACTCGCTTCGGCAGTTCGCGGGCGGTTTCCATGCCAACGCTATCGAAGGCGCCGATGAGGCGGCGAACGCGATGCAGCACTGGCGGCCGGTCGGGTCGGCGGCGGCCGCCGATATCGCCGGGCACCGCGGCTGGCTGGACCAGCTCGGCGGTCAAATGCACACCTTGGCCGACGCCGCCGATACCTATGGCCGCGCATTCCGGACGGCGAAGGACAAGCACCCGACGCCGGAGGACATCAAGAAAGCGCGTAACAGGCTGCTCTCGGCCATGCGGTCGAAGAACCAGCTCGCTATCGAGGAAGCGCTCGCCAAGTTCCACGCGCAGAACGCACTTTCGGCGGAGACTATCTCGGGTTACGAGATCGCTGTCGGATCGAAGGTTCCCGAGGCTGACGATTCGGGCGACGGCGACGGCAAGGGGAATGGCGACGGCGAAGGCAAGGGCAACGGCAACGGCAACGGCAACGGCGCGGGTCAGGGCGGTGACTCCAGTGCCCTCATGTCGATGTTGCCCGCCCTTATGAGCGGGATGTCCGGGCTGCAGCAGCCACAGCAGGACAGTTCGGGCCTCGATGATTACGAGGACTACGGCCTCGACGATTACGGGGATTATGGTGTTCCTAGCCCAGCCAGTTATTCCGGTGGTGGCGGTGGCGGTGGCGTCCCGAGCCCGGGGGCGGTCGGCGCCGTGCCGAGGGGCGGCGACATCAAGGGCATGTCGGCTACCCCCCTGTCGACGGTTGCTCCCACCGGCGCCCTCGCGGGCGGCGGGAGCAGCGGGCTGCCGCGCACCCAGGTGATCGAGCCACTCGCCGGAGGGGCGGCTGGTGGGGCGCGCGGAGCCGGAGCGGCAGGGACAGGGATGGCGCCGTACATGCCCATGTCGCCGGGCGGCGCGGGCGGCGCGGGCGGCGGCAACGACCGCAACCGAGTTGTGGCGTGGCACCCCGATCGGCTGATGTATGTGGACGACACACCGCATACGGAGTTGGTGATCGGTGAACGGCCGACCATCGCCCCGACCGTGACGCCCCCGACACCGGGCCCGAGCAACCAGAATTCGACCCAATCCGGAGGTACCGCATGACCATCCATCCCGACGTGCAAGCCGCGCTGGACGCTGCGCGCGAGCTGCGCCACAAGATCGCCGACATGCGCGAGCGGATCGACAGTATCCGGGCGCGGCGGCCATCGCCGAGCGGCGCGGTGATTCCCGAGGTCGACGCGATGGGCCGACTCACGGATCTGTATCTGGCGCCGGGCACCGCCGATCGGCTCACCGGGGCGGAGCTGGCCGCCGAGATCATGGCGGCCATCCGGGAGAGCACCGGCGACGCGGCGCGGCAGTACCAAGCGATCATGGACGTCCCACCCTCGATGGGTGACGACGAGGAATCGGTGTCCGCCGCCAGCGCGCCGAATCAGGCGTGATGACGACCGCCGTCCCCGAGGTCACCATCGCCGACACGGTGCGATGGCTGCACGAGGAAGGACTCGTGCGGTTGGCCGGTGTCGCCGAACAGGCGTCCGGGATCATTGCCGCCTATACGGTCGAGGTAGCAACCGGAACCGTTGTCGCGCACCCTGTCACCGGGTCAGGTGGAGGCTCCGATGTGATGACGGTGGCCGCCGACGATCTGCCGCACCCGGTGGGCACACCGAGGCGTTTGGTCATCGTCGGGGTCACCACGTCGGAAGCCTTGCTGGTCGTGGATCTCGCCGCCACCCTTGCCATTTCGATCAATGCCGACTACCCGGAGGAAGCGGCTCGATCCTGGGTGCTGCAGTTGATGTTGAACTCGGAGATCAACGTCACCACCAATTGCGCCGACGTCGTCATCGGTTCCAGTCCGCGCTTGCGGCAGAGCTTCATTCCCGGTGGCGGCGCACAGATCGTCAACGTCGACGACGGGCGCCCGCCGGTCACGGCCGTGACGCTCAACGCGGCCACCGAGGGGCCCGACCATCTCGACATCGAGGCGGACGGAACAGGGGAAATGTATCTCGGCGCGCGTTTCTGGGCGCTGCGTCATGTGCTGCGCATCGAGGACGAGGCATGGTCGGCACTCGCGGACAGGGTTGCCGCCGATGCCGACGATTCCGCCGGGCCGCCCGTTGGATCGGTCACCGCGTACTCGATCAGATCCCAATCCTCACAACGACTCTCGGAGGGCAAACGATGAAAGACATGTTCCCGCTCGATGTGGAAGACTTCGATGCCGAAGATCCCGACTACGACCCGGCGGAGGACCAGAGCAGGACTTTCGAGGTCTTCAATCCCGATCACAGCGCCGGTGTGGCCTGCGACCGGGACGGCGAGATCGTCGGCATGCACATTGCCGACGATGCGCTCGACAACGGCGATGACTGGCTGGCTGCCGAGATCCTCAAACTCGCCAGGCTGGCGCATGCGAAGTCGCGGGTAGGGCTGCGCAACGAGATGCAACGCAATGGTTCGCTGCCCTACACGATCGACTCGTTCGACCTCCCGACCGAGGCGTCCTACCGCGCCATGGAGGACGCTGAATTCGGCAGAACCACCTCCTGAGCGAGACTCCGGAACTGCGAGACAGGACACCGACATGACCACCGATCTGAATATGGATGAGCCGCACGAAGTGAACGCGGTCGCCGACAAGCACACCGGCGCGATGACCACGATCACCGGCGGAACCAAAGCGGTCGTCCGCGAGTTGGTGCCGACGCATCGCCCGCAGTCGGAACTCGACCTCGCGATGGAGGGCGCGCGTACCTGGGCGACGAACACGATTGTGGACGCGTTACCGCGCGCGGACAGGCAAGCGCAGGCGATTTCCGACCACACGAGGCAAACCACCGGTGTGCTCGCCGCCGCCGATACTACGGCCGGCGACCAGGTCCGGCGTATACCGATCTGATTTCTGATGGAGCCCGAGCGCAACAGCCCATACTGGAATGCCATTGTCGGCAACAAATGGCCGGAGATCCCCCCGTCGGACTGGAGTGCGCTCGAAACGACGGCACGTGAAGGTGCGGCCGCGATCGATCTGCTCGAGATAGATCAGTACCGTCGCGCTTTCGACGACCGGGTGCGGTCGAGTGTCGGCTTGCAGGCGGTCAAGGACGACATGCTCCGCCAGCGCGCGCATCCGCAGGCTTTCGCGGACGCGCTGAACGCGGCAGCCGACACCTTCGGGCACTTCTCGGATCTGGTGTACCGGACGCGGAATCAGATCCTGGACATTGTGGAACGGGCGACCTCGCGAGCCGAGTCGGCATCGCGCGCGGCGGAGAATACCGAGGATAAAGAGGAGGCCGAGGCGGCCAGGGCGCGGATCCCCGGCATCATCGCCGCGGCAAAGGCAGAGGTCGAGGACGTTGCGCGAACGGCGTTGGGTTCGATCAGCCCGTCAGGCTTGCCGAGCCTGGCCGTCATCGCCGACGTTTTGGGCATGCCGGGTCCGTGGGAGAAAGAACCACAAGGCGGTTCCGGTGGGCCAGGTAGGTCAGGTAGGCCAGGTAGGCCAGCAGACCGCCACGGCCACCGCCCGGCCACCGAACACCCCGGCAAACACGATGACGATGACGATGATTCGTCGGCACCGCGGCGACCCGGCCCGGCGAGGCCGTGGCCGCTCGACCCGATGGCGCCGAAACCCCGTCTCGACGATATTGTCGGACTGCCCGAGCATCAGGCACAGGATCGTCCGATATCCGACGTCGATACCGCGGACCGCCCGGCCGATGCTCCGGCCGCGGGTGCTCCTGTGCTTCAGGCCTCGAATGTCACAACGCCGCACACCACATCGCCCAGTGGTAGCACCACAGCCACCACACCGGTCATGCCGGTCGTCGGTCACGATGGCCACGCGGACGCCGCGGGGAGTGGATCGCCGCGCCCACACGTGGTGGAAGCGAGTCCGGAATCTCCCGGGGCCGCGCACGACACCGACGATGCCGACGCTCCGGGTTCGCCGCTTGCTACCGGTGCATCCAGAACACGTGACGAGACCGCCGGGGCGTCGGCCACCGGGCCGCAGGCGGGCGCGGTCCCCACGGACGCGTTGATCGCGGCCGGACTGGCCATGGCCGACGCGGACTCGGCGCCGCCGATGGCGCTGCCCCTGGTGACCGCGCCGGGCGCGTCACCCGGGTCGTCGGTGTCCATACCCGCCGCGCAATCCGGGTCGTCGGCCCAGGGCACGCAGTCAGGGTCGGGCATACCGCAGTCTCCGGCTCGGCCGACGACTCCCGCAGCCGAATCGAAGGCGCCGTCGGTGGTGCCGAAGGTTTCAGCAGGCGTATCCGCTCCCGCGCCCAGCACCGCCGCGCCCGGGGCAAAATCGCAGCCGGCGAACCGAGATGAGGCGAACCGAGATGATCAGCGTGCCGATGCCGAGCCCACGGACACCGGCGGCAGCAACGAACTGGTCCGCGATGCCGTAGGTGCCGCGATGACCTTCGCGGCGGCGCCGTCGTTCGTGCTCGGCGATCGGGTAGATGGCGACTTGGTGCTGGCACGCACGATTCTGAGCGGCGTGCTAGCGGCGGTCGATGCATCGGTGGTCGGCATCGGGTGGGCCGTTTCGGTGATGCGGCATTCCGGCGGCATCAGCGCTTTCGTGACGTCGAACGAAGGTCGCGGCTGGCTTCCCGCGGGACTGTATCTGCCGCGGGGGGTGTCCACGCCCTGGGTGTGGGAGGTCGCCGAAGGATCCGGCTGGGAGGGCGTGGCCGACCCGGCACGGGTGCTCGCCGAATTCGCCTTGGCCTGGGGACGCAAGTCGGGCGCTAATCTGGCAGCGCTCGCCTCGTCTGAGCCGATCGATGTGAACATGCGTCGCCAATTGGGCGACGTGCCGTCGGCAGGGGAAGTCGGTGCTTCGTCGGCGATGGATCTGAGTGCACCACGCGCCGGCCTCGTCGATCGTTTGGGCCTGGTCGGGGCGCCCGCGCTCCTGGATCGGGCCGCCGCCACAACGGCGGCCGAATTCGGCAGACGTTGTATGGAACTTGCGACGGACGCGCATGTTCGGCTCGGTCAGTCGGGCTTGGGGTCGGTGGAAGCATTCGGGGCGCCCGGACTGCGCGAGCGCATCCTTCTTGCGCTCGGCCAGGGACGTCAGGTGTTACCGGACTGGTGGGACGAACTGCGGGATGCCGATGATCTGCTCGCAGCGACGATGTTGGCGCATCGGGCGGATGTGTCGGCGGTGGCGCTCGGTGAGTTGCGATCCGAACAGTCCGCGGACCGATCGGGGCTGACCATATTGCGCGGCATGATGTTCGAGCGGCGATGCGATGAGCTCGTGCTGCTGCTGGAGAACCCTCCGACGCGCCAATCGCTGCGCGATGTGATGTACACGCATGCGCAGATCGTCGGGCATCCATTCTTCGGAGCGCCCACATCTCCTGGCCCGGCACCGGATACCACGGTGGTCAGGCGTCCGACCATCACCGCAGGACCGGGACGATGAGGAGGAATTCGCTCCCGCCTACCAGGCGAAACAGGGTGCGGCACAACTAAATCGATCTAACCACGGGTAAACAGTGAGTTATCGCAAATCCCCAGCCGTGGGAAGAATTGACAATGATGAGGTCATTGGTGGGAAAGGAGCCTGATCGCGCATGACGAACAGCATGGAGATCGAACCGGCGGTGCTGCGTCAGCTGGCTGAACAACACCGCCAGGTTGCGCGTGACACTCGCGAATGGGCCAAGCCGCCTTATGACTGGCTGGCCTCCTTCCTGCCCACCTACGGCAAGATCGCTTCTCCGGTCCATGACGCCCTGGTCCGTTACTACGATGCCCGCCAGCGGGCAGGCGAAGCACTGGCGCTGGAACATGATCACACCGCCGATTCGTTGGTCGCGTCAGCGCTCTCGTATGAGCAGCACGATCAGGAAATGGCATCGAGCATCAAGCGGACCCTGGAGCCCGGTGACGGTTCCGGACCCTCACAGCTGACTCAGCAACCTCCGGCGGTCGGTGACTCGCCGGCCCCGAGCGCCCCGGTGCCGCCGACCGAGGTGACACCGGCGGGCCCCGCGGCCAACACTCCGGTCGGCGCGGGACCGGATGCACCGCCCGCACAGGGACCCAGTGCGCCCACGTCCACGGGGGCGGGTCCCGGAGGCATGGGTCCCGCAGGGACGGGTGCCGGAGCGCCGGATGCCGGAGCGCCGGGTACCGGAGCGCCAGGCGGCGCGGGCGTTCCAGGGATGGCCGCGGCGACTCCCGATCACGCCGGTTCGTCCACTGCGCCGACCGGGACGGGCGCAACAGCGACTCCGCCTGCCGGTGGCCTGACCGCTCCGCCGTCCGGTGCGGGTGCCACGCCTGTTGCCGGGCCGCCGCTCTACACACCCATGGACGATCGTGCCGTGGCGGCGCCGCCTTCGGGCGCGAGTGGCACGGCGGACGGCATGCCGGTGCCGATCCAGACGCCATTCGGGGCAGCGGTCGCCGCGGCCAAGGACAAGGCGGCCGAGCCGGCTTATGTGGTCGGCGATCCGGTGAACGGCGACCTGGTGCTCGCCAGGACCTTGCTTGCCGGGGTGTTGGCGGCTGTCGACTCCCCGGTCGGGATGGCCTGGGCGGTAGCGGTGTTGCGCGGCCCGGCAGGACCTGGCGTGTTCATCACCTCGAACGAAGGCCGTGGATGGCTGCCTGCGCGGCTGTTCTTGCCACGTGAGGTGTCCACGCCGTGGATGTGGGACGAACTGCTCAGTGGTGACGACGAAGGTAGCGCGTCGCCGTGGGAAGGTGTGTCCGATCCGGCCCGCGTGCTCGCGGAGTTCGGTCTTGCCTGGGGTGCCAAGGCCAACGCCACGCTGTCGGCGATTGTCTCGTCGGGGCCAATCGATCCCGGTCTGAGTTCCCGTCTGAGCAATGTCGCGATGGAAGGGCTCGTCGGTCCGGCCTACGACGTCGACCTTCGCGAGTCCACGCCGGACACCACCGACCGACTCGGTCTGACGGGCTCGACCGCGACCCAGGATCAGGTTGCGGCGGTGCCCGACTCGCAGCTGCGCGCGCAGAGCATGGAATTGGCGACCGACGCGCACGCGCAGGTAGGACGGTCCGTGCCGTTGTCGGCCGAAGCCGCGGGATCTCGCCAGCTGCGCGAACGGATCCTGGCCGACGTCCAGTCGGGTCGGCCGGTGCCGCGGCAGGTCTGGGACGAATTGCGTGATGCCGATGACCTGATGGCGGCATCGATGCTGTCGCGGCGAGTCGATGTCGGCCGGGTGGAGTTGGGACAGCTACGTGTGGACGCCGAGGTCTCGGCGCTGCGTGCCATGGTGTTCGAGCGTCGGTGCAACGAATTGGTGTTGCTGCTCGCGGAAGAATCGACCACGCAGACCCTGCGCGACGCCGTATACGCACACGAACAGATCCTGGAACACCCGGCGTTCGTGCCAGTTCCTGCCCCGGTCGCGACGGCAGCGCCCGAGCGGGTCGAGCGTCCTGCTGCTACGGGCGTGACGGCTCCGGGGGCGGCTGCTCCAGGGGTTACAGCTCCGGATATCGCGGGGCCGCCCGCAGGCGCTGTGGTCGCCCCGACGACACTGCCTCCGGTTGTCCCGCCCGGCGCGACGTCGGACCGGTAGAACCAGGGGTTCTTCACCAGAGTGCTACTGACCTGGACAGTGCTGGTCAGCGGAAGCCTGCCGCGGGAGCGTCCGCGGCAGGCTTCCGCGGTGGTAGCCGCTTCCGCCACACCGCCACCCGTTGCGTCAGTTCCGCCGACCTGAGGTCGACGGGCGCAGCGGTCGGTTCGTCAGTGGCCGCACTTTGCGACTTCCTCCGGAGACAACAAATGCCGGTCGTCGATAGACGACCGGCATTTGTCATTGTTGTGTCTACGCCTCGACTGCGGGATCCGATTCCGGGCTGTCGGAGTCGGACTCGGACTCAGCGCTCGCAGGCTCGGTGGAGCCCGGTGGTGTCTGGCTCGAATCCTTGCGACGTGCTGCCGCAGGCACCCGGATCGAGGGCAACGCCGGTGCCGCGGCCGCAGCTTCGCCAGGCGGTGCGGCTTCCGCACCCGGCGCCGGTGCCGCACCTGGCGCCGGTGCCGCGGCGGCGGGTTGCGCCGCTTTCTCGTCCTCGCGCTTTTGCTCCTCGTCCTCGCGCTGTTTTTCCTTGTTTTCCGCGTCGGTCTTCATCATTTCCTGCGCCAGCGGCATCAAAGCCATCGGGAGCATCATCGCCATCGGGGCGAGTGACTGAAGCGCGCCCGCCAGACCCCCGCCCGCGCCGCCTCCGGAACCGCCGCCCCCACCCCCGTTGCCGTTCCCGGAGTTCCCGTTCCCGTTCCCGTTGCCGTTCCCTTTGCCGTTCCCGTTCCCGTTCTTGTCGCCGTTGGCGTGTTCCTCGTTGCTCTTGGCGGCCTCGGTCACCAGGTCGTACACCTTGTCGACGGCCTCGGCGACCTCTTTCAGCAGGGACGATTCCTTGGGCGCTTTCAATGTGGCGCTGCCCTGCGACTTGAGGTGGCCGTCGAGCTCGGTCACGATGGTTTGGATATCGCGCAGTGTCTTGTCTTGATCGGCGGCCACCACAATGGCCGTCTTGAGGACCTCTTTGTCGAAGGACTGCAGGGCTGCCTTCCGCGTCTCGACCATGTCGAGGGCTTCCTTATATCCGTCGGTCAACTTGCTTTCGCCGAGGTGTTCATAGACGACGGGGCGCAGCAGATCGTCCACCTGCGGCGGCGGCTTGGTGGTGCCACGACCGAGTAGGTCGACCGCGGATTGGATGGCGGCTTCGGACATCGTGATGAAGGCTTTGAGGCCGGCCGACGCACCAGGGGGCTTGGTCAGCTTCACCGGCCAATAGTTTTTGCCGACCGTATTCGGCAGGGGCTTGTTTGCGATTACCGCCCGCCGTGCCTTGGCTGCGGCCTCCGCCGACACCGGCTCGGACACGAGTGCCGCAGTCGCCTTTTCGGCTTCGGTTTTCGCCGCCTTCACCGCCATGCGCCGGCACCGCCTCTCTGGAGTCCCCTCATTGTCATCGCTTCCCATCGGTGGGGAGTGCTGCATAGTTGAAATACGTAAGTACCTCAGGGGTCGACAAGCGCCACTGCGAGGCGGCGCAACCGTGTCCGGGCAGGATGTGAAAGGCGGTCGGTGATGCGCGATGGCGAGTCGGTCGAATGGCACCGACACTGACTGACGACCTGCATGGGGTGCTGCAATCGCTACTCGGGCTCTACGGCGAAGGCCAACCAGAAGCAGGTCGAGCGGCGACAGTGAATGCACTGGCTGCCGAATTGCGCTCTCATAACGGAGCAATTGCGACCGGCTATACCGACGCACGCGGTATGCACACGTCGCTGGCCGAATCGTATGCGGGTAAAGACACCGTCGTGTTCAAAACCGTCGCCGAGTCCGGCGACGGCACCGTCTCCGGGCGCGCCCGTCTGAACGAGCAGATCGCGGAATTTCAGGCGCGCGTGCGCGCAATCGCCGCGGTGGGGGATACCCGATTCAGTGGTCCGGCCTTACTGGATGCCGCACAGACCACCATCGCCAACGCCACCAAACGAGTCGATGCCGACGTTGCCGAATCCCGCCAAAAGGCAGCGCACATCATGCCCCCCGCGACGGCGAAGCCCAGGGTCGGCCGGCATTCGGCGCCGGTGCGGCGTCGTCGTCGGAGTCGAACACGGTCGGCATCGTCGGCATCCTCCCGCTCGCGACTGCAGCGTCGCAGCATGATCCCGTCCGATGGGACAAAGGGCAGCAGCGCGGTGAGCGCTGCGAGCGCCTGGCTCGGAACCCCGTACGTATGGGGTGGCGGCAATAATCTCGGTCCGAGCGGCGGCGGCTTCGACTGCTCAGGCCTGACCCAGTATGCGATTGCGCAGGCCTCGCACGGGGAGGTGGTGCTGCCGCGCACCACTTACGAGCAGATCTACAGCGGGGTCCGGATCGATCCTCGTGACGTCCGGCCCGGTGACCTGGTGTTCCCCGGCAGTTCGTTCAGTTCCCGAGGACCCGAGCACGTCCAACTCGCCGCGGGCAATGGCATGGTCATCGAGGCGCCCTACACGGGCGCGACCGTCAGCTGGTCGCGCATGTCCAATGATGCCATCGTCGTACGAGTGCTCTGAGCCAGCGGTCGTGGAGGGGAAGACCGGGTGGCGATAGAAATACCGAGTGAGGTTGTCTTCTTCCTCAATATGGTCGGTGTTCCATATCCAGACATCAATGAAGACGATGTCAAGGCCCTCGCGGAACATGTGCGTACCTTTGCCACCAGCGTCCAGGACACGCACGAATCGGCGAGTGGTGTGGTCAAGGACATGGGCTCGGTGTACTCGGGATACTCCTACTCGGCACTGGTGTCCACTTGGGCCAGGATGAGCACGACTCATATGGCCGATCTCGATCGTGCGTGCCATTTCGTCGCGAAGGCGCTGGAGATCGCGGCCGAGGTGATCACTGTGGTCAAGGTGGTAGTGCTTGCCGAGCTTGCGGCGTTGGCGGCATCGTACATCGCGGTGATGTTCACACCGGGACTCCAACCCATGGCCGCCCCGATCGGGATGTCCGCGCGCAATATCTGTTCGCAGATGCAGCAGATGCTGGTGGGTTACATCGTCGCCGAGGTGATCGGCAAGGCGATCGAGCCGCTCGAGAAGACCATCGAGGACATGATCAAGGGCGTTGTCTACGACGCCGCGAGCAACCTGCTCGGGGTGCCCGCCGATGCCGTTTCCGAAACGCTGAGTATCGACCCCGATGAGGTGCAGCGCTACGCCAAGGTCCTTGACGAGCATGCCGACGACATCATGAAGCATGCCGCGACCTTCGCCGCGAATGTGGCGCCGTTGGACTTCACCACACCGGCCCGATTCGACCAAACCCCGAATTCGACAACACCGGAGCACCGGGTCACCCCGTCCACATCGATCGGGCCGGCCGATACCGGACTCCTCAGTAGGCCGAATACTGGGTACGAATCTGGTACCGGGTACGAATCGCGCAAGGGGTTCGAGTCTGGCAACGGATACGAATCACGCCCCGCGGCGACAGCCCTTCAGGCCCTTCAGGCATCCGACCGCCCTGCCCCGAACGTCAATGACGCGAGCGATGAACGTTCCGCAACCGGCGCCCAAGGACCGCGCACCGGTGACTCGGCGCAGCCGGCCCCGGAGGCGGCGCAATCCGGCGGTGCACCGGCGCAGGCTTCAAGTGCGCCGAGCCGACTCGGCGGAATGCCTGGGGATGCGCTGCCGGTCGGCGATGCGGAGCGCGGTGACGGTGGTCGGAACAATGTCACGAACCCCGCCGTGAGCGCCCTGGCCGATACCGGTGCGGCCGGCGGTCGGGCGGGCGCGCCCGCGGTCGAGCTGGACCACGCGACGAACAGCTCGGGGCCTGCGCAGACGCCGGTTGTGGCCGACTCGTCGGGTGCCGCGCTCGGTGGGCATACGCCGTCGACTGGACACGGGGCCGACCAGCCGCACGCGGCGTCAGACTCGGCACCGGTCGGCGGAGCACCGAGCTCGCCTCCGGCGGGGCGTGGTGCGGCAGGGGGAGCGGCGACGCCGTGGGGGCGCGCCAAACCCTCGAAGGCAAAGGCGTCGAAGTCCTCGAAACCGCGGCGGCCCAAGCGCATCCGCCCGACTGCGGCTGCCTCGTCCGCGGACCGCAAGCCCGGAGAAACACCGTGGTCGAAGGTCGGGCGCACCCCGGACGTCGCCGCAACGGTCTTCGCACCGAAGGTTTCGGAACCCTCACCTCAGTCGCACCCTGAGCACGCCGCACAACAGGATCGTGACCGAGAAGACCCCAAGAAGGTCGCCACTCCCGGCAATACGCCGGTTACGCCGCGCGTGTCGGCGCCGACTGTCACCGCACCGGAAGTTGATATTGCCGACCTGCGCAGACCAGGGGTCTAGTGGAGGTAGCCACGCGGAGTGTTCCCAGTGGTGGAAATTTGCGTGGCGGGGAAATCGCGGGAACGGTACAGGGGGATTCACTGCCGTTTCGCTGAGAGAGTCGGCCCTAGCGCCGATATGCACCTCGCAGTGGCCGGCGGCGTGCCGGCGCTACCGGCCACTGCTCTTGAGGTCAGATCGTCGGGATGAGGGACCGCGATCCGCCCTTAACTGTACTCGGATCTGTCGGAACGTTCAATAGTGTGCACTCAATCAGCGGCAAGAAATTTCCGGCCGAGATCGAATGGGATACAGCGCGGCGGCTGGTCGCCGGGTTGCGGCCACCAGCCGCCGCGGATGGGGTCATCAGAAGTGGGATGCCTGCGACTCCGAAAATCGACCTTACCGTCATGTGACGGTACGTTCAAGGCTGGTCAATGTGCGGATAATGCTGAGCGTCGAGGGTGCGCGGAATCTGACATGACTGCTGTGAGACCGACAGGATCCCGATGTGGTGTTCCAGCGATCACCGTCTGGCTGGAGGCGGATGGTTTCCAGATTGTGTCCGTAAAAGCATCTCGCGCTCTTCCAGGTCGCGGAATGGTCGCCGATGTAGCTGGCCGGTACCCGGGCGGTGCGTGGATGGTCGCGTCGACATCTCTCCGCTCGGTATGTCTCTGTGCGGGCTTTTGTCGGATCGGAGTCGATGCGCCGCCGAGTCGGCAGAATCTCGAATGAGACGCGACACGACTTCCCAGTGTTGGGAAGATTGCATGCATGGGGTCCGCCCCTCGGTAACTATCGTTTCTCTGAGGCGAGATCGGCGGAAGGAAGCCCGAATTGTCAGCGGCCGAGGACGCGTTCTACACAGGGGTACAAAGTTTGGCGTTGGTCGCAGGCGGTGTTCGCAACGAGCAGCACGCGTCCGCAGCGTTCCGGGCGGCCACCGACCTCGACCCCGATATGTGCGATGCCTGGTTGGGGCGCGCGATGGCGGGCGAGGTCACCGAGGAGGTGATCTACGGCGCCTACCGTTCGGTGCACAACCTCTATCGCGATCAGCAGCGGGCCGGTCTGGTCGATCGCGCGCTGTGGTGCCAGGTCGAGATCGGGATGTACGGCCTGCGAGTCGCTATGGCCGATCGCGATCAGATCGCTATCGCACAGGCGTGCTCGTACGCGCAGAGCGGGGAATGGCAGGAAGCGTCGGTCATTCTCGACGAGGTGCCCAGCGACGATGTCTCCGACTTCGTTCGCATGTCGCTGTACTACCGAACCAAGCGGTGGACGGATGTACTGGCCGCCAGGGAAGCGCGCCCGACGCTCGAAGACGGGCTGCTGGACATCGCGGCCGAACTGATGTCCACCCAGGCGCTCGCGCACCTGGGGCGCATGGGTGAGGCCCTGCCGCGGGCTCAGCGGATCGTCGAGGACAGTTCCTCGGGAAGTCTGTCCTACATCTGGGCGGACGCGCACTTCCTGCTCGGAATGTTGTTGCGGCACAGTGGCGATCACGAAACAGCGGACAAGATCCTCAAGGGACTGCAGGGTTCCGGGTTGTGGCAGCAGCGTGAGGAATGGCAGCGCGCGGTCAAGGACAAGAACTACCGGCTCGAAATCGCCTCCGCGGCGGTTATCGCCTCGCGCACCGACATATGGGATCCGGCATCCGGCGATGATCCTGCCGAAGTCGCGGCGTCGGCGGCTAAGCAGGAGCGCGACACGCTGCTCACGGAGGCGTCCGAGCTGCTCCAGGCGCAGATCGGCATGGACTCGGTCAAGGAGCAGGTCGACCGGCTCAAGTCCGGGGTGCTGATGGACCAGGTGCGCGCTAAGCGTGGACTCGCCGTCGACTCCAAATCTCAGCACCTGATCTTCTCCGGCCCTCCCGGCACCGGCAAGACCACCATCGCCCGCGTGATCGCGAAGATCTTCGCTGGGCTCGGCGTCGTCGAGAACTCGGACGTGATCGAGGTATCCCGTAACGACATGGTCGGCACCCATCTCGGCCACACCGCACCGAAGACCAACGCGTTGATCGACTCGGCGTTGGGTGGGGTGCTGTTCATCGACGAGGCGTACACGCTGATCCAAGAAGGACTTTCCGGTGGCGACGCGTTCGGTAAAGAGGCTGTCGACACACTGCTGGCGCGAATGGAGAACGACCGCGACAAGCTGGTCGTGATCATCGCCGGGTACGAGGATCAGATCGACAGGTTCCTGGCCTCCAACGACGGCCTCGCCTCCCGGTTCACCAAGCGGATCCGATTCGCGAGCTATGACGCGCGCGAGCTCGTGCAGATCGCCGAACACATTGCGCAGAAAAAAGATTCGATCCTCTCCGAACAGGCCCGCGAGGTGCTGCGGCTGCGCTGCGGGGAGTTGGCGGATCAGACCAAGAACGGCAGGCGACTGATCGATCTCGCCGGCAACGGCCGTTTCATTCGCAATGTGGTCGAAGCTGCCGAGGCCGAGCGTGACTACCGTTTCACCAGGGACAATGTCGATGTCGTTTCGATGACCGACGAGGAACTGATGACGATCGATGCGTTCGACATCAGTACTGCGCTGGAAGGTTTGGCGCCGGCCGCTCGGGTGTGACGAGCATTCGTAGCTAGCTCTATCGAGTAGCCGTGCGCCACCTTCGAAGGTGGCGCACGGTCTTGTCTTCTGGGCAGCTGACCGACCGTTGCTTTGTCGACCCTTCCATTTCCCAATTGTGGGAAGTCACGTGACGGTTCCGCGGCTGCCCGCGACTAACGTTTGCCGCAGTTCGGCGGAAGGAACCAAAACCGGTGGCGCGCTTTCGGGTTGTGACCAAACACCAGATTTCTGGTTGGCGGTTTCTGTTACGGCGAATCGAGCATGCCCTGGTCCGCAGGGACGCCTCGATGCTCGATGATCCACAGCGCGGGCGGTCCACCGCGTTGTCGATCGGCATCGCCGTCGTCTGCGTCGTCATCGCGGGATCGGCGGTCATGGCGTTCTTCAAACCTGCCAAAAAGGTGTCGGAAGCAAAGATCGTGTCCGAGAAGGACAGTGGCGCGCTGTTCGTGCACCTCGGACCCAAGTTATATCCGGCGTTGAACTTGACCTCGGCGCGGCTGATCGTGGGAACCGCGGACAAACCGGTGCCGGTCTCGCGCGACGAGCTTGCGAAGTATCCGCGCGGGCCCTTGGTCGGCATTCCCGGCGCGCCGGGCAACATTGTCGACAGCGACGAACGGGATTCTTCGTGGACGGTGTGCAATGCCGCGAAGACCGGTGCGTCCGCGCCGATCGACCGGGCGACCGGCCTGCCGACCCTGCGCGAATCCTCGGTGCGCACCACCGTCATCGGCGGTCCGCTCACCATCGATGGTGACGCCAACCGCAAGCTGGCCGACGGTGAGGCCCGGCTGATGCGCGACGACACGACCACCTGGCTGGTGTATACCGACAGTGAGAAGGGCGTCGTACGCGCGGCCATTGATCTGCGGCATACGGCCGTCGCGCTGGCATTGGGAATCGACGCGACCGCCCCCGTGATGGCCGTGTCCAAGGGGTTGATCAACGCCATCCCGGAGATGCCGCCACTTCGCGTGCCGGAGGTGCCCGGTGCGGGAGAGCCCGTGACGTTCACTTCGGGATTCACCACACCGGTCGGTTCCGTGCTGACCGTGACCGCCCCCGATCAGGGCGCGTCCTACTACCTGGTCTCGCAATCGGGCGTTGTTCGGGTGACTCCGGTCTTGGCGGCGATGATCCGCAATGCCGACTCGCAGGGCGCGCCCGCCACTCGGACGGTTGGGCCGGATGTGATCGCATCCAATCTGCGCCCTGGCTCGTGGCCGGGAACGGCGACCTATCCATCGCGTCCGATTCGCCTGGTCGATCCCCTGAAGTCGGAAGTGACGTGTCTGCATTGGTCGCGCACCGGCACCGACCCCAATGCCGCCACCGAACTGCTCGTCGGCAGACAGCTTCCGCTGACCAAGGAAGAGCAGGGCCGAGCGGTCGATCTGGTGACTGCGGTCCCGTCTGGAGGGCGAACCGCGGACGCGGCGTATATGCCACGCGATACCGGCCGTTTCGTCCAGGTGACCGGCGCCGAGGCGGCATCACCGCTGCGTGAATCGCTGTACTGGATCTCTGACAGCGGCGTTCGCTATGGGGTCGACGCCCAACAGGCGGGAACCGGACGCGATCCGACGCTGACCGCGCTGGCATTGCGGACGCCGGTTCCCGCACCGTGGCCGATTATCTCGCTGTTCGCGGTCGGGCCGACGCTGTCGCCAGAGAACGCCAAACTCGCACACGACAGCATCACACCGAACCAGATCGTCGCAGGAATGGGCGGCCCTTCGTGACAACCACTCGTCGATTTGTCCGGCCTGCTCGCATGGTGCGTGGCCCCAAAGCACCCGCGGTGACCGAGCTTCGCTTGCAGCCACCGACCGAGCTGCCCAAGCCGGTGCCGGCGTCACGCATGAAACTGATCATGCCGGTCGTCATGGTGGCGGCGATGGGCGGAATGATGGTCATGATGTTCCGCGGCGGTGGCGGCGCGGCCATGTCGCCGATGTCGATGCTCTTCCCCATCATGATGCTGGTGTCGATGGGCGGCATGATGGGTGGTGGGGCTGCTGGTGGCGGTGGTGGAGCCGCCAGCCTGAATGAGGAACGCAAGGACTATCTGCGCAGCATCACCGACAACCGCAAGACCGTGCATGAGGCGGAAGCGGAATTGTACGCATTCCTGCGCTACACCCACCCCGGTCCAGCCGAGATATCCCGGCTGGTCGGTGGGAAGCGGATGTGGGAGGTGCAGGTCGCCAGTCCACAATTCCTACGGGTGCGCATGGGTCGTGGCCGGATCGCCAACCAAGTGCGGGTGATCGTGCCGGAGGCTGCACCGACCGCCGATCTGGATCCGGTCGGCGTCGTCGAAGTGACCCGATTCGCCAAGGCCTACTCCACCGTCGGCGGGATGCCGGTCGCGATCAATTTGCTGTCGGCGCCGCAGGTCGGTATCGATGGTGACCAGGTGAGGGTCGCCGATCTCGTGCGGGCGATGATCGCCGAGGTCGTGGTTCTGCACGGCCCCGACCAGGTCGCGATCGCGGCGGCCTTGGCGGAACCAGACGCTCCGGAGTGGTCGTGGCTCAAGTGGCTGCCGCACACCCAGCATCCCGATGAGACCGACGCGATCGGGTCGAGTCGAATGGTGTATCACAACGTGGCGGAACTGCGGACGAAGGTCTTGGCGGGCCTCAATCGCGGACCTTTCTCCGCGAACTCGCAGCCCACGCTCGATCGCAAACATTATCTCCTGATCGTCGATGTGCCGGGACCGGCGAGCGACCGGGATATCTCCGGCATCGACGGCTGCACCTGGCTGCGGCTGGGTCCTGCCGAGCAGAGCCTGCCGCGAGCGCTGAAGTTCACGCTCGACGATGACCGGACACTGCACGAAGTGGGTCCGCGCGGCTTGCGGCGAGTCGGACAGGCGGACGGGTTGTCGGCGCCGGCAATGACGGCGTTGGCACGCAGCGTGTCTCCGTTCCGGCTTTCCACCGTGGTCGAGGCGGTAGCCGCCGAGCAAGCCAGCGGCGGTACTTCCTGGGAGGAACTGGTCGACGTCACCGACCCGGGCGCGATCCGGATAGAACGGCAATGGCCGCTGCGGCGCGACAGCGACCGGGCGCGTTTGAATATTCCGTTCGGCTACGATCCTGCCGGCGGGGTCGTCTATCTCGACATCAAGGAATCCGCCGAAGACGGCATGGGTCCGCACGGTATGTGCATCGGTGCTACCGGCTCCGGTAAGTCGGAGTTCCTTCGCACGCTGGTGCTCTCGGCAATAGCGACGCACTCGCCGGATGCGTTGAACCTGCTGCTCGTCGACTTCAAGGGTGGCGCGACCTTCCTCGGTTTCGACCGGCTGCACCATGTGACGGCCGTCGTCACCAATATGGAGGAAGAGGCCGATCTCGTCACCCGTATGGAAGACGTGATCAACGGCGAAATGGCCAGGCGGCAAAGGATTCTGCGCGATGGTGGTAACTTCGCCAGCGTCGCGGACTACGAGCGCGCCCGTGAGCAAGGCGCGGATCTTGCGCCGATGCCCACGCTGCTGATCATCCTCGACGAGTTCGCCGAACTGCTCGAGCATCATCCGAGCTTCTCCAAGCTGTTCGTCGCCATCGGCCGGCTCGGGCGGTCGCTGCGTATTCACCTGCTGCTGGCGTCGCAGAAGGTGCCCGCCAGCCGAATGGGTGAGCTCGAAGCGCACCTGTCCTATCGAATTGCTCTGCGCACCAATCAGACCAGCGATTCGCGTGATGCCATCGGTACAGCAGATGCCTATCACCTTCCGAAGAAGCCCGGTGCGGGCTACCTGCGTGTCGGTTCGGGTGACCTGCAACGATTCCAGGCCGCCTACGTTGGTTCGCCCTACGTGGCGCCGGTGCAGGCCACCACGGCTACCGCGCAGCGGGTGCGGCGAGCCGGCGGCGGATATCGGCCGCCGCAGCGTTTCACCGCCGCGCATATCGTCGAAGTGCGGCCTGTTCCTGCTGCTGAGCCCGAGGCGGTCGCACCAGAGGTGGAAACCGATGGCGATGTGGTGACCGTGATGGAGACTGTCCTGCAGCAGTTCGCCGGCCATGGCCGACCGGCGCACAAGATGTGGCTACCGCCGCTGACCGTGCCGCCGACATTGGACCAACTGTTGCGCACGGTGACGCCGGGATCGCTGCAGCTGCCGCTCGCGATTGTGGACAAGCCGCGCCAGCAGCGCCAGGACGTGTGGACAGTGGACCTGTCCGGTGCCGGCGGTCATATGGCCGTCGTCGGCGGCCCGCAGTCGGGCAAGTCGACCGCACTGCAGACCCTCGTCATGTCGGCCGCGCTGACGCACACCCCGGAACAGGTCCAGTTCTACTGCCTCGACTTCTCCGGTGGTCTTGCCGGGCTGCGAAATGTCCCGCACGTCGGTTCGGTCGCCACCTCCCGGGAGGTCGATCGGATCCGGCGCACGTTCGCGCTGATCACGAATCTCATCGCGACCAGGCAAACGCTGTTCGGCGACCTGGGCATCGACTCCATGCGAGAGTTCCGGCGTCGTCGTTCGGCACCTCGGGAGTCGGCGGAACTCAATGCCCGCGGCGATGAACACGGTGACGTCTTTGTCATCGTCGACGGCTGGGACATCGGGTTCGCTGTCAGTGGACCGTTCTTCGACGAGTACCTCCCGTTGATGGAATCGATTGCGCTGCAGGGCCTCAACTACGGCATCCACTTGGTGGTCAGCAGTTCGCGATGGGCGGCGATCCGGCCCGCCGTCAAGGACCTCCTGCAGACGCGGCTGGAAATGCGGCTCGGCGATCTCACCGACACTGTCTTCGGTGCGCATCGACATGTCGTCAACGCAATCCCACCGGATCGACCAGGACGCTCCATTTCCGCCGAAGCCCTGCACATGTTGACGGCGTTGCCCCGTGCCGACGGAGTGGGTGAAGCGCAATCGGTAGGTGCGGGCATGGCTGCCACGATCGAGCAGTTGACCCAGTCCTATGGGGGTCGCAGGGCGCCCGTGGTGAAGTTGTTGCCCGCCCAGGTCACTTTGGACGAAGTGCGCGCCGGCATTCCCGAGCCGATGACGCTGGCGCAGCGCCTTGTCGTACCGTTCGGGGTTCGGGAATCCGATCTGCGACCCGCCACCATCGATTTCGGTGTTTCGAGCCATCTGGTCGTGCTCGGGTCTTCGGGGTCCGGTAAGTCGACAGTGGTCGCGGCGCTGCTGGAGTCGATCCGTCGACAGTTCGACCGGGACCAAGCGCGCGTGCTGCTCGTCGACTATCGCCGGCATCATCTGGACGCCATCCCTGATGACCAGTCGGTCGGGTACCTGACCAGTGAGCGCGATGTGCTCGAGGGCCTGCCACCGTTCGCGGAGAAGATGCGTGGCCGCCGCCCACCAGATGGCGTCACCTCGCAGCAGCTCAAGGATCGTTCCTGGTGGTCAGGGCCGGAGATCTTCGTCGTTGTCGACGACTACCACATGGTCGCGCAACGTGGTGCGCGCAATCCGCTGGACCCGCTGAAGGACATCATCGTCGACGGCCGGGACACCGGTCTGCACGTCATCATCGCGCGCAATATCGCACAGGCCGATACCGCCATGTACGACAGCGTGCTCGGTCAGATCAAGAACTTGAACTCCTCGGGCCTGATCATGGACGGTTCGAAGCTCGACGGCATGCTCATCGGTGACGTCAAGCCCACGAAGCAGCCGGTTGGCCGAGGCATTCTCGTCGAACCGCTGCATTCCAGGAAGGAACTCGTGCAGTCTGCGTGGTCGCCGCCACGGGATTGATCCGTGGCCAGAGTCACCGCCGAGTCAGGTTCCCAAGATTGGGAATGGCTTAGCGTTCTTTCTGTACCGCTCGATAAGAGTCGGCAGCAGTCGTAAGGAGAATTCAATGCGCCCTTTCGAAGCCGTCACGGAGCTTATCGCCAGTGCTGGAGCCCAGCACGGCGTCTCCGAAACGGGGCTGACATCAGTTGTCAACACAGCCTCGCCCATGCTAACGCCGGTGCCGGCCGGATTCGATGAAGTCAGCATGAACGCGTCCGCCGCGTTCAGTGGGCTGTCGGTGCCGGTCGTCGCGACCACCGTTGACGCACTCAACAAGTGGATGCGTGGCGCCGAGGTGCTCGTCCCGGTGAGTGTCGCGTACGCCCACACCGATACCGGTGCTGGCTTCGAGGTCACTTGCAAGGGCTCGGCTTTCCCTGTGTAGCGACGTAAGCAGACTTGGAGCCGGATCATGACGTCACCAGTGGACATCGCGGTGCAAGCGGCGCTCGACGGTGTGCTGGGAGCCCTGAAGGGAGTCGTGCGGACGCTGGCCAACCTCCCGTCCACCTCCGCTTTCGGGGCGCGACCTCCCGAGGTCAACTCCCTCCTGCTCAGGACCGGCTTCGGGGATAAGCCCATGCTGAATACCGCAAACGGGTACGCGGCACTGGCGGCGGCACTGAACGCGGCGGCGGGTAGCTCGGATGGCTCGACCACCGCCATGGGGGTGACATGGCAGGGGCCGTCGTCGGAGAATGCGCAGGCGGCCTTCCGCAATCACGCGTCATGGTTGCGGAAACAGGCTGGCGTCGCAACACAGGCCGCGACGTTGGCCACTGGCACGGCAGCTGCGTACAAGGCGGCATATCATGCTATGCCGGACTATTGGTGTGAGATCCTGCCGGTGCAGACGACAATTCTCGAGCTGTCAGCCGCCAGCACGGTGTCCATGAATGCCACCGCGATACCCCTCACGGTCGCCGAGATCGAGTACGCCGTCCTGTGGATCAGGGCCGCGATGGCCATGGTTGGCTATGCGGGCGCGACGTCAGTTCTGATGAACGGGATGCCGACGCCAACCGTCCCGCCGTCCATCACTAGTGGTGGTGGATCCGATCCCGATGTGTTGAAAATATTCAATGATGTGGGGGTCGAGAGATATAATCCGCCGTCTACCGACCGAAAGCTGCCAAGCGATAACGGCACCGGAAACGGAAACAACAACGGCAACGGCGACGGAAACGGCAACGGCGACGGAAGCGGCGACGGGGACGGAAACGGCAACGGCGATACGAAGCCCGGCGAAACCACACCCGATCCTGGTCAAACCGATCCCACTCAGCCACCCGATTCGGTCTCCGAGGGGGACCAGGCGGCGTCGGACATGGATAGGGCCTTGTCGTCCATGAACGACTCGTTGGCCGATCCTTCGGGTGACGGTAGTTCCCCGTCGGACCACGGCTTCCTCGGAACGTCGGCCTACTCGCCGACCCTGGTGGGACTGAACGGCGGCATAGGTAGTTCCGTTGCTCTGGGGATGTTCCGTGGCGGACTCGGATCCATGCCTGGTGCTTCGACCGGATTCCGTATGCCTGCCAACTGGTCGCTCGGGCAGGGCACGGCCTACGGTGCCTCACCGATCAATTCGGGCACCGCACCCGCGTCGCGCACTGCGCCGCGTGGGGCGACGGCGCCCAAGGCGAATATGCGCCGGCGGCGAGACAAGGACCGCGACAGGAAGTCGAAGGTTTTCGTTCCTGGGGAAGCTCAGGACGTGCCGGTTCTCGAACAGCCACCGGTCGTCGGCGTCATCGAATACGACGATGCCGATCGGAATGACGATCACATCGCCGAACAGGCGGTATTGGTCGGTGTCATCGAGCGTGCCGACGAGGATCAGGCACAACTGCTCGTAGAGCGTCCCCGGTGATGTGCACCGCGGCCGAATTCCATTCGATGGAGAGGAATAGCAATGACGAGTTGGACAAATGTCGTTCCCGCGAAGGTGCAGACCGCGGCGAACAACTCCACTTCCTGCCTGGGTGAGCTGGAGAGCCATCTCAACGGTCTTTCGAGCGCCCAGGATGAGCTCGAGGTGGCGGTTCGGGGCATGACTGGAACTGCTATCAGGGAGACGCTCACCTCCGCGTACCAGTCCGGTAAGTCACTTGCGGCGACCTTGCAGGAAATCGTCGACGCGCTGGCCGATTCCGGTGTCCAGATCGACGCCCACGACGTCAATGCGGCTGCCGAGTACAAGCAATTCGGCGCTGACGGCAGTGTCTCGGAGGGTGACGGAATGATCGGTGCCCAGGCTGCGTCAAAGGTCGACATCAAATCCTGGGCTTGAGTTTTGACTCATCCACAGACTTAGAGATAGCGAAAGGCGAAATTTCATGTCCGAAATCAAGTTCAATTACTCGGCTGCCGATGCGGCTACCGGCAGTGTCGGGACCCTCGTGAGTGCGATGAAGCAGAACACGGCCAACCTCAATGCCCTCTACACCGCACTCATGGATGGGCTGAGCTACGAGGGTTCTGCTGCCGATGGATATCAGGCTGTCATGAAGACCTTCAGGCAGAAGATCGATACGTACGACACTCAGGTCGAGGCGCTGAAGAACAAACTGGGTGAACACACCAACAGCGGCGGCACCATGGCGCAGATCGATATCAAGCAGGGCAACAGGTTCATGGGTATCAAGGCCTGAAATCGGCATGGTCCTTGTCCGTCCAGGTATCGCCATCCCGGTGGGGCAGGAATGCGCTGTACGAATCGACATTTGGTGAAGGTAAGGTGTGGAAACTGATCCGGTAGCGATCGACCTCAATGTCGATGCCGCACTATTGTTGCAAGACATGGTCGGCATCGATTCCTATCCTCCGGTGCTGGCATTGATGCCGAATATCTACCGGATCGAGGATAGGGATCGGGTGCGCGCTGTCGTCGCGAAGGAGCTCACCGAGGTGGGCATCATCGAGGGCGACCGCGTGCACCCGACGGTCGAGCATTGGTTGCAGTGTTTATACCGACCCGACATGGAATTGGTCGCACGGATTCTGGACACCGGGCTGGATGACGAGTCGAAGGGCATGCTTCGGTTTTCCCTGGTACGCAGCGGCGATACCCATGTGCTCGCGGTGCGCTGTGACGACAATGTCGTCATTCAGTCGGTGTTTCAGGAAGGGCAAGACCTGGGGAGCGTAGCCGCAGGGTTGGTCGCAGCGCTGGGCTCCAGCGAGATACTGCGATTCCAGCCGTTCACAGCAACATCGGACGACTTGGCCGAAGTCCCGTCCGATCCGGATGAGCGGCGAAGGGCTTTGCTCGAACTCGGCGCTGATCCGCACACCGCCGGTGTGCTCAGCCGGGTGTTCGACGAGGTGCAGCGACGTGCCGAGGTCGTGGTGATCGAACACCGTGACGGCGGCTCGGCGCCGGTGGAGGTGGGTGTGGCTGTGCTGGACACCCGTTCGGGGCGACTGATCGTCACACCGAGTAAGGCGATGGACGGACAGATCTGGTCGACATACGCTCCGGGCGACGATGCGGCCGTGCGCCGAGGTATCGGCGCTCTGGTAGAACTGTTGCCCGGCCGAAGTTGGTTCGATACCAGTCGAATTGGTTGAACGTCGCACTGTGGGTTGTCGAGAGGACGACGGAAATGAACCGAGCACCGAGTACCAACGGTCATTCGACCGAGTCCGTCCGGGCTCGTGGTGGTTATGACGCCTTTTTCGCGCCGACCGGTGAATCTTCGGACACGACAGCCGCACCCGCACCCGCACCGCCCACCGGCGCGAACTCCGACGCGGCCATGTATCGCCCTGCCGGCGGTCCCGCTGCGGGGGCTCCGCGAGAGCCTGCGGCGTCGACCGATCGCGCTGCGGCCCAAGGGGTGAATTCGCAGCCATCCACTACGAATACCCCGCCTGTGCAGACTCCGGCGACCCCACAACCGCAGGCTGCACCGCAGACCCAGACAACGTTGCAAGCGCAGGCAAACACGCAAACAACACAGCAGATGCCGGGGACTACGCCACCGCCGGACTACTCGGCCGCACCGCCGTCGGTCGCGCCGCCGTCTCAGGCCATGGCGCGTTCGGAAGCGTTGTCCGCCAATACAATGCCCGCGGCCGTCGATGGTGCGGTATGGCAACAGGCCAATGTACCCGCACCCGCGACACAATGGGTTCCTGACCGCATCGACCACTCGGCATACGACCAGACACCACGGATCGAGGTATTGCCTGCCGCGCTCACCTCGATCGATCTGCTGACCGACATCGCAGCGGCCCGGCGCGCGCAGTTGCGCGCGAACAGCGGCGTGCGCGGCGCGTTGAACAAGGTGGGATTCAAGCTGGGGTTGTCCCCGGCCGAACAGCGCGCCGAAGATCGGCGTTCACGCATCCGGCGCCAGCTGACAACGACCTATCAAATCGCCGTGGTGAGCGTGAAGGGCGGGGTCGGCCGCACGACCGTCGCCGCGACGCTCGGCTCTACTTTCGCGAGTTTGCGGCCCGATCGGGTCGTCGCGATCGATGCGAACCCGGATTTTGGTGATCTCGCCACCCGCACGAGTCGCCACCCTTATGGGTTGACCTTGCGCGACCTCGCACAGGCGCCCAACCTCGATGCCTTTTCCGCGGTGCAGTCGTTCACCTCTGTCAATAACGACGATCTCGCCGTCATCGCTTCGCCATGGACGACCCTGGCCGACGAGGCGCTGTCGGGTCGTGAATACGGCACTGCCGTCGAGGTACTGCGCAGGCACTACAATTTGCTGCTCGTCGACTGTGGGACAGGAGTACTCGATTCCGCGACAGCCGCCGTCCTGCAGACCAGCGACGCGGTCGTGGTCGTCACCCCGGCCACCGTCGGCGGCGTGACCGGCGCGGTGGCCACGATCAACTGGTTGGGCGCGCACGGACTGCAGCACCTGATCACGAGATCTATCGTGTCGATCGTGCACCACCAACCTGCGAAACCGACGGTCGATGTCAGCGCGATCGAGAAGCTGTTCGCGACCGCGCAGCGACCGACTTGCGTCATGCCCTATGACGAGCACCTGGCCGAAGGCGGCGAAATCGATCTGCGCTTGCTCGAGAAAGACACGGTCTTGGCGTTCGAGGAACTCGCGGCGTGGCTGTCGGATAGTTTCCCTGGCTACATCACCGGTGATGCCGGTGATCGCGGAGGGCGGCGATGAGTACAGCCGTCGCGCCCGCGCCCGCGGGCACCCAGCCGACCGCCGAGGTCGCGCGTGCCAGGATCGCGGTCATGGTTGCCACCTATCAGGTCGATGTGGTGGTGCCGACCAAGTTCACGATCGAAACATTCATCGACGATCTGCTGGGCGTGCTCGCCTCCGCGATCGATGATGAGAATGTGGATTTCACTCCGCCGCAAGGACTATGGAGTCTGGCGCGACCCGGCGAGCCACCGATTCCGCGGTGGCGCAGCCTAGGCGACCACGAGGTCACCGATGGTGCGGTGCTGATGTTGTCGGTTGTCGAATCGGCGGAGCAATTCACACCGGTTGTCGAAGACATCACCGATGCGTTGGCGCTGATCAACCAGCGTGAGTTCGCCGAATTCGACGAGGGCACTGCGGCAGTCGTCGGCCTGGCGGTGCTCGCCATCGGGTCGACCGCGGTCTCGGCGATGCTGTCGTGGTCGTGGACCGAGACCGGTTCGGTCTGGTGGTGTGCGCTGCCGGCCTTGGTGCTCGGAGTGGCCTGCTGGGTTGCCGCCATGGCGGCACGCAGGCGCAACGCGGCGCCACGGATTACCCTCGGACTCTCCTTGTCGGCGACGCCGCTGTTGTTCGCCGGCAGCGCGATGCTGGTGCCACCCGCCTACGATCAGCCCGGTGCGTTCGCCGCCGCCAATCTGGCCGCTGGATCGGTCATGGCCGCTGTGGCAGCCGCCACCATGATGCGACTCACCGGGTTGGGGATCGCGACGCTGATGGCCGTGACGGTCCTCGGCATCTGCGTGACCGCGGCGACCCTGCCCCTGACGTACTTGGATCTGTCGGTCGGCCAGGTGGCCGCGGGCGTCGTATTCGTCGCGCTCATACTGCTGACCGCCGCGCCGCGAATCGCCGTGGTAATCGCGCGGATTCGACCGCCCGATCTGCCTGACCCCGGAAACGAAGTCGCGCCGGCAACACTGAACGACCTGTTCGATGCCGAGACCGCCCGCGAGGGCGACGAGCACACCGAGCCCAGCGAGCAGCAGCGCAGAAGCGCCGAGGTCGGCATCGAAGGCCGCGCTCGGTTGGCGGTGACCAGCCTCCGTGGCCTGATATCCGCGGTTTCGGCCCTACTGTCGATCGGCACCGTCCTTACCGCGGCGGTGAGTCCAGGCGGTATCCGGGAGATCGTCATGGCCGGCGCTGTCGCCGGCGTGCTTGCCATGCGCGCGCGCTGGTATCCGGACCGGACGCAGGCGATCGCGCTGGTCGCCGCCGCGGCGATCACGGTGGTCGGCGTCGGATCCGTTTTGGTCGGTGCGTACGAGACGCCAGGCGCTCGGCTGGTGGTCGGATCAGTGGTCACACTGGCGGCTTGTGCCGGGTGCGTCGCGGCGCTCCGATTGCCAGGCAAGCGCTTGTCGCCGGTGACCCGCCGGATCATCGACCTGATCGAGTACCTGCTCATCCTTATAGTCCCCGTCATCGCCTTCTGGATCATGGGTGTTTACACCGCGATGCGAGCGATCTGATGAAACTTCGCAAGGTCGCGGTCGTGGTTCTGACAGCGACAGTGCTCGCCATTAATGCCGCGCCGGTGAGCGCGCTGGTACCACCTCAGGTGCTGATCGGGCCAACGCCGCCGGATGACCCACCAGGCCCGGAGTTCCCGACGAAGCAGAACGAGGGCTGCCTCTCCGCCGGTGTACTGCGCGATAGCGATCTGTCGCGCACACCGCCCGCCGAACTGGCGCTGGATCTGCCACGCGCGCGGTCGCTGAGCCGGGGCGCGGGCGTCACCGTGGCGGTCATCGACACGGGAGTGTCTCCGCATCCGCGCCTGCCCAACCTGATCGGTGGCGGGGACTACATCGCAGCCGGAGGCGACGGTCTGTCGGACTGCGACGCCCATGGGACTTTGATCGCCGGAATCATCGGCGCCAGACCTGATGCCGCCGACGGATTCACCGGTGTGGCACCCGATGCGCGGATCATCTCGATCCGCAATTATTCCGGTGCGTTCGGTCCCGACAGAGTGAGCATCGAGCCGGACGCGCTCATGGCCACTAAAATCCGTACACTCGCACGAGCTATCGTGCACGCGGCGAACCTGGGTGCCGGGGTGATCACGGTGTCGCTCCCGATCTGTGTGAAGGTCGACAAGCAACCGAATCAATCGGAACTCGCGGCCGCGATCGGATACGCCGTGCGTATCCGAGGGTCACTGATCGTGGCGGGTGCTGGAGGCGGGAGTTCCGGAGACTGCGGTAGCAATCCCGATATGGATTGGACCCGGCCCGAAGACGTGCGCAACTGGAAGTACGTGCATACGATCTCTACGCCCGGGTGGTTCGCGCCCGAGGTACTGACCGTCGGCTACACCACCGCGACCGGTGCTCCGATGAATGATTCGATGAGTGGGCCTTGGGTTTCGGTCGGCGCACCCGGAACCGGCATCGAATCGCTCGGTCCCGCCGGTGACGGTCTCATCAACGGCATCGGCGAACCCAACAAGCTGGTGCCGGTCGGTGGCTCGTCGTTCGCCGCGGCCTATGTCAGCGGAGTCGCCGCACTATTGCGGTCGCGATTCCCGAACGAGACCCCTGGCGAGATCAGTGCTCGCTTGCAAGCAAGCGCGCATCGCCCAGCGCGTGGTATCGACAACGTGATCGGCGCGGGCATCATTGATCCGATGGTCGCACTCGGCTACCGCACTCCACCGAAACCGCCTGCCGGGCTGTTCACTTCGAGGCCACTGCTGATACCCGACCCGCCGCGCGCCAAGGACAAAAGACCTGCAGTCGCGGCGACGATCGTCATCTTCGCCGCAGTACTGCTCGGCGTCGGCGCGACCTACGCCAGTTCGGTGATCCGGAGGCGTCGGTGAGCTTTCCGAGTATTCGGACTGCCGGCGTAGAACGAGTGCCCTTTGCGGTAATCGTGATCATCGGCAGCCCGTTCCTGGTTGCCTTGTCCGCTCGCACGCCACTGTGGGTCGGCGCCACGGTCGTCACCGTTCTACTCATGACTGTGACGGTTCGCATCAACGGTCGGACCGGGGTGCGTTGGTTGCTGGACTGGGTGGAGTATCGGTTCAAACGCACGGCACGGGCATACGAGCGCTCGCGCCCCGCGAGAGTCCAGGACATCGAGGTCGCGGCGGGGCTGTGCGGTATCCACGAGTCGGGTACGACGCTGGTCGCCATGATCCAGCTCGCGCCGAATCTCGACCTGCCCACGGTCATTTCGGAACGGAGCCTCTATACCGAGGACACGATGTCGGTCGAAACGCTGCTGCCGATGCTCGATCACTTCGGCATCGCGGTCGACATCGATATCGTGACAACCGGTCAGCGGGTGCGTTCGTCCGGTAGCTACAGCATGCTGTACGACCAGCTGATCGGCTCTCATCCGGTGGTGGGCGACCGGCTGACCTGGTTGGTGGTCCGGCTGGACATGGAACGCAATCTGGCCGCGTTGGCGCGGCGCGGTCCCTGTGCGGTGACAGGCCCGAAAGCGCTTGCCGCTGCGGCACACCGGATCGCGGGTCGGCTCAGAGAACGTGGCATCGAGGCCCAAGCACTGCCCGCGTCGGCGGTGCGGGATGCGACCCGGCTTCTGCACGGCGGTGTCGAGCTGTCCGATCTGCGGGAGACCTGGAGCTGCCTGGAGTCCTCGGCGCCCGGCCGCTGTGTAACCAGCTTCCTGATCGACTGGACCCGGCTCGACGGTGTCGGGTTGGACGATTGCTGGGCGTGGAACCGTGGCCGCACGACCCTGGTCGTCAGTTTGACCGATGGCGGGTCGGGACCGCGGGCACTGGTACGGTTCGTCGGTCCGGCTGTCACCACAGAGCCACCCGACTATCTGCGACTGCTCAAAGGCAGTCAATCGGTCGCGCTGATGGCCTCGCTGCCGACTGCTACCTCGGTTCGTGCCTTGCGTGGCGATGAGAAGGGCGCGGATATCGCGCCTGAGGACATCGCGGCTGAACTGGTCGTCGCCATCGGTCCCAACGGGCAGATCCTCGGATCTCTCAGCGGGCAGCCGCGTCATACGTTGGCACTACCGCTATTCGATCCCGCCCGCTACAACCCGAGGCGGCGCACCATCGACGTCCACGCGATGTTGCCCGTCGCCCAGCAGATCGTGTTGCGGGCCATGGTGGTCGGCGCGGACGTGGAGGTCCACTCTTCTCGACCGCAGAGTTGGAAGCAGTTGGTCGCCGCGGTCGGGGATGCCCGATCATTGCGGCTCGTCGCGGAGCCCGGACCAGGGGGAGCGGTGCCGGCCGACGATGCCGACACGCCCGCGACGATCGCCGTCTTCGATCAGTTGCCGCCGCGGGCGTCGAACGCGCCGACGACCGTGACGATCAGCGAGCCGGGTGGTCCACGTCGGCGCGTGGTGGACCTCACGATCAATCAGGTCAGCGCGACCGCGGTAGATGTCGGTATCCCGATGCGCACTGTGCGGGTGGAATTGATCGAGCCGAGAGGCGAAACGCGCTATTTCGATTCCGATGACGGCCAGTCGGCCCCAGGTTCCGCGGTCGCGGTTGCGTCGCAGCAACCCGGTGGCCGTCGCGTCAGCTGAGAGAGGTCGGTAATGTCTATCACCGTGGTAGCGGACTCTCCTTCCGATGGCGGCGACCTGTCTCATCAGGACGGGGGCGACGCACTCTCTCCCCGGCAAGCTGCGGCATCGATTTTTTCGAGCCGATTGTCCGGTCTGATCGCGGAATCCGTGGTCTCGACCGAGGATGGGTCGACGCGTTCGCTGACGTTGTATTCGCTTGCGCAGCACCTCGAATTGGCCTATCCGGATGTGCCGGTCTCGCAGTCCGGGCTCTACCGGCTCATCCATGGTGATGCGATCCCTCGGCTGGACTTGGTCATCGCCTTGGCCCGGGTATTCGACGTGCCTCCCGAGTATTTCGTGACCGAGGACAAGAAGCGCTGATCTGACCGGCCGACTGTTCTCTCCAGCGGGAATAGTTCCGGTCGGAGGACGGCACAAGGGGCGGATACGATCCGGACCATGTCCGACCAGGATCCGGGAGATATCTTTCTCCGTCATCGAGGCGCGGTTCTGGCAACTTTGCTCTCCGATCCGGAGTTCGGAACTTCCGAGGCCGATCTCAGTGCGGACAACGGCAGCGGCGGATCGGAGTTCGACCAACCGGATTCCATCGGGCATGCTTCGGCTCCGGCCGAGTTCGAATCGGAATTGTCGGCCCCGGTCCAACGGTTGCGGTCGGTCGACGGACCCAAGGCGAGCGAACGAATCCTTGCGCTGCTGAACGGGCAATCGACCGAATCCGTCTCTTCGATGGATTACGCGCAGGATTTCTCCGAGTCGGCCAACGCGACTGCGAGCGGACCGAGTGAATCCGATGAACCGCCGAAGCCCGCCTCCGGCGACCGGCCCGGTTCGTCGGCGTCGAATCGGTTCGGGTCCGTCGACGGACAGCTGCGCGGGGTCCTTGTTCAGCTGCGCAAACCGAGGGTCGCTTTGGCGATCGGTGCTGTGGTGGCGGTGCTGCTCGTCCTGCTGCTGATCACCACCGGCGGCGACGATCCGCAAGAGCGGGATCGCGTTCTCGTCATCACGCCACCGCCGACCACGGCCGCGCCGGCGACACCGAGCACTGCGGCTGCGGCAGGCTCGACCATCACCGTGAAGTCCGCGCAGTCGAAATGCCCGCCGGGCAGTACCTCGGCGATGGACGCCTTCGGTGGGCAGGCGGGCAAGGCCTGGTCCTGCGTGCGCGCGTTCAAGGTCGACGGTCAAGTGCTCACCATCGAACTCGGCAAGACATACCAGATCGACTCGATCGCTATCGTCCCCGGCTGGGACTACATCGCTCCGGACGGCACGGATCAGTGGAGCAAATTCCGTACTGTCAGCCGGGTTTCGTACTTGTTCGACGATGGCAAGGCGACTACCTACACCCAGCCGACGTTGGACCAGCGCACCTTGGTGACCACGAAGATCGACCCACCGGTGAGCGCATCCAAGATCGTGCTGACGGTCCTGGAATCGAAAGGCGAGCCCGCCATCAACACCACTGCGATCTCCTCTGTCGTGGTCACCGGACATTGACCGCGATGTCCGAGCTGATCTGCCAGTACTGTTCGCACCGCAATATCGGCGGCGCGATCTCCCGCTGTACCCACTGTGGCGCCCCTTTGCGGGCCGCCGCGCACAAGGCGGCGACCGTGGTCGAATCCGCCGCGCATGCAGTGGAAAAGACAGCGGAGACGGCGGAGTCGGTGGTCAAGACCGTCGCGCATTATCCGCGCTGGCAGTGGCGAGCCCTCGGTGTGCTCGTCGCGATATTTGTCGCGCTCGGCGTATTCGTGGCTCGCTCATGTTCGATGTCGTTGCCGTCGATGTCGTTGGCTCCACAGCAGACTGTCGAAACCGCGCTACCGGATTCATTGCGTATCGGCGCGTCCTGCCAGCAGCTCGACGCGACAAAGCCGGCCGAGAAGTGCGTCATCAGTGCCGGTCACCCGCTATTGGCGGGCGGCATCTCCGGCGGTAAAGAGCTGACCTTCTACGCGGAGTTGATCTCATCGGACGGCATGGCCGAAACGCTGCGCCGATGGCGCGCGGCTGGCGGAACAGTGGTGGCGGATGGCCCGGTCTTCGCCGCTGTAGGCCCGTCGGCAACCGCGTGGTACGCCGACACTCGGCAGGGCCTACGGCTGGAAACCGGCACATTTACCGGCAAGGCGGCTGCCCAGACGTTCCTGACGCGGGCCGGTCTGGTCCGTTGACGGTCCAGCTATCCGGCTCGGCGCGGGACTGATCCGGATCAAATCTGCAAGTACACGCGATACACATCAGTGTCGCATCGTTGAATGTACCGCTATACAACGGTACGTTAATCAGGTAACGTGTGGAAACCGTACGTTACGAGGTCAGTTCTCGGGAAGGCAGCGGTTCGATGGTGGCAACCACGCAGCAGACGATAACTTCGGGGCGGTTCCGCAACGATCCGACCGATCTGGAGGCGGCCTACTTCCGCTGGATCCAACCGGGGGCGTCCGCGTCGGCGATCACCGATCGGGCCGAGCGGATCTTCCGGCAGCACCTGGAGTTGGCTGCGGTCCGCACTGCAGGATCGGCGACCACTAAGGTGTACCGGCCCGATGACAGTAGTGGGCTCGGTGCCGCGGTCCAAATCGTCAATGACGATATGCCCTTGCTGGTCGATTCGGTCACCGCCGCGTTGCGTCGACTCGGTGCCACCGTTACCGAGGTCATCCATCCGGTCTTCGACGTGACCCGCGATGCCGCGGGCAAGCTGCTGACCATCGTCGCTCGCGACGGTGAGGCCGACCCGGGGCCCGACGCCGTCGCGGAGTCATGGATCCACGTGCAATTCGGCCACGGGCTCGCCGACGAGCAGGTCAACCGGATCGAGCAGGCGCTCGAGCCGCTGCTCAACGATCTGCGTCGCGTCGCCGACGATACGCCGACCATCGTCGGGGCGATGAACACCGTGGCCGATGGGCTCGAGAATGCCGCGCAATGGGCGGGCGATCCCGAAATCCCTGAGGCCGCAGACCTTTTGCGCTGGATGGCCGATGGACACTTCACCGCGCTCGGCTACGGCTACTACCGATTCCGCCGTTCCGCCCCGCGCCCGGACGCGCCCATGGAGCCGTGGCAGATTCCCGGAACCGGCCTCGGTGTGCTGCACAACGGATCGGTCGCCGACGTCAGCGCCCCCGTGCTCGGTGCGAAGCGGCCGGTGCTGCGCCTGGCCAACGGCTCGGTGGATTCGCTGCTGCCCGGCTCGCGCGACCTCTACTACGTCAGCGTCGCCGACTACGGCACCGGCGACGCGACCAGTGCGGGACCGGCCGGGGCCACCGTCGCCATGGTAAAGGGCGAGCACGTCTTCGTCGGCACGTTCACCGTGACGGGCCTGCACGAGAACATCCTCGATATCCCGGTCATCTCGCGGCGCGTGCTCCAGGTCATCGAATGGTCCGGCTTTGCGCTGAATTCCTTCTCCGGCCAGGCAATGCTCGAGATGATGCAGTCCTTCCCCCGGGTCGAGCTGTTCTCCACCGATGCGCGCAGGCTGTTCGAAACCGTGTCCGGTGTCATGAATCTCGGCGTGCGGCGGCAGGTCCGGCTGTTCCTGCGTCGCGACAACCGCAGCGGCACGGTCTATTGCCTGGTCTACATGCCGCGTGATCGCTACTCGACCGAGGTTCGGGTGCAGATGGGTGAGCTGCTGCGGGCGGAGTTCGACGCCGAGCAGCTCGCCTACTCGGCCCGTGCCACCGAATCGGAGTTGGCCGTCGTGTACTTCACGGTGCATCGCAAGCCCGATGCGGAACCGGCAGACATCTCCGATACCAATCGCGAGCGCGTGCAGGAGTTGCTCTTCGCCACGACCCGGACCTGGGCCGATCGACTGGTGGCCGAGGCTGCCGGGGTGGCAGACATATCACCCACTGTCGCACAGGATTACGCATCCGCATTCCCGGCGAGCTATCAACAGGAATACCAGCCTTCCCGTGCACTCGCGGATGTGCAGCGGCTCGAGCGGTTGAGCGATGGCGACATCGACACCAATCTGTACCGGAATCCCGAATCGCCTTCGGGGGAGTGGCGTTTCACGCTCTACGTCGCGGGCGAGGGCGTGTCGCTCAGCCGGGTGCTTCCGGTCGTGCACAGTCTCGGCGTGGAAGTCGTCGACGAGCAGCCCTACCGCATCACTCTGTGGGACGGCGCGCAGCGCTGGATCTACGACTTCGGGCTTCGGGTGCCTGCCGCGCTGCTGCGCGGTTCGCTCGACGCCGACATCGAGGCCGATCTCGCCGTAACCGCCGATATCGAGTCGCTGCCGGAAACCAGTGTGCGCAAGCGCTTTCCGGAAGCGGTCGCCGCGATGTGGTTCGGCAAGGCCGAAGTCGACGGGCTCAACGAGTTGGTGCTGCGCGCCGGCCTGCATTGGCGTCAGATCGCGATGCTGCGGGCCTACGCGAAGTACCTGCAGCAGGCCGGTTTCGCCTACACTCTCGGCAACATCACGCGCGTGCTGCTTACCCATCCGGCTACCGCGCGCTCCTGCACCGAATTGTTCGGCGCCTACTTCGATCCCGAGGGCACCGGCCCCGAGGCCGAGGCCCTCGCCGAGGGTATTGCGGAGCGGGTGCAGGCCGAGATCGACGCGGTGGTCAGCCTGGACACTGACCGGATTTTGCGCGCTGTGCTCGGTCTGATCAAGGCGACGCTGCGTACCAACTACTACCGGCGCGATGAGGCGGGCAACCCACTGGAGTATCTGTCCTTCAAGCTGGACCCCCACGCCATCGCCGAATTGCCCAAGCCGAGGCCGCAATTCGAGATCTTCGTGTACTCGCCACGCGTCGAGGGCGTGCACCTGCGCTTCGGCGCGGTGGCGCGTGGTGGGTTGCGCTGGTCGGACCGTCTGGAAGATTTCCGAACGGAAATCCTCGGCCTGGTGAAGGCACAGGCGGTGAAGAACGCCGTTATTGTGCCGGTCGGGGCCAAGGGCGGTTTCGTGGTCAAGCAGCCGCCTGCCGCCACCGGTGATCCCAGCGCGGACCGGCAAGAAATGCTTGCCGAGGGCGTGTCCTGCTATCGCACCTTCATCTCTGGCCTGCTCGACGTGACCGACAATGTCGAGCACACCACCGGTGCTGTGCTGCCGCCCGCCCGGGTGGTGCGTCGCGACGGCGACGACACCTACCTGGTGGTCGCTGCGGACAAGGGCACCGCGACGTTCTCTGACATCGCCAATGGTGTTGCCCAGCAATATGGTTTCTGGTTGGGTGACGCCTTCGCCTCCGGTGGTTCGGCGGGGTACGACCACAAGGCGATGGGTATCACCGCCAAGGGCGCGTGGGAGAGCGTGAAGCGCCACTTCGCCGAGCTGAACGTCGATACGCAGACCCAGGAGTTCACCGTGGTCGGCGTCGGCGATATGAGCGGTGACGTGTTCGGCAACGGCATGCTGCTGTCCAAGCACATCCGCCTGGTCGCCGCGTTCGACCACCGGCATATTTTCCTGGACCCGAACCCGGATGCGGCACGGTCGTTCCGGGAGCGGCAGCGGATGTTCGCGCTGCCCCGCTCCTCGTGGGCCGACTACGACGGTTCGCTCATCAGCAAGGGCGGCGGCGTCTACGACCGGTCGGCAAAGGCGGTGCCGGTCACCCCGGAGGTGCGTGCGGCGCTCGGCCTCGGGCCCGAAGTGACCAAGTTGTCGCCGCCGGAGATCATCAAGGCCATTCTGCTCGCGCCGGTCGATCTGCTGTGGAACGGCGGTATCGGCACCTACATCAAGGCATCCTCCGAGACCGATGCCGAGGTGGGCGACAAGTCCAATGACGCGGTCCGTGTCAACGCGAATGCGCTGCGGGTCAAGGTGATCGGCGAGGGCGGTAACCTCGGCGCGACCGCGCTCGGCCGCATCGAGTACAGCCGTAGCGGCGGCAGGATGAACACCGACGCGATGGACAACTCGGCGGGTGTCGACTGCTCCGACCACGAGGTCAACATCAAGGTGCTGCTGGACGCGGTCGTCTCCAGCGGTGAGCTCGCCGTCGCCGAGCGCAATCCACTGCTCGCCTCTATGACCGACGAGGTCTCCGAACTGGTACTGCGCGACAATATCTCGCAGAACTTCCGCATGGGCATGTCGCGCGCCGACGCGGTCGCCATGTCGGGTGTGCACCGGCGGTTGCTCGCCGATCTCGAAGCGCGCCGCGGTCTGGATCGTCGGCTCGAAGCGCTGCCGACTGATGCGGAGTTGGAGCAGCGTGCTGCGGAGGGTCGTGGGCTGACCTCGCCGGAATTGGCGAATCTCATGGCACACGTAAAGCTTTCGCTGAAGGCCGATCTGCTCGCAGGGGACCTGCCCGACAGTGCGGCCTTCGCCTCGGTGCTGCCCAACTACTTCCCGTCACCACTGCGCGAGCGGTTCGCCGCCGCCATTCGCCGCCACCCGCTGCGTCGGGAGATCGTGGCCACCGTGGTGATCAACGATGTGGTCGACTACGGCGGCATCACCTACGCCTTCCGCCTGGCCGAAGAGGCAGGTGCGACAACCGATGATGCGGTGCGCGCCTTCACCGCTGCCGTCGAAATCTTCGATCTGCACGCCCTCTGGCAGCGGATCCGGACCACTCCGATGGCCACCGAGGTACGTAACGAACTCGAGCTCGAGACCAAGCGCACCCTGGACCGGGCCTCCCGGTGGCTGCTGGCCAACCGGCCGCAGCCGATCGCGATCGGCGCCGATATCGCCCGTTACCGTGACGGTGTCCGCACCCTTACCAGCAAGGCGCCTGCCTGGCTGACCGGTTACCTCGCCGACGATCTCATCGCGCGCTCGCACGGCTCGGTCGAACGCGGTGCACCGCAGGACCTGGCCGAGGAAGCGTTCGGGCTCATCCATCTGTTCCCGCTGCTCGATGTGATCGACATCGCCGATATCACTGAGCGTGACTCGGTGGAGGTCGGGGTGCTGCACGCTGCGCTCAACGAGCACTTCGAGATCGAACGGCTGCTGACCGCGGTCGGCAACCTCGAACGTGGCGACCGGTGGCGCACGCTGGCCCGGCTCGCGGTCCGCGACGATCTGTACGATTCGCTGCGCTCACTGACGCTGGATGTCTTGAGCGCCACCGAACCGGACGAGAGCGCCGCGGAGAAGATCGCCTACTGGGAATCCACCAACCGGTCTCGCTTGGCAAGGGCCAGTGCGTCGCTCGGGCAGATCTTCGACGTCGGCAGCTACGACCTTGCGACGCTGTCGGTGGCTGCGCGCCAGGTGCGCAGCATGGTGAGCGGTGGCGAGAGCACGGCGGTCTCGCCGACCGTCACTGGCTGATATATCTAACGCGGGTGTCCGGAGGTTCGACGCGAAAGCGTCAGCCTCCGGACACTGGCGTTCCGCAGCTGCCGCAGAACTTCGCCGCGGGTGCGGTTTCCGCGCCGCAGTTGGTGCAGTGCCGCGGCGCGGGCGGCGTCAAAGGATTGCCACAATTCGTGCAGAAGCGAGCACCCACCGGATTGGTGGTGTGGCAGTGGGCGCACGCAGGCTGCGCCTCGGCGGCCGGCAGCTCGGCGGGGGATGACTGTCGCTGCCATGGACTCGGGTGGCCGCCGGTCTGCTGCTGGATGGCGCCTAAACCCAGTGCGGCTCCGAGGAATCCGCCGTCCATGCCGTGACCGCCGTGTCCACCGTGCGCGAAACCCTGGCTCGCCCCGAGTGCGAGTTCGCCTGCGGCATAACGCTGGAAGTCACCGGCCAGCTGAATGTACTTGACGTCTTTGGCAAGTCGCTTGATGCGTTCGGCGTCTTCCGGATCGAGGGAGATATCGAAATTGCCCATCCTCGGAATCCGCAGACCGTATTCGTAGAGCGCGATATTGGTCTGCTTCATCACGGCGGATTCGATCGGCTGCAGCTGCGCCGACAACCCGAGCACCTGCCAGTTGCCCGCTGAAATGCCCTGGGTGACAGCAACTTTCATGGACTTCAGCAGCAGGTCGCCACTCCAGCTCTGCACTCTGGTCGGATCCGCGAGATCGGCGGTGCCGGTCAGCGCGGTGAGCATTTCGCGGGGGTCGCGCACCGAGAGCGCGAACTCACCGAAGGCGCGTAGGGTGACCACCTGCTCGCTGACCGGGTCGAAGATGTCGGCCAGTCGACCGCCGAACTTGATGCCGGGGGCTTCCCTGGTGGACACGAAATACAGCTCGGCGCGATAGAAGTTCCCACCGGTGGCCCGATCGACGAGGGCGCCGAGCACCGGCAGTTCGTCCGCGTCGACGCGGTGGCGGCCTGGCCCCATTGCGGTGACCACCTGGCCGGACTTGACGAACAGAGCCATTTCATCCGCGTTGACGAGCACCCGGCTGTATCGGCGGATGTTGAGATCCGGCCACTTGTAGACCATCTGGTTCTTGCGGTCCTCGGGGACCGCAATGAACTCCCTTTCGAACCACGCCATGTCCGCTCCTAGCCGATTTTTCCTATAAAGCGTACCGATATATAGCGGCTCGCTCAATCATGTCGATGGCGATTTTCCCTGCTCAACGGCCATGGCCCTCGAATGTTCCTGGTTGCCATCATGTTACGACGGATGTCCGCTATTGAACGTGCCGCTACTTAACGGTACATTGATCGCAGATATGATCGCCGTCACTTGAAAGGCCGTCACCATGACCACAGTTCGACCTCCCTCGGAGCAGGCCGCGTCGGCCGACTCGCTCCACGACGAGGACGCGGGGTATCACAAGTCTCTTCGTCCACGTCAGCTGCAGATGATCGCGATCGGTGGCGCCATCGGCACCGGCCTGTTCCTCGGCGCGGGAGGCAGGCTGGCCCACGCGGGGCCGGGGCTGTTTCTGGTGTACGCCGTCTGCGGCGTGTTCGTGTTCTTCATCCTGCGCGCGCTCGGCGAGCTGGTGCTGCATCGCCCCTCCTCGGGGTCGTTCGTCTCCTACGCCCGTGAGTTCTACGGCGAGAAGCTGGCTTTCGCCGTCGGGTGGATGTACTTCTTCCACTGGTGTATGACCGGGATCGTAGACATCACCGCCATCGCCACTTATGTCCACTTCTGGGGAGCCTTCGAGGCGATTCCGCAGTGGCTGATCGCGTTGGTTGCGCTGGCGTTGGTGGTCAGCATCAACATGGTGTCGGTCAAGTGGTTCGGTGAGCTGGAGTTCTGGGCCGCGATGATCAAGGTCGTCGCACTGGTCACCTTCCTGATTGTCGGCACCATCTTCCTCGGCGGGCGGTTCAAGATTCAGGACCAGCCCACCGGCTTCAGCGTGATCTCCGAGAACGGCGGACTGTTCCCGAGCGGCATCCTGCCTTTGGTTCTCGTCACCACCGGTGTCGTATTCGCTTACGCCGCGGTCGAGTTGGTCGGCACGGCGGCCGGTGAAGCGGAGAATCCGGAGAAGATCATGCCGCGCGCGATCAACTCTGTCATCGCTCGGATCGCGTTGTTCTATGTCGGTTCGCTGGTGCTGCTCGGGCTG
>NZ_JBFBAB010000003.1:0-368090 GCF_040681975.1 Nocardia sp. NPDC051463
GTAGTGCGCCCGCTATCGCGTCGCGGATGTCCAGTGGTGGTGTGCCCTATGTCGGCATCCTGGCCACCGGTGCGATCGCACTGTTCGGTGTCGGCTTGAACGTGGTGGTGCCCGACAAAGCATTCGAGATCGTGCTGAACATGTCGGCGCTGGGCACGATCGTGGCGTGGACGGCGATCGTGGTCTGCCAGTTGCAATTGTGGCGCTGGGCGCGTGACGGCAAGGTGGAGCGGCCGAAGTTCCGGCTGATGGGTGCGCCCTATACGAGCTACGCGACGCTGCTGTTCCTCGCCGCGGTGGTTGTGCTGATGGCCGTCAGTGATGACGAGTTGCAGCGTGGCGCGGTGATCGCCGTGGGCGTCATCGTAGTTCCGACGCTGGTCGTCGGGTGGTTTCTCGCCCGCAAGCGGGTTGCGAGCATCGCGCTGCAGCGGGAGGGTTACACCGGTCAATTCCCGGTGCTCGCCGAGCGTCCGACGCCTGATCACGAGTCGAGCGACCAGGTTGTGGTCCACAACGAACGCGAATAACTACGTGGACTGCTCCCGGGGCGTCGCGATGCGCTGGGAGCAGATTCGTGTCTCGACCACGAGTGGTCACGTCACGCACGGCGTAGGTTGATTGCAGGACGGCTGTTGTCGAAGGGATCATGATGCGCGTCGATGTCGAATTCACTAGTGGCGCAGTAACCTTGCGTGGCTGGCTGTACCGGCCGGAACGAATGTCGGGCAGCACCCCGCTGGTGGTGATGACACACGGCTTCGCGGGCGTCAAGGAATGGGTCGCCCCGTTTGCCGAAGTGTTCAGCGCAGCAGGCCTGGCCTGTCTTGTCTACGACCACCCGGGATTCGGGACCTCCGATGGTGAACCCCGCTACGAGGTCGACCCCACCGCCCAGATCGAGGGTTACCGCGATGCGATCACCTTCGCCCAGACCCTTGACGGCATCGACCCGGAACGCATCGGCATCTGGGGAACCAGCTACGCGGGCGGCCATGTCTTGGTCGTCGCGGCGACCGACCGGCGCGTGCGCGCAGTCGTCTCGCAGGTGCCGATCACCAACGGCTGGGCCAACTTCCGCAGCTTGGTTCCCTCCATCATGCTGCCCGCCGTCCACGCGGCCATCGCCGCAGATCGCCGAGCCCGCGCCGCCGGAAAACCGCACGAGACGATCAAGGCGGCCTCCGACGATCCCACCGAACTCGTCGCTATGCCTGGCGCCGAGGTATACGACTGGTTGATGGCCAACGGCCCGCAAGTCCCTACCTGGCGCAACGAGGTCACCCTCTCCAGCGTCGATAAGTTCCAGTCCTACACCCCGGAAGCGTTCCTGCGTCGCGTGTCCCCGACACCACTGCTGATGGTGATCGCCGAGCAGGACACCTTGACGCCCAGCGACATCGCTTTGCAGAGCTACGCCGAGGCGCTGGAGCCCAAACAATTGGCGCTGATCCCGGGCACCCATTTCGCCGTGTACGAGGAGCGGTTCCAGCAAGCATCCTGTGTCGCCCGGGATTTCCTGCTCACGAAGCTGAGCGAATAGCACCCGCCCAAGATCGGCAAGCGGGCACCCGATCGGACCGGGCGATGGCGCACCGACTGCATGCGTCCCCTCGATCGACTGACGCGTCCGGCCGATCGAGCGCAACTGACCCACGCCTGGTCGGTTGATCCGATCGGCCGGCACCCGCACCACGCCGGTTGTCGTGAAAGAAAAGAAGCACATGGGGAGCTGATCGGTGAGATAGTCGATCGGCGCACGAAATTCGCAGGTCTGCGCCTTTTTCGGAGCCCAGGCGCCTATCGTGAAGGCATCCGGAAAGGGGTTGCCATGACCGTTGCGGAGAAGATCCTCATCGTCGGTGGGATGCTAACGCTCGGATACGGGACACTGCTCGGCTTTCCGATGACTGCGCTACGCAGGCGTGAGGGAAATCCGCCCACGCCCAGGTATCTCACGGTTGCGCATGTCGGTGCTGTCATGCAAGGCGTGATCCTGCTCGGTCTGGTGTGGGCGGTGCGCTTGTCGGGGCTGTCGGACGGCTGGGAAACCGTCGCTGCCTGGCTACTGGTCGCGTCCGGGGTGTTTATCGCCGCCAAGGACACCATCAACTGGCTCACAGGCGTGCGCGACGAGTTCGCCGAAGAGGCCCGCACCGGGCCATTGGGGCTCCTCGGCGCGCTGGCCATCGTCCCCGGCCTCGGCATCCTCACCGTAGGGGTCCTGGCCGCGCTGTAGGTTCGGGCCGGCGAGGCCGATGGTCGCACCGTTGAGATGGGCGTCGGCGATCTGGCGAAATTCTCCACCGTCAACCATTCCGTACCTGCTCGGGTCGAGTGACACCGCGGCCGAGGAGGTTTCATGTGCTTCCGCAGTCGCCGACGCGGAGGTACTGGTACGTCCGTCGCTTCCGCACGTGCGTGCGAGCCGACATGCTCAATGGCATGTTGCTTCGTCGCCGGCTCTCCCGCCGCGCCCGCAGATGGCCGATCTTTCTGGCGATGGTGCTCGTTGTGCTGCTCAGCGGCGGCCTCGGCCTATACCGGGTGATGAACTCCAGGACCTTCCAGTTCTTCGGTGGTCTGACCGACCATGTGGACACCACATCGAAGGTCGTCGCACTGACATTCGATGACGGACCGGATCCCGCCGGTGCGAAATCTGTTCTGGATGTGCTCGCTGAGAAGGAGGTGCCCGCGACGTTCTTCCTGATCGGGCAGGAGTTGGACGATCATCCGGAACTCGGAGTGGCCATCGCGAAAGCCGGACATGAGATCGGCAATCACACCTACTCGCATCAGCGCATGGTGTTCGTGACGCCGGGAACGGTAGCCGGCGAAATCGAGCGCACGGACGAGCTGATTCGCAACACCGGGTATACCGGCGAGATCCCTGTCCGTCCGCCCAACGGCAAGAAGCTGCTGACATTGCCGTATTACTTGCATGAGCACGACCGGAAAACGATTCTGTGGGACGTCGAACCCAATTCGTATCCGGAGGTCGACAGCAGCGCGGCGGCGATCGCCGACTAGACGGCGGCCCAGGTACGGCCGGGTTCGATCGTGTTGCGGCACGCCATGTACGGCGGGCGGCAGCAGACGCGAGACGCGATCGCCCCGATGATCGACAAACTTAGGGCGGGCGGCTATCGGTTCGTCACCAATTCGCAGTTGTTGCGCGCGCAGGGGACATGAGCAGACGGCGGTGTGATTTCTCGTCACCGTCGTCGGTCGGACCGAATTCCAGCACTGTGAGCGGCGGCGGGCTGTGTGACACCCACCGCCGGCTCGGCACCTGCGTCAGATGGACCGTGTCGGTTCCGGCGTCGACGGTTCGTCGGCGCGGTGTGCTGTGCTCAGTGGATCGGCGATGTCCTCCAGCGATTTACCTTCGGCGTCGACGCCGAAGCGCCAGGCGACCAGTCCGCCGATGACCATCGTTGCGGCGCCGATTATGTACCCCCAGGTCAGGGGGAGGCGGTCCAGGTCGACATTGTCGGCGCCGCCGATCAACCGACTGAAGAAGTACGGTGCGACCACACCGCCGGTGCCCTGCGCGATCGCGAAGAAGAACGAAATGGCTTGGCCGCGCAACTCCAACGGGAAGATCTCGCTGACGGTGAGATATGCCGAGGATGCCCCCGCCGACGCGAAGAAGAAGATGACACACCAGAGCGCGGTCTGGGTGACGGCATTCAGTAGTCCCGCATTGAACGCCCACGCCGAGAGGAGCAGAAGTGTGCCGGAGCCAACGTAGGTGGCACAGATCATTTTTCGGCGTCCGATGCTGTCGAAAAGCGGTCCGAGCACCAACGGTCCGATCAGGTTGCCTACCGCGAACGGGAAGAAGTAATACCCGGTGTGATCGAGCGGCACGTCATAGAAGTAGATCAGCACCATGCCTTGAGTGAAGAAGATCGAGTTGTACAAGAAGGCCTGTGTGGCCATCATGGTGAACCCGAGGAAGGACCGGGAGGGGTACTTGCCGAAGAAGATACGAGCCATTTGCAGATAGGAGAGCCGGCCCGCGTCGACGATGTCCAAGGCTTTGCTTTCGTCGACGGGGGGCAGGTCGACACCTCGGCTTCGGATACGCTCCTCGATCTCGTCTACCGTTTGTTCGGCTTCGGCGGCCCGACCGTGTGTGAGCAGCCATCGCGGGCTCTCCGGCACCTGGCGGCGCAGGAAGATGATGATCAGCCCCAGAACCGGTCCGATGAAGAAGCCGATTCGCCATCCCCAGTGCAGTGGGACGAAGTTTTCATTGAAGAGCACCAGACTGGCCGCCGCACCCAATGCGGCTCCACCCCAATAGGTACCGTTGATGGCGATGTCGACTCGCCCTCGGTATTTCGAGGGCATGATCTCATCGATCGCCGAGTTGATTGCCGTGTACTCGCCGCCGATTCCGGTGCCGGCGATGAAACGGAAGAAGTACAGCGACCAGGCGCTCCACGACAGGCCGGCCAATCCGCTGCCGACAAGATAGATCGCCAACGTCAGGATGAAGAGTTTCTTGCGTCCGAGTTTGTCGGTGATTCTGCCGAAGACCAGGGCGCCGACCACTTGACCGGCCAGATACCACGATGCGGCTGCGCCGACTTGCCCACTCGTCAGATGTAGGGTGCTCGGGCTCTCCAACACACCACCCATGCTGCTGACGATCTGGATCTCGAGTCCGTCCAGGATCCAGGACACCCCCAGTCCGACGACTATCAACGAGTGGAATCTCGTCCACGGCAGCCGATCCATTCGAGCAGGGACCAGGCTTCGAACGACTTCGACAGGTGGCCTTGACATTTCGTGATCACCTCAATCATTGGAGATTGGTTGGTTCCCCGGCCGACATCGGCCCGAGGTGCTGAGAGGGGGATATTCGCTGCCGCCTGGCCACTCCGGCCGTACAGTGAACCGCTCGGCCGGAGTTGCCGGGGGATCGTTCGGGTCGGTGTCGAATATCGAGTCCGGCAACGGATTTCCGTATCGGTCGCGGCGACCGGTCCGCGCAAGCCCGTCGAAAGGCCTGGACTGCAGTCTCGATTCCCGCATTGGCAACGCGCTTCACCGCCCGGACCGTAGGAACTCAGGCCGCGCCGGGACGGCGCAACCATCGACTCGTTACATAGCGTGCCAACAGATGATGGCACAACAAAACATGACGCGCAGTGACACTTAACTTGCGCCGAGTTTGCTCACACCCGGTAGTGGCGGGGAGAGCGTGGGCAGGGTGGCGTGGCGCCGACGTCACTCAGAGGTACGTGACCAGGCTCACGATCCGATACCGACAACTGTGAGAAAGGCTGTTGACCAGTAGCTTCCGAGGTGCTCGCGGGTCGATGGGCGGGAAAATCGTGTGAGTTTTGTCGGTGCCTACCGGAATACTGACGCGCGCCCGATGAGTTCGAGTGGCCGATTCCGTCTCAACCACTGTGGCGCCGGGACGCGATCCGGTGACTCGGCAACGGGCCACATGTATAACTGCCAACACACCCTGCTCCGGAGGTACCCGATGCCCGCCGAACCATCCGCTCCCGTCTCGGGAAGGCGGACGCCAACCGTCATCCGGGTGCTCGTACTCGCGACCTTCGTGGTGATTCTGAACGAGACCATCATGATCAACGCGATCCCGCGCTTGATGGAGGACCTCGCGGTCACCGAACGAGCGGCGCAGTGGGTGTCCACCGCGTTCATGCTCACGATGGCGGCGGTCATCCCGACCACCGGCTGGTTCCTGCAGCGGGTGTCGACCCGGCAGGCGTATGCCGTGGCGATGGTGGTCTTCCTGGCAGGTACCGCGTTGTCGGCCGTCGCGCCGTCGTTCGCGGTGCTGCTGCTCGGGCGGATCATCCAGGCAGGCGGCACCGCGGTCATGATGCCGCTGCTGATGACCACGCTGATGACCGTCGTGCCTGAGCAGGACCGCGGCCGGGTGATGGGCAATGTCACCCTTGCCATTTCCGTGGCGCCCGCGCTGGGGCCGGTGGTTTCCGGGTTGGTGCTGCAGATCGGCTCGTGGCGTTGGCTATTCGTGCTGGTACTGCCGATCACGGCGGTAGTCACCTGGCTGGGCCTGCGCAAACTGGAGAACATCGGGGAACCGCAGGCCGGGGCGATCGACTCGGTCAGCGTGGTGCTGGCCGCAGTCGGATTCGGTGGGCTGGTGTTCGGGCTCAGCCGGTTCGAGAGCAGCAACTTCACCAGCCCGGCGCTGATCGTCGCTGCGGGCTCGGCCCTGATCGCCGCGTTCGTGTTCCGTCAGCTGCGCACGCAGCGCACCGGCACCCCGCTGCTGGATCTGCGGGTCTTGCGATCCGGCACCTATTCGAAGGCGCTGGTGCTGATGTCGATCGCATTCATGGCGATGCTCGGGTCGATGATCCTGCTGCCGTTGTATCTGCAGAACCTGCGTGGCCTGAGCCCATTGGAGACCGGCCTGCTCGTGATGCCGGGCGGGTTGGCGATGGGTCTACTCGGACCGTCCGTCGGGCGCCTGTTCGACCGGTTCGGCGGACGCTTGCTGGTGATTCCGGGGTCGATCGGGATCGCCGCGGCGCTGGCCGGTTTCACCCAGATCTCGATGACCATGCCATATTGGCAGTTGATCGCCCTGCATGTGCTGCTGATGGTGTCGCTGGCGGCGACCTTCACCCCGGTCTTCACTCTCGGGCTCGGCGCTCTCCCACCGCATCTGTACTCGCACGGCAGCTCCATGCTCGGCACCCTGCAGCAGGTCGCCGCGGCCTTCGGCACCGCCCTGGTCGTGACGGTGATGTCGGCCCGCAGCACCGAGCTCGTCGCCGACGGCACCGACCCTGTCACCGCCCACCTCGACGGTATGCGCCTGGCCTTCGTTGTCTCCGCCGCCTTGGCGCTGATCGTGATTGTGATGGCAGTGCTCCTGCCGAGCCGGGCAGCCGCCCCGGAAGCGGCTGGCGAGCCCGAAACCGCGGCCCCCGAACTGGTCAAGGGCTGACCACGATTCGCCAACGACCGAGCCTCTGGCGGCCTGCTGCGGCACGCCAGGGGCTCGGCCTCGTCGGTCGGCGAAACCGACGCGGACCGGGAATCCGAAAGCGGCTGACGGCGCCCGACGATGCGGTCATGATCAACACGAGGCGCGTTGTGCCTGGCTGCGGGCTCGAAGGCAGCTAGTCTCGGTATCCGATTCTCGAAGTCATGGCTATCCCCCATCGAAGGAAGGGATTGTTTCGTGAGGAGTCGACTACACAGCATGACCGCAGTTTTGGCCGGAGCTTTTCTCGCGGTCGGGAGCGGGGCGTTCTTTTCCGCGGCCGACCCATGGATGCTTCCGGCCGTGGAGGCCACCGGCTTCTACCTACCGCCGGTGCCGCTACCGGCGGGAGACGCAGGCACCATCATCCGGACCGAACCAGCGCCGGTGGCGCTGTCGGCCCCCGGACAGCCCGGAATAATCCCCGCGATGGGGACACGCATGATGTACCTCAGCAGCGATGCTCAGGACGCCCCGACCGCGGTGGTGGGCACCTATCTGGAGCCGGCCGTGCCGTGGACCGGCCCGGGAGAGCGTCCGCTGATCGCGTACGGGGTCGGCACGAAGGGGCAGGGCGATCAGTGTGCGCCTTCGAAGTTGTTGCCGGCGCTCGTCCATTTCCAGCCGCCGCTCGATGTGATTTTCGAATACGACGTGGTAGCGCTCTACTCCCTGCTGGCGCGCGGTATGGCGGTAGTGGTGACCGACTACCACGGCCTCGGCACGCCCGACATTCACGACTATCTCAACCGGAAGGCACAAGCCCACGCGTTGCTGGACTCCGCGCGTGCCGCCTTGCGGTTGCCGAGCAGCCTCAACCCGAATTCACCGGTCATTCTCTACGGGTATTCCCAGGGCGGTATGGCCTCGGCAGGCGCGGCGGAGTTGCAGTCGAGCTACGCACCGGAGCTGAATGTGCGCGGCTCCTACGTCGGGGGGCCGGTGGTGGATGACGAGTACTTCATCGGGTACAACGACGGCCGACCCACCGTTGCACCCACCTACGCGTGGATTCTCAACGGCATCGCCGCCAACTATCCCGACACCCGGCCGGTGCTCGATGCTGAACTCAACGACATCGGCAAGGCGATCCTGGACGACTCCCAGTTCAAATGCGCCGTCCCGGTGGGGCTGGCGCAGGCTCATCAGTACACGTCCCAGTGGACCACCAGTGGACAGCCACTCATCGCCGTGATCGATCAGTCCCCGGTGTTGAAAGCGGCATTCGACGAGCAGCGTGTCGGCACGCTCACCCCGTCGACTCCCGTATTGATCGCCTCGGCCAGGAACGACGAGGGCGCGCCGTACACACCGATCCGGGACATGGCCGCCAACTGGTGCGGTCGCGGTGTGCCGGTTCAGCTGGAGTCGAATGCGGACATCCCCCCGATGTCCGGAGTCGTCGGTACCCACGTGCTCGCCTTTTTCCCATCGCTGTCGGCCTCGCAACAATGGATGACCGATCGGCTGGCGGGTGTTCCCGCTCCGTCCAACTGTGGTGCATTGCCGTAGTTTCCGGTGCACGGCAATTCCTGTGTCGTGGGGACTGCGATCGGATACACCGCGTCCGGTGTATGCCCGTGTGTTGTCGGCTCGTGCACCTGTGTGCGTGATGTGTGCACGATGCAGGTGGCGGGTCGGCCTTTGGGTCGACCCGCAGCCGGTAGACCGCGCCGATCGACAGCGAGATGTGCGATCCGTGCCTGCCGGAACCAGTGCGGCCGCATCGGATTCTCGTGCTCTGAGTGCACTCGCCCCGACGGCCCTTGGTGAGCCGGGCGCATCCTGGGTAGCGCCACGCTCAGCCGGCAGCGATGCCGAAGAGCGATACAGCGGCGAAAGTCTTCTCGGAGTTCCACTATTCGCGCGCCGAGGCGGGAAGCCGTGCGGCCATACGATTCTCGGAGAAAATTCGGCTCTACCGATCTCCGGTGATCCGGAGCGGTTGGGCAACCGGCCGGTCAGGCAGCTATTTCAACGGATCGCTGGTATGCGACGAGAAAACGTTTATTCTAGATCAACAAGATTAGACGGAACCGTCTTCGTCGCCACACTCTCAACCGGGTATGTCGGATTACGGGACGACTATGGCAATCTTTGAGAATACGGACGCGCGCGACCCCAAACGTTATATGTGGGTTCTTGGTTTGATCGCACCGGGCTGCGCGCTACTGCCCTCACAACTAGTGGCCCATACCGGGCTGGAACTTTTCTGGTGGATCGGCCCGATCATTGTGTTCGTGGTGATTCCACTGCTGGACTTGGCAGTGGGCGATGACGGCAGCAATCCACGCGAAGAGGACTACGAGACGTTATCCAACGATCGTTACTATCGTTGGTGCACTTTCCTCTTCCTGCCGCTCCAGTTCATCGGCTTGCTGATCGCCGGATACCTGTGGGCCAGGCCGGCACTGAGCCTCACCGACAAACTTGGGTTGGCGGTGACGATGGGCGTTGTGTCGGGTATCGGTATCAACGCTGCCCACGAACTCGGCCACCGGGCCGAGCATCTCGAACGATGGCTGGCGAAAATTGCTCTGGCACAATCCGGGTACGGGCATTTCTTCGTCGAACACAATCGCGGCCACCACGTCCGTGTCGCCACGCCCGAGGACCCGGCCAGCGGCCGATTCGGTGAGTCGCTGTGGGAGTTCTTGCCGCGCAGCATAGTCGGCGGTTTCCGCTCCGCGCTGACCTTGGAACGGGAACGCTTATCCCGCAAAGGAAAACGCTGGTTCAGCCCACACAACTACCTGCTGCAAGCGTGGTCGATGAGCGTCGTGCTGTTCGGCACGATGATTCTGCTCTTCGGGCCCACCGTCATCCCCTATTTGCTATTGCAGGCGATAATCGGCGCCGGATTGTTGGAGACAGTGAACTACGTCGAGCACTACGGGTTGCTGCGCGCGCGCCGCGCCAACGGCAACTATGTGCGGTGCTCACCACGCGATAGCTGGAACAGTGATCGGTTGATCACGAACGTCTTCCTGTTCCATCTCCAACGTCACAGTGACCACCACGCGAACCCGGGGCGTCGCTACCAGACTCTGCGCAGCAGCGAGGAGGCGCCTCAGTTGCCAGCCGGCTACGCCACTATGGTCGTGCTGGCGGCGGTGCCGCCGCTGTGGCGCGCGGTCATGAATCATCGGGTGCTGGCCCACTACGGTGGCGACATCACGCTCGTCAACAGGAAACCCGGTGCCAGGAGGAGTTACCACTTCCTGATGCGCCCCGGTGGTTCGGCACCCGTGGACCGAATGGGAACCGTGCCTACAGGAAATCCTGTGGCAAACGATGACGATTAGGGTCACCGGGACGACTGAGTCATGTTCCAGTGAACCCGGGCGCGATGCCGCCGGACAGGCGATCGCATGATCTGCACACCAGGAACAGTCGACCTGTCTATCATCATCCAGTCGAAATCGAGCCGATCGGTGGGCGGCGGCCGCGGTGCCGTCGAGCGTCTGGCACGAGAATTTCCGCAGACCGCTGAATTTCTCGACATGAGTGCATGGCCGGCGAGGCTATTGGGTCGGTAGCTGGGTTCGAACGGGGCGGTCCGGGCATGGCGACAGATATCGGGATGACCGGCGGGGTGTCTTGCCCCACCGAACGCTTCACGCGAAAAGGAGCTGTCATGGCAAACTCGAGGACAAGCACTTCACGACGTTCTTCGTTACAACTCGCCGCTCTCGGTGTCGGCGGGGTCTTCCTGCTGGTGGGCGTGCTCGGCTTTATCCCGGGTGTCGTCGCTGATTACGACACCCTGGCTTGGTCTGGACATCACTCGGAGGCTCGGCTGTTCGACCTGTTCCAGGTCTCGGTGCTGCACAATATCGTGCACCTACTTTTTGGTCTCGTCGGAATAGTTGCGGCTCGGACTACGCCCGCAGCGCGGGCGTACCTCGTAGGCGGCGGCTTCATCTATCTGGCGTTGTCGGTGTACGGGCTGATCATCGATCGAGCGAGCGATGCGAATTTCGTCCCGGTCAACACCGCGGACAATTGGCTGCACCTCGGACTCGGCCTGGCGATGGTGGCGCTCGGGCTACTGCTGCCGCAGTTGTCTCCCACGCAAACGCGCGGGCGACACTACCGACCCGGACTTACGCACTGACCCCAGTACATATCGCATCGCATTTCATCATGACGACGCGCGTTGTTCAGCAGACTTGTTCCAACACGGTCAGGGTGCGATCGAGGTGGTCGAAGATCGGGTGCAGGTCGGGTAGGGCGCGCCGGCAACTGGTGAGGCCGAAATCGAGGGTGCTCGCGTTGCTGGTGACAGTGATGCCGGCGGCCAGACCGTGCACCGGAATCGACATCGGGTAGGTGGCGTCGTGTCGTGCTCCGTTCCAGTACAGGGCTTCTTGGGGGCCGGGCACAGTGGAGATGACGATATTGAACGGTGGGTTGGTTCTGGCCGCGAGGCCGGGCAACTGAGTCAGGGTGAGGGGGCTCAGCAGAAGCGCCGACAGTGCGGTGGCCTCGATGCGGGACAAACTGCGGTAGAGCTCCTTGCCGCACCGCATCGACTGGGTGATCGTCTCGAGCCGTTTGACCGGATCCCGCTCATCGGTCGCCAAATTGCACAGCAACGCTGCGACTTGGTTGTCCGTTGTATCGTCTTCATCGTCGATGGGCCGCAACGAAACCGGAACCATCGCAACTAAAGGCTTGGTGGGCAGGGCATTTCGTTCGGAGAGGTAGTCACGCAACGCGCCGGCGGACATGGCGAGGACGATGTCGTTGATCGTGCAGCCCGTCGCCTTCTTCACCAGTTTTATCCGTTCGAGTGGCCAGGACCTGCCTGCGCAGCGCCGTGGCGCGCTGACGGGGACGTTGAACAACGTTCGCGGCACGTCGAATGGCGAAATCAGCTGCTGATCGAACGCCGCGCGCACTATCCGGAGCGCAGCGGGCCCGGCGGTGACAGCCGACAACAGGCTGTTCGCTGCGGTACCGACCAGTGATCGCGACTGCGTCCGATGGTGCCGGGGCGGCGGCAGCTGCCATGGCGGCCGAGTCCGAGTCGACGTCGGATCGCTGGTCAAGGTCGATTGGACCAGCCTCAGTGCCGATACTCCGTCGATCAGCGCGTGGTGCATCTTCGAATAGAGTGCGATTCGCCCGTCGCGCAGTCCCTCGATCAGATGCATTTCCCATAGCGGGCGGTCGCGGTCGAGCAATGCGCCGTGCAGTTGGGAGGTCAGCTCGAACAACTCATCGAGCCCGCCGGGAGCGGGTAGCGCCCAGCGCCGAACGTGATAGTCGAGGTCGACGTCGCGATCGGTCGTCCACATCAGCTGCGGTGACCCGAACGTGCGGGTGGGGCGTGTTCGGAACCTGGGATGCACAACCGATCCGGCAGTCAGGATCGCGTAGGCCGCCTGCGCGAAGTCCGGCCCGGACTCCGGAGGCGGCTCGAAAAGGAGCACAGAACCGACGTGCATCGGCCGGGCACCCGATTCGGTCAGCAAGAACATGGCATCGACCGGCGAAACGATCCTCATAGCGAGACGCCCCTCACGGCAAAGGTGAAGCGTTGCACAGAATCCGATCAACCTGCGCCGATCAATGTACTCGACCGGGCGGCTTTGTTTCGTAGGGCAGATCTCGCGGCCGCGGTGAATGTCCACGGGCCGGCCGCGAGCCCAGTTTCTGAGTATTCCCACATTCTTGAGGAAAACATCACAAGACGTGCTAATGTACCGCAATCTGCGTGTGATTCCGTTCGGTGAAGTGTCTCGACGAGAGGATCTGCATGTCTCGGCACCTTTTCGCCTTTGGCGGGTTGGTAGCACGTCGTCGCTGGTGGGTACTGGTGATGTGGATCGTGCTCTTGGCCGGAGCCATCGGATTCGCCGCCGGAACCGGTGGCAGGACGACCGACGACTTCACGATTCCGGGCACCGAGTCCCAGGATGCGGTGTCGTTGTTGCACGAGCGGATGCCTACGTTCAGTGGGGCCCAGATGCAGGTGGTGTTCGCCGCGCCCGGCACGGGCAAGGTGACCGACCCGCAGTCGAGCGCTCAGATCGAGCAGGTGATGACCGAGTTGAAGGGCCTGCCGCAGGTCGCGACCGTGGTCGATCCGTTCGAGGCCAAATCTCTGTCACCGGATCAGCATGTCGCTCTGGGTAGCGTGCTGTTTCGGGTCTCGGCCGGAGAAGTCACCGAAGACACTCTGAACGAGGTGGATCGCATCGCCGAACCGGTGCGGGATGCGGGCATGAAGCTGGAATTCTCCGGCGCGGTGTATCCGGGCTTCACCACCGAACTTCCCGAGACGCCGGAGATCGTCGGTGTTATCGCGGCATTCGTGATTCTGCTGATCACCTTCGGTGCCGTGGTGGCCGCGGGCTTGCCCATCCTCACCGCATTGATCGGCGTCGGCATCGGGTTGGCGGGGATTCTGGGGCTCGCGGCTTTTGTCGACGTGCCCGCGGCGGCAACATCGTTGGCGTTGATGCTGGGCCTGTCGTGTGGAATCGACTACGCGCTGTTCATACTGTCGCGGCATCGGCACAACATGGTGCTGGGAATGGGGGCTGCGGCATCGATACCGCTGGCGGTCGGTACCGCGGGTAGTTCGGTGGTGTTCGCTGCCGTCACGGTGATCATCGCGTTGTGCGGGCTATCGGTGGCGGGCATCCCGTTCCTGACGGTGATGGGTACGACAGCGGCGGGCGCGGTGTTGGTGGCGATGCTCGTCGCGCTGACACTGCTGCCCGCGCTGCTCGGATTCGCCGGAGAGACGGTCGCGCGGTTCATCTCACCGCCTCTGCATCCCGGCCGCCCGCAGGAGGTGGCACGGATCGCTGCCTACGAACCCGAGCGCACCATGGGGCATATGTGGGGACGGTTCGTCACCCGATTTCGCATCCCGTTGCTGGTGCTCGGCATCGCGGTGCTGGTTGTCTTGTCCGTTCCGGTGACGCGCATTCATCTGGGGCTGCCCACCGGTGCTTCCCAACCGGATTCGAGTACCGCGCACAAGGCAGGCAACATGGTCGGGGCGGCGTTCGGTCCCGGGTTCAACGGTCCGCTGCTGGTGGTGACCGACCTTTCACATGCCACCAGCCCCGACGCGGCCCAGACAGTGATGAGTCGATTGCGGCAGGAACCGAATGTCGCGGTGGTGCAGCCCGCCGGTACCGGAGATGGGCTCGTATTGATCCAGGTCATACCGAAGACCGGTCCGGACGACATCGCGACCGCCGATCTGGTGTCCCGACTGCGGGACGATCGCGGCGATATCGAGATCGGTACCGGGGCAACGTATCTGGTCGGTGGCACGACGGCAGCGAATATCGACACCTCCGACCGGCTGGCCGATGCACTGCCGATCTTCCTCGTGGTCGTCGTGGGTCTGGCACTGGTGCTGTTGACGGTCGCGTTCCGCACGGTGCTGGTGCCGCTCTCATCGATCGTCGGTTTCATCCTGTCGGTCTTCGCCGCCCTCGGAACTCAGGTTGCCGTCTTCCAATGGGGTTGGGGGGCATCCCTTTTGGGCACGACAAAAACGCAGACGCTGAGCTTCCTTCCGATCATCATCCTGGCCATCATCTTCGGGCTCTCGAGCGACTATCAGATCTTTGTCGTCTCTCGGATCAAGGAAGAACACAGCCGCACCGCCGACGCGATCGCCTCGGTGCGCAACGGTGTCGCGCACTCGGCGCGCGTCGTGACGGCCGCCGCGCTGATCATGTTCGCGGTCTTCGTCGGATTCACCACCGTTGACAATCCGATCGTCGAACCGCTGGCGTTCACCCTCGCCGTGGGTGTCCTGCTCGACGCGTTCGTCGTCCGGCTGACGCTGGTCCCGGCTTTCATGGCGTTGATCGGAAGCCGTATGTGGTATCACCCGCAGTGGTTCGCTCGCTACGTACCTGATCTCGATATCGAAGGTGCCGAACTCGAACGTCGATTCACGAATGACACCGAAGTCGAAGTGCCGCAGCACATTACCGGCGCGGGATGATGACGGGGCGTGCGCATCCCGGCGCTGCGGCGATTCGGCATTGCCGTGCTTGCTTCGACTGCGGGCGGCTCTTCGGCGTGGTCCGCCGCTGTCGCTGAGCCCGCCTGGGTCTCATTCGGTGCTGAAGACGAAGGTGTACCAGTCTCCGGACAGCTCCTCGAACTGCCGGGCGTTGTCGGCTACCGGCTCGGTGCCAGGGGAATACACCCAGCCGCCGACGGTGGAGCCCAAAGACGATCCCGGCCACCATCCCCGCGAGGACAACCGCAGGCACGGCGGCGACCTTCCATGATCACCGGTGCTCCTGCCGACCAGATACAGGGTCTCGAGCGCCCACACGAGCAGGGAAGTGCTCAACACAATCCCGCCGATCACCAGACCGATGAACTGGTCGGCACCGGTCGCGTTGCCGAGGAGCGGAGCCCAGCCGCAGTGGACGCACACGAGGACCGCCACACCACCGGCCGCGCTCGTGAGGACCGCGAAACCCGGTGCAGTGGCGGCGTCCTGTCCGAGGTCGGGCTGCGCACTGCGCACACGTGATGTCTCCATCGCAGGCCCCCTCATCTCGACGCTCGTGACCGAGCGTCGGATCTGCGCGCGGCGATGCCCGCACTCGGACTGTACCGGCGCGGCGCTGCCGGGGTCCGGCAGCGCACGAGCGCCGCAGGGGAGGCAGGCCTCGACAGCTCGAACCGATCGGTCAGCCTATGTGGGGGCGAACTATCGCGGGTCGATCGGGTGACTCGCGCGGTAGCTGATACGGCGGGGGCAAAATTTTCCTGGACACGGCTGCGAATTTCGTTGCCTCGTCAAGGGGGTCAGTGGTCGGTGGGTTGCGGCGCGGATTCGGGCAGCTGCCACGGCCTCCGTACCGCATGCTGCTCACGTGTGTAGACGCGTGGCCATCGCGGATGGCAGCGCGTCATCGTCGACCCGGACCGCCTCGCGCAGAAGGTCGTCGCGATCCGCGCAGTCGACCACACAGTCGGCGGCGAAAGGGTGGGGGCGCCCCTTGTTGGAGAGCGCAGTGCGAACCGGCCAGCGGCTCTGTTCGGGGCAGAAGCCACAGCACACTTCGCCCTAACTATCGTGCACATGCAACGAAATCAGTTGTCCTTTGCGGTTGACAGTATCGATTTCGCACTGTTGTCTGTGCGATATCTACCGTCGCTCCTCATGGGCATTCCGGATCGGGGCATTTCCACAAGGGTCGCGGCGGAGGTGGCGTTCGAGGCGATCTGGTCCCCGAGTGGTTCGGGTACGTCGGCCGTGCGCCGCAGTCGGCGTCGCTTGCCGATTGCTTTGACTGAATTTTCAGTTCATCGATTCCAGGAGGTATCGAAGCCATGAGTGGATCGACGTTCGTCCTCGAGACCGCGTTCGCACCACCGACTTCATTCGCGCGGACCACTGCCGCAGTGCGTCGGCCCGTCCGGGTCGGTGTCGTGCAACACTGCTGGCTGGCCGACCCCGTCGAACTGCGCGCTCAGCTCGCCACGGGCATCCGGATCGCCGCGGAACAGGGCGCGCAGGCGGTGTTTCTCCCCGAGTTGACCCTGTCGCGCTACCCGGCGGACGTGCGGGCAGGCGCGAATCCGGGCGGGGATACGGAGGAGCTGCTCTCGGGCCCGACCTTTGCCTTCGCCGCCGAGGCCGCGAAAGAGAACGGTGTCGCTGTCCATGCCTCGCTCTACGAGCGCGCGGAGGCTGCCGACGGGCTCGGATTCAACACCGCCGTCCTGGTCTCGCCCGAGGGTGAACTCATCGGCCGAACCCGCAAGCTGCACATCCCGGTGACCGACGGCTACTACGAGGACACCTATTTCCGCCCCGGACCCGCCGACGACCCCTACCCGGTATACCGGCCCGAGGTGCTCGACGGCGCCGCGATCGGCTTACCGACCTGCTGGGACGAATGGTTCCCTGAGGTATCGAGGGCCTACTCGCTCGGTGGCGCGGAGATCCTCGTCTACCCCACCGCGATCGGATCGGAGCCGTCGTTCCCGGACTTCGACACGCAACCGCTGTGGCAGCACGTGATTGTCGGAAACGGTATCACCGCAGGCACTTTCATGGTTGTGCCGAACCGGTTCGGCGACGAGGGCGGCGTGAGCTTCTACGGTTCGTCGTTCATCTCCGACCCTTACGGCCGCGTGCTGGTTCGCGCTCCGCGCGACACCGCGGCGGTGCTGGTCGCCGATCTCGACCTGGAACAGCGCCGCGACTGGCTCGGCCTGTTTCCCTTCCTGGCCACTCGGAGGCCGGACACCTACGCCCGCCTCACCGCGCCGGTCGATACCGCCCGTCCGTACGGGGAGGAGGTATGAGTTGGAAGATGCCGTCGGAAACCGCACCGCAGGAACGGATCTGGATGGCATTCCCGCCGCTGGGCGCGTCTATTTCGGCGACTCCCCAGTCCGCGCACGTCGCCCGGCTCGCGTGGTCTGCGGTCGCGCACGCGATCCTCGACTTCGAACCCGTCACCATGGTGGTTGATCCCATCGACCGGGAGGCAGCGCGCCAGTACCTGTCGCAGGCCGTCGAGATCGTCGAGGCTCCTCTGGACGACGCCTGGATGCGCGATATCGGCCCGACCTTCGTCCGCGACGAAGCCGGACGCCTCGGCGCGGTCGACTGGGTGTTCAACGGCTGGGGCGGACAGGACTGGGCCCGCTGGACAAACGACCGCCACCTAGGGGCGACCGTCGGCGGGCTGGCCGGGGCCGAGGTCATTGCCTCGAATCTGGTCAACGAAGGCGGCGGGATCCAGGTCGATGGACAGGGCACGGTACTTGTCACCGAGACAGTCCAGCTCGATCCCGGCCGCAATCCCGAGCTGGACAAGGCCGCGGTGGAAGCCGAATTGGCCCGCACCATCGGTGCCGAACATGTCATCTGGCTACCGTGCGGGCTCACGCGCGACAGCGAGCGGTTCGGCACCCGCGGTCATGTCGATATCGTCGCCGCGATCTCCGCACCGGGACGGCTGCTCGTGCACTCCCAGTCCGACCGCTCCCACCCCGATGCGCGGGTGACCCAGGAGATCATGGCGGTGCTGCGCGACAGCCACGATGTCGACGGAAAGCCTTGGGAGATAGTCGAAGTGCCCGCACCGCGGGTGCTGCGGGACGACGAGGGCTGGGTGGACTACAGCTACATCAACCACCTCGTCGTAAACGACGGTGTCATCTGTTGTTCCTTCGATGATCCGAACGATGCCACCGCACACGACATCCTCGCCGATGCGTACCCGGGACGACAGGTGGTATCCGTCGACGCTCGCGAGATATTCGCGCGTGGTGGCGGCATCCACTGCATTACCCAGCAGCAGCCCGCGTCGTGCCGTGTCCTCGGCAGCCCACGCGCCGGTGGGTGACGGCCGTTGCGGGACACCATGGCGGCTGCGAATGATGAAGGGCAGGAAGGCAAGTGCCTGGCATGACAAGCCGGCGGGAGGCGATCCTGCGGGCCGCCGCCGCCGCGATCGCCGAGCGCGGAGTGCGTGGTCTGCGCGTGGGTGATGTCGCACAGGTGGCCGGGGTGTCACCCGGGTTGCTCTACTACTACTTCAAAGACCGTGACGGACTGCTGGCCGCCGCGTTGACCTTTATCAACGACCGGTCGCGCAGGTACCGGAAAGCGGCGGGCGACTCCGGGGCACCGCGCGAGCAGCTCATCGGTCAATTGCTGGCGGAGCTCGAGGAGACTCCGGAGATGGTCGAGAACTCGATGGCCTGGAACGAACTACGAGCAAGCGCGGTCTATGAACAGCCCTTGCGTGAGCCGTTGACCCGTACTTCGCGGCAGTGGACCCACGAGATCGCCGATGCGATTCGGGTAGCCCAGGCGGTCGGTGATGTGTCCAGTGCCGTGGACGCACTACAGGTCGGGCTCATCATCACGGCGCTGACCGAGGGCTTGGCCGCGCGGTGGTTAGGGGGAGAGCTTGCCGCAGAGGTGGCCCGCGCGCACCTGCGCGGTGCGGTGGAGACGCTGCTGCCGACGTCTGGGTAGCGCTCAGCTAACAGTCGCGGCGTCAGTGCGTGGTTGTACAGATTGTCGAAGAATGGCCGACCAAGTGTCCAACTCGGCGCGGGTCGTGGGCTGTGTCGCAGCGCACACTGAAGACCACGCAAATTTCAGACAACGCCCGTTGAGCGGGCGGTGAATCGATGACCGGTCCCGCGCTCCGGAACTGCGTCGACGGCGAATTCGCAGCGTTATCCGCTACGGCCGTGACGTTGCTCGGAGTCCGCCAGGTGCCAATGGTCGTGGTTTCCGAAGGAGGAAACGAATGAGCATCGTCAGCGAGCTCCCGCCCGCCGTGCGAACCAGCGAGCGACCGGTCGACAAGGGGCTTGCCGCAGGCACTATCGGCACCTTCTCCGGTGCGGTCCTCGGGATCTCGACGGTCGCGCCCGGCTACACACTGACCGCCAGCATCGGTCTGATCGTCGCGGCGGTCGGATTGAAGATGCCGGCCATTCTCCTCGTCGGCTTCGTCCCGATGTTCTTGACTGCGTACGCCTACCGCGAGCTGAACGCGCGGATGCCCGACTGTGGGGCCTCGTTCACCTGGTCCACCAAGGCCTTCGGGCCCTATGTCGGCTGGATGTGCGGCTGGGGCATGGTGATGGCGACGGTCATCGTGCTCTCCAACCTGGCCGCGATCGCGGTGGAGTTCTTCTATCTGTTCCTCGGGCGGATCTTCGGCAGTCCGGGCATTGCCGAGTTGGCCGACAACAAGGGCATCAATATCGCCACTACGCTGGTGTTCGTCGCGATCGCGACCCTGATCGCCGGTCGCGGCATCACCACCAGCGAGCGGGTGCAGTATGTACTCGTCGGATTCCAGATGATCATTCTGCTGGCCTTCGCGGTCACCGCGCTGGTACACGTGGTCCGCCACGGGTCACCCACGCAGCTGAGTTTCGATCTCGATTGGTTCGACCCGTTCACCGGACTCACGTTGAGCGCGTTCATGATCGGAGTGACCGGCTCCATCTTCGCCTTCTGGGGCTGGGACACCTGCCTGACCCTGGGCGAGGAATCCAAGGACCCGAAGCGAGTACCCGGCCGGGCCGGACTGCTCTGCGTGCTCTCGATCCTGCTGACCTACTTGCTCGTCGCGGTCGCGGTGATGATGTACGCCGGTGTCGGCAATACCGGGCTCGGCCTCGGCAACGAGGAGAATGCCGACAATGTCTTCGGTGCGCTCGCCGACCCGGTACTCGGCTGGGCGGGTCCGCTGCTGCTGCTCGCGATCCTCGCCTCCTCGGCCGCGAGCCTGCAGACAACCTTCCTACCCGCGGCCCGCACGATGCTCGCCATGGGCGCCTACGGCGCGTTCCCGAAGAAGTTCAGCAAGGTGAGCCCGCGCTACCTGGTGCCGACCTTCAGCACCGTCGTCGCCGGTGTGGTGACCGGAGCCTTCTACGCCGTCGTGTGCCTGCTTTCCGAGCGAGCGCTGCTGGATACCGTTGCGGCACTGGGGATCATGATCTGCTGGTATTACGGCATCACGGCCTTCGCCTGCGTGTGGTACTTCCGCAAGGAACTGTTCACCAGTGTCCGAAACGTCGTCTTCAAATTCCTCTTCCCGCTGCTCGGTGGCGCGATGCTGCTGGCGGTGTTCCTGGTGTCGGTCCGCGAAAGCATGGACCCGGACAACGGTAGCGGTGCCTCGATCGGCGGCATCGGACTCGTGTTCTACATGGGCTTCGGCATACTGATACTCGGCGCCGCGCTGATGCTGGTGGCCCGCCGCCGCAACCCCGACTTCTTCCGCCGCGGTATCGATGCCCACACGACTCCGGTAACCGAAGAGCCGGTGCCCGTTCTGATCACGGCGGACGTCTAGGAGCAGGGATCTCGGCGGCGCTGGTCTCGATGGTCCGGTGTTGTCAGTCGATGCCGAGTTCGGTGAGCAGGTTGCGAATTCTTTGTCCGATCTCGTCGCGGATAGACCGGACGGCGTCGAGGTCCCTGCCTGCGGGGTCGTCGAGCTTCCAGTCGCGGTAGGTGACGCCGGGGAAGACTGGGCAGGTGTCACCGCAACCCATGGTGATGACGACTGTGGAGGTTTCGACGGTGTCGGGGATGAGGACTTTCGGAGTCTGATCAGCGATGTCGATACCGATCTCGGCCATCGCGTCGACGGCCGCAGGGTTGATGGTTTCGGCGGGCGCGGTTCCGGCAGATCGGACTTCGACCGCCGTGCCCGCGAGGTGGGTGAGAAATCCGGCGGCCATTTGGGAGCGGCCGGCGTTGTGGACGCATACGAACAAGACGCTGGGTTTGGATGACATTGTCGGACAGCGCCTTTTCAGTCAGCAGTGACGGTGTGCGGGACGACGACATTGTCGGCGGTGGTGGCGTGCGGATACAGGATGGCGATCAGATTGAGCCCGATCAGCGCGCCGAGGACTTGCGCCGCGATGAATCCGAGGGTCGAGGCGGGAGCGATCCCGGCGAAGGTGTCGGAGAACATCCGCCCGAGGGTAACCGCGGGGTTGGCGAAGGATGTGGAGCTGGTAAACCAGTAGGCGGCTCCGATGTAGGCGCCGACCGCAGCTGCGGAATAGGTGGCACGGCCGGTGCGCGCGAGGGCGAAAATGACAGCGATCAGCCCTGCGGTGGCAACTACTTCGCCGACCAGATGCCCGTTGGTGGTGCGGTGATTGGTGGCAATCTGCACCAGTTCTCGAGCGAACATGATGTTCGCGAGCATCGCGCCCGCCACGCTTCCCGCGATCTGCGCGATCGTGTAGGCGGCGACATCGACGCCGGTCAGGCCGGTGCCGTGGCGACGGCCCAGCAGCCAATCCGCGGCCGAGACAGCCGGGTTGAAGTGGGCGCCGGAAACGGGCCCGAAGACCAGGATCAACACCGCGAGCCCGAGGACGGTGGCGGTGGAGTTCTCGAGCAGCTGCAATCCGACATCGTTGGGCGAATGCATACTGGCCGCAATGCCCGAGCCGACGACCACGGTCACCAGCGAAGCAGTCCCGGTGAACTCCGCCAGCAGTCGGCGCTTCAGTGGTGCGGGTGTGAAAGCGAGGTCGGTCATGCGGGAGCTTCGATCCGGTCGGCACCGGTAGTGACCAGGATATCGGAAAGCCGTTGTAGCGCTGCGGGAATCGCCCAGTAATACACCCAGGTGCCGCGCCGCTGACAGTCGATCAACCCGGCTTCGCGCAGCACTTTGAGATGGTGGGAGATAGTGGGCTGCGATAGCTCGAACTGCGGGGTCAGCTCGCAGACGCATACCTCCTCGCCGAGGCGGGAGGCGATCAGCGACAGCAACCGCAGTCGCACCGGGTCGGCCAGTGCTTTGAACGCGCTGGCCAACTCCACGGCCACCTCGTGGTCCAGCGGGCGGGCGAGGGTGCTGTGGCAATCGGTGGAGGCGATCACCGACAGATCCTGTTTAGACATTCATCTATATTGACAGACGTCTATTTGGTGCAGCAACTTATATAGACATTCACCGATATAACCAGGTTGGTTACCTGCGCAGGCCTGTATTCGGGCCGATCGGGGACGTGGTGCCATGGCAGACCAGCAGCGGGACGAACTCCGCGAAGCCGTGCGGGCTCGCTGTGGGCAGGCAGCTGGAACCGTCACCGCGGGCGGGGTGGTCGAGGATTTCCATCGACATCGTGATCTCGAACTGTGTGATCAACCTGTCGGCGATAAACCTGCCGCTTTCGCCGAAATGGCCCGGGCGCTGACCCCGGGCGGGCACATCGGTATCGCCGATGTTGTTGCCGAGGACAAATTGACCCCGCTCGGCGCGCCGAACGCGTCGGCCGGATCGCTGGGGTCGCTGTCGTGCACGGGGTACCGAAACCACCTCGCTGCAGCCGGATTCATCGACTTCGAGATCATCTAGAACCATCAGGGCGCTGATGGCACGCACTCCGCAATCATCACAGCCGTCGAACCGGCCCCGAGACGGTGGCCGAATCCGAAGCTCCGGTCGCCGTGGACTTGTGCTGCGCGCCCGGCTGTTGCTCTCCCGAGGTGGCGCATCGGGTGGAGGGTGCGGCGGGCGGCGTCGCCAAGTCGAGTAGACCACTACTCGATACAAAGTCGCTGCGGCGGTGCGACGCTACTACCCGTATCGGGAGCCTGTCACGTTCGGACCGGGAGGTTTCGATGTGGCCGGAGCACACGCTGTGCGCCTCGAGGAGCATCCATCCATTTATCTTTACTGAAGGCGGTGACCGCAATGGGAGTAGAGTTCGATGCCGGGTCATTTACAAATAGTCCCCCTTTTCCGAGCAAGGTGACCGAGTTCGTCCTCGATAGGACCGTCGATGTCGTCCTCGGACTGCAGGTCGACCAGAACGACGGCGGGTTTGTTCTCGGACTGGTACTTCGTATACCGAATGGCGGACCCGAATGGGTGAAGGGCTCCGCAGTATCTTTTGTTTCGGGTGCGTCGGTGGAGATAAGGTTCGATGCGGTGCCGGCAGGGATCTATTCGATTATGGTCCAATCGCTGATCGGCACTGTCGCCGGTACGTACAGAGCGCGTTGGGAGAACATCCCCGGGGGAGGGCTGCTGGAAGACATACCGGTCAATCTTCCCGCGGAGCCACAATTCGGAGAGTTGGGACCGATTCCCCAGGACCTGCCGGTGGTGCCGGTCGTGGAGATGGTGCCGGTCGGCCCTGGCGAAGAAGACAACCCCTGAGCGTGGCGAAATCGAACGCCTCGCACCCGATCGCGTTCGTCAACGCCGCAGCTCGGATCGTCGGTGCCTGCGATGATGAGTGAGGGCTATTGGATCGCTCACCATGCGGGCAGGCTGGTGCGTACCTGGCCTGCGAGTAGCGGGAACAGGTAGTTGCGTTGGAGGCGGGCGTGCGGCCGGCGACGAAGCAGTTCGGCGATGAGTTCCGGATCGGTGGATGTGCTGCCGCCGTACGTGGCCGCGGCGATATCGGCGGCATACTCCCAGGAAATCGGCCCCTCGGTGCGTGCGGCGATCTAATGTTCAGGTATGGCTGACCGGCGACGGTTCGACGAGGCAGTCGTCAGCGAGCACGCCGCGGCGATCGTGGGGCAACTCCGGTCCCGGCTCGGTGAGGTTACCCGGTCGATTCAGCAGACCCTGGCCGCCGAGATATCGGATTTGCGGGGTGATTCTCAACTCGTCGAATTAATGGGCGCCAGCATCGAAGGAAATATCGATACGATCTTCCGTGCGCTGCGCTACGACATCCCGATCGAGCGGGTCGAACCGCCGACCGCCGCGCTAGAATACGCGCGACGACTGGCTCAGCACGAAGTGCCCGCGAATGCACTGGTACGTGCATATCGGCTCGGTCAACAGGCACTGCTCGACCTGATTCTGGACGAGATCCGAGCCGCTGAATTCGAACCGGCGCTGAGTCTGGATGTCTATGAACGGATGACAACGGTCATCTTCCGTTACATAGACTGGATAACTCAGGAGGTGGTCGGTGTTTACGAGGTCGAGCGCGATCTATGGTCGGAGAACCGCAATAATTTGCGTGCCGTGCGCGTTCGTGAATTGCTCGACAACGGCGATGTCGATCCGGATGCGGTGACCGCCGCAATCTGCTACCCGCTCAGGCGAATTCACCTCGCACTCATTCTTTGGTATGCGGATGACACGAACGCAGGTAGCGAGCTCGTGCGGCTGGAACAATTCCTGCGCGATCTCACCGAATCGATGCCGAATCAAGGAAAGGCGCTGTTCGTCGCCGCCGATCGGGTCAGTGCGTGGGGATGGATTCCGCTCGGCTCCGAGGACGCGCCATCGGTAGACGGCCGGATCCGCCGATTCGTCGCCGACCGTCACGATGCGCCGTGCCTCGCACTCGGCACGGCGTTACCTGGTGTCGATGGCTTCCGCCGCTCGCATCACCAGGCAGGGAACGCGCGCAACGTCGCCATTGCCGCCGGACCGCGGGCACCGCGCGTCACGGCCGCGGGCGACCCGGGGCTCGCCGCCGCCGCCCTGCTCGGCGGCGACCTGGCAGCGGCGCGGGCCTGGGTGCGTGACATTCTCGGACCGCTTGCCACCCATTCCGACAACGATGCGCGATTGCGCGACACTCTGCGCGTCTTCCTGCATCACGGCGCCAGCTATAAGGCCGCCGCCGATGAACTGAACCTGCATTTCAATTCGGTGAAGTACCGCGTGCAGCGCGCCGTCGACCGCCGCGGCCGCCCGATTACCGAGGACCGTCTCGACGTCGAACTCGCTCTGTTGCTCTGCTTTTGGTTCGGTCCGGTCGTATTGTGGCCGGTCGAGGACCGTGAGGCCGTGTCCACCGACGCCAGGTACCGCTCGCAGCCGTAACCGATCGGGACCATCGAGTCCGCTGCTGCCGTCGGTAGATCTCCCGCGAAAACCCCTGTCCGGTACCGGGTCTCGTGCGAGAGTGGTCGCGTGGGTGACGAGCTTCCCAGACTCAGCGCGGTTCTGATCGGAACGGTCGTCATCCTGGCGATCGTCGTTCCGCTGATCCTGCTGACCGGAAACGAATACTTTATCCTCGTGCTGCTACCCGGTATCGGATTGGTCGGAACATTCCAGGGCCTGGTGGAGATCGCGCTCGGTGCGAAACGGCGCGGGGTGATCGCGGCGAGCGGGTGGTTGTTCATTGTGCTCGGTGTGCTCGAGGCCATTGTCGCGGTGGTGAAAGTCCTGCACGAATCGCCCTGGGTGTGGCCCGCGGCCGTCGGTACAGGTCTGATCGCGGCGGCGATCATGGCCAGAGCGGTGGCGACCGAGGTCGGTCGCGCGTGGTTGCAGGGGCCTTTGCTGCGGTTCACGATCCATACCGAACTGGTCAAGCCGAGCACCTCGGAATCCGACGCCGCCCGCGCCCTGTATGCCACGCTCCCCACCGCCAGGGAGCTGATCGGGGTACGGGTGCCTCCGTTCGTCCTCGACTACCATCAAATACTCGACGATGTCGCGGAATTCCAGCTGCAAACGGCCAGAAAGCTCGGCGCCGCAGGTGAACTCGCACAGGCTGTGACGCACAGTGCCGAATCCGCGGCGCTACGCCGGCGCATCACCGGAACCGTTCTCGGTCGCCCCTACCTCGGCCAGTTCGCCGATTCGCTCACCCTCGAAACCTACTTCCTCGACCTTTCCGGCCGAACCGACGCCGCCGTTGCCGTCGCTACCGAGCAGATCGCCCTGGACCGGCGCCTCCTGGCCGCCCTCCGCGACAGCGCCACCGAAGCCAGGGCCTCCATGACCAACGTTCTCCTCGACGCCATGACCCGCCAGGCAGAACGTTTGGAGGACCTGGGCCGGAACCCTGAAGCCGAGCAGCTCAGGACAGCGGCGCGAGCTCTCGGGCCGACCAACCCGGTCGACCGAGATCTCCGCTGAACAGGTCACCGTCCACCACGGCGACGCTGTTCGGCAGACGAATCCGGCCGCCCCGCGTTCGAATGATGACCCAGCGGCTTCGTCTGGGGCGGCACGGCGTGCCTGCCTACTGCGTGGTGGCCTGCCGCTTCGGCAGCTTCCAGCCCGGTCGTGGGAAGTGGCAGGTGTAGCCGTCGGGGTAGCGCAGTAGGTAGTCCTGGTGCTCGGGCTCGGCCTCCCAGAACTCGCTTGCCGGGGTCACCTCGCTCACGACCTTGCCCGGCCACAGGCCCGAGGCGTCGACATCGGCGATGGTGTCCAGCGCCACACGGTGCTGATCGTCGTCGAGATAGAAGATCGCCGAACGGTAGCTGGTGCCGATGTCGTTGCCCTGACGGTCCTTCGTCGACGGATCGTGGATCTGGAAGAAGAACTCCAACAGCGCCCGGTAGTCCGTCCGCGTCGGGTCGTAGACGATCTCTACCGCCTCCGCGTGGCCCGGGTGATTGCGATAGGTGGGGTGGTCATTGCGTCCACCGGTGTAGCCGACCCGCGTCGACACCACCCCTGGCTGCTTGCGGATCAAATCCTCCATGCCCCAGAAGCATCCGCCTGCCAGAATCGCCTTCTGCGTGTCGGTCACGCCTGCTCCTTCGTGAAGAGAGTTCGGTACTTCCCATAACCTGCCGCCTCGAGGTCGTCGAGGTGGATAAACCGAAGCGCCGCCGAGTTGATGCAGTACCGCAGGCCGCCCGCCGCGGGCGGCCCGTCGGTGAATACATGCCCGAGATGGCTGTCGCCGTGCGCCGAACGCGCCTCGGTGCGGATCATCAGATGACTGAAGTCCCGCTTCTCGACCACATTCGCGGCGTCGATCGGCTTGGTGAAACTCGGCCACCCCGAGCCACTGTCGTATTTGTCGACCGAGGCGAACAACGGCTCACCGGACACCACATCCACATAGATACCCGGTTCGTGATTGTCCCAGTACTCGCCCGTGAACGCCCGCTCCGTCCCGTTCTCCTGCGTGACGTGATACTGCTCCGGCGACAGCGCGGTGACCGCGGCGGGGTTCCTGTTGTATTCCGATGCCACATGACCTCCTCATATCGACGCCTCGTACAACCTTGGCCGCGGTCGGGAAAGTCCCACTCAGCGGCGGCGTCACACTTCGGGTCACTCATGGCCGCATAGTCTCGATGTTTCTCGATCCTTTATTCATCCGCACGACGGCCTTGGTACCCGGGCGCGCACGGATCGGTGTGGCATCCAACTCCCGGTCGGCGTTACGGCATGGGCCGGTGAACGCTGTCGTTCGCGGTCCGTCGCGCAGGTGGTCAGCGGTCGAATTGGGCGCGCTTGTGGTCACCGTAGGGCTCGTCGCGTTCACGGACAGCCTCGCGGAAACCGACAGTGGCCGAACGCAGTTGGAAGGCGTATCCCTCGCGCGTGTGGCGGGAGATGCCGTCGAAGACGGTGCTGATCATGGCGGAGTTGGCGACGCCCTGGGACTGCAGTGCCGAGTTGAGGGCGAGTTTGGCCATCATCAGTTGATTCACCGGCATGCGGGCGATCCGCTCGACGAGGGCTTCGGTGCGTGCGTCGAGCTCGTCGGCGGGCCACGATTCGACCGCGAGACCCCATTCCTCGGCCTGTTTGCCGCTGAGACAGTCGCCGGTGAAGAGCAGTCGTTTGGCGCGCTGGTCGCCGAGCCGGTGTGCCCACATGCCCGCGGCGGGGATGCCCCAGACTCGGGTGGGTGGGTAGCCGATCTTGGTGTCGTCGGCGCAGATTATCTGGTCGGCGTACAGCGCGATATCGGTGCCGCCCGCGATGGCGAAGCCGTGGAGTTTGGCGACGGTGGGTTTGTTGGCGTGCATGAGGCTGGCGAAGCCGCGATTGAACCGGCTCATCATCGCGTAGTCGATCATCGGATCCCAGGTGCCCCAGGGGTTGTGGTTGACCGCCTGCACCACCGGGTCGGCAACGGTGCCCGTGGTGTCGACCGCGGCGTCGGCACCGCTGAAGCCTTGTTCGGCGAACATGTCCAGGTCGTAGCCGCCGCAGAAACCCTTGCCACGCCCCGACACCACGATCACGTGCACCCGAGGATCCAGATCGGCGCGCTCGACCGCGTGCGCCAGATCGATCGGGGTGTCGGGTGTGATGGTGTTGCCCTTCTGTGGGCGGTTGAAGGTGATTCGTGCGATGCGCCCGTCGCGCTCGTAGGTGAGCGTCCGGTATTCGCGGTCGCCGCCGGGATCGGGCCGATTCTGCCAGGGTGAATCGGGCACCTCCGTCCAGTTCTCATACCACGCTGCCGGGCGCTGCCCGGAATGAGTGTTGTTGTCGGTCAAGGTTTTTCCCTTCGCTGGGGACGGAAGTGCGGCGGGTGCCGCTGCGTCCGGGTCGGCGTGAGGAAGCCGGGCGTTCGTATGGAGCTTGACCGATTGCGACATTGACAGTCAATAGTGACTGTGAAATTCTCGGGCCTCGATGGCCGAACACAGCGGAGGGCCGGCATTGACCACACGCGACGCACAGAAGCGAGCCACCCGGGCCCGCATCCTCGAGGTGGCAACCCGGCTATTGGTCGAGCGTGGCTACTCGGCCCTGACCACGGTCGGTGTCCAGCACGCGGCGGGTCTCAGCCGCGGCGCGCTCCTGCACCACTTCCCAACCATCCAGGAGCTGTCAAAGGCACTCATCGCCAATCTGGTCGAGCTGAACGAACAGGCGGCGCGCGCCGCTGCCGCACGGCTCGGGGATTCCGCCGACCCGGTGCAACGCGCGTTGACGGCGCTGCACGAGACGATGACCCGACCGCCGGCGCAAGCGGAGTTCGAGTTGTGGGCGGCCGCGCGCACCGACCCCGACCTAGCGGTGGTGCTGCTCGCGGCCGAGCGCGCGGCGGGCCGCGATCTGTTCCGCGTTGTCGATGACCTGTTCGGCCCGCTGATCACCGCACACCCGCGGTATCCGGTCGTCCGCGACCTCACCATCACGATGCTGCGCGGCACAGCGATCGCCAGGGTGCTGCACACCTCCGACACCTCGGTTGAAACGACGCTGCGTCATTGGGCTGACGCCATCCGCATGCTGCTGGCCGCCGACACCGCACCCGCGGCGGCGGATGGCGCGGACCGTTCGGGCGGGATCGGCGGGATGCGCTAGATCGGTCCTTGCCCGACCATCGGTCTACATCAGGAGCAACGGAACGGTGTTGATGATGGTGTGCGCCGTCACCAACGCCCACACATTGCGATATCGAGCCCAGAGGTACCCGGCGAACAGCGCGTAGGTGCCTTGGAATGCCACGATGGCGCCCACCGTGAGCGGCAGTCCGCTCAATGCGGCCGAACTCTGACCGTGTGTCGGGAGGTGCAGCCAGGCAAACAGCAACGCGGCGAGCACGATTGCCGGCCAGCGGCCGAGCAGCGCTTCCAGCCGGGTCTGCAGCATGACGCGGTAGAACACTTCTTCGCAGATATTGGCGGTCAACAAGGTCACCGTGGCGCCGATGACCAGCACCACCGGATCCGGATAATCCGCCGCACTCGGGAGCGGACCGGCGAACGGCCCGACCGAACTGAGGTAGCCGAAGACCAGTAGTGCGGGAATCGGTGCGAGCCAGCGCCACCCGTGGCGCGGCCACCACACGTACTGGTCCCGGTGTGGCGCCGATGTGTCACGCGCCGAGCGGAATGCTCGGAATGCGAGCCAGGGCAAGATCACAAAGAATATCGGCTTGCCGAGCGCCCAGAGGGTTTGGACGATGTCACTCGAGGTCCCCGCGACGACAAGTGCGAACAACACCATCGGGATCAGCGCCGCCACCCAGACGGTCACCGCGGTCTCTCTGACCAGCACCCGCCGGTCTCCGACGACCTCGGGCGCGAGCACGGTCGCGCGCGGCGGCACGAGTCGCACCAGCAGCAGCCCCGCGGCCACCGGCAACAACGCGCCCGCCAGCGGCAGCTGATCATCGGAATCCGTGGACGGGACGATCGAGTCGTGACCGCTGACGAGCAGGCCGACCACGGCGCCGACGAACACCGCCAGCCCGGCCGCGAGTACCAGTCCACCTCTGTTTTGCGCTACTCGGCGCAGCGCGGACAAACCAGCCGCTGCGGTATCGGCATTCCGAACGTCGAGGCTGGGCAATGGAGCGGTCTCCTTCGAGGCACTGGATCGGTTGCGATCCAGCCTCGGCGATACCGACTCCGGGCCACAACCTCCTAAAGAAGGACCCCCTTCCGCCGCGACACGTTTCTGGAAGCGGAAGGTGCCGTGCGCCCGTCATGATCGCAGCGATGGAAATCGGAGGAGATATGAGATTGCGACGGTGCGGATCGGGGCTGCTCGTAGCAGCCGGATTGCTCAACGTGGTGCCGATGCTCGGCGCGATATCGCCGCACTGGGACCGCTCGGCGTATGGCATCGATGCGGTGAGCGGCGATGTCGAGGTGCTGCTGCGGCATCGGGGGTTGCTGTTCGGGATAGTCGGTGTCGGATTGGTCGTTGCCGTCTATCTGCCGCATCTGCGCAACGCCGCGATGACGGCGAATGCGACGAGTTTCATCATTCTGGTGTTGGCCCAGCCTTCAGGAAACTCGTCGCTCGACCGGATCGCGTGGTTCGATGTCGCGGGATTGATCGCGCTCGCCATCGGGTTCGCATTCGTGACGCGCGAGGCTTCCGATCCCGTATCGATCCGGGTGGCGGTGTCGCGATGAGGACCGCAGCCATCGTTGTCATCGGTGTGATGTTCTGTGCCATGGGCGGTTTCGCGCTGATTGCTCCGGCTGCGCTGGGCCGGCCGTTCGGCATCCGAGTCGAGACGCCGACGAGCCGTTCCGAAATCCGAGCCGTGTACGGCGGATTCGGCATCGCGGTGGCGGCCATGCTGTGGTGGGCGGCCACAGGCGGCACCGACCGTCACGCCGGAATCGTGACCGCGGTCGGAATTGCGTTGGCCGGCATGGCCTGCGGCAGGCTGCTGTCGCGGATACTGGACACCGCGACACCGTTCTATCCGATCTGGTTCTATTTCTGCGTCGAAGCGGTCGGTGCGGGATTGTTGATCGCGATCGCATGAGGCGTTCCCGCGGTGCGATCATGACGCGTATGACTCCGACGATCTGGCTGTGGCCCGGGCACGCCGCGTACCTCGGACCGTCATTTCATCTCGACGCACACACCACTGCCGTGGATTGCTTCACCATGGGGGTGGATGCTCCGTTCACGCTGCGCGCGCCGGAATGCGGAGAACGCCACGTCCACAGTGCGTTGATCCCTGCGCGGACCAGGCATCAGGTCCTCTCCGGTGATGGTCGAATGCTGTTCTTGTACCTCGACCCCGGCGCGGCCCGTGGTCGCAACCTCCGCGCCGCGATGCTCGACCGGTCACCCGGCCTCTGTTTCCACCATCGAGCCGAGTCGTCGATCCGCGGTTATCTGCGTGATTCGCAGAAGCCGGATTCGGTCGTGCTGCTCGAACAAGTTCTCGGCGCACCGGAACCTCCGATCATCGATGCACGTATCCGCGCCGCCATGCTCACGATCAGAGATCAACCGGCCCGCAACCCCACTGCGGCCGAACTCGCCACCGCGGCGGGGCTGTCGACCTCCCGATTTCTCCATCTCTTCTCGGCACACGCGGGCACCAGTTTTCGTCGATACCGCGTGTGGGCACGAATGCTGTACGTCGCCACGGCCGTTGGCAAAGGGATGGATCTCACCCGGGCCGCCACCGAGGCCGGGTTCGCTTCCCCCAGCCACTTCAGCGACACATTCCATGCCATCTTCGGCCTGACCGCGACTGCCGTGATCGCGAGTGGCGTCCACATCGTCACCGAGGACTCGTGAACGAGATCGCCACTGTGCCTGCGCATCCCGTCGGCGAACCCGCCCGAACGGCCAGGGCGACACCGAGCGTTGTCGACCACGGCTACCAGCGGTGCGCGGTCCACGAAACCGCCTCTGCCACTGGATAATAAGCCACGACACCCCGCGAGCGGTGTCTGCTCGCGGGGTGCCGTGCGAGGCATGGACGACCGGCCCGTCGGCCGCTCCTCACGCCGTGATCAGGCGAGGTCGAACCGGTCCAGGTTCATCACCTTGGTCCACGCGGCGATGAAGTCCTCGACGAACTTCTGCTTCGCATCATCGGTCGCGTAGACCTCTGCGAGAGCGCGCAGCTGCGAGTTCGACCCGAAGACCAGGTCGACGCGGCTGCCGGTCCACTTCACCTCGCCGCTGCTGCGATCCTTGCCCTCGTAGGTCCCGTCGTCGGGGGACGTCGGCTCCCACTTCGTGCCCATGTCGAGCAGGTTGACGAAGAAGTCGTTGGTCAACGACTCGGGGGTCGCGGTGAATACGCCCAGCGGCGACTGCTTGTGGTTCGCGCCGAGCACGCGCAGGCCACCGACGAGAACGGTCATCTCCGGACCGCTCAGGGTCAGCAGGTTCGCCTTGTCGATCAGCAGGTACTCGGCCGGGAGCTTGCTGGCCTTGCCGAGGTAGTTGCGGAAGCCGTCCGCATTCGGCTCCAGCGCGGAGAAGGACTCCACATCGGTCTGCTCCTGCGTGGCGTCCGTGCGTCCCGGCGTGAACGGCACGTCGAGGTCGTGGCCGGCGTTCCTGGCGGCCTGCTCGACCGCCGCGGACCCGGCGAGCACGACGAGATCGGCGAACGACACCCGCGTGTTCCCGGTCTGGGCCGCGTTGAAGGACTCCTGGATCCCCTCCAGGGTTCGCACCACCTGTGCGAGCTCGTCGGGGTTGTTGACCTCCCACCCACTCTGTGGCTGCAGGCGGATACGTCCGCCGTTCGCGCCGCCACGCTTGTCACTGCCGCGGAACGACGACGCCGCCGCCCACGCGGTCGAAACAAGCTGCGAGACAGACAGACCCGACGACAGGATCTGGCTCTTCAGAGCGGCGATATCGGCTGCCCCGATGAGGTCGTCGGTCACCGCGGGGACCGGGTCCTGCCACAGCAGCGCCTCCTGCGGGACCAGCGGCCCGAGGTAGCGGACGATCGGTCCCATATCGCGGTGGGTCAGCTTGTACCAAGCCTTGGCGAACTCGTCCGCGAGCTCTTCGGGGTGGTCGAGCCAACGCCGGGTGATCTGCTCGTAGACGGGATCGACCCGCAGCGAGAGGTCCGTGGTCAGCATCACCGGGGTGTGGCTCTTCGACGGGTCGTGGGCGTCGGCCACGGTGCCCGCACCGGCGCCGTCCTTGGGAATGTACTGCCACGCACCAGCGGGACTCTTGGTCTTCTCCCACTCGTAGCCGTAGAGGGTTTCGAGGAAGCTGTTGTCCCACGTGGTCGGGGTGGGCGTCCAAGTGCCCTCCAAGCCACTGGTGATCGCATCCTTGCCCACACCGGTGCCGAAGGAGCTCTTCCAGCCGAGGCCCTGTTCTTCGAGGGGAGCGGCCTCCGGCTCGGGGCCGACGAGGTCGGCGTCGCCCGCGCCGTGCGTCTTGCCGAAGGTGTGGCCGCCGACGATGAGCGCCGCCGTCTCGACATCGTTCATCGCCATGCGACGGAACGTCTCACGGATGTCGGTGGCCGCGAGGAGGGGGTCCGGGTTGCCGTTGGGACCCTCCGGGTTCACGTAGATCAGGCCCATCTGGACTGCGGCGAGGGGGTTCTCGAGGTCCCTGGTGCCGGTGTACCGCTCGTCGGCGAGCCAGGTCTGCTCAGGACCCCAGTAGACATCTTCCTCGGGCTCCCACTGGTCGACGCGGCCGCCGCCGAAGCCGAAGGTGTCGAAGCCCATCGACTCCAGCGCGACATTGCCCGCGTAGACGATCAGGTCGGCCCAGGAGAGCTTCTTGCCGTACTTCTGCTTGACCGGCCACAGCAGGCGGCGCGCCTTGTCGAGGCTGGCGTTGTCGGGCCAGCTGTTGAGCGGCGCGAACCGCTGCATGCCTGCGCCCGCTCCACCGCGACCGTCGTTGATGCGGTAGGTGCCCGCGGCATGCCAGGCCATTCGGATGAACAACGGGCCGTAGTGGCCGTAGTCGGCGGGCCACCAGTCTTGCGAGGTGGTCATCACCTCCTCGATGTCCTGCTTGACCGCGGCCAGATCGAGGGTCGCGAATTCTGCCGCGTAGTCGAAGTCCTCGCCCATGGGATTGGCCACGGCAGGGTTTTTCTGGAGGATTTTCAGGTTGAGCTGGTTGGGCCACCAGTCACGGTTGCTACCGCCGCCCTCGGTCGGGTACTTGAGGCGACCTGACATGACGGGGCAACCACTCTCGGTGGGTTCGGTTTGCGCCTCTCCGATGGGCGGGTGTTCCTGGGGCACGGCAATTCCTTTCGGGAGTGAGTGAATCGGGCTGTGACTACTGGGGCGTTGGTGACGTTTGTTTCGCGGAGCAGTCGGGGCACAGGCCCCAATAGATGACCTCGGCCTCGTCGAGGACGAAACCGTTGTGATCCGAGGCGGTCAGACAGGGCGCCTCGCCGACGGCACAGTCGACGTCGGTGATGACGCCGCACGACCGGCACACGAGGTGATGGTGGTTGTCGCCGACGCGCGTCTCGTAGCGCGCCACCGTGCCCATCGGCTGGATGCGCCGCAGCAGACCTGCCGCGGTCAGCGCCCGTAGCACGTCGTACACGGCCTGATGGGACACCGCACCGAGCGTCTCGCGCACTCGTCCGAGGATCGAGTCCGTGTCGGAGTGCGGATGGTTGTGCACCGCGGTCAGCACCGCAAGCCGCGGCGCCGTCACACGTAGAGCAGCTCCGCGCAGCATGCGCTCGAAATCCGATTTGGTGGACACATTCCGAAGTATTACTCATTCAAGTATTGGGTGGGGGTGATTCGGGGAAATTTTTTCCGGAACGGGGGCGGGCTCATGCAGCGGGCGAGCGGTGATCGCCGTGGTGGACATGGATTGGTCGGCGCGGCGAAGAGGACCTTGGGGGTACCCGCCGCACGATCAGCGAAAACGTCGTAGTCTTCGCTCGTGATGGCGCACGGCTTGTCAGGAGCATCCCGGTGGAACTGCGAGATATAGAGATCTTTCTGACGCTGGCCGAAGAGCTGCATTTCGGGAGAACCGCTTGGCGGCTGCACATCTCGCAGGCCCGCGTCAGCCAGTCGATCAAGAGTCAGGAACGTCGGATCGGCGGCCGCCTGGTCGACCGGTCCAACCCCCGCAACGTCCAGCTCACGCTGCTGGGTCGCCAGTTGCTTGCCGAACTGCAGCCGGCCTATCACGGCGTCGTTCAGGCGATCGAGCATGCCCGCCAGGCGGCCAGGGGCATCTCCGGTGTGCTCCGCGTTGCCATGATCGGCTACAACCCCTATGACTACCAGCCGTTCTGGGATATCTTCCGCAGCAGGCACCCGTCCTGGGAGCTACAGATCCGCAGCAGCGAGTTCAGCGATCAGTTCGGACCGCTGCACCGCGACGAAGCCGACATCATCATCGCGTGGTTGCCCGTCGAAGAACCCGGCCTGACCGTCGGGCCGATCATCTCTGTGGAGCCGATGGTGGCGGTGATGCCCGACCATCACGAACTCGCGGGCGAGAAATGGCTGTCGCTGGAGGTTTTCGGCGACCGTGGCGTGCTCGAACCCAGCGCACCGCTGCCCGACTACTGGGAGGACGCCGTCAGTCCCTTCCAGACCCCTTCGGGCAGACCGATCCACCGTGTCGCCCCGATCTCGACGCTCGAAGACATCCTGACCACCGCCAGTACCGGCGGTATCCTCACCAGCGGCATGAGTCATATCGCCCGCTATTACAACCGCCCTGGCATCACCTATCTACCCATCACCGATTCCGTCTTGGTGCGATGGGCGCCGGTCTGGCGCAGCGATAGGGAAACCGAGCAGGTCCGTGCCTTTTCCCGAGTCATCCGGGAGCTGGGACAGCTCGATCAGGGCTGAATAGTCAGTGGACGACGTGATCGGCCCACGCCGACGGCAGCGACCGGCTCGACACATCGGCGATTTCGCGCAACCGTCGCGGTGGAGTTCCTAAGCGGCTCAGTTGGATCAGGCCCTGTGTCACCACCACGATATTGGCGCTGTACGCCGAGAGCGCGGCCTCGTCGATGGTGCCCCGGCCGAGGCGGGCGGCGTTGTGCAGCCGCTCGGCGACGCCCTGCTCCATGGCTGTCGTGGTCCGGGTGCTGATGGTCGCGACCTCCGGGATCCGGGTGCCGAGCTGGGCGATGCTGTTGATCATCAGGCAGCCGCGCCGATCCGGGTGTGAGGCGCAGTCCTCGATGATCGCTTGAAAAAGCGTCTGCACCGCGGCGCGCGCCGAGCCGGGCGCGGACCTGATGACCTCGCGAACGAATCGGGCGCGACGCTCGCAGTAGCGTTCGAACGCCGCGAGGAACAGGTCTCGTTTGTTGCCGTAGGCGGCGTAGATGCTGCCGTTTCCGACGCCGGTCGCCCGCGAGACATCCTCCACCGATGTTCCGTCGAATCCTTGCGTCCAGAACAACTCTGTGGCGGCGTCGAGCAGATTCGATTCATCGAACTGCCGCGGCCTGCCCATGCGCTCACCGTACCAATCGGAGTGCGAGATGGCCCACGTGACTTGTTCTGGAGGCGCCCCTCCATAATAATGGTTGACATGGCCCCTAATTTTGCGGAGCCGCCTCGGCGGCGCATCGGCATTTTGGTCTTCGATGGTGTCAAGATGCTCGACTTCGTCGGCCCGGCAGAGGTTTTCGTGGAGGCCAACCAGGCGGTGTCTGGTTACGAGCTCGTCCTGGTCTCAGCCGATGGCGAAAGCGTGCAGACCTCGATCGGCGCGCGGATCGAAGTGAGTGGCGCGGCCGCCGCCGCCGGTCGTTTCGACACCATCGTGATTCCCGGCAGCGAGCTACCGTCGACGAAGTTCGTGACGCCCGAGGTGATTGCGGCGGCGCGGCACCTTTCCTGCAACACGCGGCGGCTGGCCTCGATCTGCAGTGGCGCTTTCGTCCTGGCCGACCTCGGTCTTTTCGATGGCAGACGTGCGACGACTCACTGGAAATTTGCCGCTGACCTCGCGCGGCGGTATCCCTCGGTGGTGGTGGAACCGGATGCGATCTTCGCGCGTGACGGCAACCTGTACAGCTCGGCCGGTGTCGCGGCGGGTGTCGACCTCGCGCTGGCGCTCGTCGAGGAGGACTACGGCGCCGACATCGCCCGCCGCGTTGCCCAGTTGCTGGTGGTGCACATGCAGCGAGCCGGTGGACAATCGCAATTCTCCGCCTCGCTGAGTGGACCGGTGCCGCGCAGCCCCGTTGTCCGCAAGGCCGTCGATCTGATCTGCGCAGACCCCGCCTTCCCCCATACGGTCCAGACTTTGGCCGACCATGTCCGGGTCAGCGTCCGGCACCTGACGCGGCTGTTCCGCGCTGAACTCGAACGATCGCCCGCCGAGTACGTCGCTTTCATCCGATTCGGCGTCGCGAGGGATATGTTGCACGCCGGGCATACCGTCACCGAGGCCGCGATGGCCGCAGGCTACGGCAATAGTGAAGCGTTGCGCCGCGCGTTCGTGGCCAGGCTCGGGATCTCGCCGCGCAAGTACCAGCAGCGTTTCCGTTCTACCGGCTCGGGCGCCGTTTTCGAATCGCCGGTCGTGGCAGCCGTGTCCTGATCCGAGGTTTTTGCGGCCCGTAGAGAGGGGCGAGGCGCGGAAGGCTGCGTGAAAACTAGTGCGGCCGACGCCATCCATATCGATCCGAGCGATCGAGAAAGGAACGCCATGTCCTTCGCGGCAACCATTGTTCTCGTGCACGGCGCTTTCGCCGATGCCTCCAGCTGGCATCCGGTCACCGCACGGCTGCTGGCCAAGGGGTACCGGGTAGTCGCACCGCCGGTGTCCAACCGCAGCCTGTCGGCGGACGCCGCCTACATCAGGTCCTTCGTCGAGCAGATCGATGGTCCGGTGCTCCTGGCAGGGCACTCCTACGGCGGCGCGGTGATCACCGTCGCCGGGGTGGCCGACAACGTCGTCGGTCTCGTCTTCGTATCGGGTTATGCCCTGGAAGAGGGCGAAAGTTTGGGGCAGCTGCAAGGCGGTTTCCCGGACTCGGAGCTGGCCGCGAACCTCGTCTACGCGTCCTATCCGACCGCCGACGGCGAGCCGGGAACCGACGTATCGGTCGATATCGAAGCCTTCCGCGACGTATTCGCTGCGGGCCTCGACACCGCGCGGGCGAAGGTGCTCGCAGTCTCCCAGCGGCCGTTGTCGGCAATCGCCTTCGATGAACCCGCGTCGGTGGCAGCATGGAAGACCAAGCCGAGCTGGGGAATCGTGTCGAGCGCAGACCGCACCATCAACCCAGACGTCGAACGGTTCGGATACCAGCGAGCCGGGCTGCGATCGGTCGTCGAGATCGACGCACCGCACCTTGTCATGCAAACCCACCCCGACGAGGTGGTTGCCGTCCTCGCCGACGCGCTCGCCGAACTCGCGTGATCTTTCGAAAACGGCAGTACCACACCACATTAATTTCCTACCGGAAGGAACGACGATGACGGGAAACCCCTTGGGAATCGCGCTCGAGCAGGCAGCGCAAGAGTTCGTCGACGCGACATCTCAGCCTCCGTTCCTCTACCAGTTGCCGCCGGAAGAAGGCCGCAAGGCTGTGGATTCGGTGCAGGACTCGGCGATCGACAAGCCGGAGATCGACGAGGAGTGGATCACCATCGAGGGCGGCCCGACCGGCTCGGTGCGGGCCAGGATTGTCAAGCCGCAGGGTGTCACCGAGGCCCTGCCCGTGCTGATCTACACCCATGGCGCCGGTTGGGTGTTCGGTGACGCGCACACCCACGACCGCTTGGTCCGGGATCTGGCCGTCGGCGCAGACGCGGCGGTGGTGTTCCCCGAATACGACCGCTCGCCGGAGGTGCGATACCCGGTGGCCAACGAGCAGTCCTACCGGGTCGCCCAGTGGGTCACCGCCCAGGGTGCCGAGAAGGCGCTCGACCCGTCCCGGATCGCGATCGCGGGTGATTCGGTCGGCGGCAATATGGCCATCGCGCTGACGCTGATGGCCAAGGAGCGTGGCGACGTCTCGTTCGCACAGCAGGTGCTGTTCTATCCCGTCACCGATGCCGCCTTCGACACCGGCTCCTACCAGCAGTTCGCGGAAGGGTACTTCCTCACCCGTGAGGGCATGCGGTGGTTCTGGGATCAGTACACCACCAGCGAGGCCGACCGGGCGCAGATCACCGCGTCGCCATTGCGCGCGACTACCGAGCAACTGTCGGGCCTGCCACCCGCACTGGTCATCACCGCCGAGGCGGACGTGCTGCGTGACGAGGGCGAAGCATTCGCGGGCAAGCTGCGGGCCGCGGGTGTCCCGGTGGTCCAGGCCCGCTACGGGGGCATCATCCACGATTTCGTCATGGTCAACTCGATGCACGACACCTCCGCAGCCAAAGCCGCTGTCGCCCAAGCTGTTGCGGTGCTGCGGGCCGCCTTGCATCCAGCGTGAGCCGCGCGATGACCCACAACGACCGACTCGAAGGAAGACATTCGTGACTACCGAACCCGCGTCCGCGACCCCGACCATCGTGCTCGTGCACGGCGCATTCGCCGACTCCTCCAGTTGGAACGGCGTCGTCGGAAAGCCACGCGCACAGGGGTATTCCGTCATTGCTGCGGCAAACCCATTGCGCGGCCTCGACAGCGACGCTGCCTATATCGGCTCGGTCCTCGACGGCATCGAAGGGCCGTGTGTCCTGGTCGGCCACTCCTACGGCGGCAGCGTCATCACCGTTGCCGCCGCCGGGAAAGCGAGTGTGACAGCGCTCGTCTATATAGCCGCTTTCATCCCCGCCGAGGGCGAGAGCGCGCTGCAATTGACCGACAAATTCCCCGGCTCCACGCTGGCGCCGACCACCCGTCCGGCCCGGTACCCGCTGTCGGATGCGAGCCAGGGCACCGAACTCTATATCCGGCAGGAGGAATACCCCGCACAGTTCGCCGCCGATGTCCCCGTCGCTACCGCCGAGTTGATGGCCGCGACCCAGCGGCCCGTTGCTCTGGCGGCGCTACAGGAACCGGCGACCGCGGCCGCGTGGCGAACCATGTCCACCTTCGCCCTGCTCGCCACCGAGGACAAGAACATCCCTCTGCAGGCGCAACGGTTTATGGCCGAGCGGGCTACCGCTCACACCGTCGAGGTTTCTGCCTCGCATGCGGTCAGTGTCTCCCACCCGGGTGAGGTCAGTGATCTGATCGCGCTGGCGGCGACCAAGTAGACATGTATCCCGTGGGTGCGAACCCCTTCCGGCTCGGGTCGGAAGGGGTTCTCGCCAGGCGCGTCGCTGAATTGTCAAGATGGGGAATGGATCTCGCCGACGAGCTCGCACCGTTGCCGGTGCTGGGAGGTCGCCGAAGGGGTGTGTAAGGTGTCCGACGTGCCAAGGCTGCTTCTCACGCGAAATCGGGTCGTCGACCTGCTTCGCGTCGTGGCCTGTGCGTGTTGCCGGTGACGCTGCATACTTCCACCGCACCACAATGCCAGGAGCGCCCTGTGACGACGTCCCTTCCGGTGAACCTCAAGCACACCAAGGACATCCATCCCGATATTGATTTTCCACTGCTCAACGACCTTGTTCGCGCGGAACGACCACTGTGGACACCGGACGAACTGCGCGAGCTGACCAGCGCGGTGACTCGCGAGCTGGCCGAACCGCTGCTCGGCATCGTGCGATTCGACTCTCGTCAGCGCTGGTGGACGCGGCTCGCGCTGACCATGGGCGTCGAACTGTGGCTGCTGTCCTGGACCTCGGGACAGGGCACCGAACCACACGACCACGGCGGCGCATCCGGTTCGTTCACGATATTGCGCGGCGAACTGCACGAGGAATTCGCGTTCCCGAACGACCGGGTGCGGACCGCCGAGCGGCGGGCGGGTGCCACTGTCGCGTTCGGGCCCAACAGGGCGCACCTGCTCCGCAACGTAGCGGGGGAGCAGACCGCGACGGTGCATGCGTATTCCCCACCTCTGCGGCCGATGCGCGAGTACCGCGCCCTGACGGATTTCGCGGGCATATGAGCGCCGAGGAAATGCTCGCGCGAGCCCGTGAGCTGCTGGTCCGTGTCGATCCGGAACAAGCCGAGGCGTTGCGGACGGCCGGAGCCTTGGTGGTGGACATCAGGCCGCACGCGAATCGCGCCGCCGAGGGCGAGATCCCCGGCTCGGTGGTGGTCGAGCGGATCGTGCTCGAATGGCGTTTGGACCCACAGGGTGATCACCGCCTGCCCGGCCTCACCGAGGATTCCGCAGTGGTGATCCTGTGCAACGAGGGTTACGCCTCGAGTCTGGCCGCCCGCGATGCCCGCGAGTTGGGGTTGCGAAACGCTACGGACCTCATCGGTGGTTTCCGTGCGTGGAAAGCGGCCGGTTTGCCGGTGATTGCTGGAGGAACACCGGCTGTGCCATAGCGTCGAGCCGGCCTCGCTCCCACTGGGCTGCTCGGTAATCTGTTGCCGCGTGACGGGTTTCGCCAGAAACGACCTCCACTCGGGTGTGGAGGCGGGTACGGTGCGATCTCTCGCGTTCGGTAACTCGCTTCATTGGTCGGCAGCAGGCAGGGTGACCGCGAAGCGGGCGCCGCCTTCGGCGCTCGCACCCACCTGGATCTCGCCGCCGTGACGCTGGACGACGTCACGAACGATGGCGAGACCGAGTCCCGCGCCGCCGTCGTCGCGGCTGCGGGCCTCGTCGAGCCGGACGAACCGCTGGAAGATCCGGTCCCGATCGGACTCCGGCACACCGCCGCCGTCGTCGCTGACCGCCAGAACCACCCTCCCGTCGGTGCGTGTCAGCGTGACGCGCACCGCGGTGGCAGCGTGGCGCTGCGCGTTGTCGACAAGGTTGGCCAACACGCGGCTGAGCTGAATCCGGCTGCCACGCACGGCGACACAGTCGTCGGGTATAGCCACCTCAACAGGGTGGCGGTCGCCGTTGCGGTGGGACAATTCGTCGCGAGCCAGCGCGGAGAGGTCCACTTGGTCCCTGCGGGGTTGTTCGCCTGCGTCGAGGCGGGCCAGCAGCAAGAGATCGGCGGCGAGATGCTCCAGTCGCACGGAATCGGCGATCAGTCCATCCAATTCGAGTAGTTGCGGATGGGCTTGGGCGACCTCGAGTTGGGTGCGCAGGCTCGCAATGGGGCTGCGCAGCTCGTGCGCGGCATCGGCGATGAAGCGGCGTTGGCGTTGCGCGGATTCCTCCAAAGCGGTCAGCGTCGTGTTGGTTGTGGTCGCGAGCCGGGCGATTTCGTCGTGCGAGGCGGGCACCGGCACCCGGCGGGAGAGGTCACCTCCCATGATTTCGGCGAGTTCGCTCCTGATCGCCTCCACCGGGCGCAGAGCCCGTCTGGTGACCAGCCAGGTCACGCCCGCGACGAGGGCGAGCAACGGAACCAGACCGATCGCCATGGCACGGCTCACGCCCGCGACGGCGTTGTCGGCGATCGCGAGCGAGGCGCCGGCGTAGATCGTGATGTGCTGTCCACGAGGCATGTCGGCGTCGAGCGCGGCGACCCGGAAGTCGTGGCTTCCGGTGTCCTCGTGGGCCACCGGCAGTCGCATATCGCGGAATGCGATGGTGCCCGAGCCTCGTACGGATGCTGGCTGCGGCTCGTCGTCCTCGTCGTCCTCCTCGTCGTCTTCGGACTCCGATTCGGCGATAGGGGAGAATTGGGCCATGGGCCCGTGGCCGAGCAGGTCGTCATCGGCTGCCAAGACCCGCCCGTCGGCCGAAACCACCTGCACCGGTTGACTGTCCGCGTCGGGCAGCTTCAGATTCGCGAAGTCGGTCCCGGTGGCGAGCTGGGCGGCGACATGCCGTGCGGTCGACTCCGCCTGCAGACCTGCACTGTCGACCAGGTTGTGCCGCAGCACCGCGAGCACGGCCAGACCGGCGGCCACCAGGGCGATCGCGACGACGGCGGTGGCCATCGCGGTGGTGCGGGCACGGACCGAACTCCACCATCGTGTCCGGTCAGCCACGGTCGGCCACCAAGCGGTAACCGGCGCCACGCACGGTGGTGATCGACCGGCGCCCGAACGGCGCGTCGATCTTTCGCCGTAGCGTGCTGATGTACACCTCGACGATGTTGGGGTCGCCGTCGTAGGCGAAGTCCCAGACATGCTGAAGGATTTCGGATTTCGACACTATCGCCCCGGCGTGCACGGCGAGGTACTCCAGGACCGCGAGCTCCTTCGCGGTCAGTGTCACTTCCTGTGTCCCTCGTCGACAGGTGTGGGTGTTCGGGTCGACTGTCAGGTCGCCGACGCTCAACACCGGTGCGCCGCCGCGGGTTCTGCGGCGCAGCAGGGCGCGAATACGGGCCAGCAGCACCACATACGAGAACGGCTTGCTGAGATAGTCGTCGGCGCCGGTGTCCAGCCCTTCCGCTTCGTCGTATTCGCCGTCCTTCGCGGTGAGCATCAGCACCGGTGTCTCGTCGCCCGCGGCGCGCAGTTCGGCACACACTCGGTAGCCGTTCATGCCGGGCAGCATGATGTCCAAGAGCACCAGGTCGTAGTCGCCGGTCCTCGCGCGGTGTAGGCCGTCGATTCCGTTATGCACGACATCCACCGCAAAACCTTCTGCCGCAAGCCCCTTGGCCAAGGTCTCAGCCAGGCGCTGCTCGTCTTCCACGATCAGCAAACGCATGCGCACAGCCTGGCAGACCGTTCCTGAAACGGATTTCAGGTGCCTTCAGGCTGCCTTCAGCCACACCCTGCGACAGTGCTCATCAGCTTCGAGACAACCACTCTCACAGGAGGTTTCCTCATGGATCCCATTCTCCGCCGCATATTCGCGGGTCTGCGTTGGCTGCTCGTCGGCGCGGCGGTGTCGGCCCTCTTCGTCGGCGGCGCTGTGGCTTTGAGTACGAGCACCGATAGCCGGTGGCACGACCAGCGCACTGTAGCCTTGTTCCCGCCGGACCACGATTTGGTACTCACCGCGGCCCCGGCGATCGACCGGCAGCAGGCCATCGACAAGGCGCTCGGGGCATTACCGGGCAGCACGCTGATCTCCGCAGAACTCGACGCCGACCAGGGCACCACGGTCTGGGAGGTCGAACTCAGAGCGCCCGACGGCATCGAGTACGAGGTGACCATCGACTCGAACACCGGCGCCGTGCTCGGCAAGGCACACCAGGATTGACAGCAGGGCGTTCGGAGCCGGTGATCCGGCTCCGAACGGCAGGTATTCGCCACCATCCACACGACTGAGTTAGGGTCCAGGAACATGCTTCTGAGCAAAATTTCTACAGTGTCGACGCTGGCCATCGCGGTTGTCGGCATCACGGCGGGAACGGCCGGCGCCGCTCCGCCGACCGCCGATAGCGGCGTAATCAATTACACGACAACGGCTTCCGATGAAGGCGCGGTCATGCAGATCGATTCGGGTTCGATGGCGATCGAAAACGGAACATTCGAAGTACGAGCAGCAGACGGAACCGTTCTCGCAGGCACTCCGCTCGAGTTCCGCGTCGACGATTTCGTTTTTCCCATTGCCGCCGTAATCGAGGACCGGACGGCAACGTTCACACCGAAATTCGACATCGAGCATGCGAATTACGAGCCGGTTGCCCTCCCGTTCGAAGACCAGGCGCTATGGCGAACGCCGTACGAACGGGAAGTCGCGGCCTTCACTCGGCTGAAGGACACCATCGCGACCGGCGCCGCGATCGGCACGACGGTCGGCGGGGTCGGCGGCGGTATCGTCGGCTGCGTACTCGGTGGCATCGCCGGTGCGACCGTGGCCGCTGCCACCATCATCGGCATGTTCGGGCCGTTCATCCCGGCCGCTGCCGTCGGCTGTATCGGTGGCATCATCGCGGTGGGCGCACTCGGCACCCTTGCTGGTCAACTGCTCGTCACGGCCCCGATTGCCATCGGTGCCGTTGTCCAATACTTCACCACGATAAATTCCCCTTTTCAGGCGAATGATCCGACCAGGGAAAACAGGTGATCCAGCGCGCATGACCGGGATTTCGGTGTCACGACCGTGGTCATGACACTGGCGCCAGTGCCGAGACCGCGCGGTAAGGGTCTCGGCGCCGGCAGTGCGTCCCGGTAGGTGAGACTCGCTGTGACACCGCCGCCACCATCGCGTGAAGCTGGGAGTGGCTGAACAAGTTGCCGCCGCTGACGTCTCGCCGGTTCTGCGCTGTCCCTTCGGCTGGGCAGCCGACCACCCTGTCCCGTCGCAAGCGCCGCCGCGGTTCGCGTTCGCCGGGTGTGGCGGACGGCGAAGTCGGCGCTCGACGCCTGCCGTCCACCACAGGTGGGCGGAATTGCCGCCATGAACTATGTCTACCGCGGACAGATTTGTCTTCCTGTCCAGACAGCGATCGAAGGATCAGAGATGACCCAGGCGAATAGGGAGACCGTCGAGCGTCTCATGACGCCGGACATGTCGTCGGTGGGCATCGACCTGTCGAACACGGCGACCATGGAGGAGCACTGGGAGGCAATCCGATGAAGGACTTCGGGCACATCGATGCCACTGCTGTCGGCCGGACCGTTCGTCCGCCCCTTCGCCAGGATTCGCCCGAAGGGGCTGCCCGCCCGCATTCGACCTTCGATCGCCGGGAGAGCACCGTCACGAGGCAACCCGCCGAATGCCGCCTCCGGATCACATCCGGAGCGCTGGCTCTCGCCTTCCGCGCGACCTTGGATCAGGCTCGCAATTTCACTGCGGCACTGGCGAAATGGTCACCCGCACTGCAGGTGACCATCGATAGCGACATCTCCGCCGTGCTGCCGAGTCTGCCCTATTCGCGGCTGTGGGATTGAGTTGGTGCTCCGACTCGGGGCATCACGGCATCGAGTCCGGCCGCAATTGAGCGAGTTCTCGCTCGATACACAGCGCTGCCGTGTAATGGCCGTCGGAACGTAGATCGGCAATCCTTTGCTGAATGGCCGCGATTCCGCATTCCATGGCGACATCGACCAGACTGACTTTGCCCTGTGTTTTCACGCCAGGCCGGTTTCTGGTCGCTGCGCTCTTTGCGCCGATGCGATCTACCGCAATGCCACACGGGCGAACGGGCCTTGTTTGCACCGGTTGTTCGGTCATCTGAGGTACTTCCTGAATGATGAATAAGTGCGGGTGGATTGTCGCCACACGGCCTGTGGGCTGCGTCGGTCGGTGTAATGAGCATTGCTGAGCGGCCGACGTTGCGCATCGGTAGCTCGCGGTATGTCCGCACCCTGTGCTGCGTAGGTAGTCGAGGGAAAGACCTACGAGTGGCTACGGCAAGAGCCTCGAATGGATCATCCTGCTCGTCGGATCGCCGAGCCGCAGGTCACAGGTCGCAATCAGGGTTTTCAACAGCCGACAACATCGCGATGGCCGAACGATGAGGGCCATCGACGGGTCGGTATACGTACGTACCCCCGCCGGAGTGCGCTGACGTCGATTCGCTTGGCGGGCTGTAGGAATGCCACGATCGCCGCACTGCGTGGTGGATCCATCAAACGGTTGGCACACAATTGTCGTCGATTCTTTACCTTGCTATACGGCAGGCCCCGGAATCGTCAGCACCTCGGTGGCAACCAGCTCGTCGGTACGGGAGGTGTCCTTGAGGTCGACGCCGGATCTGCCCAGCTTCCGTGCGCCGGAAATCAAGCTGGACACCACCTTTGCGGCCTGGCGGTAGCCGAGGCCCTCGGGCGGATGAATATTGGAGATGCAGTTGCGGTCGGCATCGGTCCGGCCGGGCTCGGGCAGGTGGGTGAGGTATATGCCGAGGCTGTCTGCGACCGAGAGGCCCGGGCGTTCGCCGATGAGGACGACCAGGGTACGCACGCCCATCGCGGTGGCGATGTGATCGCCGAGGGCGACGCGAGCTTGGGTGGCGATGACCGGAGGTGCGATCGAATAGGTGCCGGCGAGTTCTTCCGCGAGGGCGGCAAGTAGCGGTGCGCCATGGTCCATGAGTGCGCGGGGGGACAGTCCGTCGCCTAGGACGAAGCCGAGGTCGGCGCCGGTGTGGGGGATAGGGGTCAGGTCGGCGGGGAGTCGGCCGAGGTCAGGCCGGCGCAGGTATTCCGGTCGAGAGGTGGCTCGGCTGCGGACCGTCACGGGGGTGCCGAGGCCGACCGCTTCGACCCGAGTTGCCAAGGCGGACACGTCGAGTGGCAGGTGTACCGCGTCGCGGGCCGCGGCATGGGCCGAGCGGAATTCGAGCACACTCGCGGTCGGCAGCGCATCGCCGACTCGGCCCAAACCGATCCTGGACTGGGTGCTCGGGCGCAGCGTGTCCCAGAAGTCCTGCGGCGCTCGGTGTCTGCGCTCGATACTCATAGCGCTCCCGTCAGTTCGCGCAGCGGGGAGGAGGCGATTTCCACCGGAAGTATTCGGCCCGTCGCATCGGCCATGCCGAGTCCTTGCAGCCACGTCTCGAACTCGGGTGCGGCGCGCAGGCCGAGTACCCGCCGCGCGTACAGGGCGTCGTGGAAGCTGAGACTCTGGTAGCCGAGCATCACGTCGTCGGCGCCGGGCACCGCGATGACGAACGCCGCTCCGGCCGCCCCCAGGAGGGTCAGCAGGGTGTCCATATCGTCCTGGTCGGCCTCGGCGTGATTGGTGTAGCAGACGTCGACGCCCATGGGTAGTCCGAGCAATTTGCCGCAGAAGTGGTCTTCGAGACCGGCGCGGATGATCTGTTTGCCGTCGTAGAGATATTCGGGGCCGATGAAGCCGACGACCGTATTCACCAGCAGTGGCTGTAGGTCCCTTGCCACCGCGTATGCGCGAGCCTCCAAGGTCTGCTGGTCGACCGGTTTGCCACCGGTGCCCAGGTGCGCCCCCGCCGACAGCGCCGATCCTTGCCCTGTTTCCAGATACATCACGTTGTCGCCGACAGTGCCGCGATGTAGCGATCGTCCCGCTTCGTTGCCTTCGCGCAGCAGCGAGATGTTCACCCCGAAACCGGCATTCGCGCCTTCGGTCCCCGCGATGGACTGGAACACCAGATCCACCGGAACGCCCTGCTCGATCAGCTCGATCGTGGTGGTCACATGCGAGAGCACACACGACTGGGTCGGAATGGCGAAGCGTTGCCGGATCTCGTCGAGCAGGTGCAGTAGCTCCGCGGTGGCGTGCGGGGAATCGGTCGCCGGATTGATGCCGATCACGGCGTCACCGCAGCCGAGCAGCAGTCCATCGAGGGTGGCGGCGGCGATACCGCGCGGGTCGTCGGTCGGATGGTTGGGCTGCAAGCGGGTGCTCAGTCGTCCGGGCAGCCCGATCGTCGTACGGAAGCCCGCCGTCACCTCGGTGGCGCGGGCGACCGCGATGAGATCCTGATTGCGCATGATCTTGCTGACCGCGGCTACCATTTCCGGTGTCAGCCCGGGGGATACCGCACGCAGCCTGGCAGCGGCATCCTCGCGGGCCGATGTTTCCATCAGCCAGTCCCGCAGGCCGCCGACGGTCAGATGCGAGATCGCTTGGAAGGCGACGCGATCGTGCGAGTCGATGATCAGCCGGGTGACCTCGTCGTCCTCGTAGGGCACCAAGAGTTCGCGCAGGAACCACTCGAGCGGCACTTCGGCCAGCGCCCACTGCGCGGCCGCCCGCTCGGCGTCGGATGCCGCCGCGCAGCCGGCCAATTCGTCGCCGCCACGCCGCGGCGTCGCCTTGGCCATCAAGTCGACTAGGCCGTCGAAGGTGTAGTTGGTGCCGCCGATCTGCTGGTGATAGATCGTCATTCGAGTTCCTCTTCCGCCTTGGCCAGGGCGGCGAATTCCTCGTCGGGCGAGTTGGCGACCAGGCGATGGCGACTGTAGAAGCCGAAGTAGGCCATGAACCCGGCGAAGGCGAGCAAGGTCCAGGTCGCGGCCGTGCGGTCGACGAGGAAGGTGGCGATGACGGCGGCGCAGGCGATCACGAGGGCGAAGGCCGTGGTGAGAATGCCGCCCGGGGTGCGGTAGGGCCGCGGCATGTGCGGCTCGCGGACACGCAGCACGATATGGCTGATCATCATGAGCACGTAGCTCAGCGCCGCGCCGAACACGGCCATGTTCAGCAGCATGGCGCCCTCACCGGTGAGCGAGAGTGCGAAGCCGATGATGCCGGGCACGATCAGGGCGAGCATCGGAGCTTTGCGCGCGTTGGTGACCGACAGGCTCGTCGGCAGGTATCCGGCCCGCGAGAGCGCGAAGGTCTGCCGCGAGTAGGCGTAGACGATCGAGAAGAAGCTTGCCACCAATCCGGCCAGGCCGATGTAGTTGACGAGCTTGGCGGCGCCGGAATCACCGAGGGCTTCGACCAGTGGGTTACCCGAGGTCGAAATCGCCTGGGCGCCGAGCGCTCCGGTCGCAAGGAACAGCACAATCGCGCCGGTCACGATCAGCACCAGCATGCTGATGATGATGCCCTTGGGCACGTTCTTCTCCGGCTCCCGCGCTTCTTCGGCGGCCAGCGGCACGCCCTCGACGGCCAGGAAGAACCAGATCGCGAACGGCACCGCTGCCCAGATCCCGAAGTATCCGAACGGCAGGAACGACGAACTGCCCATTGCGGCGGGATCGGCGGGGATGTCGGTCAGCTTCCCCGCGTCGAACAACCCCCATGCCGACACCGCGAACACAGCCAAACCGACCAACGCGATCGCGGTGATGACGAACATCGCCTTGAGCGCCTCACCGGCACCAGTGAGATGAATGCCGATGAATAACGCGTACACCGCCAGATAGACCCACCAGCCGTCGGTGATGCCGAACAGATTCAGCGATTCGACATACGCGCCGATGAACGTCGCGATGGCGGCGGGCGCGATGGCGTACTCGATGAGAACGGCAGCGCCGGTGGCGAAGCCGCCCCATGGCCCGAGCGCGCGCCGGGCGAAGGTGTAGCCACCACCCGCCGCGGGCAACGCCGAGGACATCTCGGCCATGCCGAGCACCATGGCCAGGTACATGCCCGCGATGACCACGGTGGCGATGAGCAATCCGCCGAAACCGCCCTGCGCCAGGCCGTTGTTCCAGCCGGCGTAATCGCCGGAGATCACATAGCTGACGCCGAGACCGGCGAGGAGTAGCCAGCCCGCGGACCCCGACTTCAGGGTTCGCTTCGCGAGGTAGGCACTGTCCTCGGTGTGGAAGTCCTCGTGGGTGGGCTTATTGGTGGGGATCGCCATCGCGACCTCCTTCTTGCTGGATGAATCACAGGGTGTTCTGGGATGTTCCGCGATCGGGAACGGGGCAGGCATCGGCCGCTTCTGCGACGACCTGCGGTTGGGTTGGTGGTGCGGGACGTTCACCGCGCTCCCAGTCCGCGCCGGTCACGGTGTCGACCGTGGCCAGTGCAAGGAGTTCGGCTTGCTCGAAAACTCGTCCGCGACTGAGGAATCGGAACCCCTCGGGCGATTCCAGGCTGAATCCGGAACCACGTCCCGACACGACGTCGAGGACGAGCTGGGTGTGCTGCCAGGCGGCGAACTGCGGGCCCGAGATCCACACCGGCGCGATATCGTCCGGTTCGGGCGCAGTGTCGGGCAGTTCGTCGACCAGCAACCGCAGGTCGAGCAGTCCGAGCAGCACATCGCGGTCGCCGACCACGAATTCACCTGCCGGATAGCACATCGGCGCAGAGCCGTCACAGCAGCCGCCGGACTGGTGCAGCATCAGCGGCCCGTGCAGACCGCGGAGGCGACGGAGCAAATCCATCGCCGCCGCGGTGGCACGCACCCGCCGGGGGATTGCCGCAGCGGCATCGACCATCAGAAGAAGCCTTGCGCCTTCGACGCGTAGCCGACCAAGAGGTTCTTCGTCTGCTGGTAGTGGTCGAGCATCATGTGGTGGTTCTCGCGGCCGATCCCGGACTGCTTGTAGCCGCCGAACGCCGCATGCGCGGGGTACTGGTGGTAGGTGTTGGTCCACACCCGCCCGGCCTGGATATCGCGGCCTGCCCGGTAGGCCACCGCGCCGTCACGCGACCACACGCCGGCGCCGAGTCCGTAGAGGGTGTCGTTGGCGATCTTGATGGCGTCGTCGTAGTCGGCGAACGACGTGACCGAGACGACGGGGCCGAAGATTTCTTCCTGGAAGATCCGCATCGCGTTGTGTCCCGCGAAGACCGTTGGCTGCACGTAGTAGCCGCCGGACAGGTCGCCGCCGAGGTCGGCGCGCTCACCGCCGGTGAGCAGTGTGGCGCCCTCACCCTTGCCGATCTCGATGTAGGACAGGATCTTTTCGAGCTGGTCGTTGCTGGCCTGCGCGCCGATCATGGTCTCGGTGTCCAGCGGATCGCCCTGCCGCACGGCCTTGGTGCGCACCACGGCCGAGGCCAGGAATTCGTCGTAGATATCGGCCTGGATGAGCGCGCGCGACGGGCAGGTGCAGACCTCGCCCTGATTGAGCGCGAACATGGTGAAGCCTTCCAGGGCCTTGTCCTGGTAGTCGTCATTCGCGGCGAGCACATCGGAGAAGAAGATGTTCGGGCTCTTACCGCCGAGCTCCAGGGTGACCGGAATCAGGTTCTGGGAGGCGTACTGCATGATCAAGCGGCCGGTCGTGGTCTCGCCGGTGAACGCGATCTTCTTGATCCGCGGGCTCGATGCCAGTGGTTTGCCCGCCTCGACACCGAAGCCGTTGACGATATTGACGACGCCGGGCGGCAGCAGATCGCCGATGAGGCTGATCAGGAACAGGATCGAGGCAGGCGTCTGCTCGGCGGGCTTGAGCACGACAGCATTGCCCGCGGCGAGGGCGGGTGCCAGCTTCCAGACCGCCATCAGAATCGGGAAGTTCCACGGAATGATCTGGCCGACCACACCGAGCGGCTCGTGGAAGTGGTAGGCGACCGTGTCGACATTGATCTCCGACAGCGAGCCCTCCTGGGCGCGGATGGCGCCGGCGAAGTAGCGGAAATGATCGATCGCGAGCGGAATATCGGCGGCCAGGGTTTCGCGGATCGGCTTGCCGTTGTCCCAGGTCTCCGCGAGGGCGATCGCCTCGAGGTGCTGCTCCATCCGGTCGGCGATCTTGTTGAGGACGATGGCGCGTTCGGCGACCGAGGACTTGCCCCAAGCCGGCGCGGCGGCGTGAGCGGCATCGAGGGCGAGTTCGATGTCCTCGGCGGTGCCGCGGGCGACCTCGCAGAACGGCTGACCCGTGATCGGGGTCGGATTCTCGAAGTATTGCCCCTTGACAGGCGCTACCCATTCACCGCCGATCCAATTGTCGTAGCGGGCCTGGAACGCCATGGCGGCGTCGGGCGTTCCTGGGCGGGCGAAGACGGTCATCGAATGCTCCTCGGTCTGGTGCCATTTCCTGCGGCAGGTGTGATCCGGAACACTACGAGCGTTCATGTTGCACGACAGTTGCAAGAAATTGGTCAAATGCCCAATTTGTGGTCGAGCAGCGTCAGCTGGGACTTGACCTGGGCATACATCGAGGACTGGCGGTCGAGGGAAGCGAGGTAGGCGGTCCATGCTGCCACGTCGTCGCGCCCGTCGACCGAACTGGTCCACCGGCCGAGCAGTCGGCGGTCGCCTGCCGTCAGCAGGGCGGCGCGTAGGCGAGCACGCAACTCGGCGCGCAGCTCGGTGATGCCGGGCGCCAGCGAACGGGGCAGGATCGGGCCCGGGTAGGCGCGCAACGCCGCCGCCGTATCGCCGCGCGCGAGTGCGCGCCGGACCTCGTCGACATCGGTGTCGAGCTCCATCAGCAGTCGATACGGTCGCGAGCCGAGACCGTGGGCACCCAACAGCTTTCGCACTCGGGACAGCTCCGCTCGTACTGTCACCGGATCCAGCTCCGATTCGTCGAGCAGCATCGCGAGGTGGTCGGCGCTCAGGCCTTCCGGGTGGTCGGCCAGCAGCAACAGGATCTCGGCATGTCGCTGCGACAGGCGGATGCGCTCACCGTCGCGGGTCAGCGACGGCCGCTCCGAGCCGAGCACCCGCAACCGCGGCGTCGTCGCATCGAGCGGTTCGGGCGAGTTGAGCAGGTGGAGCCGCAGCTCGGATTCCGCGGCCAGCACCGTCGCTCTGATCAGCGATAACACCTCTACCGCGGCGACGCGCGGCCCGCCGGTGATGTCGATGGCTCCGATGATCCGGCCGGTGAGCGGATCGTGCACGGGGGCGGCCGAGCAGCTCCACTCGTGCGCGATGCGGCTGAAGTGTTCGGCCCCGAAGATCTGCACATGGTGATCGAGGGCGAGTGCGGTACCGGGGGCGTTGGTGCCGACCCTGTCCTCACTCCAGTCCGCGCCCTCCACGAAGTTCATCGCAAGGGCTCGGTCCTTGACCTTCGAATCACCCTCGACCCACAGCAACCGGCCCTCGGCGTCACTGATCGCCACGAGCAATCCGGCCTCAGCGGCGTCTTCGACCAGCAGTTTTCGTACCACCGGCCGGATGAGCGCTGTCGGATGCGCGGCCCGATACCGCTGTAGTTCCAGTCCGTCGAGATCCACCGCATCGCCGAAGCCGTCCGGATTCACACCGTTGTTGCGGCTACGCCGCCAGGAATCGAGAACCACCGAACGCACCGAGTCGCCGTCGGGGCGCAGCGTCGGCAGACGGTCGACGCCTTCCAGGAAGGAGCGGTGCGCGGACGACACCCTTTGCGCCAACTGTGTGAGGTCGTCATCCGGTCTGACGGCGACCCAGGGATTGCCGCGCGCTGCTGTGTTCAATCGGTTTCCTTCGTGTTTGCCCGCAACCACTGTAACGCCGGTCACATATCGTTTATTCAAGGGCTGCGGAGTTTGCCGGACCTATCCCCGATGGATGTGAAAGCCGCTTGTGACTCGCTGTGGCGACGTTGCCGAAAATCGGCGGCCGCTAGGGTCGGAAGGCGTGCTGCAACCGGACTATCCGATCGTGGCCGAGCGGCTCGCACTTCGGCCGGCAACCGTCGCGGACATCGACGACATGCATGCCTATGAATCCCGCCCCGACGTCTGTCGGTATTTGCCGTACGAGCCGATGTCTCGCGCGGAGATGGCGGAGCGGATCTCGGGAGTGTGGGCCAGAACTGAGCTCACCGAAGTTGGTCAGGCGCTCAATCTATGCGTCGAGGAGGTGGCGTCGGGTCGGCTGCTCGGCGATGTTGTCTTGTTCTGGCGCGATGCGCACAACCGCACCGGTGAGATCGGGTTCGTTTTTTCGCCGGATGCGGCAGGGCGCGGTTATGCCACCGGGGCGGCGTGCGTGCTCTTGCGATTGGGATTCGAAGAGCTGTCGCTGCACCGCATTACCGCAAGGCTGGATGCGCGCGATCATGCTTCTGCCCGTGTGCTGGAGCGAATCGGAATGCGTCGCGAAGCTTTGCACGCGCAAGACATGTGGCTCGAGAACGAATGGGGCGATACCGCGGTTTACGCGATGCTGGAGCATGAATGGGAGCGGGCATCTCGGCCCCAAGGATTCTGACCGGTCCCATCCTGCCACCGGCACGGCACCCGCGGGCCGCGCGGTCGGCGGGTGCCTATAGCAGTTCGGCGTACATGGCGCCGTCGAGGACGCCGAACTCGATCTGGCGGGGGAACATCGTCGGATGACGAGTGGCCAAGTGGGCGTGGGTGGTTGCGATGACCGTGATCGCCCAGTCGTGCAGTTGTTCGGGCAGCTGTAGCAGGGTGCTGTCGGTGCAGCGAATGTACGGGCGGGTCGGTTCGCCCGTTGTGGCCATCGGGTCGCCGAGGCCGACGTCCGCGACGTCCACGATGAGTCCGGTGTGGCGTGGGGACGTGACTGTCGGCGGTTGCAGTTCGATCTCGTCCATGGCGCATGAGGATAGCCAGAAGTGAACTCGAGTCAGCTCGAATCGGCGGAGGTTGGTCGATATCGTGATAAATCGTCTCGGCAAGTGATGTGCGGCCCAATAGCCAAGGCGCCGTAGCGCCGACGAGGCGGGCCAGGGCATGCAGGTGTCCGCGAGTTGACAGCTGCATTCGCAGTGTGGAGTTCGCAATACTGGATGTCGGTGTGGGAAGGTCGCCAGATTGCTTTTGCAAGTACATCTGTCCTTGCAGGAGTACCGTACGCCACGGAAGGCGGGGTGTTCCACACCAAAGAACACCGATCCCAATCCAATGGAGGTTCGGGTGGAGGCGTTGATCTATGGGTACTTGCGTGAAGATTTGGCCGATGGTCGGAGTGCGGAGCTAGAGGATGCGATGAGCACCCTCGCCCGCGAGGCGGGCCTCTGCTTCGCAGCAACGTTCCATGAATCGACTTCGGGTGACGGCGCCGCGTTCGCCGAGCTCACGCAGGAGCTCAAGCGGGCCGACGCGCACCATGTGGTGGTGCCATCGCTCGATCATTTTGCCGGCCAGACGATTCCGCGATGTGTATTGCTCGCGAAGCTCACCAGGGAAGCAGCGGCCAAGGTCTGGACCATCGACGACTGAACGACGGCCGTTTCGGTAGTGCGCCAACCCGTCCCGCGGTTGATTCATCCGCCGAACAGCAGATACAACCCGGTGAAGGTGAATCCGACCATGGTCAGCATCAGGGCGAGCTGGCCGGTGGCGCGATGGGCGGGCGGGAGCAGGTACAGGCAGCGATCGTGGGCGGCGGTGACGCCGAGTACGTGGCCGGTGAGGACGGCGAGCACCTTCGTGGTGGCCAGCACGGAGGGATGGTTCGACAGCACGTAGTGCACGCGGTGGCCCGCGAGCCCGAGAAGGTTCCAGCCGCGCTGCAACGGATCTTCGAAGAGCAGCAGCGTGTTCTGGCCTTTCTCGACGAGAAAGGTTAGGTAGTGCGCGATCACGTAGCCCGCGATGATCGGTGTGATGCTGTGGGCGAGCAGACCGGGCAGCCGAGCCCGCTCGACGCGGTCGAGACCACCGGTCGCGCGGGCCGACAGGCTGAAAACTGTTCCCACGACCAGGATTACGGTGAGCAGTCCGATGGTGCGAATCATCGTGGCAGCCACGACCGAATCGCCGCTGAGCGAGTCGCGGAGATTCCGCCAGGCGGGCAGCGCGGAGAGGCTGTCGAAGGCGGTGGAACCCAACAGCGTCGCCGCGAGCGCCACGGACCCGGGCAGTACCGGAGTCCCGGCCAGGTTGTTCAACGGTGCGCGCAACACCAGGGCACCCGACCGACGACGGCGTCCCAGCGGGCCGAGGCGGGCCAGCAGACTGCTGTAGACCTCGAAGGGGTCGGCACGCTCGGCCCACACCGTGCCGAATAGAACCGTACCCGCGCTCGTGATCAGCACATACCCGAGCAGCCACCAGCCGACGGCCGCAACCGAACCGGGATCGGGTGCCGCCAGTTCCAGCCAGACGAAGGCGAACAGTCCCAGCACCGCAGGGCGGCACCCCCACGACGACGGGTAGCCGAAGACGCCGTCGTCGGGACTACGACCCGACATCAGGCAGCCGAATCGGTGTATTGCCCGCACCGGTGAGACCACCTTCCAGACCGGCCCGAGTAGCAGTGACGCCAGCATCACCCCGACCCACAGGTAGATGTACACCACGCCGGGGACCGGATTGCGCTGCGGCGAAGGCGAACCCGATACCACGATCAGTCCGACCACACTCGCGGCAACGACGCTCGCCGCGGCGATCAGTGCCCGAACCGTCCGAGAATCGACCATGGACCCGACGACGGCAGGCAACAGCACGCCGGGTGAGTCCGGGTCCAGCCGGGGCCGCCGCCACACCACCAGCAGTACCGCGAACGAGAACGTCAGCGTCCAGGCCGCTCCGATCAGCGCGTAGGACAACGGAATCGGCAGATCGGCGGCGCCGTCGATACCGTGCGCCAGCGAGGTCACCGGCGAATCAGCAGCGTGGTCACGGTCTTACCGGCATGGTGCAGTTCCACGTCGACACGAGCGGGCACCAGGACCGTGAACCGGAATTCCTGCCCGGCGCGGGGTTCGACAGAAAAGGTGTAGCTCGGCTCGGAGTGCACATGCAGTTCCTCGGTGGTGTCGCTGTCGACGCGAAGGACGATCGGCTGAAATACTCGTGCCTCGGTGCGTGAGTTCGTGGGAGTGACCGTCCCTCCGGCGATTCGCACCGCGATGCTGACCTCTGCGCCAGGGGATACGGTCGGCGACACTCGGTCTGCGTCTGAATCGGAAGTCGTCGAACACGCGGCGACGATCGCCGACTCGACAATGAGCGCGGCAAGTATTCGCCCGGCTTCGCGCATCAATTCTGTTTCTCCTCCGAGCGTGATTCGCTGTCGTCGTCGGCGGCCGCCTCGCGGGCCTCGGCGCGGCGATCACGCACCGCGATCACCACGATGACACCCACCAGCGCCAGCGCCGGCACGAACGCGGGGATGGCCAGCAAGACAGTGTGATCGGCGAGAACCTCCACGCCGTCTTCGACTCTCACCGCGGTGCCGTCGGCGTCGACGAGTCGGGCTGCGCGGCACGGTGGTAGGCGAGGTTGATGCGAGCCGCGCCCCATGACAACGCCCAGATGAGGGCGAGCGAACAGAGCAGCACGACCATCGACGCGGTCGTGAGCAGCCAGGCCGGGTGATCGAAGGATCGTTCTCGCTGCAGCACGGTGACTTCCGCGACGAACGGCCGGGTGAACTGAGCCAGCGCGGGAACCTCGGCCGCATCGATGCCGCGGTCGTGTGGCATGTAGATCGGCAGTCCGGTCAGTGTGCGGGCGTCGTGCACTCGCAGGATCGTCTTCCAGTTGCCGTAGGCCGGAACCGGTTTCGTGCTGACGTAGTGTCCGGGACCGACCTGCTGCAGCCGATCGACCACCAGTCCGCGACCAGGACTCGCTAGGCCGATACCGCCCTGCCATGCGAGGATCTGCACCCACTCCGGATCCGCGCTGACCAGATCGGCCGGGGATAATGTGACATCGGCGGTCACCGTTCGCCCGCCGTCCACCGGTTCGGCATCGCGCAATTGCACTGTCGCGGAGGCATTCTCGGGGACGTCGATGCGCAGACCGTTGGCAGTGGCCAGGGCGGCAATCGCCACGGCGCCGATGACGATCACGCGCCGCACCGAGGGCGCAGGCAAAGGCTCGCCGCGCAGGACGAGGCCGAGCATCGCCCCGAGTACGCCGCCCGCGACCCCGACCGGCACCGCCATTGCGAGCAGTTCCGGCCACATGGCGCGGGGCCAGGGGGCGACGAACATTCGCCGTACCCACAAGGATTCGAGCCAGAGTCCGGCGGTGGCGGCTACCAGCCCGGTGAGCGCACCCCACCACACGGGTCTACCGATCAGCGGCAGCACCCCCATCGACTCCACCACCAGCGCGATGCCGAGGTACAGCGGGAACACATTGTGCGGTGCGCCCAGCACGGGACCGACCAGCACCGCAACAGACCCGCGCACCACGAACGCGAACGCGACGACCACCAGTGCGCCCCCGCGCCCGAGGGTGTAGCGCGCCGCGACCAGGGCGATCGTGCTCGCGGCGGCGATCAGCACCGGCTGGAAGACGAGGCGGAACTGCTCGACACCGAAGTCGAATTCGACCTGGTACACCGATAGTCCGATCAGCAATCCGCCGAAGGCGAAGGCCCGCACCAGCCACATCAACGGGCCATCCGCGCGTTCCGGGTCGGGTCGGTCGAAGCGGCCCTCGAATTCGAGCAGCAGGACCGCGATCAGCGATAGCCCTGCCCCACCGATCAGCATCAGATGCGTCGGCCCCCAGAGAGTGACGTCCTGGCCGAAGAGCCGGTGCCAGATGTCGTCGAGCGGGAAGCCGATCAGGGCGTAGAGCCCCGCGCCCGCCATGAGCACGCCACCGACCGGTGCGTGCCAGTCGCGGGTGATTCGGATGGCGGCCGGACCAGGCTTCTCGTCGAGCGGTAGGACGATGGCTGACATCCCCGCGATGAACAGGAAGAACAACCCCACCAGGATGAAGTAGTGGGCCGGATTGGCCAGCGGACCTTGATCGCGGCCCTTGCCGATGTGCAGGCTCACATCCCAGATGAAGCCGAACAGCGCCGTGAGGGTGGTGGCGATGAACAGCGCCAGCGGCAATGCCACCCAGCCCGGCCGATTGGCGAGCCGACCCAGCCGATCGGCCGTGGTTGTCAACCAGGTGATCCTGCGGGTGCGATGGAGGTAGGCGACCCAGAACAACGCGACGGCGACCACCATCGCGGCCCCGGTCATCAGCGCGACTTGATCCAGGGCGGCCCCGCCGCCTTCCGGACCACGTCCGAGCAGCGCGAACTCTGGCATCGGCGCTCTTCTCTGTAACTCCCAGTTCTCCTAATCTGCGAATGCCCACGAATCCGACAGATATGCGCAAGATCGTGCACGGATTCGCGGTGGTCGACGGCGTCGGTGACCGCCCGACGACACCGAGGCGCCGGGCTACGCGCGCGGAGGCTCATTTGGTGAAGAAACTAACTATCGGCGTCGTAGCGGCCCTCCGCCAGGAGGACGGGCACCGGCCGGCGATCCGCCCGGCGCACTTCGATTGGATCGAGCCGGGGCTTCGCGACCACGTTTTCCTCGAGCGTGGCTATGGCGTGCGGTTCGGCTATTCGCTTACGATCGTCGCGGATCGGCTAGCCCGGTGCACGGCTTTCGTGGTCCAGTGCCCCTTCGCGATGACTGAAAGAGGTTGCCGTGGTGGATGGTCGGGCGGCGCGGGGCGGGAGGTCCGGGGGTGGGGCGGTGCGACGGCCGGTGCGCAGGGGTCTCGAGTTCGGCGTTGCGCTGGCGGCGGGGGTGGTACTGGTCGTGGTCGGGGCGAACGTGCGGCTGTCGGTGATGTCGTCCGGGCACCGGTTCGAGCCTGCGGAGGCGCCAACGGTTCCAGTGGTTATCGTGCCGGGGGCGAAGGTGGGGCCCGATGGTGCGCCGATGGCGTACCTGCGCGGGCGGCTCGATGTCGCGATCGAGTTGGTGCGGGTCGGGAAAGCCCGCGAGATCCTGGTGTCCGGCGATGCGGCGGGTGCCTCGGGGGACGAAATTGCTTCGATGACGAGGTACCTCCTCGACCACGGTGTCGATCCGGCGCTCGTACGCTCCGACGGGGAGGGGCTGTCGACGCGGGAGACCTGTGCGCGAGCAGAACGTTTGTTCGATGTCGAGCGCGCGATCATCGTTACTCAGTATCGACATGTGCCGCGGGCTGTCGCGTTGTGCCGTGCGGAAGGAATCGATGCCGACGGAGTAACCGCGTATTGCGAGTGTAGGCGGATAACTCTGGTGCGCAACAATATCCGTGAGTGGCTTGCCGCTCCCAAGGCGGTAGTGGGCCTGATCCTGGGTTGATCGGCCCGGGTGCGTGGCCCGGTTGACCGGTCGGTCGGACCTCGGTGCTCGGCCGAAATACCTGGTCACCTGAGTTCTCAGGCTTGGGGATAGTCACGGATGCGTCATTCGAGCGTTCGGCGTGCGCCGACGTCCGCAGCGGCTCGGCGAATTCTGCACAGTGAAACCTGTTGGGTCCCTGCCGATTTGCTATGCAGCGTAAAGCTCTGTATCGGTAAATGATCTTGATTGTGGCATCGATGCTTTTTGATTCGAGGGTCGACGATATGCGGCGTGCTGAGATCTCGAGCGTAGGCTTCGGCCGAAAATCGCAGTTCAGGGCTGTTTTTGCAGTCGCGACAAGAATGGAGCAGGCTATGGCTACGGGAACCTTCACCTTCAACAATGACGACGGATACCCCGAGCGGATCGAGAATCCTGACGAATATCAGACCTATAACATAGTTATTGGCAATGGGTCGGTAGACAATCAGACAACTGCCACTGTCACGCTCTACTCCGAACCGGATTGCCGGGGAAACTCCGACTATTTGAACTCACATAGCAGCAAGTATCTCGGTGAGACTTGGCATAGCTTCAGATTCACCAGCTGACGGATCGACCGCCTTCGCGTCAGCCGATCGGGACTGTGCTCTTGCGCCCGTACATGTCCGGATGCTGCCAGGGGAGAGTCGATGGGCTCTGGGCTGTGGCCTGCTCGAAGGTGGTCGCCGGCCGGACGATTCTTCCCTGTACTGGGAAATGTGTGGTGGTCGGCAAGAGGAGACTCGAAGGGGTCGACAGTGAAGTGCCGATCAATCGCCCTCGACGGCGGTGCGGTGCGAAACAACCTGTCGTCACGTGCGCAGGAAAGTTGATGTCCCATGCTCGACTCACGTATTTTCTTCATACTTGTCGTCTTGATGGTTCTGGTGGTGACAGTCGCCATCAGCGCGATTCATCTACGGACTCTGCACCATCCGCCGGGGGTCACTGGGGCCGGAATACGAAGGCGCACTGCGGCCGTGAATCGAACGCCGACGAAAAAGGTTGTTCGGCATGATATTTGGCCTGCAGCCTGGACCCATGAGGCTCCACCGCAACCGTTCACGATCGCGGAGGCGCATGACGAAATGCAGCGGCACCGCAATTGTGGCGTCGACATCTGCGACCGTAAGGCTGCCGCGCTCAGAGCTTTGGTGGAAGGCGGGAAGGTCAAGTTGGATTCCTCGCGCCACCGGACCTAGCGCAGCACCTCCCTGTCATTCGTTGCTCAGCCATACCTCCATCTGCTTCAGTCCGACGCGAATGCGGCTCTTGACCGTCGGTAATGGGATTCCCAGGAGGTCGGCGACTTCGCGGTAAGTATGGTCACCGTAGTAGGCCAAGGCGATCGATTCGCGTTCGCGCGCATTCAATCTCGCTAGATTGTCTCGGATGGATTGGTGGTCGAAATGATCGTCGACCTGTTCGGCGACGACATCGTGACCGCGCCGCGTTTCGGTTTTGCCGTAGTTGTTCTCCCGGGCAGCGATGGCATGCTCGGCTCGCACCAGGTCGACCGCGCGCCGATGAGTGAGCATCATCAGCCAGGTCAGCGGGGCGGATCGAGTGCGGTCGTAGCGATCGGCGGTGGTCCAGGCCTGTAGGTAGACCTCCTGGGTGATGTCCTCCGCTATCGTGCGGCTGCGCACGATGTGTACCGCGAGCCCGAAGACCCGATGGCTGGTTGCGTGATAAAACTCGGTGAACGCGGCCCGATCGCCTGCGGCGATCTCGGCGAGCAGCTCGCCGAGCCGGTGTCGCGAATCGATCGGCAGGCCGTTGTCTGACGGCCGAGGTGTCGCGTCTAGCCGAACGGGTGTGCTCGGTGTCATAACGACCATCGCTGCTTCCTCATTCCGGACGGCTCGGTTAACGTCCAGTTCGTGGCGCGTCGGCATTGTGGTTTGGCGCAGCCTTTGGTAATGCGCGCCGACGCTGGGCATTCGAGGCTGTCCGCAATTCTACCGAATGGGAGCGATGGAAAGCACGCGCCCGAATTCGGCGGATTGCCCGAACGGTCACACTCTGCGTGTGATCGCTCGAAAGGGTTTGGCGACCGAGGATTCGTACTCTACGGCGTCGCCGCAAACAGTTGTGTGATATTTGGTCCAGACTGGGGGCAAACTGTGAGCATTGCCGACTTCGAGTATGAAATGGCAGATAACAAGGGCGCTACCTCGCGAAATACGAATGTAGCGCAGTACTAGTTTCGGTTACCGCCCTCCTTTTATAACGAATGGGTATCGAAACGGTCGATTATTGGTTGCAATTGTCCTTCCGATGGTTGATGTCGCGGAAACTGCTGTTCGGAAACGGGGGGAAACTCCTGTTCCGAAATGGAATTCGCGGTGAATCGGTACGGCATCGGTTCGGTTCGGTGGCCGCGTACTCAGGGCGCGGTCGGCAGGGACACGTCACGTCGCTGCCGCGTCCTTCGGCGGCACCGATACGCGGGGGAACCGGCGGCGAAGGCGTGGACAGCACGGGCGGCGCTGCGCTGTCGGTTGGCGATGTGCACAACTGGATCGCGGCGGAAGCTGTCGGAATGCGGATGGCGTCGTAGCTCGGTCGGGCGGTCTATTTGTCAGCAGTCCGGTGGTCGGATGGCTGGATCACGCGTCGAGGTGAGGGCTATATGTTCGGGGTTCGGCGTAGGTTCGAGTGGGTCGCGGCGCCCTTGGTGGTGCTATGCCTTCCGGTGTCCGCCGGGGTCGCCCCCATCGCGACCGTCCCCTCGGTGATAACTCCGGGCATCCCGCGGCTCGGTAGCCCCCGCCCGGAGTCAGGAAGCGATCGACTCGACCGACTCGTCGTGCAATCCGTCGTTCACGCTGTCAGCGGGCGCCATGAAAGAAAGTCTGCTTGCGCAATATAGGCTGATGCAGGGCTTTGCGCTGAACGTCCCGGATTTCGATGGCACGTTCAACACCTTCTTTCGACGAAGGTAAGAGGGTGCTCGACAGTCTTCGCGCCATGAAAAACGATCGGCGCCGGGGATTGCCGATTCGGGAATCGCGCTGTACGGCTACTCCGGCGGCGGTTCCGGTCCGATCCGGGCGACCGAACTGCGCAAACCTACGCTCCCGATGTGCGGCTGTTGGGTACAGCTACCGGCGGTACACCGGGAAATCCGCAATTGCAGGCGCGCTACGCGACCATGCAGCAACCCGGACTCACCGGAATCAGCAACTTCCCCATGTGGCTCGGTCTCGCGGGTCTGTCGCGTGAATGCCCTGAGGTATTCGACGCAAAGAAGATGCTGACCGTGAAGGGGCAAAGCATTCTGCAGGATGTGCAGCGCCGCTGCTACACCATTGCGCTGACCGGAATGTACCGACTCATCGGCGACTAGCCGGGCAAGACGTTGGAATCCATTCCCGAGGTCATGCAGGTGCTCGAGGAGCAAAGTCTCGGTCAACAGATTCCGGACAGTCCCTCTTCTGGTGGCATGGGATGTGGGACGAGCTGATACCGCCGTCGGTGGCGTGGACCGGCGGGGCCTGCGTGGTCTTCCGCCAGGTCCGCGGTTCGAGGCAGGCTTCCGGATCCCCGGCAGTCCCGGACTTCCGGGTAGTTAGTCCGGGCTCGCCATCCCGTTCTCCAGCAGGGCGAGGCAGTCGTCGAGTAATTGTCGGTGGCGCTGCATGAACCCTTCCGACAGGTCGTCGGCCGCTGCGGTCCATGCTGCGATCGCGACGCCGATGATGGCGCCGGCGAGGGTGGTGGTCGGCAGGTCGGGGGCGGGCCTGCCGAGGCGTTCGGCCAGTTCGCCTGCGAGCAGCGGGATCGCGGCGGCCATTTGCTCGGGGACGCGAGCGCGGAGTTCGGGGACAGTGCGCAGGAGGTGTTCGCGTTCCGCGCTCACGGCCCTGTCGGCGGGTGTTGCCGATTCGGTCAGTGACCGCACTGTGTCGCGAAGTGCCCGAACGGGATTGATGCCTTCGAGGTTTTCCGGGAGTGCGGCGAGCACCGCGAGGTCGGCGACGTCGTGCAGCACCACATCGGCCTTGGTCGGGAAGTAGCGGAAGAAGGTCACGCGTGACACGCCTGCGGCGGCGGCGATCTGGTCGATGGTGGTCGCGGTGTAGCCCTGTTCGCGGAACAGTCGTAGTGCTTCGCGTTGCAACGTGGCCTGTACCAGCGCCTTCTTTCGTTCGCGGTGCGACCCTGTTGTTGAGGTCGAACGATCTGGTGACGTCACGAGGTACCGAACCGGCTGTTCATTGTGCGCAGTTTATCGAGGTCACCTGCTTCGCCCATTGTCATACCCCAGAGCTGGTGTGCGGCGTGGAACCCCAGATCTTCGACGAGGGCGCGCTTCCATGGGTGGGTGGCGATCGCGTGCGTCAGCCGGCGGGAGCTACGCGGTCGCGCCATCATCATTTCGGCGATCTGCCACGCCCTCGGCAGTAGTCGATCCCGAGGGAGGATCTCGTTGACCAGGCCCAATTCCATTGCGGTGCGGCCGCTTATCGGCTCACCGGTGTACATGTAGTAGGACGCGCGCTTGACGCCGATGGTGCGCTGCAGGGTCAATGCCATGCCGTCGCCGGGGACGCCACCGGCGAGGAAGTGCGGGTCGAAGAAATCGGCGTCCTCGACACAGAGTGTGATATCGCAGGCTGTCGCGAATTCGCAATGGGTTCCCGGTCCGTTGACGGCGGCGATTGTCGGTACGCCGATGGCGAACAAGAGGTTCTGCAGCAGCAACACCATGTCGTCGTACATCTTCAGCTGACTGTCTATTGTCCAGTCGGGAAAGGGCGTGTGCCACAGCTGCGACGGATCGCCGGTATGCCACCAATCGCCGGTTCCGGTGATGATGACGACCTCGTTCTCCGGGTCGTTGCCGACCTCGGTCCACACCCGATGCCAGGCGTTGTGGCCGCGCCAGCTGTGCCGGAACGGTCCGCCGTCGGTGTGCATCCTCAGCTCGATGATCCCATCGCGGCGGGTCATCACGAAGAACTCGCGGTACCGCTCGGCGTACTCCTCGAAAGGCGTGTATGCCGCGCGGCCGTCGAACGGGGACAGGTTCTCGGTCACGGTGGATCCTCTCGGTGCTGGTGGGGGAGTGTCCCCACCCACTCCCATTATGATACTAGTAACAAATGATATGAGTATCATTCTGGCATGAGTGCTCAGCTGCTGGATCTGGCGCGCGAGGTAATGAGCTCGCCTTCGGTCTATCTCGTTGTTTTCGCCGTCGCCGCGCTGGACGGAGTCCTTCCGATATTCCCCAGCGAAGTCGTGCTGCTTGCCGCTGGAGGTATCGCGGCGACCGGTCGTCCGAATCTCGGACTACTCGTCCTCGCCGCGTCGGCGGGTGCGGCGGTCGGCGACCAGGTGAGCTATCGGATCGGGAGGCACGCGGGACGCCCGCTGCTGCGCAAGATTCCGGTGGGAACCAAGCGGTACAGAGCGGTTGGCTGGATCGCGAGCGTGCTGGAACGGCGCGGACCGGTCTTCATCGTGATCGGCCGGTTCCTGCCCGGCATGCGGTCGATCATGACGCTGACCGCGGGCGCGGTCGGCGTCCCACCACGAACCTTCGCAGCATTCGACATCATCGGAGCTGTGCTCTGGGGTGCGACGGGTGCTCTGCTCGGCTACTTCGGCGGCAACACCTTCCAGGATTCACCGCTCGCCGGTTTCTCCTTCGCCCTGGTCCTCGTGGCAACGGTCGTCGTGCTCGGCGAAGTGGGACGCAAACTGCAAGCGTCGGGCACCCGGACCGCGCACAGCGCGAAATGCGCTCAGGGCCCGAGGCAATGACGGCGCTCGTGGGCGAGGCACCTGTGCCGAGGTGTTCGAGTGGCTACCTGCCGTGGTGGTCGCGCCTGCGGATTTCCACTTCGTGTTCGCTGATGTCGCGCTCGAGTTCTTGGTGAAGGACGCCGTCGGCGGGCCTGGCGCGGGTGCCATCGAGCGGCGATTGATGACGAGCGTCGCCAAGTTTGGCGCGGACAAGAACATTGATGTAGTGCCGAGGAGCCGCTAACCGGATTCTCTGAGTCGATGAGCCGCGGGGCTGCTACTCGCGGATACCTGAGGTGTCGAGTCGGGCGTGGCCGCCTACGAAGCGTAGTCGCGCTCGCGGTCGTCGACCTCCTGGCTCATCGGCCGGGTATCCCTGGACCTGGCAGGGAAGAACCTCTGATTTACCCGAGGTGTGCTCGAAGCGGGTTCTGCCGACATAGCGGACTTCGCATCGGCGCGCGGAATCGGTGCCCGTCTGCCCACCCAGGGTGGATTTGGGCTCACCCCCGGGGTTAGCTGGGCGATACCTGTGGTCTCTATCTCCAGGCGCGTGGAGAGCGGATAGTAATAGTCGTCCCCTATGACGATCTCCATCACGAAGGACCTACGGAATGCAGCCAAGTTACGTTCACCACGTCAGGCAGCAAGTTGTGAAATACGGGGAGACCCGGTCGTACACCTATCTTCGTGAGTCCGGACGCGAACTCACCGAGGAGATCGTCACCTATCGTGAACTCGATCGCGATGCCAGGGCTGTGGCCGCCTGGCTGGCCGGCCGCCCGGAATCGGCGGAGCCTGTCGTGCTGCTCTATCTGGATGGAATGGAGTTCCTCAGAGCCTTCCTCGGCTGCCTGTATGCCGGCGTTGTTGCGGTGCCCGCGCCCGTGCCGCACGACGAGCGCAGTACCCAACGAGTGGCGAGCGTGATCGCGGATTCCGGTGCGCGCTTGGTCCTGACGACCGCCAACTTCCAGCCGATGGTCGCGGCGACCGCGACGACCGCGACCGTCGTGGCGACCAACGAACCGCTCGGCGATCCCGACGCATGGCGGATGCCCGATATCGACTCGGCAACCATCGCTTTCCTGCAGTACACCTCAGGGTCGACGGGTACCCCGAAGGGCGTCGTCGTTACCCACGGCAACCTCATGCACAACGAGGCCGCGATCACCGCGAACGGGGGGCTCAATGATGCCGCGACCGGAGTCAGCTGGATCCCGCAGTTCCATGACATGGGACTGATCGGCATGCTGCTCGGCACGATGTATGCCGGAGCGAACCTGGTGTTCATGTCGCCGACGACCTTCCTCAAGCGCCCGGTGCGCTGGCTGCAGGCCATCGACAAGTACCGCGCAACGTTTACCAGCGCGCCGAACTTTGCCTACGAACTCATCGCTCGAAGAGTGACCGACGAGCAGTTGGCCGATCTCGATCTGTCCACGCTCGAGGTCGCGCTGTGTGGCGCCGAGCCGGTCCGCGAACGAACCATGGCGGCGGTGCTGGAGCGGTTCGGGCCCGTGGGCTGGCGGTCGACAGTATTTCTGCCTGCCTATGGCCTGGCCGAGGTGACGCTGCTCGCCAGCGCCAGACACGAGGTCAACGCGGCTCCCGTAGTCATGGACCACGGAAATGACGGCAGGCTCGTCGGGTGCGGGAGTGCGGCTCGCGGTCTCGACATCCGCATCGTCGACCCGAGTACTCATCAGCAGGTGCCGGACGGCAGCGTCGGCGAGATCTGGATTCGCGGCGACAGCGTCGCCGCCGGGTACTGGAACCGACCGCAGCAGACCCGTGAGACCTTCGATGCCCACATCGGCAGCGAGGGGCCGTTCCTGCGCACCGGTGATCTCGGCCTGCTGCGTGACGGCGAGTTGTTCGTCGCGGGCCGCCTCAAGGATCTGCTGATCGTCAACGGCCGCAACCTGTATCCCCAGGACATCGAGGAACTGGTCAGCGAGCTACACCCGGCCCTCACCGCCGGGGTCGCGGTATCCGTCGATGCGGGCGGACGGGAACGACTGGTCGTGGTGCAGGGCGTCAAGAAGGGCCTGCTGGGTGACACCACGCTCGCCGAGCTGACTGCGGCGATCAAAATCGCGGTCGCTCGCGGATTCGATGTGCCTGCACCGAGTGTCGTTCTCGTAGAGGCCCGATCGGTGCACCACACCACCAGCGGCAAGGTCCAGCGCAGCTCGATGCGCGCCGCGTTTCTGGAGGACGGCGTCGGAGGTGTCTTGCACGAAGACCTCGAACCGGCGCTGAGCCGAGCACTGACCGTCTGATCGACCTGCCCCGCCGAGGAGCCGAAATATGTTCAGCACAAACGTCACCCACCCGTCGACGATTCAGGGTTGGCTCGTGGAGCGCATTGCCGACTACACCGAACGCGAACCGCACCAGGTGGATCCGACAGTCCCGCTCGCTGAGCTCGGCATGGACTCCGTATCGGCCGTGACCCTGTGCGGCGAGATCGAGGACCGGTGGTCATTGGACATCGACCCGACCCTGGTCTTCGATTACCCCACCATCGCCGAAATCGCCGCCTACCTCGCTGCCGAGTTCACCGTCGCCGCATGAACGATATCGCCATCGTCGGTCTCGACTGCCGGTTCCCGCAAGCAGCCGATCCAGCTGCTTTCTGGCAGTTGCTGATCGATGGGCGTGAGGTGATTTCGGAGGTCCCGCCCAGTCGCTGGAACGCCGAGGCCTTCCACGACCCGGCCGGAGCGCCCGGCACGATCAACACCCGTAGTGGCGGATTCATCGACGACGCGGATGCGTTCGACCACGATTTCTTCAGCATCACACCGCGTGAGGCCGAGGCGATGGATCCGCAACAGCGGTTGCTGCTGCAGGCCACCTGGCGCGCATTCGAGGATGCCACACTCGATCCGCGCGCCCAGTCCGGTTCGCGAACAGGGGTTTTCGTGGGCGTCATGGCCAATGAATGGGCCAACCTGCAGATGAGCGACTACAGCGCGATCACCCCGCAGCACGGATCGGGCAACGGATACTTCATGACCGCCAACCGGCTGTCCTACCAGTTCGATTTGAAGGGTCCGAGCATCGCGGTCGACACGGCCTGCTCGTCCTCCCTGGTCGCGGTCCATCTCGCCTGCGCCGCTTTGGCTTCCGGCGAATGTGACCAGGCGGTCGCGGGTGGGGTGAACCTCGTGTTGACCCCGGCCGTCGGAGTGTTCTACACCCAGGCCGGTCTCTCCGCCCCGGATGCCCGGTGTAAACCGTTCAGCGGCAACGCCGACGGGATCGTGCGCGGTGAGGGTGTCGCAGTGCTGGTGCTGCGTCGCCTCTCGGACGCGCAGGCTGCGGGCCTGCCGATCTATGCGGTGATCAAAGGCAGTGCGGTCAACTCCGACGGGCGAAGCAACGGCATCACCGCCCCGAACCGGTGGGCGCAGCAGCAGGTGATCGGCGAGGCGTATGAGCGGGCCGGAGTCCGATCCGAGGACGTGGACTTCATCGAGGCGCACGGCACTGGAACGGTGCTCGGCGACATGATCGAGGTCAAGGCACTCGGCAAGCTGCATGCCAACGGCCGGCGGCGGCCCTGCGGGATCGGTTCCATCAAAGGCAATCTCGGCCACACCGAGGGTGCTGCCGGGGTTGCGGGCCTCATCAAGGTCGCGCTCAGCCTGCACCACGGTGTTGTTCCGCCGTCGCGGTTCGCCGACCAGGAGAACCCGCGGCTGCGGATGGCCGAGCACGGTCTGCGCCTGCTTGCCGAGCCGATGTCGCTGGACGGGTCTGCATACGGCGGCGTCAGCAGTTTCGGCATCGGCGGCACGAACGCGCACATGGTGCTGGCGACCGCGCCCACGATCGCGCCGCTGCCAGGTGGCGGCGTGCCCGGCCGGACCGCAGCGGCGGCTTCGGGGAGTGCGGTGCTGACGCTGTCGTCGGACAACGAGGAGGGCCTGCGGCGCAACGCCCTTCGGCTGGCCGAAACGTTGGGGTCGGTTCCGGATGACCGGTTCGCGCAGTTCTGCTGGACGAGCAACCAGGTCAAATCGTCCGGCCGCAGCCGGCTCGCGATCGTCGGGAACGACCGCGACCAGGCCATTGCCTGCCTGCGGTCGGGTGCGGAATCCGGTGTCGCGCACCCGATCGCGGCCGGCTGGATGTTCACCGGACAAGGATCGCAGTTCGCCGGAATGGCCGGGGCCCTGTATGCGGCGAGCCCCTCGTTCCGGCGTGCCCTGGCACTGGTCGACGACGCCATGGCCGCTCACCTCGGCCGCTCGGTGCGGGATCTGCTGCTCGATGAGCGTGCCGACATCGACCACACCGAACTCGCGCAGCCCGCGATCTTCGCGATGGAATACGCACTGGCCAAGTCGCTCGCCGATGCGGGCCTCCGGCCCGCGTGGGTGATCGGTCACAGCGTCGGCGAGTTCGCGGCCGCGGCAGTGGCGGGGGTGGTCGGCCTCGAGGACGCGTGCCGTCTCGTCGTCGCGCGCGGCCGACTGACGCAGCAGTTGCCGCCGGGCGGCATGATGCTCGCCGCGCGAACTGCCCCGGCGCACATCGCGGATGCGCTCGCCGCCGAACCGATGGTCGCGCTCGCCGCTGTCAACGGTCGCGAGGAGGTGGTGATTTCCGGCGCCGCGGACGCGATCACGCGCATCAGGGCAACACTGGACGCGCGTGCGGTGACCACGAAAACGCTTACGGTGTCCCACGCGTTCCACAGCCCGCTGATGGATCCGATGCTGGCCGAATTCGAAGCCATCGCGCGCGCGTGCACTTTCCGCGCACCCGGGCTCCCGGTCTACTCGACCGTGCGAGGCCGTCTGCTCGACGCGGACGAACCGATGGATGCCGCATACTGGACCGAACATGTCCGTGCCACTGTATTTTTCGGCGCGGCTGTCGAGGCCGCACTGGGCACCGAGCCCACCCATGTCATCGAGATCGGTCCGCGTTGTGTCCTGGTCCCGCTCGTCGGTCGACTCCGGCCCGACATGATTGCGCGCTGCCTGGCGCCGAGTCCGGGTCCCGGCGCGACCGGCAGCGAACTCGCGGAGGTGATCGCTGCGCTGTATCGCGATGGTGCGGACCCCGCCTGGGACGAACTCTACGAACCGGCACAGCGCATCCGCCGTCGCCTGCCGGTGTACGAATTCTCGACCGAGCACCGGTTCTGGGTCGAGCCGCCCGCCTTCAGCGCGACGGCCGCGGACGCGCTGGGGTCGTCGACCTACGCAACCGCGAATCATGCCGAACTGCACACTCTCCCAGCATCGTTCGCACAACGCGAGGACACTACGATGGACCAACTGATCGCACTCTTCCGTGAGCAGAACGCCGTATTGGCACGCATGGTCACGGCACCCGCCGAAGCGCGCGCGCCGCAGGCTGTCGCCGAACGGTCCAGTTCCGCGTCTGCCGCCCGTGCCCCGGACGCCGTCGCGGGAATCGTGCGTGCAGAACTTGCCAGGGTCAGCGGATTCCCTGTCGACCGGCTCCGTGAAACCCAAACCCTCAGTGACGGACTCGGATTCGACTCCCTCATGCTGACCGACCTGTTCGCCGGGCTCGTCCGCAAACTTCCTGGACTCACCATCGACCCGACCTGGTTCACGGCGGCGACGACCATGGGTGACGTCGTTAGCTACGCCACGGATCAGTTCGCTGGTCGGTCTTCCCCTGACGGCGCAGCGCCTGCTGTCCATGCCGCCGTATCCGCGCCGACCATCGCCACCGCCGGTCCCGGTATCGCACCCGAACCTCGATCCACCGCTGTGCAGCCGGAATGCCTGATCGCCGAGTTCGCCGAGGTGAAGGCCATCGCCGATCGGCTTTCCGGCGCCGAGGCGCTCGGCCTGTCCAATCCGTACTTCCTGATCAACGATGGCGTCACCAGGGACACCTCGATCATCGGCGGCGCGCAGGTGGTCAACTTCTCCAGCTACAACTATCTGGGCATGTCCGGCCATCCTGCGGTCGTCGAGGCCGTTCAGGACGCGGTCGCCCGCTACGGCAGTTCGGTCTCGGCCAGCCGGGTGCTCTCCGGTGAGAAGCCGGTGCACCGCGAGCTGGAGGCCGAACTCGCCACGCTGCTCGGCACCGAGGATGCGATCGCACTCGTCGGCGGTCACTCCACGAACGTCACGATTATCGGCCATATCGTCGGGCCGGAAGATCTCGTGATCCACGACAGCCTCGCGCACGACAGCATCATGCAGGGCTGCAAACTCTCGGGCGCGACCCGGCGGCCGTTCCCGCACAACGACCACGCGGCACTCGATGCGCTGCTGAATGACATCCGTCACCAGTATCGTCGCGTCCTTATCCTCATCGAGGGTATCTACAGCCAGGACGGCGACATCCCCGATCTGCCCGCGATCATCGAGATCAAGAAAAAGCACAAGGCGTTGTTGATGATCGATGAGGCGCACAGCATCGGTGTGCTCGGCGCGCACGGTGGCGGGATCGGCGAATACTTCGATGTCGATCGGCGTGACGTCGAATTGTGGTCCGGCACCATGTCGAAGGCACTCGCCGGATGTGGTGGCTACGTGGCAGGCACCGCGGAGCTGATCCGCTTCCTGAAGTACACGACACCCGGATTCGTCTACAGCGTCGGTATGACACCGATGAACGCGGCCGCCTCGCTGGCGGCGATGCGACAGCTGCGGGCCGACCGCGAGCCACTCGAACGCCTGCGGCATAACTCACGACTTTTCCTGCGGCTGGCCCGTGACGCGGGCATCAACACCGGTGACAGCAACGACACCCCGGTCATACCGTGCATCGTCGGTGACTCGCTCAGGACGCTGAAACTGTCCAATGCTTTGCTGGCCCGTGGCATCAACGTCAACCCGATCATCTATCCCGCCGTCCCGGAAGACCTTGCACGACTGCGGTTCTTCGTCACCGCCTGCCATACCGAGGACCAGATTCGCGACACGGTCAAGATCCTCACCGAGGAACTCGGGTTGCTCGTGCAGCAATAACCGATATCCGCTCCCGCGCCCAGGGCATACTTCTCAGCGCGGGTGAGGACCGTGCCGTCGGCCGTGAAAAGATCTGTGCGAGTGCGCCATCCGCGCAACGGTGCCGGGTAGGCAATTGTCGGATCGAAGGAAGCGGGAATCTGTGTTTGACGGGGGACTCTTCGTAGTCGTTCTCGTTGTGTTGCTGGTCGCTGTGCTGCTGGTCGTGGTGGCCACGGCAATGAACTGGGATCCGAAAAGTCGTCGAGAACAGGATGATTGGGATGATGATCCTGACGAACGTCGCCGTCCGCGCGGGCGAGTCGCCCAGCGTCAGGGCGGTCAGTGGCCGCAGCGCGACAATCGATACTGATCACATGGTGCAGCGGTAACACCGAGCCGGTCGGGTAGCCCGGCTCGGTGGCCCTGCGGTTCAGTCGACCGGATTGCCGACCTCCGGGAATCTGGCTCGGAGTTGGTCCAAGCAGCGGCGAACCTCATCCAACTCTCTACCGAACAGCTGTGCCTGCGCGGTCGATCGGAGAACTCCGCGTCGAGTCGTCAACCTTTCGATGGTGCTGGTCAGGTTTGTGGCCTCCTGGGTGAGCAGGTCATAGAACACGCGCGCCTGTTCTATGTCGGACTCGTCGAGCATCGGCTATCCGTATCAATTGACCTGCACCGCAAGGTGTTCGGTAGTTCGACTGCTGTACACCTGGTCGTTTCCCATGGTTCATGATTGCCTCGGGCTCGGCCGTAGTCAATGGCACGCCATGCGATGTCGATGCTGGTCGAAGGGGTAGGTCGCGTCGCTGTCCGAACCGAGTTCTCGACACTGGGTAGTAGCCCGCGCCCGTCTACTGTCGGTCCGGTGACCACCGAGACCACGTCCGCGCCGGGGCGATTGCGGCTGTTCGGCAGTACCGTCCGCTTGGTGACCGATCCACTGCGAGCGCTGGCCGAACTGCCCGCCTACGGCGACATCGTCCCGATCGGGTTGGGGCGGTGGCAGGTGTTCGTTGTCTGCGATCCCGAGTTGACCAGACAGGTCCTTGTCGACGACCGGATGTATGACAAAGGCGGCGTGCTCGCCGAGCGGGCCAGGGAGATCGCGGGCAACGGCCTGGTCACGTGCAGTCACGCCGACCACCGCAGGCAGCGGCGGCTGGTGCAGCCGGCCTTCGGGCGGGACCTGCTGCCCGGCTACGCGGAGGTGATGGCCGAACAGGTCGCGGCGGTGACCGAGCCCTGGAAAGACGGTGGGATTGTCGATGCGCTCGCGGCCATGTACGCGATCACCACGCGGATCAGCTGCGCGACGATGTTTGCCACCGAAATGCCTGCCGACCGCCTCGCCCAGGTGACCAGCGATCTGGACACCTTCATGTCTGGGGTGTATCGGCGTGTTCTCCTCCCGCCACTGCTGGACCGGATTCCTACGCCGGGCAAACGCCGCTATGACGAGGCCGTGACGCGCCTGCGCGGCCTCGGCGAGGAGATCGTCGACGAGGGGCGGGTCGCCGACCGCGGCGCCATCCTGTCGGTTCTCATGGCAGCGCGCGACGAGCACGGTGTCGGGCTGTCGGCGGCGGAGCTGGCCGACCAGGTCGTGACGTTCTTCGCGGCTTCGGTCGACACCACCGCGGTTGCCCTGGCTTGGGCATTGCACCTGTTGACCGATTATCCGGACGTCGCGGACCGCGTGCATCAGGAGGCCGATGCGGTGCTGTCGGGCCGCACTGCCACGCTGGCCGATCTGCCCGCACTCGAGTTCACCGGCCGGGTCGTTATGGAGACGCTGCGCCTATACCCGCCGCTGTGGTTTCTCACGCGTGTCACGACGGCCGCCACCGAGCTGGCCGGGCACCGCATCCCGGCGGGCGCCACAGTCGTCTGCAGCCCCTATCTCATCCATCACCGCGGCGACTTGCACTCCGAGCCAGGGCGTTTCGACCCCGACCGACACGACGGGCGGCCCGCCCGCGGCGCGCTCGTCCCGTTCGGCGTCGGTGCCCGCAAATGCATCGGTGAGAGCTTCGCCTTGGCCGAAACAATTCTTGCCCTGGCCACTCTCGCCGCGCGCTGGCGCTTCGAAGCGGTCGCCGACACGCGAACCGTAGCCGCACCCAGGTTTGTGCTCGCTCCGCGAACGCTGCGTTTACGCACTATGGCGCGCTGACCGAGCCGCATTGCTGATCGGGCCAAGCGGACAAAACCCTCCCCGCAATTGGGAAACCGTCCAGTTTGCGTCGTCCATAAACTCCTCCATGGTGCACGGCCTCCACAGCTGGACTGAGGCCGGAGCCGGACCGCCTCCGGGCCGGTCCGGACGATAAGGAGGTCAAAGATGACAGCCGTCGGCAATGGCGCGCAGGTAGGCGACTTCGTGCGCGGCGACTCGGAACTGCTGGAGACCGATCTGCGGGTATTTCTCGCTGAATTGACGGTCTCGGCATCGAAGGTGGCAGGCGCTGCCTACGGGCCGCGGGAACTGGATACCGCGCTGCGGCAGGCATTTCACGACCCGATCACCGACGCACTGGGGTCGAAGGTGGGGCAGGAGGCCCTGCGCCCGGCAGGCGGCGCCGGCTTTCGGCCATCGATCGTGTACTGGGTCTTCCGCAACTACCGGGGTTTCGCGGGTTCCGGCGAGGCGGCCGCTGATCTGGCGGTCATCCGCCGAGTAGCGGTGGCGGTTCGAATTCTCTTGAAGGCCGCAGTCGTCCTCGACGATATCGAGGACGGCAGTGCGGTGCGCTACGGCGAGCCCGCGTTGCATACCACCCATGGGGTGCCGCTCGCCCTCAACACCGGAGCCTGGATGGTGCTGGCGGCGCTGCGACACGCGCAAACCCCTGCCGTCGTCGGCTACCTCGTGCAGGCCGTCGAGAACGGCTTCATCGGTCAGTCGATAGACATGTCCACCCGGCTGGCCGAGGTCCGACGCGAGATCGTCGCGGCACACGTGAGCGATCGGGTGAAGTTCTGGGAGTCGGTCGCGACGTTGAAGACCTCGACCCTGTTCCGGATGCCGCTCAACGCGGCCGCGACCGCGCTACAGGTGCCGGAGGAGGAACTGGCCGTGCTCGACGACGCCATGCGGGAGTTGGGCCTGGCAAGCCAGATCTTCAACGACCTCACCGATTTCGTGCCCGAGTTCGGCGGCGCCAACACCCACGAGGACTTCGATGGGCTGACCAACCGGGTGTGCCTCGAATTGCTCGGTGCCGAACCCTCACTCTCCGAGCTCGGCGCCGACATGGTCGGCGAGCGACTGAAGACCTTCACCCTCGGACACCCCGGGTTCGGTGCGACGCTGGTCGAGCTCGCGGCACAGGCGGTCGAGCTCAAGGAACAGGCCAAGAGTCGGATCCATCAACTGTGCCGATCGACCGACAGCGCAGCGTATTTCGACATGACGATCGATCGCAAGGGTCACGTGATGGAGCGGTTGCACGACGTCGTTCGAGCCCAGTACTCGAACGAGTAGCGCGACGTGGCAACCATGATCATGCAACGGCTACGTGCCGAAACCCGGGCCTGGCACGACGCGCTGGAGGCGACGCCGTTCAACCTCGAACTCCTGAGCAGGACGCTGCCACTGGGCCGATATGTCGGCCAGCTGCGGGCCTATCGAATCATCCTCGGCGCCCTGGAGGCCGGACTGGCCGGCTCCGCCGACGCGACAGTGACCGCGGTGTGGCGCTCCGATCTTGTCAAAGTGCCACTGCTGGAGCAGGATTTGGGGTACTTCGAGGCGGTGATCGATGATGTCGCGGCCGTTACCGAGGCAGCACAGTTCGCGGCACTGATCTCCGATCGGATCACCGCGGCTCCCGCTGCCGCGCTCGGGTTCCTGTATGTGATGGAAGGGTCCACGATGGGCGGCTTGGAGCTGACCGCACATGTCCGGGCCACGTTCGGATTGGCGGACGGTCGCGGCCTCGCCTATTACAGCAGCGGCGACCGGCAACGCTGGGCGGCTTTCGCCGCACGGATGAACGACGCCGTCATCGATGCACCCGTGCAGCAGGCGATACTGGGTGCGGCGGACGAGGGCTACCGGGCGATAGCTGACACGCTGGCCGCGCTGTCGCGGCCGGATCGCGAAGAAACGACGCCCGGTGAGTAGCGTCGATCGACATGGGAGCGCCTCGATCCGCATTATCCACGGTGGGCACGCGGAAGCTCGCCGCGGAATGCCTCGCCGACATTCCGGTGCTCACCCGTCGCCTGCTGGCGGCGATCTTCACCGACAACCCGGAATGGACCGACTACACCTCGGTGCCGCGCGCGGATCTGCGTGACGGTTGCCGTCGCTACCTGACGCGCATCCTGGAACTGCTCAGCGGCGCAGCGACCGATCCCGAACGCGACGATGTCGCCGCCTCGATCGGTAGGCATCGCGCCGAACAGGGAGTACCGCTGGAAGCGATGCTGCGCACCTTCCGGCTCGGCGGACGAATCGTGTGGGAAGCGTTGCTGGACAACGCCGAAAGCGCAGGCTCGCAGCCGCACGAGATCCGCGAAGCCGGTACCGCCATGTGGACGGTGATCGATGGGTTGTCCTCGGCGTTGTCCACGTCGTATCGGAACACCGAACTCGAGCAGGTGCGCAGAGATGAGCGACGCAGGCATGCGCTGATCGAGGATCTGCTGGCCGGGCGCGCCCAGGATGCCACGTTCGCCGCGCGGGCGGCCCGTGAGCTCGAGCTGCCGGTGAACGGCGCGTATCTGGTGGTGGCAGCGGATGTACGCGCAGACGGCAGGCCCGCCTTGGTCGGGCCCGAGACCGTCCTGGCGGCACTGGGTATCCGGTCGGTGTGGCACACCCGCGTCGACAGCATGATCGGGCTGGTGTCGCTGGAACAGCGGGACGTCGCCGCCGTGCTCGACCCGTTGCGTCCCCTGGTCCGCGGCCGGGCCGCATCGTCGCCTGCGGTACCCGGGCTTGCCCAGGTGGACAGGGGCCACGCGCTGGCCCGAATTGCCATGGACACGCTGCCCGAGAGCGCGGTCGAGCTGGTGTCGCTCGAGAAGCGCTATCCCGAGGCCCTGCTGGTGAACTCCCCGGACCTGACCCGACTGCTGGTCGCCCGCACGCTCGGCCCGGTCTTGGAGCTGCCGCCGCGAGAACGTGACGTGCTGCTGCAGACCCTCGCGGCCTGGCTGGCCGAAAACTGTTCGGCAGCCAATGCATCGATCCGCCTGCACTGCCACCGCAACACCGTGCTCAACCGCCTGCAGCGCGTCTCCGGCCTGATCGGCCGCCCGGTGGACGGACAGCGCGCCTATCTCGAACTTTCGCTCGCACTATCGGCGCTCGAGCTGATGGGCCGCACCGACTGACCCCGCCTGCGCACCGATCCGGGAGCAGGCGGATTGGGCGCTGCGCCCATTTTCACGGCCTGATTGCTGGGCTTCGAAGGCATTGTATGTGCATTCCGGTCCGGCAAGACTCGATCGAAACGACCTATGCCACCACCTCGGCGTAGTCGATTCATTCGAGATTGAGGAGCACCACGAGTGCCGGAGTTCGACCTGCTGGTGATCGGAGGCGGGCCTGGCGGCTATGTCGCCGCCATCCGTGCGGCCCAGCGTGGCCTGTCGGTGGGCCTGGTGGAGAAGGAACGACCAGGGGGGGTGTGCCTGAACTGGGGCTGCATTCCGACGAAGGCAATGCTGCGGTCGGCCGAGGTGTTCCAAACAGTCAAGGCCGCAGCGGATTACGGCGTGTACGCCGACAATGCGCGGTTCGATTTCCCCGCGGTCCGGCAGCGCAAGGACGGCATCGTCAAGGAGCTTACCGACGGTGTCGCCGGGCTGCTCGCGGCCAACGGTGTCACCGTCATCGAGGGACACGCTCGTTTCACCGGACCGACCACCGTCGACGTGCACGAGGTCGGTCCGTCCCCGATCGGTCCCGATGGCCCGCGCTACGCGGCCGCGCCCGCCGCGGCGATCCGGCAGCTCACCGCACGCGACATCATCGTCGCCACCGGGTCCGTGCCCGCGCGCCTGCCCGTGCCAGGATCCGACCTGCCCGGGGTGATCACCTCCGACGGTGCGTTCGGACTGACAGCCGTTCCGGACCGGCTGGTGATCGTCGGCGGCAGCGCCGTAGGCGCCGAATGGGCAAGCCTGTTCGCCACTTTCGGCAGCGACGTCACCATCGTGGAGATGCAGGACCGCCTGGTTCCCGCCGAAGACAGCGACATCGGCGCCGCCCTCGGCCGTTCCTTCACCAAGCATGGCATCGCGGTGCTGACCGGAACAACGGTCGCCTCGATCGAGCAGGGCGAGGCGCTGCGGGTCACGGTGACAGGGAAGCATGCACGTGAACTCGACGCCGATGTGGTGCTCGTCGGCGTGGGACGTCGGCCCAACATTGCCGACCTCGGACTCGAGCGCGCCGGAATCGCCACCGACGAAAGGGGATTCATTCCCGTCGACGATCGGTTGCGCACCGGCGTCGAGCATGTCTACGCGATCGGCGACGTCACCGGCCGGGCACTGCTCGCGCACGTCGCCTCGCACCAGGGCCTCACCGCGGCCGATGTCATTGCCGGACACGACAGTCACATCGACTACACCGCCATCCCCGCTGCGACGTTCACCCATCCCGAGATCGCCAGTGTCGGCCTGACGGAGGCCGCGGCGCGCGCGGCCGGACGCGAAATCGTCACCGCGCGGTTCCCGTTCGCGGCGCTGGGTCGGGCGAAGACCTTCGGCGACACCGAAGGCTTCGTCAAAATCATTGCGGGGAAGCAGTATCAGGAAGTTCTCGGCGTCCACATCATCGGACCTTCGGCAAGCGATCTGATCACCGAGGGCGCCCTCGCAATCAGTCTCGAGGCGACGCTCGACGAACTCGCCGACACCATCCATGCCCACCCCACCCTCGGCGAGATCGGGATGGAGGCCGCGCTGACCGCGCTCGGCCTGCCCGTACACATCGCGCCGCGGAAGCGCTGAGGAGGATCACCGTGACCGAAACAATGGACCGCGCTCCCCACGCCTTCGCCGTCGAGGAGCCCGACACCCTGCGCGGTTACCTGCGCGACATGATGTTCATCCGGCGCTTCGAAGAACGCGCGGCGCAGGGATACTCCCAGGCCAAGATCGGCGGCTACTGCCATCTCAATCTCGGTGAGGAAGCTACCGTCGTCGGCCTCGGCGCGGCAATGCGGCCCACCGACTACCTGTTCACCAACTATCGCGAACACGGTTACGCCCTCGCGAAAGGCATCGAGCCCGGGCGGGTGATGGCCGAACTGTACGGTCGCACCACCGGCACCTCCAAGGGCTGGGGCGGTTCGATGCACATGTTCGACACCGCTACCCGCCTGCTCGGCGGCTACGGCATCGTCGGTGGTCAGCTTCCGCTCGCCGTCGGCGCCGCGCTTGCCATCGACTACCGCGGCGAGGACGACGTGGTGGTGTGCCAAATGGGTGAGGGCACAACAAATATCGGTGCGTTCCACGAATCCCTCAATATCGCGGCGCTGTGGAATCTGCCGGTCGTGTTCGTAGTGATCAACAACCAGCTAGGGATGGGCACCACGGTCGAGAAGTCCTCGGCCGAACCCGATCTTTACAAGCGGGCCGCCGCCTACCGGATGCGCGGGGAACAGGTCGACGGCACCGATGTGCTCGCCGTCCGCGACATGGCCAGGGAACTGCTGGAAACCGCTCGGCGCGAGGGTAAACCGGCGCTACTGGAGACGGTGAGCTACCGGCTCAAGGGGCACTCGGTGGTCGATCCGGCGAAGTATCGCAGTGGCGAGGATACCGCGGCCGCCCGCGAGTCCGACCCGGTGGTGCGGTTGCGCGGGGAACTGATCGGCGCGGGCGTGCTGGACGAATCCGATGTCACGGCCATCGAGTCGGCCGTCGAGGCCGAGGTGGACGCGGCGGTGGCCTTCGCCGACGCGAGCCCGCACCCGGACCCGTCGACCCTGTTCGACTACACCTACGCCACCCCGGTGGCGGGGGGAGCGTCACGCAGGCTGCCGGCCGATCCGCTCTTCTGACCGCACGCTCTTCTGAATCGCAAAGGACAACCGTGCCTGTCATCACCTATCGCGAAGCGCTGCGCGAAACCCTGCGCCAGGAAATGCAACGCGACGAGGATGTCTTCCTGATCGGGGAGGAGATCGGAGTCTTCGAAGGCTCCTACAAGATCACCGCGGGCTTGCTCGCCGAGTTCGGCGAGAAGCGGGTGCGCGACACTCCGATCGCCGAGGAGGGTTTCGTCGGCGCCGCGGTCGGCGCCGCGATGCTGGGGCTGCGCCCGGTCGTGGAGATCATGACGATCAATTTCTCGCTGCTGGCGCTGGACCAGATCGTCAATCATGCCGCCAAGATCTACGGCATGTTCGGCGGGCAGACCAGCGTGCCGATGGTTATCCGCACCCCTGGCGGCGGCGGTCAGCAACTGGGCGCGACACATTCGCAGAACATCGAGCTCTACTACGCCTTCGTGCCCGGCCTCAAAGTGGTCGCCCCCAGCACCCCGGCCGACGCCCGCGCTCTGCTACGGGCCGCGATCGAGGATGACGACCCAGTGCTCTTCCTGGAAAACCTCGCGCTCTACAACACTAAAGGTGAAGTGCCGGATGATCTTCCGCCTGCCGAGATCGGCAAGGCGGCGGTCACTCGCGAGGGCGCCGACATCACGCTCATCGGCTACTCGCGGATGGCGACAATCGCCACCCAGGTTGCCGAGCGGTTGGCCGAATCCGGTATCCGCGCCGAGGTCGTCGATCTGCGCAGTCTGCGTCCACTCGATCGCGAGACCATCGTGGCCTCGGTGCGCAAGACCGGCTGTGCTGTGGTGGCGGAAGACGATTGGCTGACCTACGGCATCGGCGCCGAGGTCGCGGCGACCATCTCCGACGGCGCCTTCGACTACCTCGACGCACCGGTCCGGCGGGTTGCCGCGGCGGAAGTGCCACTGCCGTATGCCAAATCGCTCGAGCAGGCCGCGCTGCCGTCGGCCGAATCCCTGCACACGGCCGCGTTGGAAACGCTCGCCGCCGTCGGCCGCCGCCGCTGAGAACCGAGGACGACAACATGCCAGAAATCACCATGCCCCGGCTCTCCGACACGATGGAGGAGGGCGTCGTCGTCGCCTGGCTCAAGCAGGTCGGCGACAAGGTCACCCGCGGTGAGGTCCTTGCCGAGATCGAGACCGACAAGGCCCTCATGGAGCTGGAGGCCTACGACGACGGGGTGCTCGAACAGATCCTGGCCGAGCCGGGGACCCGTGTCTCCATCGGCAACCCGATCGCGCTGATCGGGGACGGTACCGGTTCGGCCGCGAAATCCGTTCCGCCGGTGTCTGCTCCGCCGGTGTCGACCGAATCGGCAACCGACGGCGCTGCTGCGGCAGCCACGACAGTCGAATTCGTTCGAACACAGGAGACTTCGACCGCCGCCGCTCAGGGTGGCCGCCCGAAGTCCTCGCCACTCGCTCGTAAGGTGGCACGCGAATTGGGCGTCGATCTGGCCACCGTGACAGGGACGGGCCCTGCCGGTCGGATCACTCGACAGGATGTGGAATCGGCCGCGCAGCGTGTCGCTGTGCACGCAGGCGCCGAAGCGACGGCGGCAGCGGGACCGAATGCCGCTGAATCATCTCCTGCCCAAGGGATTCCGGTCGGATACGACGATTTCGAGGAAGTGCCGCTCACCACGGTCCAGCAGGTGTCGGCCAAACGCCTCACCGAGAGCATGCAGCAGGCACCGCACATCTACCTGACGAGCGCCATCGATGTCACCGACCTGCTGGCCTTCCGCGCCGACATCAACGAGACACTGCGCATCGCCGGTGCCGGAAAGGTCAGCGTCAACGACCTGATCGTCAAGGCAGTCGCTGCGACGCTGCGCGCCGACTCGTCGGTGAACGTCTCTTATGCCGGAGACAAGCTGTTGCGGCACAACGGCGTTCATATCGGGGTGGCAGTCGCGATTCCGGCCGGGCTCGTCGTGCCGGTCATCCGGGATGCCGACCGTAAGAGCATCTCCGAGATCGCCGCCGAGAGCCGGGACAAGGCCGAACGGGCCCGCGCTCGCAAGCTGCGCGCGGACGAAATGAGCGGCGGCACTTTCACCATCTCCAACCTCGGGATGTTCGGTATCGAACAATTCACCGCCGTGATCAACCCACCTCAGGCGGCCATTCTCGCCGTCGGCGCCGCCGCGGACGAGGTGCAACTGGTCGACGGTCAGGTTGTCGGTCGCAAGATTCTGCGAGTAACGTTGTCCGCCGACCATCGCGCGGTCGACGGCGCCACCGCCGCCACCTTCCTCCAGCAACTGAAGGGTCTACTCGAACATCCGCTCCGCATCGTTACCTGATCGGGGAATGATTCCGGGTGCGTACCCGCCGGTAGCTGCCTAGGCTCACTGAGCTTTGTTGACCAACCGCCTGGAGTTCCTCCGATGACAATGCCCCCGTCCTCAACGTCCGACCACTCCGGTCGCGTGCAGCTGGGTTCGCCGATCGATACCGATGGCCCACGGGCGTCGCTGTATTCGCCGGAGTTCGCGGCGGACCCGCATGGCGCCTATCGCGAGATGCGGAAGAGATATGGGTCTTTGGTGCCGGTGGATTTGGCGCCGGGTGTGCCCGCCACGTTGGTGGTCGGGTACTACACGGCGCTTCGGATTTTCAACGACCAAGACCATTTTCCGGCCGACCCGCGCGTCTGGCAGCAGAACATTCCGACCGACTGCCCGGTGTTGCCGATGATGCAGTGGCGGCCGAACGCCTTGCGTAATGCCGGCAATGAACACGTCCGCTATCGGCAGACCAATACCGCCGGTTTGGATAAGGTCGATCCATATTGGTTGCACGACACCGTCGCCCAGATCGCGACCCCGCTGATCAATTCGTTCTGTACGGCGGGGTCCGCGGATCTGGTTCGCGGGTATGCGTTTCCGCTCGCCTTCGCGGTGCTCAACGCCATGCTCGGCTGTCCGGCCGAGATCGCGGAGAAAGCCGCGACCGGTATGGCAGCAGTCTTCGAAGGTGTCGATGCCGATCGTGGCAACAAGATGCTCGTCGGTGCGCTGCTGGAGCTGACGCAGCTCAAGCGCGCCGAACCTGGCAACGATGTCACCACACGGATGGTGCAGCATCCTTCGGGCCTGAGCGATACGGAGATGGTGCACCAGTTGGCCACGCTCTACGGCGCGGGCATCGAACCGCAGCAGAACCTGATCGTCAACACCATGTTGCTGATCCTGACCGACGAGCGATTCGGCGGCGAGGTGCTCGGCGGTAGTCTCTCGACCAGGGACGCCCTCGATGAAGTGTTGTTCACCGATCCACCGATGGCGAACTTCTGCATCAGCTTTCCGCGACAGCCGATCCTGATCGACGGCGTCTGGCTGCCCGCCCATCAACCGGTCGTCATCAGCATGGCCGCCTGCAACAGCGATCCCGAGATCAGCGTCCACCAGCACTCCGGCAACCGGTCTCACCTATCCTGGGGCGCGGGCCCGCACGTGTGTCCCGCCAGCTCGATGGCCTACATGATCGCCCAGGATGCCATCGACCAACTCCTCGATGCGCTACCCGAGATCCGATTGGCCGGATCACCTTCGGACTTGACCTGGCGGCCTGGTCCATTCCACCGGGCATTGACCGCGCTGCCGGTCGTCTTCCCGGCGGCGCCGCCGTTACCGGTGGTGTAGTCGTGCAACCGTGACAGGCGATGGCTCGGTCCGCCGAGCTTCGTCGACGATCTCACTTCGCCGCGGGTACCGCGCACGTAATACACACCGAAGCAACGGCATTCGTTCAGGTTGCCCTCGGCGGTGATTACCTCCGGATGTCCGCGGCGGCAACCGGCTGCGCCCCCTGTTGGTCGATCGCCCGGCGGAATCAGGGTTCAGCCCCAGGCGCGGCGGGTCGCGGGCATGCCCGCCCGTCCTTGCGCATCGGGCACTACTGCGAGCACCTGATGGAGTCCGAGGCCGCCGTCCTCGAAGCCGAGTGCCGAGGCTGCCATGTACAGCCGCCACACCCGTGCGCGGCCCGCGCCGACCAGTGAAACCGCCTGATCCCAAGCCTCTTCCAGATTGGCTACCCAGGTGCGCAGGGTCAACGCGTAATGCTCGCGCAGCGACTCCACGTCGCGCACTTCGAAGCCGGCGCGCTCCATGGCGAGCAGGACCTCGCCGACGTCCACGAGTTCGCCATCCGGGAAGACGTAGCGTCCGATGAAGGAGCGGCTGCGCATGGTGGACCCGCCCGGGGAAGAGATCGCGTGGTTGAGCAGACGTCCTTCCGGGCGAAGCAAGGTGCGCAGGGTGTCGAAGTACTCTGCGGCGCGCTCGGTGCCGACGTGCTCGAACATGCCGATCGAGGAGATGGCGTCGAATGTCTCGCCGCGCAGCTCGCGATAGTCGGCGAGCCTGATCTCGACGCTCGCGGACAGCCCGGCCTCCGAGACGCGCTCGCGCGCGAGCGCGGCCTGCGCCTTGCTGATCGTGACACCGACCACCCGCGCGCCGTACGTCGACGCCGCGTGCATCGCCATAGCGCCCCAGCCGCAGCCGACGTCGAGCAGTCGCATCCCCCGTTGCTCGGCCAGACCGAGTTTGCGGCAGATCAGGTCGTGCTTGGCGCGCTGGGCGTCTTCGAGCGACAGCGTGGCGTGCGCGCCGCCGCGACCGTCGTCGTCCGCCGTGGCGAACCGTGCGCAGGAGTAGGTCATGCTCGGCCCGAGTACCAGCCGGTAGAAGTCGTTGCCGACGTCGTAGTGATGGCTGATCGCCGCCGCGTCGCGGCGTTCGGTGTGTAGTCGTCCGCGCCGGGGCCGCGCCTCCTCGGGAGGTGGTTGCGGCGGACGGCCGAGCGCGCCGAGTCGCCGCGCGGCGCCGATGGCCTGCCATGCGGCGCCGAGACCGAGGCGAGCGTCGCGGGGCGCTGTCGACTGCAGTGATCGAAGGATCTGGAAAAGGTCGCCGTCGAGATCGACAGTGCCGGAGATGAAAGCGCGGCCGAGGCCGAGTTCGCCCGGCGCCCACACCAGGTGACTGAGCGCGTCTTTGGATCGCACGCGCATCGTGCCCGGATACTCGCCCTCGGGCCGGATTACGCTTCCGTCCCAGAACTCGAACCCGATCGCCGGTCGGGGCCCTAGAGCGGCGCGCAGCAAAGGTCGAAACATGTCGGCGACAGTTGCTCGGTGGCCCATAGGAACCACTATGGCCCGCGCAGCCCGCTCAGGTGGGCACCGACTCGGAGAGCTTGCACGGATACGGCAATTCATCCACGAGAATGGCATCGGTACACAGGTGGCGCCGAACAGCGTCGACCGTCGCCCCACTCAGTGAAATGTCGACCACCGCAACGGTAGGCAGCAGCGTGGAGCGATCGCACTCGTCGTCGAGAACGTGTTCCGCCACGTGGCGCTGTCCTGATCGGACAGGGGCGCAGGCTCGCCGACGCACTAGGCTTGCCGGGGTGAGCCGATTCGCCTGGGACCACAATGCGTACTACCACCGGACCTTGCTGCGCCACCTGCCGACACCATGCGCGGATGTGCTGGATGTGGGTTGCGGCGCAGGTGCTTTCGCCACAGCGCTCGCCGCCCGGGTTCCTCATGTCGACGCGCTCGACCGCTCGCCGGAGATGATCGCGGCGGCCCAACGCACGGTGCCCGCCAATGTCACGTGCGTGCGCGCCGACTTCCTGTCCGATGGCGTCGTGCCCGAGGGGCGCTACGACGCGGTCTTCTCGGTAACCGCGCTGCACCACATGACGCTGGCGGACGCGTTGCCCCGCATGGCGGCAGCGCTACGTCCCGGCGGAGTACTCGCCGCGATCGCACTGCCGAGAACCGACCTGCCCCGAGAACTCCCCGTCGAGTTCGCCGCCTTCGCCGCGCAGCGGGTTTTCGCCGCGGTATTCGCGGTGGCCAGGGCCACCAGCGGAGGCGATTGGTACGCGCGAGAACCCGCGCATGACGAGATGCCCGTCATGCTCGACCCGTCCCTGACGACGCGCCAAGTCCGCGCCGGCGCGACTGCGGCGCTACCCGGCGCAGACGTCCGGCGCTTGCTCTTCTGGCGCTATCTTTTGGTCTGGCGCAAGCCCCCGGCCGGCTAACGGCGAACTCTTCCGCGGTGGAAGCTGCCCGGGTGCGCCGCTGCGTCGCGATCCGGATTCGGCTGTCCCGCAGTTCAATCGCGAGTAGGCAGCTCGCATCCATCCGGGCCGCAGACATCCGCACCGCCGGCCATCTGCACGAGGGGTTGACGATCGCCCCATGCCTGCTCCAGCGCTCGGGTGAACACCGTGGATGGCTGGGCACCGGAGACGCCGTACTTTCGGTCGATGACGAAAAACGGCACACCGGTGGCGCCGAGCTGGGCCGCTTCCTGTTCGTCGGCACGCACCGCGTCGGCGTAGGCATCGGGGTCGGCGAGTACCGCGCGGGCGCCCGATTCGTCGAGCCCGGCGCCGACGGCGACCTCGACCAATCGCTCGTGGTTGCCGAACAAGGACTGCTGCTGCGCGAAGTTCGCGCGGTAGAGGGCGTCGAGCAGTTCGTCCTGCTTGTCCTGCGCCAGTGCGTGGTGCAGCAGCCGATGCATATCGAAGGAACTGCCGTAGTCACGCCCCTCGGTCAGATACGGGAGGCCGAGCTCGGCGGCCTGGGCGCCGATGCCGCGTTCATTGGCCGCCGCTTGCGCTTCGCTGATTCCGTATTTACGCGCGATCTTCGCGATCACCGGACCGGATTCGTCGGCAGGCAGCGTCGGGTCCAATTCGAACGAACGATGCACCACCTCGACGTCGTCGCGGTGCGCGAACGCCGTCAACGCCTGCTCGAAGCGTTCTTTCCCCAGGTAACAGAAGGGGCAGTTGATATCGGTCCAGATCTCGACCTGCACGGTCATCCTCTCACGTTGTCGCCCCCGGCCACCATCTGGCAACATCTCGACGCCCGCGTCTGTTCCCGTCATTTGTGCAGTGGCTGTGCTGGGTGCGCCCGACGACGACCTCGTCCGCGGGTAATCGTTCACGTCGGCGACGACAGCACCGAGCCCGTCGGCACCTTCGTGGAAACCTCCTGGCATGCCACAAACGGCGCGCATCGGAGGCGCTGTCGAAACGTCGGCGCGCACACGCGATGGGCACGGCGCAGCAGAAGGTGCCGCTTCCCGACCCCGGTCAGCGGACCGTTACGGCAACGCTGTGCATCAGATTATTTCCCATTCCCTGGAGGTTCCACACCGATCCGGCCGGCTGGATGCCGCCGTCCGCATCGGTGGCACGGCAGCTCAGCAGGTGCTCACCCGGTCGGGCGTCCCACCCGTAGCTCCAGCCGCGCCAGGCGAATTCGGCGAGCGCAGGACTCATTCGAGCGTCCTGCCACACGCCATCGATGCCGACCTCGACGCCTGCCACGGGGGCCGTGCCGCACCATGCCCGGCCGCGAATCGTCACGGCGCCTGCATCGACCGTGCGCCGCCGAGTCTGGAAGTCCGGAATGCCTGGCGGAATCATCAACGCACGCACTCTGATGCGTGAAACCGGTTGTCCGGGATCGTGATTGTGCTGTTGGTAGCGGTAGGCCGACGTTTGCTGGAACCCGATGAACGGCCGGTCGACGACCTCGATGTCTCGCAGCCATTTGACGCTTGTCATGCCGTACCACCCGGGCACGAGCAGCCGTAGCGGAAAGCCGTGCTGCGGCGGTAGCGGCGAACCGTTCATCTCGTACGCGAGCAGTGTTTCGGGTCGACGGCATTCGCCGAGGCCGAGCGAGCGCTGGTAGTTGTGCTCGACGTTGTCCTGGAAACCGCGATCGGCGCCGGTGAAGACCACCTCGACCGCCCCGTCTCGCACACCACACTCGTCGAGGATGCCGCGCAGCGGTGTGCCCGTCCACGAAGCGGTGCCGATCGCCTCCAGTCCCCACGGCTGGCTGATATTGCGCGGGTCCATCGCAGTGCGTCCATTGCCCGCGCATTCCAGGGTGACCGCCATCGTCGTCGCGGGCCGCGATCTGATGTCTTCGACAGACAACTCGAGTTCTCGCTCGACGTTTCCGGTGACATGTAACCGCCAGGTCGACGCGTCGACCTCGGGGATATCGAAATGGATCAGCAAGTAGTGCATGCCGATCGGCGTGATGTCGTAACGCATGCCTTCCAGCGGCATGCCATGGTTGCGCGTGGCGAGGGCGAGCTCGTCGAATCGCACGCCCTCCGCACGCGAGACGAGCTCGGTCATCTGCTCGGTCATCTGCTCGGGCTGATGTTCTGATTGAGGTGGAACAGGTTGTCCGGGTCATAGGTTCGTTTGACCTCGGCCAGCCGTTGGTAATTCCGGCCGTAATTCTCCGGTACGCGGGACCGGTCGTCGTCGTCCATGAAATTGATGTAGCCGCCGGGCTCGGAGTACGGTGCGGTCGCGTTGTAGTAATCGCGAACCCATTGAATGCGCGCCGCGTCGTCGGCGGGATTCTGCCAGGAGGCCAGAAAGACGGTCGCGAACGTCGCGTGGCGATAAGGGAATGCGGTGTCCGCTGTCGCGATTCGATGGCAGGCGCCGTTGATCGGATACATATGCATCGTCGCACTCACCTCGGGCACTTTCGGGCCGTAGATCAGGTGTTGTTCGATGGCGGCATCGGTCAATTCGGTGACGAAGCTGCCTTTCCAGTAGCTGCGGATGCCTTTGGGGAAGATCGCATCGAACGCGGTGTTCAGGGCTGGATAGGGCATCGGCCCGACCATTTCGCCGACCCTGGGTGCCAGGTCCCGGAACGGCTGCATCGCTTCCTCGCCTTTGTCGAGCGGTCCGGCCCAATGCGCGATCGCGGCGCAGAGCGTGTCACCGTGCCGGTCAGCGGGGATGAACTCCAGCGGCGGAGCGATCTGGAAGGCAGGAAATGCGCCGTAGGCTTCGGACGCGACGGGGATGAAGTCGCGGAAGAAGCGCAGCAGCGCGCCTGCGTGCTCGAGTTCGTAGAAGAACAGGCCGACGTAGACTTCGTCGACGGGGTGCAGCCGGTACTCGAACGAGGTGACAACGCCGAAGTTGCCACCGCCGCCGCGCAGCGCCCAGAAGAGGTCTTCGTTCTCGGTCGGGCTCGCGGTCAGTGCCTGCCCGTCGGCGGTGACCACATCGGCCGACAGCAAGTTGTCGATCGTCAATCCATATGCGCGGGAAAGATATCCGATACCGCCACCGAGGGTGAGCCCGGCAATGCCGGTGGTCGACACGATCCCGCCGGTCGTTGCGAGCCCATAGGTGTGTGTCGCGTAATTGAAGTCGCCCCAGGTTGCCCCGGCCCCGGCCCGTGCGGTGCGAAACCTCGGGTCGACGTGCACCCAGCGCATCAGCGACAAGTCGATGACGACGCCATCGTCGTTGGTACCGAATCCGGGCGCGCTGTGCCCGCCGCCCTTGATCGAGAGATCGTGTCCTGCGTCGCGCGCGAAGTTCACCGCCGCGACGACATCGGCGACCTGCTCCGGTCGCACGATGACCAGCGGATGGCGATCGAACATTCCATTGTGGACCGTGCGTGCCTCGTGGTAACCCGGATCGTCGGCGGTAATGACAGGTGCGCGCACCTGTTCACGCAATTCTTGCAATGTCGTGCCCATCGATATTCCCCTATCGTGCGGCGAATGGTGCGTAAGCTTCGGCACTGCTCGATAGTTCGGCCGAGATCGCTTGTCGCGCTTCGGAATTCGGTGAAATACCGAAGCGCTCATCTGTGCTCCGGGGTCCCGCCGCTGGTTGCCTTGATCGAATAAGAATCTCGCCGATCTCCCGACCCGCGTTGGCGTCCATCGATAGTGACGGAGGTAGCTAAGTATAGGACTCGAGCGGGTGGAAGGGTCGAAAGCCGGCTTTCCCCTTGCGCTCGATGTGCTGGACGCGCTGCTGTGAGCAAATCTGCTCACAGCAGCGCGAGTACACGCCGAACGGTTGGTGGTTTGGGTGGTGGGTGATGTCAGCTGTTGCCCGTTGCCGTTGATCGTGCCTGTCGTGCTCGGTCAAGGAGGATGAGCGGGACAGCAGCTGCGGCGAGAGCGGTTCCGATCAAGTACACCGAGGTGAGAGCGGCACCGTGTGTGAGTGTCGCGGCGGCGAGAACGGGTGTGATGCTGATGCCGAGCTGGAAAGCCGACACGGTTGTGGCGCCCGCGATGGTGGGGGCTTCGGCAGCGATGGCGAATACGCGCCCGTAGAGGGCGGGGTTGAGCACGAACGCCGCGATACCTGTCAGAAACACCGCAGGCGCCACCGCCCAGATCTGCTCGATCACGACAACCATGACGACCGACAGAATCACGACGCCGACCGCGCCGGTGAGCAGTGCGAAGTGAGGGCGCTGATCGGAGATCCTGCCACCGATGGAAAGTCCGATGAACGCGCCCACCCCGAACAGCGCGAGGATGGCCGGAATCCAGACCTCAGGGATACCGGTGATGTCGGCGAGCATGGCCGCGAGATAGTTGAACGAGATCATGTACGCCGCGGTGGTCAGGATGGTGATTCCGTAAACGCCCCACAGCGATGGTTTCCGCATCGTGGCGAGTTCCCGCGACAGGCTCGACCCGGTGGCAGGGTCGGCGGCCGATGTGCCGGCGGGGAGTCCGACTATGCAGGCAATGGCTCCGGCCAGCGTCAGGACCACGACGGCCCAGAATCCTCCGCGCCATTCGGTGAAGTGGCTGAGCAGCGTCCCGGCGGGACCACCGGCGACCATAGCTACGCTGAGGCCGCTGACGACGACGCCGGACGCGCGAGCGTTTCGATCCGGGGTTACCAAGCTGATCGCGGTCACCGACGCCACAGCGAAGAAGCCGGCGTAGGCGAGTCCGGAAACGACCCTGGAGAGCAGCATGACTTGGTAGTTGCCCAGCAGTCCGACGCTGATGCTGACAGCAAAGACCACCTGAGTGGCCACCAGGGCGGTGCGACGTGGCCAGCGGAGGCTGAACACGGCGAAAAGCGGACCGCCGAAGACAACGCCTAACGCGAACGCGGTGATGAGCATTCCGGCTGAGGAGAGCGCGACGTCGAGATCGGTGGCGACCGCGGGCAGGACTCCAGCCATCAGGAATTCGGCACTGCCCATCGCGAACAGGCTGAAACCCAGCAGGTACACCCCGGCGGGCAGCCTGTCGGAGCGACTGGTCCGGGACGACTCTACGGTGGTGGCCATCAGTAGACACCCCCGACATCGAGCCCGTCGCGAGCGACCGCAGCGGACAGCTCTTGTTCCAGCAGCCAACCGGTCATGCTGATCGCGGCAGTCGAGCCCGCGCCAGCGGCGGCGATGACCTGCGCTCGGGGGTTGACCACGTTCCCGGCTGCCCAGACCCCGGGGATGTCGGTGGCACCCTGGGCGTCGACGGCAAGAAGTCCACCGACCGTGGTCACGCCTAGTGCGGTCAAGATCGCGTCATGCGGTCTCGGGCGAGGTGCGACGAAGATGGCTTCGCACGGGACGATTTCGCCGTTGTCGAGTTCGATTCCGACGAGGCCTCGGGTCTCGGCGCCGGTACTCGTCACGACCTGGGTTACGTATCCGTCGATCAACCGCACGCCGTATGCCGTGAGCCGTTGCCGCTGCGCGTCGCTGAGTTCTATGCCGTTGAGGCAGAAGGTCACCGATGAGCTGTAGCGGCGCAGCAGTGCTGCCAGATGTGTCGATACCGCCGCCATAGTGCTGCCGATGACGACGATCGTCTTGCCCCGCACCTCGTAGCCGTGGCAGTGAGGGCAGTGGTGCACCTCGGATGCCCAACGCTCGGATAGCCCCGGGACGTCGGGGAGATCGTCGGTAATGCCGGTTGCGACCAGCACCGACCGTGCCCGCAATGTGCCCCCGTCGGCCAGCCGCATCTCGAGCGTGCCGTCCGGCTTGCGCTGCGCGTCGACCACTGAAGCCTTCACGAGCGACCCGCCGAACGCCGTGAACTCGGCTTTTCCGGCCGTGATGAACTCGCTCGGCGACATGCCATCGCGTGTCAGGTACCCGTGCATGTGGTCGGCAGACGCGTTCCGGGGCGGACCACCATCAACGACCAAGGTCGCGAACTGTGCTCTCGCGAGAACGATGCCGGCCGATAGCCCAGCAGCCCCACCACCGATAATGATTGTGTCCCAAAACACCTCTGACACTGAGCTGTTCGTTGTATCCGTTGTTGCGTTCATTCGGATCACCTCCGAGCAGGAGCATCAGGGATGCCACCCGGAACCGACAAACACTGTTGCTGAATCCGGGACACATTGATGGAAATCCGGGACACAGTGATTTGAATGGATCTCATGGAAGAGCAACCGAGTGTCGTTGCCGTGATCGAGCAGATTGCTCCCCGGTTGCGGCGCGCCCGCGAGAAGAAGGGTGTCAGTCTGTCCGACCTTGCCCGGGCCACTGGTATCTCGACCAGCACCCTGTCCCGACTGGAATCAGCTCAGCGCAAGCCCAGCCTCGAACTCCTCTTGCCGATCACCGCCGCCCTCGGCATCCCACTCGACGAGATCGCCACAGCACCCAGGATCCTCGACCCTCGCGTGCCGCAGCATCCCACCAGAAAAGAGGGCCGAGTGCTGATTCCGCTGTCGGGTCGACAGGGAGAACCACGTGCATACAAGATGACCATCCCCGCACACGACGAGGAACCCCACCTGCGGACCCACGCAGGCTACGAGTGGCTCTACGTGCTCCGTGGACAACTCCGCGTCAAACTCGGCGACCACGACTTCATCATGGGCGCCGGTGAAGCATCCGAGTTCGAATGCCAGGTTCCACACTGGTTCGGCGCCGCCGGACGCGGCAGCGTCGAAGTCCTCAGCCTCTTCGGAAAGCACGGCGAACGCATCCACGTCCGCACCCGCGCCCAAAAACGTTGAGATGTCATGTGCCTTCCAGCCGGATGCGATGGTTACGTCGCGGGGCGAGCTCGACGTCGCTGCTGTGGGCAGATCTGCTGACAGCAGCGGGGGCCGCTTTTCAGGCGGTCGGTGCGGCACGGTGGACGTATGGCTCACGATGACAACACTCGAATGTTCAGCTGGCGAGCTCGCGAGCAACTGCTCAGCCGCCGAATACTCGTGCTCGACGGTCCACTCGACGACGACAACGGCACGTTGCTGATGACACAGCTGCTCACGCTCGCCGCGGAGGACCCGGAGGCGGATATTTCGCTGTGGATTCATTCTCCCGGCGGCTCGGTGCCCGCGATGCTCGCGATCCGTGACGTCATGCGGCTCGTGCCGTGCGAGGTGTCCACGCTCGCACTCGGATTAGCATGCAGTGCAGGGCAATTCCTGTTGTCCTCCGGCAGCAAAGGACGTCGTTTCGCCTTGCCGCGCGCCAGGGTGCTCATGCATCAGGGCTCGGCCGGCATCGGTGGCAGCGCGGTCGACGTCGAGGTCCAGGCCGAAGACCTGCGGTACACGGTGGACACCGTGCTCGGCATCATCGCCGAGGACACCGGGCAGCCTTTCGATCGGATCTACGAGGATTCGCTGCACGACCGCTGGTTCACCGCGACACAGGCCAAGGAGTACGGCTTTATCGACCACATTGTCGACTCGTTCGGGCAGATCGTGCCCCAACGCCAGCGGATCGGAATTTCGGCATGACCAGCTACACGATTCCCAATGTCATCGCGCAGCATCCGCGCGGCGGTGAGCGGATCACCGACATCTACTCGCACCTGCTCGCCGAGCGGATCGTCTACCTCGGCACGCCGATCGACTCGGGTGTGGCGAATGCGCTGATCGCACAGCTGCTGCACCTGGATTCGGAGGCCCCTGAGCAGGCGATCGACCTGTACATCAACTGCGAGGGTGGCGACCTGTCTGCGATGCTCGCCGTGTACGACACCATGCAGCACATCAGTGCACCGGTGCAGACCACCTGTGTCGGTCAGGCCATCGCCGTCGGTGCGGTGTTGCTGGCGGGTGGGGCGTCCGGCCGCCGCGCGATGCTGCCGCATGCCCGAGTGGTGTTGCACCAGCCCGCTTCGCGCGGGCAGGGCGCGATTCCCGACCTGATCCTGCAGGCCGACGAGCTGGTGCGGATGCGCGCGGAGATCGAGTCCATTCTGTCCGAGCACACCGGGCAGCCGCCGGAACGGCTGCGGCACGACACCGACCGCGATCGAGTCTTCACCGCGCAGGCTGCCGTCGACTACGGTCTCGTCGACCGCCTGCTGGTAGCGCGCTCGTGATTCCGCGGCGTTGAATTGCCCTGCAAAACTGGATGATCGGGAGTGACTAAGCCGCGAGCAACAGCAGTGTCGGTGCGGTGCCCGACCGCGGTGTGGGCCGGGGGAGAAGGGTGAGCCGGCGATGAGCGCGCAGTGCGTCGGCCACCTGCTCGGTCAGTCCACCGAGGGTGGTGCCGAGAGCCCCGGCCAGCGCGGCGATCATCTCGCTGGAGGGTTCCTTGCGGCCACGCTCCACCTCGGACAGGTATTGCGGTGAGACGCCTGCGCGCGCTGCCGTTTCGGCGATGGTGTCGCGCTGGTCCTGGCGAAGCATGCGTAACTGTTGCCCGAGCACTTCACGCCACAGCGGCTCCCGTTCGGACTGCTGCTCCGGTTGTCGATGCCGCTCGTCGCGTCCACCGGGGATCGAGTGCAGTCTCGGATGCTCGGTCATAGTCAGAGCGTAAGGCCACCTCGGCCCAGTGTGCCTAGTCATTACGCTCTGGGCGGACGAACTCTATCGATGGCGGATTCCCGGCCGCCGGTCCCGGCGGCCGGGGAATCGAGCAGACTCAGCCGGGCAATGACATCATTCGGTTACCCATCAGCTCGGGTCGTCGGCATATTCGGCGATCTGCTCCATCACTTCCTGAAATTCCGCCGAGACGTGCAGCTCGAGCTCGTCGCCCATCTCACGGACATCGGCCGCGAGTTCGATGATGCCGTCGTTCCACCAATAGACCGACGGGCTCACGGGGGAAGGCCGTTGGGCATGCGTCACCATCGCCATTTTCGCCAGCGTGCCCACGGTGACATAGGCGTCCGTGCCATCGAGCGGGTGAATAAAGACCGTGCCCTCGCACGGGACCACGAATGCCGCGCCCCATCGACCGATCACTGGATATTCGCTACGCCAGCGCACATGTGCGCTGGCGTAGTCGGCTGAGCCGTAGAGGCCGAAAATCCGCTCGCCGTCCTCGTCTTCGAGATCTTCGACCGTGAGAAGTCCGTCGTCGTAGGTATTGTCCTCCGCGAGCTGGAACAGGTCCTGTTCTTGAATTCGCCAGTGGGACAGGCGGTCGGAGGTGACGGCCACCATCGTCTGGACCTGATCGATCACCACCCGCTGTACGAGTCCGGGAGCCAGGGTTCGTGCCACAACCGGGATACCGACGTCCGCCATATCCTCCGGATACATCCGTGCCCGCAATAGTGGCCGTATCCGTTCGAAGTCGTCCATGTCGAGCGGGTCCGTCGTCGTCACGTCCAGCTCATTGAACATCGTGGTCAGATGATCGGCCACCAAGGCGGGCCACTGGTCCTGCGGCTCAGCGGCGACCTTGCGGCGCAGATTGTCCAACGGCAGCACCCAGTCGGACCCGGACAGCAGCAATTCGTCGGATTCGATTGTGCAGGAATAGCCGTGGTTCTGCACGATCGTCTCGACCAACGTGAGCAGCAGATCCGAGGAGTCGGCGTCGTGTCCGGCCTCGATGCGCGACCACAGCTGGGTGAACTGCTTGCCGTCGCGGACGCGGACGGCTTCGGTGATGTATTCTAAGGGAGCCAGCTGCGCGGACTCCGCTTCGAGCGTGACACACGGCATGCCCGCGTATTTCCCCTGCCCCCAGAGCCACTCGCCGCCGCCCGCTCGCAATAGCGTCTCGCCGAGGTACCCGACGGCGGCCTTGACGACGGGTAAGGCGGAGGGTTCCATCATGACGCCCGGATCTCGCAGTGCCGCAAGGACGAACTGCTCCAGGTCGTCCAACGACTCCGGCGAGTAGTCGGCGAAGAACCCAGCCGAATAGGCCGTGAACACATCCGCCACCAACGGCGCGAGCTGCCGCTGCCAGGCCGCCACCCGCTGTTCATCGGTCTCGGCACGTACGTCGATCCAGAAGCTCACATCACCACTCCGCTAGGCAAGGCAACGCGAGATCCCGCGCGCCGCACCGTTTTGTACAGGCTCTGCGCGTGGTGAGCAACCGTAGGGCTTGCCAAGGCTGGGATCCGCAGCAGCCGGTGGGTCGGACGTGCGGCAGGCGCCGACACTGTCGGCGGAAGTCCTGCGCAGAGCATGACCGACGTGAATGGCTACCGCACGCCGGTCATGCTGTCGATATCGGTAGGGATGTCAGTCGGCCGAGACTTCGCTGCGGTCACCGCTCCAGAGAGTGTGGAACTTGCCTTCGGCGTCGGTGCGCTCGTAGGTGTGTGCACCGAAGAAATCGCGCTGGCCCTGGGTCAGTGCCGCCGGGAGACGCTCGGCCCGCAGGGCGTCGTAGTACGACAGCGACGAGGCGAATGCGGGCACCGGAATGCCGAGCAGGGTTGCGGTAGAGACCACGCGCCGCCAGCTGTCGATGGCCGTTTCGATCGCTTCGCGGAAGTACGGAGCGAGAATCAGGCTCGGCAGGGCAGGGTTCTGGTCGTAGGCCTCTTTGATCCGATTCAGGAAGCGAGCCCGGATGATGCATCCGCCGCGCCAGATCGTCGCCAGGTCGCCGGGGTGCAGGTCCCAGTTGTATTCCACACTGCCCGCGGCGATCTGATCGAAGCCCTGCGCATAGGCGACGACCTTCGACGCATAGAGTGCCTGCCGGATGTCTTCGGTGAATTGCGCTACGTCGGTAGGCTTGTCGGCCAGCTTGCCCGAGGCGAGGCCGACCGCGGCTTTGCGCTGGGCCCTGGACCCGGACAGCGCCCGCGCGAACACCGCCTCGGCGATACCGGTCACCGGAATACCGAGATCGAGCGCCGCCTTCACCGTCCAGCGGCCGGTGCCCTTCTGCTCGGCGGCATCGACGATGACATCGACCAGCGGCTTGCCCGTCTTCGCGTCGACTTGTTCGAGCACCTCGGCGGTGATCTCGACGAGGTAGCTCTCCAGGTCGCCGGCGTTCCACTGGGTGAACACTTTGGCGATCTGCTTGGCACCGAAGCCGAGCGCATCACGGAACAGGTGGTAGGCCTCACCGATCAGCTGCATGTCGGCGTACTCGATGCCGTTGTGGACCATTTTGACGAAGTGCCCCGAGCCGTCGGGCCCGATGTGGGTGCAGCAGGGCGTGCCGTCGACCTGTGCCGCAATAGATTCCAGCAGTGGGCCGAGCGAGTCGTAGGACTCTTTCGGGCCACCGGGCATGATCGAGGGACCGTTGAGCGCGCCTTCTTCGCCGCCGGAGATGCCCGCGCCGACGAAGTTCAGTCCGCGTTCCTTCATGGCCGCTTCACGGCGAATGGTGTCGGTGTAGAGCGCATTGCCGCCGTCGATGATGATGTCGCCCGGCTCCATTGCCGCCGCGAGCTCCTCGATGACGGCGTCGGTCGGATCGCCCGCCTTGACCATGATCAGCACCCGGCGTGGCTTCTCCAGCGCCGCGACGAATTCCTCGATGGTCTCGGTGCGCACGAAGTCGCCGTCGCCGGCGTGCGCCTCGAGCAGGGCGTCTGTCTTGGCCACGCTGCGGTTGTGCAGCGCCACTGTATAGCCGTGCTTGGCGAAGTTTCGGGCGATGTTGCTGCCCATGACTGCCAGGCCGGTAACCCCGATCTGTGCGCGCGCTGTAGAGGTCGCCATGAATCCGCTCTCTTCGTTCGACAGGTGCAATGTGCGTGACCGCGCGAAGCTGTTCGGCCTCGACCTTTCTACCCCTTCGGTCGCCACGATGACGAACACACCCGCCGAGTCGACGCGTCGGGCTCAGTCGAGGTGGTCGTGCAGGCCCCGGTTTCCATGATTGATAGCTGTATGTGTGCTGTGCCTAACTATCTACGTTGGTGGGTTAAGTGGTAGGACGCGACTAGCTTCCTGCATGTCTCGTTGATGTGAGGCATCGGCACGACTAACTCCCGCTCATATCGATGAAACGCCGAAGGCTGAACTGTTACTGGTTTTCGATTTCATAACCATTAATCTGGTAATAACGCCGCAGCGGATAGTTTGCTGACACGAGTGTTGTCCACCGGTGCGGCCGACGAATCGAGGAACGTCATGGACAAGCAGCTGGACCTGAAGGTGGTGATCGTCGGCGGCGGGTTCGGCGGACTCGGCATGGGGGTCGCGCTGAAGAAGGCCGGAATCGACAGCTTCGCGATAGTGGAGAAGGGCGGTGATGTCGGCGGGGTGTGGCGGGAGAACACCTACCCCGGCTGCTCGTGCGACGTTCCTTCGCACCTGTACTCGTTCTCGTTCGCGCCCTACCGCAGCGCGAAGACGCGGTACCCGAGCCAGGAACGGATCCTGGCCTATCTCCGCGGAGTCGCCGACACCTACGACCTGCTACCGCACCTGCGCCTGCACACCACCGTCGTCGAAGCGTCCTATCGTGAGGACATCGCTCGGTGGGAATTGACCACCGGTACCGGAGAGCACATCGTGGCCGACCTCCTCGTCTTCGCCGTAGGCCAGTTGCATCGCCGCTATGTCCCGGATATCCCTGGCCGCGAGGACTTCACCGGCGCGGCCTTCCACTCGGCGCACTGGGATCATCGCCAGAACCTGCGCGGCCGGGATGTGGCGGTGGTCGGCACCGGATCCAGCGCCGGACAGCTGCTGCCGAAGATCGCCGCCGATGCCCGCACGGTGACCGTGTATCAACGCACACCGCACTGGGTGTTGCCGAAACCCGCGGCCGAGTTCGGTGCGATCAGCCGCTGGGTGTTGCGGATGCCGGGCGCGCATCGGCTCTACCGGCAGGCCCTGTACTACGGCGCCGACATTGCGTTGGCGCCGATCGTGCACCGCGGCTGGTCGGCCCGACCTGCCCACTGGCTGGCACGTATCCACCTGCGCCGACACGTCAGTGATCCGGCACTACGCGCGGCACTCACTCCCGATTACCCGATCGGCAGCAAGCGGATCGTTTTCGACAGCCGGTTCCACTCCACCCTGGGCCGGGAGAATGTCGAGCTGGTCACCGATCCCATCGCGCGCATCACCCGCAACGGGATCGAAACCGGCGACGGCACCCATCGGCGCGCGGATGTCATCGTGTGGGCCACCGGTTTTCGGGCGTCGGAGTTCCTGACGCCGATGACGGTCCGCGGCCGGGGCGGTCGACTCCTGCGCGAGCAATGGTCGGACGGGGCGGAGGCGTTTCTGGGATTGGCGGTGCCCGGATTCCCCAACGCCTTCCTCATTGCCGGACCGAACTCGTTCAATCCGGCGGGCAGCAATCCCGGCATGAAGGAACGCCAGATCGCCTACATCATGGCGTGTCTGAGGTGGCGCGACGCGATCGGCGCACCCGCGATCGAGGTGAGCGGCGATGCGATGCGGCAGTACCGGCAATGGCTGGAACGAGCCATCGCGAAGACCGTATGGCCCGCGGCCGGCGCGAGTTGGTACAAACACGAGAAGGGGCGTGTCACCAACCCATGGCCTGCCTCGGCGCGAACGTTCGCACGCATGCTGCACCATCACCCCGCGGCGGCATTCGTACCTGTCGCGGCGAACGACGCTGCGCCGGTGACGCCGCTACCGATTCACCGGCACCCCCCGACCCATGACGAGGCCACACCGACGGCATCCTGACCACGACCGTCGGTGGCTATCGACGATCGGTCGTGACGTCATGGCACAGCTCGTCGATCACCTGCTTGCGCACATGGGACACGGTGACGATGCGAGCCCGGTCGCCGACAGTGGCCAAATGGTACTTCCGACAGATCCATTCGGCGGGCCGGTCGAAAGTGACCATGATCGACAAAGGGTTCCGGGCCGGCCGCAGCCCGGCGCCTGCGAGTTTCTCGACAGCCCGCTCGGCCATCTCGAGAGCAGTCTGTGCGGTCAGCTCCAACCCCGCCATTCCCTGTGCGGCCAACGATTGCCAGATCAGTGCGACAGCCAGTCCGCTGCGACATCCGGCAAGAGTGGCATCGGTCGCGCCGATGTACTCGCCTGCCACTTCGGAGCTGACCAGTTCGGATCGGCACAGCGCGAGTGCGCTCGGCAGCGGCATGCCCAGCGCCTTGTGCATGCAGACCGTGACGCTGCCGACTTCCTCGCGCACGAAACCCCATGACGCCCGCTCCGGGGTGAATGGCAGGATCAGTCCGCTCAGTGCCGCATCCAGGTGCACATACACCCGGCCCGCCGCCGATGCCGCCCTGATGATCGCGTCCACGTCGTCGATCGCGCCCGTCATGGTGGTCCCGATGTTCGCGACGACGACGGCGCCGCGGCCTGCGTCGGCGGCGCACGCGTGGGCCAACGCGTCGATGTCGATCCGGCCCTGCTCGTCACAGTCGACGACGACCAATTCCTTGCGCATCAGTTTGGCGCTCTTGCGGACCGAATAGTGGGTTGCTCGACTGCAATAGATTTTGGCTTCCGGTAGCAGATCACACCCGCGGTCGAGGCCGAACTGATTGGCCTCGGTGCCGCCGCCGGTGACGTATCCGTAAGTCCGGCTCGGATCTCCATTGGCGAGCCGGGCGACGAAGTCGACGACGGCCAGCTCCATGTCCTTGACACCGACGCGAGCCTTGTCCTCGCTGTCCGGGTCGCCGACATTGGTGGCGAAAATGTCGAGCAGACCGGCGAACCTGCTGAAGCCGAAGTCGAGATTGGCGGGGAACCCCACGATGTAGGACGCTTCGGCCCGCATGTCGGCAATGAACGTGTCCAGCGGCGCGCACGATTCCTGCGCCGGTCGAGGGGAGTGGCCGATCCGGTACCGGTCGGAGTTCGAAAGGTTCATGTGTACCGCCTGAGGGGGGAGAGCTACACGAGCTCGATCGGCAAGGTGGCATACCCGTGCAGAAAGTTCGAGTACAGCGGTCTCGGGTTGCCGGTGGGGATGATGGTTCGGGCAGTGCGCCGCATCTCCTCCAGCACGATCGCAATCTCCAAGCGAGCCAGATGCGCGCCGACACAGAAGTGTGGACCGTATCCGAACGCCAGATGGGGATTGGGCTTTCGATCGAACTGCACCGTGTCGGGGTCGGCGAATCGGGTCGCGTCCCGGTTCGCGGAGACATTCCACATCGTGACGACTTCTCCCGCGGTGATGTGCGTGCCGTGTATTTCTACGTCGGTGTTCGCGACCCGTCCGAAATGCATGGTGGGAGCGAAGCATCGGATGATTTCCTCGACCGCGGTGGCGAGGTCGCTCGCCGCCTCGAAGCCCTCCCAGAGGCCCGCGTACTCGGCGAAGGCGTGGACGGCGTTGATCATGGTCAACCGGCTCGTCTCGTCGCCGCCCAGAATGATGCTGTAGCAATTGGTGACGATCTGGTCGTCCGACAGTGGCGCGTCCTCGAATTCCGCGCCGATCAGCGCGGTGATCAGGCCGTCGGCCGGCTGTCGGCGCTGGTCCTCCACATGGTCGAGCAGGCACAGCAGTATTTCCTGGCGCGCGGCCATGGCCGAGACATCCGACTGCGCGGCGTCGTCGGAGCTCAGGGCCTGCTTGGTCAATGACACCAACAGATCGTGATCACTGTCCGGAATACCGAGTAGATCGCAGATCGTCCAGATCGGGATCCGAGAGGCGATCTCCTCCGCGAAATCGAAAGTGCCCGAACCCGACCACTCGGCCAGTAATCGCCTGGTGCGTTCCTGAATGCGAGGGGCCAACGCGCGCACCGCATCTCGTGTCAGTGCCGCTGTCATCAGGCGACGCAGGCGGGTGTGCCGGGGTGGATCGGTCACCGCCAGCATGGCGCCCGCCGCGTTGTCCCGGCCCGCCAGCAGGGTGAGCAGGACATTGCCCCGTTGCGAGGTGAATCGCTTGCTGTCGCGGTATATGGTCACCGCCGGGTCGTAGCCGCAGACCACCCAGAATCCGGGGTGGTCGGCGGCACCTTCGTGCCAGAAGATCGGTTGTCGACGACGTCGGTCGCGCCAGAATTCCGATATGTCGGTGCGCAAGTGCGTCGTCGGTTCGGTGAGATTCCAGATCCGTGTGTCATCCGGGCTCGTCGACCGGACTGCTCCGGTCATCCCCTGATCACCAACTCCGGTTCCGAAATCGACAGCAGCGCAGCCAGTTGCGTGGGCGACGGGGCATCCAGCAGCATGCGCATCGTCATCTGCACGCCGAGGACCTTCCGGATCCGGCGGGTGAGTTTGGCGGCCTCCATCGATTCGCCGCCGAGGTCGAAAAAGCTGTCCGCGGGATGGAACTCGGGCAGGCTCAACGTCTCCGCGAACAGTGCGCACAGCACCCGCTCCGCCGGTGTCATCGTCTCCGGCGCGGTGCGAGGGGAGGCGGTCTGGCGGACCGATTCCGTCACAGCGGCGTAGTCGGTCTTGCCGTGTGGTGTGCGCGGCATTTCGGTGCGGATCTCGACGCGCTCGGGCAGCAGATAGCCGGGAAGGTGTTCGGTGAGGAAACCCTTGACCTCGCTTGCCCCGATCGCATCGTCGACCACGACGCAGCAGACCAGCTGAGTGTCGGTCGACACCACGGCCGCTTGGCGAACACCGGGGCAGCGCAGTGCGATGGTTTCGATGTCACCGGGCTCGATCCGCCGCCCGCGCAACTTGATGCGCCGGTCCATGCGCCCGAGGAATTCGAGCTGGCCATCGGGGAGCTGTCGCACGAGATCGCCCGACCGATAGAACCTTCGGCCGGTCACCGGTTCGTCGATGAACGCTGCGGCGGTCTCCCGTGGCAATCCCAGATATCCGTGCGCGACTCCGAGGCCGCCGATCCAGAGCTCGCCCACGGTGCCCGGCTCCACGTTCGTGCCATCGTCGCCGACGATCCGCAAGGTGGTGCCCTCGATGGCGCGGCCGATCGGGATGGGTCGTGCCGTACCGATCAGCGGATCGCTGATGGTGGCACACACGGTGGTTTCGGTGGGGCCGTAGGAATTGATGAGATGGTGCCGGACGGTCCATTCCTCGACCACGGCGGAGTTCGCCGCCTCGCCCGCGATGATGAGTCGCAAGCCCGGGGGCACCTTGTGCTCCGGTATCGCCGCGAGGACGGAAGGCACCATGATCGCGTGGCTGATGCGATGCGCGACAATGACTTCGGCGATGCCGACACCGTCGGTCAGCGCATCGTGCGCGGCGAACACTGCGGTCGCGCCCGCTCCGAGCGTCGAGGTGATTTCCGAGATCGAGGCGTCGAAGGAAGGCGGGGCGAATTGCAGCATGCGAGCGCCGGGCCGGAGTTCGAGCGCCGCCGCGGTGGCGTCCGCCATCGCCGCGATGCCTCGATGCGGCACCGCGACACCCTTCGGCGCGCCCGAGGAGCCGGAGGTGAAGATGACGTATGCGAGGTCGTCCGGATCGATAGCCGGGTAGGTCGGTGGATCTTGGACGGTGTCAGCCACCGTGTCGGGCGACGGGATCGTCACCGTGACAATCTGTTCGGGTAGCTCCGGCGGCGGGTTTCCCGGCTCCAGCAGGGCGACTCGAATCGCGCACACCGCGAGGATGGCTCGCGTTCGTTCTCGGGGTTGATCCGCGGCGAGTGGTACATACACCGCGCCGAGACGCCAGATCGCCACCATCGCCGCGGTTGTATAGGGACTGCGGCGCGAGGGCACCACCACGGCGACCGAATCCGACTCGGCAACACCGGCTTCGGTCAATTCCCGGCAGATTCGACCGACCCAGTGATCCAGATCCCGGTATGTCAGCGTTAACTGGCTACCTATCAGCGCAACCTCGTGCGCCACACCGACAGTTTGTTCGTCTAACCGTTGCAACCAGGACCGATTCGGTGGTTGGAGCGGCACCTCATCAGGTGTTTGCACGGTCGTGACTGTAAGCGACCGACCGGTCCGACGCGTTACGGCACCACCAACAATGGGAATAGCCTTGGGTTTACATCACTCGGTGATCTCGGTTACTCCCGGCTGGACAGGAAGTCGATCACCACCCGATTGACTTCTTCGGGCCGCTCGAGATACCCGAGATGGCCGCATCGATCGATTTCGACATACCGGGCGCCGGGTATCACGTCGGCAACTTCCCGGCAGTACACCGGCGGCGCAAGCTGATCGTCGGTGAAGCCGATGATCAAGCTGGGCGCGGTGATTCTGGTGTAGTCGTGGAGTCGATCGCGCGAGTAGTCGATGTCGAGTTGCGCACGCACCCCGGGCGCCGCCGTCGCCGAGGCCGAGAACTCGAACATGTCGAGCCAGTGTTCGGCTGCCTCGGGATCTTCGAGCGTCCGAGGTGACAGATTGAGCGTCGCCTTGATCGCCGCAGCGTATTGGGGTGGCAACCGAACACCCTGATCGTGGAGAGCCGCCTCGCCGGCATTGAGGGCGAGCAGCATGGGGTGCGGGCGACCCGCAGTCGCCATCATTACCGCGTGATCTATCAATTCGGGGCGTTCGAGGGCCAGGTCCTGCGCTACGAGTGCGCCGAGTGAGGTACCCACGACATGCGCAGGCGCGCCCAAGTATTCGATCAGCGCGGCCGAATCGGCAACCAGATCGTCGAGCGTGATGCCGTCCGCACTCTCCTCGGACGGCGCGATCCCTCGATTGTCCATCGTCGCCACCCGGAAACCGGCCTCAACCAGGGCGGGCACCTGGTAGGTCCGCCACACTCGACCAGGACTGCCGCTTCCCATGATCAGCAGGACCAAGGGTCCCTCGCCGACCACGTGGTGGCTCAACCGAATTCCATTGACGATCGCTATCGACATGAGCTTGTGAATACCACCTGGTCCGCGGGCTCGGCGAGCCGTGCCGAGCCCGACTTCCGCGCCGAAAGTAGCAAGTGCGGCCGAGCTCCTGTGGCCGCTGCTTCCCAATGATGGGAGGGTCGATCAGCGATGGTGATACAGGTTGAAACCCTTGCCGTCCGAGGCTTCCAGCCCTTCCCGGAGCCGAAGCGCCGGCAGCTCGTCATCGCCGCCGGTCTGTTTGCGAAAGGGGACGGGGCGGTCTCCTCGATCATCAGCAGCCGCTGTTCCACGCCTCGGCCGCATTCGCGAAAATCGTCGGATGACACTTGCGTGGTTTCCGTACACGACCAACGGCGGCAGCACATCCATGCCGGGGGAGCAGAGGATGCCGTGGTGGATCGGGAACAGCACTCCTCGATGGTGCCGTTGATTCCGCGATCGGTGTAATGCGACTCCTGGCCGCCGATGGTCACCGCGAGCATCGCGCGCTCGCGGGTGCCCTCGCCGAACCGTCGAGGGCGGTGTTCGGGACTGTTTCTTACATCCGACAGGACTTTCCCGGTGTCTGCGCGGCCACCCTCGCGGACCGCCTGGTCGGGATGCTGGAGTGATGGATGATCTTGCAGACTCCCTGCGCACGCGGCGGACCGGAGTCGATCCGGGGTCTGTCGGCATTCCCGTCGACTCGCGTCGCCGGGTCGAAGGGCTGCGCCGTGAGGAGGTCGCGCACCTGTCCGGGGTGAGATGTCGGTTACACACTCCTCGAATACCCGAACACAGGAGACAGACGACGATGTCACCGGTTCTATACCGAGCGGGGTCGGGTTCCGCGTGCCCGGGCCGAGATCTCCGACGCCGCGGTCGACTACGTCGCCCGGCAGGTGGATGTAGAGCGGACCGAGATGCGTTCTACGACTTCACCGGCCGTACCAGCAAGCGCACCGGGTCAAGCGGTGGTGTGGTCGGGCGGTGACCATCGGTAGGCGATAGGTCCGACGAGCAGGCGCTGGTCCAGCATGTCTGCCGTGAACGACACCCCAGTGACCTTCGCCGCCAGGGCGAAGGCTCTCGGCACGACGGTGCTGTAGCTGATGTCCCAGGTGTCCGAGTCGCTCTCGTCTTCATCGGCGTCATAAACATAGTCATCGTCGGTCGTGTCCAGCTCCATCCCCAGCTCGCGCATGTAGTCGTTGAGCCGGTCGGGGTCGCAACCCCAACGGATATGCGGGTACTCCAGTCGGTGGCCGGTCACGATCGTCCCGTCGATCGCGTACTCGAGGCTGTGCTCGGCGTAGCCGTGGATGGTGATCGCCAGGACCTCACAGTCTCGCGATAGTTCCGCCAGCGCCGTGCGGTCAGTCATCCACCACCCGACCGGTTCGATGGCCACGCTCCATGCACCGGCCCGAAACACGCCCACGTGACCGCCTCCGTGCCCGCCGCCAGTCTTGCCGAGGAACTCGACCATCCTGTCGTTGAGCTCTTCGAAGTCCAACTCCTGGCCGGAGTCGTCGCCTTTGCTGAAGCGGCGCACCACCTCCGACGGGTCGAGGTTTCGGAAGAAGCCGACGCTGAAGATCTCGCCCAGCGGGTCCGCTTGGCTCTCGGATGCGTTGAGCCACTGGAATGGGGCCAGGGGATCAGTTGTCGCCATATGGGTCATAGTGGCAGACCCCACCGACAACTATTCGATCGTCTGGAACGCCTGATCGACCCACTGTCCTCAGCGCGGAATCCCGTGGCTCCGTTGACATCCGAGCGACTCGCCGGGCCGGTCCGCCAGGGTCAGCAGATCACCGGACTTGCTACCACTGGCGACCATCCTTGCCGCGCGGCGAGGTGGCCCTCGGCACCGAGCACATCGGATCGACATCCGGGGCCGCCCGAAAGCACTGAAATGCCACTGATCGCGCGGGCTGCTCCGAGCCCTAAGAGTGCAGAGTCGGCCCTGCTCGCTGGGGCGAGATGTTGGTTACATACTCCGTAGTGCGTCACCGTGACCATCCTGGTCCATCAGAACTTTCACAAACCTTTCGACCTACTTATGGGGCTCCAGCCAACAGCAAGGCAACTTGGTTTGGGCATTCCAATTCCTGAGGAGTGTTGACTTACGCGCTGGGAGGTGCCTCACAGCTGTATGGAGCGATGTCGGCGGCCTCGCGGCGGCCGCGTTCGATCAGTCTGGTTTGCAGCGCCAGAAGATTCGTGTCCGAGCGGGTAATACCCAGTGCTCGTAAAGTGCCCATGGCGGCTCGCATCTCGGCCAGGTCGGCGGGAGGGCTTTGTCAGGTCGCCAAATCGACGGCAACTGCGCGACCGGTGTCGAACCAGTATCGCCGCCTCGGCCGCGTGGTGGCGTTCCCATGGTTCGCGACGGTCTTGGAGCAGCAGTAAGATTTTGATGCTGAAGTGTGCCTTTGTACCTGGAGTGCACCTCAAACCACTGCTGTGCTGATCCCATGATGTTTCGCAACAGCCTCAGCCCAGTCGACGACCTCAACGCCGCACTCCGTACCGTCGCCGAGTTCAACCGCGTCATACTCGCCGCTGATACCAAAGCGGGACTGTTGTTGACCGCCAACGGATTCGCACTAACGGGACTGGTTACCACCGCACGCACATCCATGAGCACCGCTCTGGTCGTGATAGCCATCGGACTCGCGGCGAGCCTGCTCGTGTGCATGGGCTACCTCGCCGCGACACTGCGGCCGCGGCTCAGTAGTGCTGGTCCCGGGAACTGGTTTTGTTTTCCGAGCTTCCCTACCGACGTGAGCAGTCGGCCGACAGCTCCGACGCTGGCCGACCAGGCGTGGCAGCAGGCTGGCACTCTCGCCCAGATCGCCCAGCACAAGTACCGCCGCTTCGGTGTGGCACTCCGCTGGACGGCGATCAGCCTCGTCTTCTTTCTGGCCTGGTTCACCGCAGCACTACTCAGCGCGCCGGCCTGACCAGTGGTCCTTCGAACTGCGTGGTCCAGTGCTGGACCGGAGACACGCAGGGCAGCGTATCGGTCACGCATGAATTGCTGTTCCACGACAGAAATCCCAGCACGAGCAGCACAGCCGCGATCGGTCGGCCATGCTTGCCGACCGATCCGAGTAGTCGCAGGAAAGCGGCCAAAGCCGCCTGCAGCCAATCGGCCAGCACGAGCACACTCTCACCGTAGCCATGCACGAAGGACCCTGGTACGCGCCCAGCCCTCACCAGAGCCTTGGTAACCACCCATTCCGGCGCCAGCAGCACGGCCGGAACAGGAGCCGTGAGACGTTCTTCGTGCCCAGCCAGTTTGCCGCTCACCCATGGCACCAACTTGCCCACAGCAAGGGTCAGCACGGCGAACACCACCCCCACGATGATCAAGAATTCGACCGTCTCGGCCCACCTCACCGTGAATCCCAGGTCGAGCAGAAGCTTGTCGAACTGCCTGATCAGTCCGCCGCCGAAAGGAAGCTCGGTCAACGGGTTCACCGTGATGCCGGGGTTAGTCATCGTCATCGTCGTCGTCGGACCGGTCGAGCACCTCGGCATTCTGCACGAGCGCCGCCATCGGCGATACGACCAGCTCGGGCTTCGGCGACGCCACTGAACCAGGCCCCACCGACGCCGGATTCACCTGGTCGGCGAACGCCGCGGACGCGTGCGACAGGATGTCCTGGACATCACGTTTGTTGACCAGGTTCTGGTTGAGCAGCGCCTTCAACATGGCGTGCGCGGCATCGAAATCCATCTGCTTCTGCTGCATCATCAGCCCGATGACCTCGTTGACATCGTTGCGGTTGGATGCCAGCCGGTGCGCGAGAGGGCTGAGGTCACCGCACTGAATCGCCTCGGCATAGAAGCTCATCCGCTGCTGCTCCAGCTCGAGGCTGCGCTGCTGGGCGAACTTGGTGAGCTCATAGCTCTGGTGGGACGTCTGCAGCTGCAACCCATGCTGGGTTTCGTTCTCACTCGACTGCAAATGCGCAGTGTGCATGCGGGCACCGTGTTCGGCTTCACGACGTTGAGCTTTCCGGTGATCGAAAGTGGCCTCTTGGAGATACGCGTGCGTGCCGGCTTCGGGAGACAGCTTCACCGAGCAGTTCAATAGCGATATGCCGCAATCCAACGCGATTGGTTTGTCGAAGTGATCATTGATCTCACGCTCTGCTATCGCGAAGTGCTCCACCTGGTATTCGCGACTCAGCCGGCGTAGTTGCTGTTCGAGGTAGGGCCGATACACCAGTTCACCGGTGGCCGGTCGGTCTTTGACCGCCTTCTCGGGATCGACTACCCGCCAGGTCACATCGACGTCGGCGGCGAAGGTGAATACGCCCTCAGCCGTGGGCAGATCGAATCTGCACGAGTTGTGGTGGACGGCGACGTCCACCCAGTACACGCCCATTGGGGGCCGGAAGAATATCTCCCCTGCCGAGGGTTGGCGCGTCAGTAGCGTCAGTCTCCCTGCCCGGTCTACCGATACGGCCGCATGCCCGTCTGTCGGAGGGCGGAAGGCGCGCCATGCGGACCTCTGCACTTCCGCATATTGGATAAGTTGCCGTGTCCGGTCGGTTGTCATGTCAAACCCCCTGTTTCGCGTCGAGCATTGTCAGCAGTTCGTCGACGGCCGCCCTCGGACCGCCGTCCTCGCCAGCCCATTCACGGAGGTGAAACGGCACCATTCCGTTGTTCTGATCTGCCGTTTCCAGGTCGACGAGTAGCCGTCCCAGCGGCCCGCGGAACTGCGGGTCGCGTTCGGCGACATGAACCCATCGCTTGATTTCGGCATATGCCGCGGGCGGGTAGTATGGCGCTTGCATGAGGCGGGCGAAGAGCACGACGATGTGATCACGGTGCTCGTCGGATTGATCGGCCAGCCAGACGAGCCTCGGCCACGGCTGAACACCGCCGACTGTCTCGGCTACCAGATCGAAACTCAGTTGCAGGATGCACAAGAATCCGGTGTAGCGCACCCCCCGCCGTCGCGACACGGTCCACCTCCGCAGATCACGCAACACACGGACATCCAGCTCACGACTACTGAAGAGTTCGATCATGCTGTAACACACAGCATCTCGCAGATCCGGGTCGGAGCTACGAGCTGAGCGTCGTAACAGCCGGAGTGCACGGTCCGGCATGAGTTGCCCCACGGTGCTGCCCAGAGCAGCCGTCGCCGTGACCCGCCGAGCCATCGGCTGCGTCGGCTGGACCCATGCCTCGAGCATCTCTGCGACCAGCGGCGCGAGCTCGGGCTGCAGACTGGAAAACTGCAGCGCGCCGATCGCGGCGTACTGGTCGTGCCGCTGACCGCTGTCAGCCCATGGTTCGATCACCAACCGTCTGGCGTATTCGAACTCGAAGGTGGACAACAACCCGACGGCGACGCCCGCACGCGTGCTCACTCTGAGGTCGTCTGCGCCGCCGAGTTCACGCAGCCAGTCACGAACCACCTGGTGCGCCGCCGAATACTCCTGCCATATGTATTCGAGCAGCCGCTGTGGAAAACGTTCGTCCACGAATCGCACTGCGTCGACGGTGATTCGGCCGTACAACGTGTCCTCATGGGACCGATACGACTGTGCCTGAGCTCTACTCATCAATTCGGCGCTCCGCACGCCGAACACCGTCTGACCTGACCTGGCGCCCTCGCCGAGAACCTCCGCATCGACGATCGAACTGGCCAGTGCTCGGCCGGCTTCGGACACGATGTGCAGCGGCATGTTGTTGAACACCGCCAAGGCGATCGCGAATGGGCGAGTATCGGTATCGAGCTCGTCGAACCACTGCCGGAACCGATTGTCCTCGGCGGCCACGTACCGGCTGACCACCTCGGCGATGTCGATTCGATCTGCCGCAACATCGACAAGCAGCGCGGCCAGGTTGACGAGTTCATGGGCGGACGGACGATGTTCTGTCACCAAGCTCAGCAGCGCCGTTACCTCGAGGCGCGAGAGCACGCCGAGATCGTCATCGGCGAGCTGCTGGCGCAGGTGCTTTCTCAGTATCGCCGTAACGTCGGCTGGCTCACCGACGTCGTGCACGAATGCGCCAACATCGGGGCTGACCTCAGCCTGATCATCGACTACGACGATCAATCGACTCTCGACCTCGACCAACCGCCGACCGAGCTGCTCGAGGTGGAATTCACTCAGCGTGCGTAGCTGCTGGCTGTCCGGTGTATCGAACAAGTAGCCCGTGCAGTGATCGAACTCGAGGTCCAGCGATCTCAACTCCACGTCAGGGCTGAGCTTGTGCACACCTGATGCGCATTGCCGGCTCAGCGCCCGCAAAGCGGTGGCGGTTCTTCCCCAGCCTCTCGGAGCGCGTAGCAGCAGTACTGACTGCGCCCCCAGCCGATCGCACAACTGCTCGAACTTCGGCGGTGGTACGAAAATCTGGTCGAGATCGTGGAGCCTGCGTGGTTCCACTCGACCGCTTCGCTCGAAACCCACCCCGGACCCACCCCGGTAGCTGTCGCGGCCGATCAGAGTGCCGACCTGTGCGTCACCGAAGATCACGGTATTTGCGTTGAGCGAGAGCCCGCTCAATGCTCCTAACGCGTCGAACCTGGCGTTCGCTGCAGCGCGCGATTCGCGTCTGCGTTCAGCATCGGTGGCTCGTTCGCGAATCTTGTTCGCCTCCGACTCCGCGTCCTCGATCGGCTCCGGATCTGGTGCGATCGTCTCACCTGCGACCGGCTCCTCAGAATCACTCACGCGGCCCCTCCTCGGTTGTCGCCGCCGATAATGGTGCGGGCCCGAACATCCCCGATGATCATGTTGTTGGCGTTGATCGCTCCGAACTCATCTGCCCGGACGTTGTGCTTGGTCCTTGTCTTCGTCGGCTCGGCGATGTCGACGGGAAGCGGCGGCTCAGGGTAGCCAGGCACCCGAAGCCATGCTCTGACCTCGCCTTCTGAGGTCCTGATGTCGGCGGCGCGATACTCAGCGGCAGTCACCGTCGGCCGGTAGTTGTGCCGCACGACTCCCTGATACACGACATCGGAGACGACGACGACCCCGACGGCCCTGCTCGCGTTCTTCAGAGTGCCTTTGACTACCGAGGTTTCGTTGAGGCGGAACGTGGCAGTCAGCGCATCGCTCGACCAGCCCCGATCGTCCCTGTTCACGTAGCCCTCGTGCACGGCGACGCGTACTCGGATCCACTCGAGCGGGCCGACTGTGTGGTTGTGGGCACGAACCCCCGTTACGACCGACTCGACAACCTTGTCGAGCACCTCCAGCACTGGAAGCTCGAGGACAAGCAGGCAGCCGTCGCCCCGATCATCATTGGCGACAACGGATCCGGTGCGATCGGTCACCTCGTCGAGGATTCGGTACAGGTTCGAACGCATCGCTGTGATTTCCGGGTTGCTCAGCCGACTCGAGTTCTCGACATCGACGACGACAAATGTGCGGTGCACCGGTCCGTTCATGGTCTACCTCCATACGGTGTGGGTCGCCTCATGTTTATCGGGCGTGTCCCGCCGCGTCTGCGTCCAAATGCACACTCGGCAGGCCTTCTACGATGTCGGCGAGGAGATCTGTTCGCAGCAACTCCACTCGCCGTCTCCCGGTCCGTACCGCGCCCAGGTCGCGGAGCCGTTTCAAAGCCTTGGAAACTGCTTCTCTGGATGCCCCCGCGGCATGGGCCAGTTCCTCTTGCGACAACGCCAGAGTGATGATCACCCGGTCATCACCGCGCTCGCCATAGCGCCGGGCATAGTCGATCAGCAGGCGCGCGATCCGCTCGGTGACGCTGTAGGCGCCGAACTCGAGGCGCTGAATATCGGCTTCGCGCAGGCGGTTGACCACCACCTGCAGGAGCGTGAACGCGATCTTGCCGTCGCCGATGAGCAAGTCGCGAAAGGCTGAGCCAGACACCGACGTCGCGGTGACCGACGACAAAGCGGTCACTGTCGCCGAGCGCGCTCGGCCATCGATAGCGGAGAACTCGCCGATCAAGTCACCGGGTCCGCGAATCGCCAGCAAAGCCTGTTTGCCGCTGGCCGCCACCGAGGTCACCTTTACGCGGCCGACCTCGATGACCACGACGTGCTCTGACCGTTCGCCTTCGTGCATCAGCACGGTCCCAGCCGGCCATTGGCGTTGTATGCCGACTTCTAGCAGGGCATTTCGGCTGAGTCTCCACACTTCGTCGACGTTCAGATCTCCCCCTCCGCGAACGTAAACGCTGCGACGATACTCATCGGCTGCTAGCGAACCATCAAGCGCAACAACATACTTGACGAGCAGCTAGCGCCGCGTCAAGCGACGTTGGGTAGGTAATCCGTACGCCAGATCGTGGAACCGACGGCGAAGTCGCGACCGGTCTCCGGCGTGTTGGTTACGCCACCGGATGTCGTCACCGATCGTGGCGTCTTGTTCGATGGCTGCGGTGATCAGTGCCATTGAGCGCGAAGTAATGCGACACCGTGCACTCGCACTCGATCCGGTTCAACCGCGATGAATACGTCGGCAAGAACACCAACTCGAGCTAGCTTCTCTAAACACCACGCTAGATCGTCGGCTCGGTTGTGGACCGAGTAGCTATCGCAGATCAGTTACAGTTTCTCGCCCGGCCAACGAGCCCGCAACGACTTCAGAAACGCCAGGAGCTCCGTCCACCGCTTCCGGTCTCTGATGTGGTTCCATAACCGCCCGGTTCCCAGGTTCAAGGCACCGAACATGTGCCGAACACCCTGGGTGCGGTTGTAGGTCGCCCGTAGCCGCTTGGGTCGGCAGGCAGCGCACCAGCCGCGGCCGGTGCGGGGCTGCAGGTTCAGCGGCCCGGACTCGTCGACACAGATGACCCGCCCGTGCGCGGAGGGGTTGTTATACAGGTCCAGGACTCGGTTCATCTTGGTTACGAATTCGGGGTCGTTGCTGGTCTTCCATGTTTCGTCGCTTGCCACTGACTCCCCACCAGCCTTGAGTATCTGCCGCAGTGTCTCTCGGCTGATGTCGGCGATCTCGTTGCCCCGCAACACTTCTACCAGCTTCGACAAGCCCCACATACTGAATAGCCATCCCACGTCTTGGGGAACTGCACCGGGCGATCTGACAGATCCGATCACGTGTCGCTTGATTGGTCTTGCCCGGCCTGCCCCGCTCCCTTCTGGATCCAACGCCTCGAATCCCACCTTGTTGAAGCCGTGGATCTCTTGCCGCACATACGATTCCGAGACGTGCATTAGCTTGTCGATCAACCCGACGGTTGATGCTGAGCCGAGGCCATCACCACGACCGCACGCCGCATCCGCACCGGAACCTTGCTACGCTGCGCGATCTGGGCAAGCTTGTGACCTTCTTTCCGGGGTCACCGCTCTGACGAATACATCCGGCTTCCGAGCCACCGGCACCAACTCCACCAGGCAGCATCACCGGTCATCAGCCGCGGATCAACCCTCCATCCTGATGGATTACCGCGTCAACGTTCCTGGACGAGGCACTAGCCGAGTGTCCGCAGCTTCTGCCGTAGGGTGCAGAGGTGGCAATACTCGCTGGGGTGAGCGTCGACTATTACGCGCGCCTGGAGCGGGGACGGTCCGCACAGCCCTCCGCGCAGGTCCTGGACGCGCTCGCCGGAATCCTCGGGCTCGACGCGGTGGAGAGCGAGCACCGCACCGGCCCACGCGCAGGCCGCAGCGCGCGGTCAGGTCGGTGTTGGGGGGACGGATTCGGCTGGAGCTGATCCGCGTGCTCGATCTGATCGCCGACGGACCGCGTTCATCTGTCGATCACCGGCTTGATGTGGCGGCGGCCAACCCGCTCGCCCTAATGCTCTACAGCCGCCCGATGCAGGGTTTGAATATCGCCAGGTACATCTTTCTGGACGAGGACGGCCGCACCCTCTTCGCCGGTTGGGAAACCTGCACCCGCGACACCGTCGGTCAGCTGCGTCCTGGGGCTGGGAAGTACCCGGACAAACCGCAGCTGACCTCGCTCATCGACGAACTGGCCGTGCATAGAGACCGCTTCCGGAAGTTGTGGGCGCACACTGACGTTCGCAGCCGGGCCCCCGGCAGCAAAGCCTATGTCCATCCGCTGGTCGGTGACCTGGAGTTGCATCAGGAAACTTCACGCTGCCGGACGAAACCGGAACCGAGCTGGTCGTCCTCTCGGCCGCGCCCGGGAGTGCCGCGCATGAGAGTCTGCGGCGGTTGGCGAGCTGGGCGCAACGAACGACCGGCAGACGCGCGACAAGACCTCTGGTCAGCGCGCGCCAACGGAGTCGTAGGACACCCCTGACCGCCGGCTTCCTGCGGGCGAACACTGGTCGGCTGCGCAGGGATTGCTCCGAGTTCGAAGAGGTCGCGTTCCGCGATGTGTCCGTCCCGCACCGGTCATAACTGGCGAGCGGGAAATATTTGCGCTGTCATCAGGGCATGCCCCAGGATATCGATGACGGGATGCTCTTCGGGTTGAGCCAGCGAAGGATCGTCCTGAGCACGGCGGCGGGGATGGCGACGCGCAGGCGTTGGGTTGTCCATTGGTCGCGTGCACGAAGAATGCCGAACCCGCGCGCGGAACGACTGGTGCCCTCGCGCCCGTCCGGTCGCCGTGACGTGCCGAAGCTCCTCCTACGCGAGGAAGGAAGCGTCACTCGTTTCGATCCTCCGGACGCGCTCGGACGGTGGAATCGGTGGGTGGATCGTCGCGGCCAGCGGCAGTCCGAGGGTGCGCATCGACCGCAGCTGATCGATCACGGACTGGTCGGTGCTGTTCGCAGACCCATCCGACATTGCCGACGCGCCGAAGCTTTTATATGCAGGCAGCGACGCAGCATGACGGGTGCCGTATCCGCAATGGAACGAACCGACGCCAGACTCGTCTGACCAGAAGTGAGCTCCGATGACCGATACCGAGCAGCCCGTTGAAGACCTGCTGGATCTTGCCTATCCCTATGCGCTGGATGCGGTCGACGATCTCGCGCGACGGCACATCGAACAACGTGTTGCGAACGCCGATGCGGCGACGGCGGCGGCGTTCGCGTCCTCGGTTCGCGCCATCCACGAGACGCTTGCCGTCATCACCATTCTGGACGAGTCGACACCGCCGCCCGAGCTGGCGGTGCGCGTACTGCGCGCGGTGGCCAAGCAGACCGCGGAGATCGCGAGGCGCCGGGCCGAGTTGTTCGGCAGACGGCGGTCGCAGCGGCTGCGGCGGTCGGCCGCGGTGGGCGGCTTGATCGTCGGCGTAGGCGTCGCGGCGATCATCGGGTGGCGCCTGCGGCGCGCAGCGTGATCGTCGCAATGACAGTGGTTCAGTCGTGTGCGTGCAGCCGGGCCTGTACTTCGGGTCGTCGCAGTGGCGGCAGGTTCTTGGGCGGAACCTTGCGATCGGGTAGTTGGGCGAGCAGTCGAGTGGTGGCCGCCGCTATATCGGCGACGGCGGCATCGACCGCAGGGCGGGTCGATGCGGAGATGCTGGACAAGCCGCCGACCTTGCGGACGTACTGCAAGGCCGCCGCATGTATTTCCTCGGAAGTCGCCGCGGGCTCCAACCCACGAAGACCGGTGATGTTTCGGCACATGCTTCGAGGTTAGCCGTCGGTGTCCAAGGTTTCCCGTCGGCGGAATCGGCAGGGCGCGGGCCAGTCGGTCCAGCCAGTACCGATGCGGCCAAGGCGTTGCTGGCCACCGTCACCGCCCAATGCGCCGAGCTCCGCTACCTGCTCGAGGGGGACCCTACGTGCTATCGATGCTCGCGGAGCTGCGCGCGGACCAGACCACGGGCCGCTGGCAGCCCGGACGTGCCCGAGCCGTTTTGCTCAGGTTGGTCAATGTCGATGCGGCACAACGATCTGACGCGGTGAGTCCTGGACTATCGCGGGTCGGGGTCGCGCGGTGCGCTGAGCCTTCAAGCCTTTCTCGCGATGTAATAGCTGTTGAGGATATCGGCGTCGATGTGTTCGATGTCCACCGAACCGAACCCCGCTTCTCGCAGCATGCGGGTCGCGACTTGCTCACCCCACATGGTCCCGAGTCCATCGCCGCCGAGCGCCAGCGACACTGTCATGCAGTGCATGGTGGAAATGGCGTACATACTCGGTCCGAGCGGGTGCTCCATATTCTCCTCGAGATTGCTGGAGGCCTGAATGTCCACCATCAGGAAGGTGCCGTCGTCTTTCAGCGCGGCGGCGATACCACGCAGAACCTCGGTCGGGTGGGCCTGATCATGGATCGTGTCGAACGCGGTGATCAGGTCGAACCGGTTGGCGGCTTCGAGATTTGTGACGTCGCGAACCTCGAAACTCGCGTTGGTGATCCCCGTGGCCCGAGCTTCCTCGCGACCGGCAGCGACACCCTCCTCGGAAAAGTCGTAGCCGACGAACCGGCTGGCGGGGAAGTTCCTGGCGAGTAGGTTGACGGCGTGTCCGCTGCCGCAGCCCACGTCGGCGACTTCGATGCCCTCGCGCAGCCGCTCGGGAAGTCCGGGGGCCAGGGCTATGGTGACGTCGATCAGCGCGGCATCGTGAATCGCCGCGCTTTCCTCGGCCATGACCTGCTGAAAACGGTCGTACTTCGAATAGGGAACGCCGCCGCCGCGCCGGAAACAGTCGACGATTTCGGGCTCGACGCTCGCGGTCAGGGGAATGTACTGCGTGAAGGCTGCGATATTGTCCGGACCCGCCGCCCTGGTCAGGGCGGCCGCGTGCGCGGGTGGCAGTGCGAACGTGCGATCGCCAGGGTGGTAGTCGACGATCTTGCCAACGGTGAGAGCGGCTAACCACTCGCGCACATAGCGCTCGTTCAGGTTCGCGGCTCGGGCAATGTCCGTGCTTGTCGCGGGTGGTAATCCGTTCATCGTGTCGAAGAGGCCGGTCTGGTGGCCGATGCTGATCATGAGGGTCAGAAACCCGTTGTTGAGGATCTCCAGCATTCGCTCGCCGAATGCCTCTGCGCGCGCGGCGAATTCCGGATCCGCATCGGGTGCGGGAGTGTCCGGGGTGAGATTTCGTGTGCTGTCGGATACCAGATCGGACATGATGTTCTCCTGGGATCTTGTCGCCTGCGGTGAGGTAGTCGTACGTGAACCTCGGGGCCATCGAGATGAACTCGATCTTCACTCCGCAATCCGTGCAATAGCGACCGAACGCGGTGCGCCCCACTGCTTCTGCTATCGCTCGTCGAAGTCGACTCGGCACAGAACTTCGGCAGGCGTCCGCTTCGGCGACTCTCGATGCGACACCCACCCCGCGGTGCTGTCGGAACCGGTGGTCACACTCGAACACTTGAATGTGACGTGCAGCACAGATTACCCGGGGCGTGGGTCAGCTGCAAGATAGCTCAGGGCCTGCCGAGGGCAACTGCTTGCGCGCGAACCGGATCAGTGCAGTTCCCAACTGTCGACGGGACCACGTCGCCGCCCCATCTGACGCCGTCTGAAGAACACCTCTTCCACCGACACCGAGGGAATCTCGTTCGTCATCGCGGCCAGTCGAGTGTCCAGGTGTAGTTCGTGGATGCGCAATTCCAGGCCTGCGCGACGTTCCGGTGGCAGCGTAGCCCAGACCGCGCCGATCTTGGCGTGCACGTCGGCATCGGCGGCCGCGAGCACCGGCAGCAGCATCGGCCAGAGATTGGCTACGGTGGCGATGGAGGGCAGCGCCGCCACGGCCTGGTCGGACATGTCCGCGAGCATTCGCGCGGTTCGGCGCTGGGCGTCGGCGTCGACGCGCCCGACCAGTTGGAACAGCCCGCCCCACATGGCGGGTTCGTCGCGGCCGTCGAGGTCCTTGATGATCGCGGCGAGCGCCGCCTCGTTGCCGACGACCGGATTCGCGGCCATCCGGTCCAGCGCGGTCGGGCTCAGGTGGCTGGTGAACGTGAGCAGCTCCGGTATCGCACCCACGTGAACGGCGGTGACGATGAGGTTGCTGATCGACTCGGTGGATCCGATGGCGAACATGATGTCGCCGACCGCGGTGATCACGTCGTCGTCGCAGCGCGCGAAGGCCGACAGCGCCGCGAGCTGGAGATTCGACGATCCGACCAGCACGGTGTGGACGATCCGCGGAAGCCGTTGCCACTGCCCGAACAGCAACTGCCGCAGGATGGCGCTGATGCTGGTAGCCGAGAACGCGTAGGCGGCGGCGTAGATCAGGCCCTCGTCGTCGTGTACCCCCTGCTCGACGGCATCGATCAAAGCTGGTGTGGCGTAGCCGAGAAACGGTCCGGCCGTGACGTAGTCCTTGCGCCGCAGCACCTCGTTGAGGACGTTCACGATCGGTTCGGGTGGTGCCACATCGGCGATCTGGCCGACAGTGCGCGGATCCATATAGGGTGCGCAGTCCGCCGCGTACGATGTGCCGAGCAGGGAGACCGTCTCGGCGGCCTTCTTCGGATATACGACGCCGATGGCGCCTGCGGCCCGGCCTGTCATCATCGGCGGCACTATCCGCTGAACCAGCGGCATCGAGATGCCGAGCGGAATGATCGGTACCAGCTTGCTGATTCGGTGGAAAGTTTCGGCGTGCTGGTCGAAGATGATGCCCGCCATGCGTTCCTGCAATTCGTGCAGGTGTGCCGCGCCGAGTCGTTCCAAGTGCGCCAGTCGTTCCGCTGGGACGTGCAGCGTGCGCGCCAGTAGCACGATCTGTGCGCGAATTACCAGGTCGCTCATCAGTGCCGGCGGTCCCCGAACATGATCCGGCGCGCCGGTCCGCGCAGTGGCCGGGGCAGTGAGCCCACTACTTTGTCGATGGACTCCGACAGCGCGTCTGCCTCGTGTTGCCTGGCCGCGCGCAACAGCATGAGCAGGTCGGCGGCCTCCTGGTCGGTGAGTAGGTCGAGCGTCGCCAACGGCCCGCGTAGTTCGTATTCGAGGTCGGTTCTGACGTTCATGCTGCTCCTCGTTGTGCATAGCCTCCGGCAGCCCGGATTACCCGCGGAGACCGTTGTTGAATCATAGGCATGGTGGCCGAGTTCATCGCGAGGTTTTCACATCGGGGCACCGGAATGGTGTCCGCGGGAGAGGCTCTCGATCGTTGCCTGTCCTTCAGGGTAGCGAACCGGCCGATCTCTATGGGTCTACGTGACTGAAAGTGTGTGTGGCGGAACATTATTGGACGTACGATTTGGCTGCGCGATCAGGTCGATGCGATGGAGCGGCAATCGAATTAATGCCGTCCCCATCGGGTTTGGCGAATATTCGCTATTTCCCGGTAGATATTTTGGAGTCCGACAGTGCCCGGAACAGTTCTTATACCAGGTCAGAATGCGAATTTCGGAGCCGGCGTGCTCGCGGGAAACCTGGTGGTCACCACACCGACAGCGGGGACCTTTGCCGTCACACTGGGGGGGGTGCGGCTGCGGTCGCGCACGCGCCCGGCGTCGCGGGCGGGGTGACGATCGCCGTCAATGGGGTGGCAGTCACGGTGGCCAACACCACGCCGGGAGTGGGCTCGCCTGCTGGGGAATCCGTCCTGAACTACTGACCGGCCGGGGCGCTACCGACCAGGTCGTGCGGCTCCGGTGCGAGCCACACGGTACGACGCGGGTGACCGTTCTGCCAGCAGATCGGTCACCTCCTCGACTGGCATGGGCCGATGGAACAGCCAGCCCTGGGCGGTGTCGCAACCCAGGTCGTGAAGTCGGCTGGCTTGGTAGCTGGTCTCGACACATTCGGCGGTGACGGTGAATCCGAGGGCGTGACTGAGTTCGATGATCGATTCCAGCACCAGCACATCGGAGGGGCTGGCCGCGTCGGGGGTTCGGATACGGTGGACGAAGGGGCCCGCCAGCTTGATCACGTCGAGCGGAAGTTGGCTGAGATAAGCCAAATTGGAGTAGCCGGTGCCGAAATCGTCGATCGCGATGTGGACACCGAGCGCTGCCAAAGTCCGCAGGGCTTGCAGCGGGCGTCCGCTGGTCTGCATGAAGGCACGTTCGGTCAGCTCGAGTTGCAGGCTCTCGGGCGGGATACCGGTGTCGGACAAGACATGTTGCACACGGTCCAGCCACGTGGGGTCGGAGACCTCGGCGGCGGAGACATTGACGCTGACGGTCGGCGTGCTGCCCGGGTAGCGGTCGTGCCAGTCGCGGCTGTCGCGACAGGCCCGTTCGAGGACCAGCGCTCCGAGTGCGCCGATGTGGCCGTTTTCTTCGGCGAGGTCGACGAACTGAGCCGGGCTGAGCACCCCCAGCTCGGGATGTCGCCAGCGCACCAGGGCTTCCACCGCCACCATCTGCGCGTCGGCGAGGTCGACGATCGGCTGATAGTCGAGGAAGAGTTCGTCACGGGTCAGCGCCGCGGGCATGGCCGCCGAGAGTTCGGTGCGGGTGAGCTCGCGTCTGCCCCGGTCCGCGTCGAAGACCACGTAGCGGCTGCGGCCCGCGGCCTTGGCCCAGTACATCGTGGTGTCGGCGGCCTGCAGGAGTTCGTCGGCACTGGTGTGCTCGGTGCGGGCTGCCAGCACGCCGATGCTCACATTGACGGTCAGGTGGTTGCCGTGGATGTCGAATGGTGGGGTGAAGGCATCGAGCACGGTCTCGGCCACCTCGCTCGCACTCACCGATTGTGGGACAAGGATGACGAATTCGTCGCCGCCCATGCGAGCGACGAGCTGGCCCGGCCGGGTGGCGCAGGCGCTCAGGCGGGCGGCGGCCTGGATGAGCAGCGCGTCGCCGATCGCGTGTCCGAAGGTGTCGTTGACGACCTTGAAATGGTCGAGGTCGACATAGCAGAGACCGAAGTTGCGGGTGGGGTCGGCAAACGCGGAGGTGAGCGCGTCGATGAAACGGGATCGGTTCGGGAGCCCCGTCAGTTGATCGTGGTGGGCCCGATAGTTCAGATGTTCACGCAGTGCGCGCCATTCGGAGATGTCCTCCACCAGCCCCAACGTGTACTGCGGGTCACCGTGCTCGTCCCGGATGAGTGAGACATTGAGGTTGGTCCACACCGTGTGGCCGTCGCGATGGAGGTACGCCTTCTCCATTTGCACGTTGTCCTGCTGACCCCGCAGCAGCGCTATATAGAGGTCCCACAGGCCGTGATCGTCGTCGGGGTGTACCAGATCGGTGACCGAGAGCTCGCACATTTCCTCGGGCAGATAGCCGAGCATGGTGGCGAACGCGGTATTGACCTCGATGATCCGGCCGCCCAGGTCCGAAAGCCCGATGCCGATCCCGGCCTGGGTGAACAACGCGCGCAACCGGGCTTCGCTGTCCCGCAGTTGTTCCTCGGCGTTGCGCTTCGCGATGATCTCGGCGGCCCTGACGCATTCCTGTTCGGCGAGCAGCCAGGCGCGAAATGCCGTGACGTAGCCGTTGGCGAAGGCCCCGAGCATCTCGGCGAGACGTTCGGGCGGAATGACCCCCGCCGCACCGAAATGCGCACCGAGCACGGCAATGCTGCGACCCAGCACCTCATCTCCGACGAAATGCGAACGGGCGAGCTCTGCCCCCAGCTCGGCGGCTCGGGTGGCCGGTTCCGGCACCGCGCCGACCGCCTCGAATTCACCTGCCAGCCTGGCCAACAGCGCGCGTGACTCTTCGGTACTCATCGGCACCACGTGGTCACGGACCACACCCGTCAGTGCGGCCGTCCAGCGGCCCGCCAGGGCGTGTGAATCGTTCGAATATGGCCCGGGCCCGCCATCCCAACCCATGGGTACTGATCCTAACCGCGTTGCACCCCGCGCGTGAACTACAGCATGCCGCGCTGCGCTGGGATACGATGGCCGCGCCTGCGCCCTGCGCGCGGTCGCGGCCGAAATACGCGCGGCACAAGAGGCTTTCACGGTCCATGACCAGAACGTGTTGGGTCCCCGATAGCATTGATCTTGATCGCCCCAGCGCCTCCCGTGTGTACGCATCCTCGCCCATCACCCACGCCACCGCCGACGGTAGCCCGCCGAGGTCCTCGAGGCGCAGAAACTGTCCGGCTGCCCGAGACCGAAATCGTGCTCCGCTCCGTGGATGACAGGGAAGGAGTACCGTCCCGGATGATCTTCGAAAAAGAGGTTTGATCGCCGGTTCCACAAATCTGCGAATGTGCTTGCCGCGCTATCGAAAGCAGCGCATCCGGGCGCGGTCATGGCGATGAAGGCCATCCTTCTCGTGCCTCGGTTCGGCCTGCTCAGGGCGCTAGATAGAGCTGTTCGCAGGGAAGGCGGGCTAGGCCGCTGCCGTCACCGGGGACCACCGAAACGCTGTCGATGTAGTGGTCGGTCCGCTGGTCTTCGATCAGTCGATCAGCGGCCACAGGGTGTGCGGCGTAGTGCAGGATCACTCCATGTAGGTCGATTCGCAGATGTACGTCTGGTTCGGCAGCCCGTGGCGCAGTCATCGCATCCGGTTTCGGAAGTACTCGAAGTTGTTGCGCGTCACGATGATTGCGGCAACCCTGGTGGAACACTCCAGCGGATCGCAGATCTGGTGGACGCTCAGTGCCTTCTCGGCGTCGGCGCGGCTCGACACCGGCCAGTGGGGGTTGTCATGGCGCAGTTTGTCCTTCAGCGCGGACGGCCGGGCATTGATATCGAACTCGGGAGGCTCATCCCCGCTGCCGTAGGGGAGAACCAACATGACTGCGCTCATCGACTCTCCCGCGCCGCGTATTCGGCCAGAGTGGTGAGAACGGTTGCCATGGTCGGCCGGAACAGATCCCTGATCGGCGATGCCCAACCACGGACACCATCACCAGGTGACGGCAGGATGATCGGCCTGCCTGGTTCGACCAGCACCGAGTCGGTGCACCGCAACAGATCTCGCACTGCGGGGTCGTAGTCATCGATGGGGTAGGGGCCCGTCAAAATCGTCAGCCGCTGCACCGGATGCCAGATCGTCGGCCCACTCATCCGCCACGCGGCCAGCTCTTCCTGCACTCGGTAGCCCCAGTATTCGGCGAGCACGAGTGCGCGAAGTGTGCCGCCGATGGTGATGGCTAGTCTGCCTCGCTCATCGACGTGGCAGGGGAGTGCGCACGCGGTGCGGTAGTAGTGGCATCGGCCGAGGATTTCCTCGGCAATCGTGGGAGCGGGCATCCTGACTCCTGGTCGGATTGGTGGCGGCTAGGTGCGCCCGGCCCCTATCAACCTCCTGATGAGGAGGAGCCATCTCTCCGGGCGCATATTCAGCACACCATCGACACGCCGAGCTGGCACTGTCATTACGGGAATCCCGGGAACCTCATCCAAAGGCCAGGGCCGCTGTCATTGTGGCAGCGAAGCACTGCCACTTTGGGACTGCGCGAGGAGTCGGTACATGGTCGAAGAAGCACCCCGAGCCTCACTGCCACGCCGTCAGTTGGGGCGGTTCATTCGCAGGCAGCGGGAGGAGAACACCTCGCTGATTCAGGCGGAAGTCGCATCAGCGATGCAGTGGAGTCACAGCAAGTACTCTCGCCTCGAACGGGGCGAGCCCGGCAAGGTGTTGGACAGGGACCTCAAAGAACTCGGCAAGATTCTCGAAATTCCTGACGACAAGGTCGCGGCCATGATTGACCTCGCGCATCAGGTCGCCGAAAAGACCTGGTACAACACCTTCGATGACCTCATCCGTCGGAACTTCGATGTCTACATGCGGTTGGAAACCGATGCACACGCAATGGCGATCTTCCGGCCCGACCTCGTCCCGGGCTTGTTCCAGACCGCGGACTACGCACGCGCGCTCAATCGGATCTACTTCCCACGGGACTCCGAGGAGGAACACGACCGGCGGATCGAGCTGAAGTTGCAGCGCCAGAAGATCATCACGCGTAAGAAGGCTCCGGTCAGCGTCGACCTTGTGCTGCACGAGTCGGCGCTCCACTCGATGGTTGGCGATGAGGCCGTCATGGCAGCCCAACTGCGACACCTTGCCGACATAAGCACCAAGTCGAATATCACGATCCGCATCCTGCCTTTCAAAGGCGGGTTCCCGCTCGGCACGCCAGCCGGGCCGTTCGTCATTCTCGACTTCAGGCCGTACGCGAAGGGCGTCGCCGAACCGACCGTGATCTATGTCGAGAACTTCACGGGTGACACGTACCTTGAAAGTGAGTCCGACGTCGAGAAGTACCGTAGGGCGCACGCAACGATCCAACACACCGCGCTTGATGCGGTGGCCAGCAGGAACCTGCTCCGGCAGGTAGCAAGAAGGGACTTATGACGGTGAACAATGACCGCCTGGCGGGGGCTAAGTGGTTCAAGAGCACCCACAGCTCCGGGAACTCCGAGTGTGTGGAAGTCGCGTTCCTCTATGGGGGCAAGGTCGGCATGCGTGACTCCAAGAATCCGACTGGTCCGGCATTGGTGTTCACTGCGGGGGAGTGGGATGCCTTCGCAGCTGCGGTGTATGACGGCGAGTTCGACCGACTGTAGCTTGACGATATCTACAGGGAGCGAAGGAGTTCGGGTCGTGAACGCTGACCTATCCAATGCGAAGTGGTTCAAGAGCAGCCGCAGCTCTGCTGGGAACGATTGTGTGGAGGTGGCGTTCCTCAACGGCGGCTTGGTCAGTATTCGTGATTCGAAGAATCCGACCGGCCCGGCGCTGGTTTTTACCCCGGGCGAGTGGGATGCCTTCGCCGCTGGGGTGCATGACGGCGAGTTCGACCGCCCGTAGCCATACGAAAGCCCCGTATCTCCAACTGCCTGAAGAGATTCGGGGCTTTTCGCTGTGGGGATCGTGACTGGGATGCCAGTGCTGGGGTCGGCGTTAATCGAACCTGACTTCCCAGCGTTTGATCCCATTGAGCCAGCCCGAGCGCAGGAGCTCGGGTTCGGAGACTTGGGTGATGTCGGGCATGGTATCGGCGATGGCGTTGAACATCAGGTCGATCTCGAGGCGGGCCAGGTTCGCGCCGAGGCAGTAATGCGTGCCCGCGCCGCCGAAACCGACGTGCGGGTTGGGGTCGCGCAGGATGTTGAAGGTGAAGGGGTCGTCGAAGACCGTTTCGTCGAAATTGGCCGAGCTGTAGAACATTCCGACTCGCTGGCCTTTTTTGATCGTCTGGCCGCCGAGTTCGACATCACGCGTAGCGGTGCGCTGGAAGGCGGCGACGGGGGTTGCCCAGCGCACGATCTCGTCGGGTGCGGTGCGCGGGCGGCGTTCCCGGTAGAGCTGCCATTGGTCGGGGTGGTCGACGAATGCTTTCATGCCGTGGGTGATGGAATTGCGGGTGGTTTCGTTGCCTGCCACGGAGAGCAGGATGACGAAGAAGGCGAATTCTTCCGAGTTGAGATGCTCGCCGTCGATGTCGGCATGCACCAGTGCGGTGACGATGTCGTCGGCGGGGCATGTGCGCCGTTCCTCGGCCAAATTCCAGGCGTAGCCGGTCAATTCGAGTTGTGCGGTGGCCGCGTCACCAGCGTATTCCGGATCATCGGCGCCGATCATCTGATTCGACCAGTGGAACAGTTTCTTGCGGTCGTGCTGCGGGACTCCGAGTAGCTCGGCGATGGCCTGTAGCGGCAGCTCGGAGGCGACCAGTTCGACGAAATCTCCGCTGCCGATGTGTTTGGCGTCGGCGACGATGGCGGCCGCTCGCTCGGTGAGTGCGCGCCGCAGGCTCTCCACCGCACGCGGCGTGAATCCCTTCGAGACGATGCGGCGGCTCTTGGTGTGCGCGGGTGGGTCCATATTGAGCATGATTACCCGCTGCATGTCGATCTGTTCGCGGGTGATCCGCGGCTGATAACGGATGATCGCGGTGTTCTCGGTAGAGGAGAAGATTTCTGGGTGCCGAGAAATCTCCTTGATGTCTTCGAGTTTGGTGACCACCCAGTAGCCGCCGTCGTTGAACCCGCTCACGCCGTGGGGCTGCGCGTTCCACCAGACGGGCGTGGTGCGCCGCAGTTCCGCGAACTCCTCGACCGGTCGGCCTCTTGCCCACAGGTCGGGGTCGGTGAAATCGAAGCCCTCGGGTATCGACGGTGTGGCCATGGCCACCTCCCACACTGGAACGCGTTCTAGACGTCAATTCAAGCACGGGAAGTGCCTCGGCGGGGCCGTTCGGGATGGCTCGATCGGGCGATGTGTCACCCCGGGCGACGAACTATGGGCCGGCCGATCACCTGGTCGGCCGGTCTCGGGGTCTGCCGAGCACGAGCCCGTATCTGGCACCGAGGGCAGTGGTCGGAGTCTCGTGGTGCTGCTGACCGCCGGTCGAGCCGATGATGCCCGCCGTGATCGATCGGCGTGCCACGACTGAGCCGGAGAATGTCGCTGGTCGGCGCCATGTCGTTCGACGCCGCGACGTCGAATGTGGTCCCTACCGGCGGAGTGTTGTCCGCACCCTGTCCACCGACTCATGGGATTCGGACGAATGTCCCGGCTTCTGGCGTCGAGGGCTCGATACCCCGGATCGGGCCATCGACGCCTCGAGATCGCCTACCGTTTATCCGGCCTCCCGCGGGGCAACCGGGAAACGACACGTCGTCTACCCCGGAGGAGTCGTCATGGTCGATGTACCTGCCACAGTCGTGCGTCACGCGTTCGCTGCCGGAGCCAGGTTCCGGCATGCGCGGGTCTTCCATCCTGACGGACTGCATCTGTCGGGCAGGCTGCACGCCGAATACGATTTCGAGAACCTGTTCGGCAGCGGTGAACGGGCGGTCATCGCCCGCCTGTCGAAGGGCGCCGGGCTACCGGGAGCCGTACCGGATGTGCTCGGGTTCGCCTTTCGCGTCCTGGCTCGCGACGACCAGCCATGGGACTTCGCCCTCGCCACCACGGGCCGCGGCACGGTCGGCCGGTTCGTGTTCACCGTCGCGACCGGCTGGGCACGCGCCAGATACGGCAGCCTGCTGCCGTATCGTTTCGGCAAATCGATGCCTACTTGGGTATTCGCCGAACCCGATGCGGCACAACCGAAATCCGCCTCCATCGAAGCCCTCGTGGAATATCTGCAGGAGCACGACCTGCATTTCGATCTGATCGGCAGCCCCATCGGCGGCCCGACTCGCAAACTCGCGGAGATCAACCTGCGTCTGGCCCATGACGAGTACCGAACCGACTACTTCGACCCGATGCTCAATCATCCCGCTGAGGTCGAGATAGTCCCGAAAGTCATCCAGCAACTGCGCGAGTTCGCATACGCGGGGAGCCGCCAGGGGCGTGGCGAAACGGCGTGACGCGCATCAGGCCGAGTCTGGCGACCGCCCCTGAAGGCTGTAGTCGAACGGCTCAAATTATGGGGAGATTCCTGGTCGGCTGTCAGCGCTCCACTTTGCTGGTGCGCAGCAGCCACCAGGCCAGGCTGACCAGCAGCGCGGCGGCGAGCATGAGCAACACCGCGGTGTCGGAGACGGTGTCGCCGAACTGCCGCACCTTCTGCTCGAGGGTGAATTCGGTCTCGGCGCTCAGTAGCCCGGGTAGCGCCGAGGCGCCGTCGAACAGTAAGAAGAGTGCGCCCAGCAGGATGAAAAAGAGTCCGGAGACGGTGGCGGTGGTGTGGAGGTGCAGCGGCCCGACGGTGAACGCCCGCCCACGTAGCCAGTGTCTGTCGCCGAGACCGAAACGGTCCCACAGCAGGGCGAGCACGAACAGCGGGACCGACATCCCCAACGCGTAAACGGCGAGCAAAAGTCCGCCGTTGATCGGCGAACCGCCGACCGCCGCCACCGTGAGGATCGACCCGAGGATGGGCCCCGCGCAGAAGCCGGCCAGGCCGTAGACCATGCCGAGCAGGTAGACCGCGCCCGCCTGCTCCGGGTGTCGCTGGCGGGCGGCGGCGCGCTGTGCGAAACCCACCGCGAACCCGCGGCCGACGATTTGCAGCACGCCCATCGCGATGATCGTCCAACCTCCGATGGCGATCAGCAGGTCACGGTGGCCGATGAACAGCCGCCCCGCGAACGACCCCGCGGCGCCCAGCGGAACGAGGGTGGTCGCGAGGCCGAGGTAGAACAACCCGGTGCGGGTGAACAACCTTCCCGGCGTGCCGAAAGAGTAGGCGAAGAAGCTCGGCAGCAGCAGCGCGCTGCACGGGCTGAGCAGGGCCAGCAAGCCGCCGAGGAACGCCGCGAGATAGCCGATGCCGCCGGTCATTTCCCGAGGCCCTCGCCGCTGTGCCGGGCGGCCTCGATGAGGGCGATGAACTGTTCGACCTGCTGAGCGCCGAGAACCGGCCTGCCGTTGATCAGGAACGCGGGTGTGGCGGTGATGCCGAGATCGAAACCCTCGTTGGCATCGGTGTGCAGCGCCGCCCGCGCGGATTCCGAGTTTTGGTCGGCGCGGAACCTTGCGAGGTCGGGCACTCCGGCCAGCTCGGCGAATCCGGCCAGCCTTTCGGGTGTCAGCGCCCCGGTGTTCTTCTTCGGCGCGCTGTCGTAGACGGCCTTGCGGAACTCCCAGAACTTGCCCTGCTGTCCGGCCGCCCATGCCGCCCGTGCGGCATCCTCGGACTCGGTGCCGAAGATCGGGAAGTTACGCCATTCGATGCGCAACGTCCCGGTGTCGAGGTACTTCTCGATCAGCGTCGGTTCGGTGTTCTGGGTGAACTGGCGGCAGAACGAGCACTGGAAGTCGGAGTATTCGATCATCACCACAGGTGCGTTCGCCGATCCCAGCGCCATCGGGTCGTGCTGATCACGGCGGGCCAGCTTCGCCAATGCGCGGAATTGTTCGTTGCCCTCGGCGGCCACCGGCGTGGTGTCACCGCCGCGACCGGCATCGGAATCCTTGCCGCCGGTGAGGACAACGGCGGCGATCACGAGCCCGCCCGCCACCACGAGTGCGAGTGCGGCGGCGATCGTGCGAGTGCGCGACCGGGTTTCCCGGACAGGCGGCTCGGCTGAAGCTTTACGGGGACGTGTGGAGTTGTTTCGACGCGACATTTTCGGGTGCTCCTGACGACCCACTCCGGAATATGGAGCAGGCATGGACTGTGGAGGAAGGCATGAACGGGCCAGACCGAAGGTTCCGGAGCGAGTCCGGGCACGGCAGGTCTGCGCCGTCTAAATCCGCAGTACCGTCGTCAGGTGCGGCGCAGCCAGCTGCCGGTCGGCAACTCCTTGACGCTCATCGGCCGAGGAATACCAGCACACGGGATCTGCGGTCAGGCGTGTGCCGCGCAGCGCGAGGGGTAGCTGACCGCTATCGCGTTGCGGCACGATGACCGGCACCGCAGCGGCGGCCCCGATGTGTCCGTTTCCGCCACAACTCGGTGGCCCGTGGATCGAATCGAACCGCAGGGACTCCGTCGAGACTGGTGACGGGGAAGTCTCGGAGGTATTCGAAAGCTGCGACGTTTCCGCGGTCGACATATCTTGCGTCAGGGTGCTTCCGGTGATCAGACCGAGCACCGCGAGCACGCCGACGAGCAGCGCACGCTGACGGCGGCGTCGGTGCGGCGCGTCGGGGTGGGCGGTCACGGGCCGCACCATACCGGATCGGGGTCTTTCACGGTAACGACCGCAGTGCCTGGGGGTGTCCACGCGATCGTGCCCATGAGGTGGACCACTCCGCTGTTCAGCGTCGGATTGTCGACGATCCGGCCGCGGGGAGTCGAATGTGATCCCGTCATCGCTGCGGTGCCCCGGTCACCGGATCCCTGCCGCGTCAAGGGCACTTTCCAGTACTCCAATGAAGTCGTGTCTGCGCTGGTGAGGACGAGTAGGGCACTACCCGTGTTTTTGCGCGTGCGCGATCCTACCGTCGGTGGGTAGCGGGTGACATCCCGGCGGCGATGCGCGACGGGCAGCGCGATCGTCGCCGGGATGCACGTTCGTTCCAATGCACGAGAAGGTGATCGAGGACTTGATCGCCTGATCCGCCCATATGTCCACGCTGTAGCCGGCGCGCGCTGAGATAAGGAGACGCGCATGGCCCTTACTCCGATCCCCGACCTCGGAGACCTTCTTCTCGTTGCGCTGCTGGATGTGCAACAGGCAACTCCGGAACACGCGATCGACCTGATCGAGGCGATGCCCGAGTTCCATCCCAGTGCCGAAGACCGCCAGCCGGACCCGGCGCGGGCGAATCTCGTGCGTTGGCAGTCACGCGTCTACTCTGCCCGGCGGTATCTCGGTGACGAGGGCTTCGTGCTGTCGAACCGCCATCTATGGCGCATCACCGAATCCGGGAAGTACGCCGCCCACGAGGCGCGCCGCCGCTTGACGAACCCCGACCTGCCCTCTGTGACCCAGAGCCCGGACCAGCGCAACCCCATCCAGCCGAGCGTAATCACCAGGCCACTGCTGGATCCGGATGTGCGAGCCCGCGTACTCGATCAGCCCAGCGACGACAACGAACCGATATCGGTCGTCATCGAATTGAATGTCGGCTACCCGGGGGGCGTGAAGGCGGCAGCCGCCGCGCTGACGCAGCTGCTGGAACAGGTCAACCATGCGGACCGCAGGCCTGCGGCGGTCGAACTGTTCGACGAGTATGTGCGTGCCAAGATGTCGATGGAGCAGGTCAAACAGCTGGTCGAGATCGACCATGGGCAGGGACAGAATGACCACGGGCAGAACGTGATTCATCGCATCTGGCCCAACTTCCCGGTCAAACCGCTGATCGATGTGTCGGGACGCACGGTCAAGGCCGACGCGGCGCGGCGCGCGTTCGACGCATGCGGCCGCGGAATTCGCTGGGCGGTGGTGGATTCCGGGATCGATCGGACGCATCCGCATTTCGATGCCGGAAAAACCGTGCTGGCCGACGATGTCTTCTCGTTGCATCGCGACTTCACCCAGTCGATCAATCCTGGCCCGGAGACCGCCGATGCGGCCCTGCAGGACGGGTTGGGCCACGGTACTCACGTCGCAGGCATAATCGCCGGCTATCTCCCGAATGCCTTTCCCGGCGAGAACCTGCGGGTGGTCACCGAGCAGTACACCGAACTCGACGCGAAGCCGCTGCGCGGTGTCCGACAGGTCGAACCCGCAGCGGTTTCCGGTATGGCGCCGCAGGCGCACCTGGTCAGCTTGAAGGTGCTGCGTTCGGAGGGCACCTCCGACATGATTTCGGTGATGGCCGCACTGCGGTACGTCCGGGAAGTCAACGGCGACAACGACAGATTGACGAAGATCCACGGCGTCAACATCAGCTTGGGCTACGAGTTCGATGCCGAATGGTTCGCCTGCGGGCAGAGCCCGCTGTGCAAAGAGGTCGACCGCCTGGTGCGGTCGGGGGTGGTCGTCGTGGTCGCGGCAGGCAATACCGGATACGGCCGGTTCAGCGCGAAGGAGCGGCAGACCAACGTCGGTCTCACCATGACCATCAACGATCCCGGCAATGCCAAGCGTGCCATCACCGTCGGGTCGACGCACCGCGAATCGCCACACACCTATGGTGTTTCGTACTTCTCGTCCAAGGGGCCGACCGGCGACGGCAGACTCAAACCCGACCTGGTCGCACCCGGCGAGCGGATCACCTCCTGCGCCACCGGGAAAGCGGCGGCGAAATGGGGGATCACCGACATTCCTCCCGGCGTCGCCTGCTACGGCGCCGATACCGGCACCAGCTTCGCCGCGCCGCATGTCTCCGGAGCGATTGCCGCATTCCTCTCGGTGCGACCGGAGTTCATCACCCAGGCCGAGGAGATCAAAGAGATCTTCGTGAAATCGGCGGTTCCGCTCGGCCGTGAGCGCTATTTCGAGGGCGCCGGTCTCGTCGACCTGATGCGCGCACTGCAAAACGTCTAGAACATCGGAGAAAACAATGACCAAGGACATCGGTGGGCTGCCGTTGCTGGAGCTCAGGATCGACGAGAACGGTGATGTAGACCCCGATGGCGAGCGCGCGCTCGCCGCCGAACTCGACACGATCGAACCAACGGATCTACTTGTCTTCACCCACGGATGGAACAACACGCCGAGCGTGGCGAGCCGCCTGTACGAAGCCTTCTACGCGCAACTGCCGCCACTGCTGGCAGCGCACGGATTGCCGAATCGGAAGATTTTGCTGCTCGGTGTTTTCTGGCCGTCCAGCCGCTGGTCCGACGAACCGATTCCTGACTTCGAACCGGCCGCGGCTGTCGATCTCGGCGGCGGCGGGGGAGCCGCCGGCCTCGACGGCGCACCCGAATTCCCGCCGCCCGCACCGCCGAACGCGGACATGCAGGCGATGATCCGTGCGGCGTTTCCCGATCAGCAGCGCGCCGACGTCGATGAACTGCTCGAACTCCTCGTTGCGCGTCCCGATGACGATGCGGCGCTACAGCGTGCGCGCGATCTCATCCAGACGATCGCCGCGGTGACCACCGGCGACGGCGACGGCGAACAGGCCGACGAACCGCCGTTCATCGCGCAACCCGATCCGGGCGCAGAATTGTTCTCCCGCTTCGCGACCCAACTCGAAGACCTCGGTATCGTCACCGGTGGTGCCGGTGGGGCCGCGGGATTCGGTGATACGTTCGGCCGACTCTGGCACGGTGCGCAGGAGGCCGCCCGCCAATTGACCTACTTCCAGATGAAGCATCGAGCGGCCACCATCGGCGAGCGCGGCCTCGGACCGCTGCTCGGACGGCTGCTCGCGCGACGGCCCGCGCTGCGTATCGATCTGATCGGCCACAGCTTCGGCGCACGCGTAGTGTCCTACGCGCTCGCCGGGCTGCCCCCGAACAGCACCGTTCGCTCGGTCACGCTGCTGCAAGGGGCGTTCTCCCACTTCGCCTTTGCCGCGTCTTTGCCGTTCGACGCGCGGCGCAGCGGGGCCTTGAACGGGAAGGACGCGCGCGTCGACGGCCCGATCACTGCCTGCTACTCCGAGCATGACTCTGCCGTCGGCACGCTGTATCCGCTGGCGTCGCTGCTCGGCCGCGAGGACGCCGCCGGCTTCGATGATGCGACCTACCGTTGGGGCGGCATCGGTCACGACGGGCACCAGCCTGACGTCGCGGTCACCGCATTGCTCGACGTAGGAACCCGATACGACTTCGACGGTGCCAGGCTGGTGAATATCGATGCGGCCCGCGTCGTGAAGAAGGGCTCGCCACCGTCGGGAGCCCATTCCGACATCGTCCATCCCGAGCTCGCCTGGGTCGTAGCGTCCGCAGGGGGCCTCGTGGGCTGAACCGGCCGACCACCGGGTCATTCGGAGCCGAATCCCGCGAACATCTTTCGCTTGAGCGGTGGCAGCGCCTGCGCTACCCGGAAAACCGTCCTGCCGATGGCCCGCCCGACGGAGTTGTCGGACACCGTCTGCTCGGCGGCGGTCAATGAGTCGCGCACGGCGGCGAAACCGTACTCGATCATTTGCGCCTCGTAGTCGTGGATGGCGGCGCGCAGCGGTTGGGCGCCGCCGGCCGCGGTGACCAACTTCTCGCACAGCAGTCGGGCGTCGCGCAGCGCGACATTGGCGCCGATGCCGCGGAAGGGCGTCATGCTGTGGATCGCGTCGCCGAGCAGCGTGACATTCGTTGTCTCCCACGGCGGCACCGGGACCGAGGTGCGGATCGGAATGAGTGTGACCGTGTCGGTATCGGATCCACCGATGAGTTCCCGCAATTCGGGCGCCCACCGGGCGGTGAGCCGGTTGACCATGTCGTGCAGTTGCGCGGAGTCCAGCGATTCCAGCTCGACGTCGGCGGGATAGTCGCCGCGTTTGGCGGCGTAGGCCCAGAAGACATACGGCTGGGTGTTGTCGAACAGCGCGCCGGGGACGAGCGCGGCCGCGCCGTCGTTGCCGCCGATACCGGAGTACTGCGGATCCGGCCGATCGAACTCGTGCGGCGCGATGAACATCCCACATCCCTTGGGCGGCATGACCGCAAGGGGGGAGGCCGAGAACTTCGGTGTGAGCCGTCGCCTGCTGTCGTCGGTCAGCGTGAATTTGCCTGCGACGGTGACGATGCCGGTCTCCACCCGCTGCGCGTGCGGAAGGCGTTGCGCGCGAACGCGCGACGTCCCGCCGTCCGCGCCGACCAGGACGTCACCGACAGTCGAACCGCCGTCGGCGAAGTGGGCCTCGATCCGGCCGTCGGGCAATTCGGTGTAGCCGGTGACGGCCTTGTCGTAGTGCACCACCGCGCCGAGATCGGCGAGCAGGATCTGGCGCAGCGTGATCCGGCTGATGCCGTAGTTGCGATCGATCTCGTCGCGCTCGCCCTCGATCAGCTCGGAGTCGAGATGCAGCAGGTCCTTCATCTGCTCGGTGACGAAGCCGAATCGAGTAGCGCCCTTGCCGGAGCCGGCGACGAACGCCCGGTAGGCGGTGTCGGGCAGCAGTTCGTGCAGCGCTCGGCTGCCGCTCGGGTTGATGTGGATGCGGAACCCCTGCACCCGGTCGGTGCGGTGGCGGTCGCGTTCGTACACCGCGACCTCGACTCCCGCCTTGCGCAGGCCATTGGCCAGCGCGAGACCGCCGATGCCGCCACCGGCGACGATGACCCGCAGGGACTTGTTGGCAGACATGATTTTTCCTTCCAATCGGTGCAATTCACGAACACTGTTATTCCTGGCTCCAGCCGAAGGCCGTGGTGCGCCGCCCGGCACGTTGCTGCTGCGTGCCGTGCCCCGCCCAGGACTCGATCAACCGGTCGAGCAGTGCGGTCAGGGCAACCACATCGGCGGCCGGCCAGTCGGCGACAACCGCGCCGAAGACCTGCGTTCCGACGTCGAGAAACCGCCGCAGCTCCGCGCGGCCCGAGTCGGTCGCTTCGAGCAGCACCGCGCGCCGGTCCTCCGCGTCCACGCGTGTCCGTACCAGGCCCGCGTCGGTCAACGCCTTGACGTGTCTGGTGATGGAGGAGGGCAGGGCGCTGAGCCGTTCGGCCACCTCGCCCGGGCGCAGTGGACCGTGCTCGACGGCCAGTTGCAGCACGCCGACTCGGACCGGATCGAATGCCTTGGCCATGCCGGTGCGCATCGCGTCGGAGAAGCGCGTGGTCGTCCTGGCCAGTTCGGCGATCTGGTCTTTATTTGCTTGCATGAAACAATAATATATTGCTTGATTGCGTGAAGCAACTATTGTTCACCAGTGGAATAGCCAGAATGTGCTGGTTCTTCCGGCGGAGAGATGACAGGCTTAACCGGTGAACCAACCTCCGGATACTCAGGCGGGAACGGACCCGTCAACCGACAAGCTGGACGCGGCGGTGTTCAAGGTGGCAGGCGTGGTCGTGCTCGGCGCGATCATGTCGATCCTCGACATCACCGTCGTGACCGTCGCGATCCCCACATTCCAGCGCGAGTTCGAGACGAGCTACGCGATCGCGGCATGGACGATGACGGGCTACACCCTCGCGCTGGCGACCGTCATTCCGCTCACCGGGTGGGCCGCGGACCGGTTCGGCACCAAACGTCTGTACATGATGGCGCTGACGTTCTTCGTGCTCGGATCGGTGCTGTGCAGCTTCGCCTGGAACATCGAGTCGCTCATTGCCTTCCGGGTGATCCAGGGCATCGGCGGCGGCATGCTGATGCCGCTGGGTATGACGATCATGACCCATGCCGCGGGCCCGCAGCGAGTCGGTCGCGTGATGGCGGTGCTCGGCGTGCCGATGCTGCTCGGCCCGATCGGCGGCCCGATTCTCGGCGGCTGGCTGATCGACGCGTTCAGCTGGCACTGGATCTTCTTGATCAACCTGCCGATCGGCGTCATCGCGCTCACCCTGGCATTCATCGTGTTCCCCTCGGACAAACCCGAACCCTCGGAGTCGTTCGACTTCCTCGGCATGCTGCTGGCCTCGCCCGGTCTTGCGCTGTTCCTGTTCGGTGTGTCATCAATTCCGGAACAGGGCACGATCGCCTCGGCGAGGGTGCTCGCGCCCGCTGCCATCGGTCTGGTCCTCATGGTCGCGTTCGTTTTCCACGCGTTGCGCACCGAGCATCCATTGATCGATCTGCACTTGTTCCGCAACCGGTCGCTGACTTTCGCGGTCCTCACGATGGTGCTGTTCGCGATCGCTTTCTTCGGTGCCGGGCTGCTGCTGCCGAGTTACCTGCAGCAGGTCCGCGGTGAATCCGCGCTGGCCGCCGGATTGCTGATTGCGCCACAGGGTCTCGGCGCCATGCTGACGATGCCGATCGCGGGCCGCTTCGTCGACAAGATCGGACCGGGCAAGATCGTGCTCGTCGGAATCACGTTGATCGCGATCGGCACCTTGTTCTTCACCCAACTGGAGGCGGACACCTCCTACATCGCGATGTGTGGCGCGCTGTTCGTGATGGGTCTCGGCATGGGCTGCACGATGATGCCGATCATGACCGCGGCGATCCAGACGTTGACCCACCAGCAGGTTGCCCGCGGCTCCACCCTGATGAACATCGTCAACCAGACCGCGGGCTCGATCGGCACCGCGACCATGTCGGTGGTGCTGACGAACCTGTTGAAGGACCAGCAGTTCGCCGGGCCCGCGATTGCGTCCAACTCCAATCCCGCTATCGCAGGCCAGCTTCCGCCGGGTGCCATCGAAACCGGGCTGAAGCAGGCTGCCGAGGCCTTCAGTCACACCTACATCGTGGCGGTGGTCCTCATCGTGCTGACGCTGGCCCCGGCATTGTTCCTGCCGCGCACGAAGCCGAAGAATCCGGAGGTCGCCGACGCGCCGGCGGCCCTGGTGCACTGACAACGCGTCATCTGGTCCAATGCGGCCGGGCATCGGTGTCCACACCGGTGCCCGGCCGTTCGATTGTTCGGCGGTTGCCTAGGCGTACAGCGCGACGAAGCGCTCGAGTGAGCGCTCGATGTCGCCCTTGAGTGCGCGGGCGACGCCGGAGCCGATGGGGCCGAACAGGGGCGGCCCGCCGAGCTCGATGGAGACGGTGACCGCGGAGCCCGCGCCTCGAGCGGCAACCAGCATTTCCAGACCGAACTTGGTGCCGCCTTTGCCCGCTCCGGTCAGCGCCAGCCTGCGCGGTGGCTCCGCGGCCTGCACCGTCCAGGTCACCCGGTTGCGCAACCCTTTCGCCGAGGCGACGCCGACGAGCTTCGTGCCCACCGTGAGCTCGCTGGGAACCTCGCTGCGCCAGGCCTCGTGCATGGTGAGCCACTTGTCCAGCTCGGTGAGGTTGGAAGTGTGCGACCACGCCTGTTCCGGGGAGATCGGCACATCGACGGAGACCTTCAGCTTTGCCATTCGGGCATGGTATCCGGTACCCGCGGTTCTGTAGCAACCTGCTCGAACGGGGTCCTCGACGGCGGGCCGCGACCGCGTGGCGAAGGGGAAAGAGCCTGGCGGCAGCCCGATCCGACACTGCATCGTGTGAGATGTACTCCGCGGCACCGAAGCTCGTTCCCAGGCATGAACTCGTATCAGGAGAGACTTCCTGGCAATGCTGCTAATGTGGCCGAGTCGTCGGGGTAAATGCTTGTGCGCCTCCGCTTGCCGTTCCAGGCGCTGGTCTCCGACGCGGACCTGATCCGACCAGGGTTGCTCATGGTCGGCGTCGCGAGGAAGGCGAGACGAAGCGCTGTGGCAGAAGCCTGTGGCACCCAATGGAACCGCACAGAAGTCTCGACACAGACCGTGACGTGGCCCGGCTTGTCCGGTGAGCTTCGAGCCCGAATACGACGAGAGAACTGATGAATCAAGATATCGCCGTGGTGCTTTCATGGATCCTCGCCCCCGCGCTGGTGCTTGCCGTGGCGGCGGCGTTGTACCTGGCGCAATCCGCCAGGCAGCAGCGAGTTCGCGCCGCCGAGCTGGCCCGGGAACATGAGGCACTGACACAGCAGAATCGAGTGCTCGAAGAAGCAGTCGAGCACCTTGCCGTCACCACATTGCCCTCGGTGTCCGACGCGGTCCGCCGCGGAGAGGTCGCCACGCCCTCGATCGAAGTGCCTGCGGGCATGGAGAATTCGCGGTTCGCACAGCTGTTGCGGTGGATTGCCGAGCGCTATGCCGACGAGCTGAGACTCCTGCAGATCGAGACAAGGGAGTCGGTCAACCGCGAGGCCGAGGAGCAGGCGACGACGGCGGTCAAGACCGCGCAGGAGTCGGCGCGGGCCGAGGTCGAGTCGTCCTCGCGGGCGGCGACGAGCGCGGCGGTGCGATCCTTCGGCACCTCGGTGGTCAGCCTCGGTGCGGACGTCAGCCAGGTGGTCAGCGCCGCGCTGCGCGAACACCGTGACGACGAGGTCTACGCGACTCTCACCCGCATCGACCACACCGTTCAGCAGATGCTGCGCCAGGCGCAGTCATACGTGATCGTGTGTGGTGGCCTGCCGGGCCGCCGCTGGCCCGCGCAGTCGCTCACCGACGTCGTCGGCGGCGCGACCGGTCGTGTGCGCGACTACCTGCGCGTGCGACCCAACCAGCTCGATCGTGTCGTCATCAGCCGCGCGGTGGAACCGCTCGTGCACACGCTCGCCACGCTGCTGGACAACGCGCTGCGTTATTCGCCGCCGACGTCCTATGTCGACGTCAGCTTCCAGGAGGGTCATCACGGCGTTACCGTCATCGTCGACGATGCGGGCGTGCGGATGAACCCCGAGCAGATGGAAGAAGCGCGGCAGGTGCTCGCCCACGAGCGCCCGGTCGACATCCACCAGCTCGGCCCGTCGCCGAAGGTCGGTTTCCCCGGCATCGCGGCGTTGGCCCGCCGCTATGGATTCACCGTCTACATCGATGGCCCCAACGTGTACGGCGGCATGCGCGCGATGGTGTACATCCCCGAAGCGCTGCTGGTCGCACCACAACCCGGCAAAGGCGGTGTTGCCGCCGTCGCTCCCGCTGCTGCTCCAGCGGAGCCATTACCGGTACCGGTTGCGGTCGGCGCGCACGAACGGTCGGACGAGGAGCAGGCGTTTTCTGTGCATGACATCACCAGTGGCGGCCTACCCAAGCGGCGTCGCCGAACCACGGCACCAGCACCGGCTCCGGTAGGCGGGGCGCGCTCCGACACCGAACCCGGTCTCGCGCGACCCGATGTCGCGGCAGCATGGCAAAGCGGTTCGAAGACCGGCCGCGCCGCCGCGACAGACAGCCTGCCGATCGCCAACAACACCCCATCCGACCACACCGAAGGGATGACCTCCTGATGGGCACACCGATGACAACGGGGGCTGAAAGCGCCAACAAACTGGGCTGGCTACTCGAGGATCTGAATGCCCCGGGTGTCCGATTCGCTGTATTGCTGTCCGACGACGGCTTGCGGATCGCACACTCCGGTGGAGTGTCCAAGGACGACGCGGAACGTTTCGCGGCCGCGGCGTCGGGTCTGAGATCACTCGGCAAGGCGCTCGGCGAGTTCTGTGGCGGCATCGAGAACGGCGTGCGGCAGAACATGACCGAGTACGACCAGGGGATGATCCTCATTACCGCGGCCGGTGAGGGTGCGCTGCTCGGCGTTGCCACCAACACCGACGCCGATGTCGGCTTAGTCGTGCACCGCATGAACGAGCTTGCCGGGCGGGTCGGGCACGAGCTCGGCAGCCAGCCACGTGGGAGGGCTGATAGCGGCGGCTTGCCGTGAGTACCACGCAGTCGAGCGCTGATAAGGCGCAGTCATGAGTGGGTCGCGGCGGGATCCCGATCTGGTCCGTGCGTATGTGCGGACCGGGGGACGAACGCGACCGAGTCGTGAATTGGACCTGGTGACTTTGGTATTGGTCTCCAAGGACCCGACACCGGGAGTCAGTCCTGACGCCCGCCAGGTACTGAATCTGTGTAGCCGTCGCAGTGCGCTTTCGGTGGCCGAGATCGCGGCCTATCTCGATCTGCCGCCGTCGGTGGTGAAGATCGTCGTGGCCGATCTTCTCGACAGCGATTACCTCGTCATGCCCCGCCCGGCCGCTGTCGTGCCGGAAATCTCTTTGCTCGAGGAGGTACTCAATGGACTCCGTGCTCTCCCGGCCTGAGCGCGATGTCGACTATGTTCCCGACACAGTAACCAGGTCGGTAAAGCTATTGGTCGCAGGAAATTTCGGTGTCGGCAAGACTACCTTCGTGAACAGCCTCTCCGAGATCAAGCCGCTGCGCACCGAGGAGACGATCACCGAGGCGAGCGTCGGCGTCGATGATATGGCGGGGCTACCGGGAAAATCGCAGACCACCGTCGCCATGGACTTCGGCCGCATCACGCTGAATCCCGAACTCGCGCTGTACCTTTTCGGGACGCCGGGCCAGAAGCGCTTCGTCCCCCTGTGGGAAGAGCTGGCGCGTGGCGCGCTCGGTGCGCTGGTGCTCGTCGACACCCGGCGCATCGAGAAGGCCGACGAGGTGCTTTCGGTGCTCGAGGAGCGCGGTGTGTCGTATTCGGTAGCGGTCAACCAGTTCGAGGGCGCCAAACGCTACCCGCTCGAGGAGATCCGGGACGCGCTCGATCTCGCACCGGGCACCCCCTTGACGTCACTCGACGCGCGTAACCGGAGCACGTGTCTGCGGTCCATGATCACGCTCGTCGAATTCCTGTTCCACCGTCAGGAGTCGCGTAGGTAACCACACCGTGCTCGGATCCTGCCCGGCACCGCACAGTTCGCCAGAGTTTGCGTACGCCCGAAGTGCAGCCCCTCTGACTCCTTGGTCAGAGGGGCTGCGTCATGTGACAAGGTTCAGGGACTGAACTGTCGGCGCGTCTGCACACAGAGGGAGACGGATGGAACTCGGACTGCATTACTGGAACTATTCGCATCCGGCGGAGCCGAGGCTGATCGCCACCACGCTCGCCGAGACCGCTCGGATTGCCGAGCAGGGCGGCTTCTCGCAATTCACGGTCATGGATCACTACCTTCAGATGGAGCACCAAGCGACCGCCGACGAGCCGATGCTCGAGGGGTACACGACCCTGGGCTACGTGGCAGCGGTTACCGAGCGCATGCGGTTGGGGCTCTTGGTGACCGGTGTGATGTACCGCTACCCCGGATTGCTGGCAAAGATCGTGACGACGCTGGACGTTTTGTCGGGTGGTCGTGCACAGCTGGGAATCGGTGCGTCCTGGTACGAGCGCGAACAGCTCGCGCTCGGAGTACCGGTGGTTCCGATGGCGGAGCGCTTCGAGCGACTCGAGGAGACGCTGCAGATCTGTCTGCAGATGTGGAGCGACAACAACGGGCCGTTCGACGGCGAGCACTACCGACTCGCCGAAACCCTCTGTGTCCCTGCGCCGTTGAGCAGCCCCAGGCCGCCGATCCTCATCGGTGGTGGCGGCGAGCGGAAGACGCTCCTGCTGGTGGCGCGGTACGCGGATGCCTGCAACCTTTTCGCCTCCGACCGCGAGGAGGTAGCACGCAAGCTCGATATTCTGCGGGCGCATTGCGAGGCGGAAGGTCGCGACTACGACACTATTCGCAAGACCGCGGTGTACATCGAGCCGGTTCTCGACAGCCCCGACGCCTTTCTGGAAGCGGCAGAGCAGCTCGCGGCCCTTGGCATCGAGCAACTCGACATCATGCCCGATCGGAACCCGATCGAATTCACCGAGCAGGTTGTCGGGCTGCTGCCACGGATCGCTTCGATCTGATCAGCGAGTAGCCCTACCGTGGAACAAAGCTCCTGTGCAACTCCAGCGGCGGCCGCTGTCACGGCAAAATCGGTTCGACGTCGGGTCGTCGGTCGGCCCACGGGCGGGCTTGTTCGAGTTGGGCGGCGACGCGCAGGATGCCGAGTTCGTCGTGGGGGCGGGCGATGATTTGGGCGCTGAGCGGTAGCCCCGAGGCCGTCCAGCCTGCGGGGATGGAGGCGGCCGGGTTGCCGCAGACGTTCCAGATAGCGGTGTAACTGGTTATCGGGATACTGCGTTGCAGCGCGCGCAGGACCCCGGCGCCGTCGAGCCTGCCGATCGGCGCGGGGAGGTGCGGCATGGTCGGGGTCAGCAGCAGGTCGTAGGTGTCGAAGATCTGGTTGATGGTCGCGGCGACCTGTTCGCCGCGACGTTCGGCCCAACGCAGGACCGGTTGCGGTGCGAGGACGCGGGCGATGGCCGAGACCGTGCGGGTGCGTCGCTCGAGCAGGTCCGGGCGATCGACCCGGACGGCCTCCTCCCGGACCCCACCGAGGAACTGGGGAAAGAACGCCGAGGCCACATCGGGGTAATACGGGTCGAAGTCCTCGACGTGATGGCCGAGTTCGGCTAGCGTGTCTGCGGTCGAGCGCACTGCCGCAGCGCACTCCGGGTCGGGCCGGAGACCCCGCACGGCGGAGCGCAGCGACACCGCGATCCGCAGCGGAGTCGCCTGCTCGATCGCGGCGAAGCTGAGGTCGGGAGCCTGCCAGCGGTCGGTCGCGCGGCTGCCGCTGATGATGTCGTAGAGCAGTGCGCTGTCGGCGACCGTTCGGGTCAGCACTCCCAAGGTGCCCAGCGCTCGCCACAGGTCGCGGTGTGGTGCCGTGCTGACTCGTCCCCGTTGCGGTTTCAGCCCGAACAGGCCGCAATACGCCGCGGGTATCCGGATCGAGCCGCCGCCGTCACCGCCGGTGGCGGCGGCGACGATGCCGGCGGCGACGGCGGCGGCGGAGCCGCCGCTGGAGCCGCCGGGCGTGCGCGTCGGATCCCACGGGTTGCGGGTGTAGCCATGCGCCGCCGACTCGGTGAACGGGAAGGTGCCGAACTCCGGCAACGCGGTCTTGCCGATGATGATCGCACCGGCGGCCCGCAGCCTGCGCACGATCTCGGAATCGGCCGCGGCGGGTGTCGTCATGGATGCGCCGCCGAAAGTCGTTGGGACGCCTGCGACATCCACTTCATCCTTGATCGCCATCGGCACGCCGTGCAGCGGCCCGAGCTGGCTACCACGCGCCTGTTGTGCGTCGAGGGCCTCGGCCTGTGCCAGCGACTGGTCGCCGAGAACTCTGATGAATGCATTGAGCTCCGGCTCCAGCCGCTCGATCCTGGCGAGGGTCTGTCGAGTGAGCTCGACCGCCGACACCTGACCCGAGCGGATCGCCTCGGCCTGCTCGGCGACCCCGGTGAAGGCGAGCCCCTCGGTGCGGGCGCTCGTATCCTCGCTCATCACGTTCCTCTCGGTCCCGGCCACCGAGCGCGACGGAGGTCGCCTCGGTGCGACTGGTTGGACGAATGTTCAGGTGCCTGAGTACACGCCGACTGGCCGAAGGTGTCAACCAGGGCGACCGTACGGCGGCGTATGTCCCGAGTGTGGCTGCCGAGCTGCTCAATCCTCGCTGCTGTGGCGATCGTCGATGAAACGAAGCACGGCCGCGTCGGCGGAGGTGAGGCGATCGACTTCCGCGCCGCCGGTGCATTCGTAGAGGCCGACTGTCACTTTTCCTGATCGTCGGCCGATCACCCGCCACACCGCGCCGGATTCCTGCCAGCGGCGCAGGATCGCGACCACGTCCGGTGGCGTGCTCTCACCTGTTCGATCGGGCATGGTGTTCTTCCTTCGGAAGTTCATCTCGGCATCACGTTACGGCGCACCGTGTCGGCCGGCACGGCTCAGGCGGCCGATGGTGCGGTCCGTGGTTGCTCTGATGGGGAATCCTGCGGCGGCACGAATCCCTTGACGATCAGATACCCCGCGAGACCGACCTCCCATGCGAACACCGGGAGCGCCGCTGCCGTGCCCCAGACGGAGATCTGTTCGTAGCCGCCGAACATGACGGCTGTCGCCGATGCGCAGATGAGTACGCCGCCGGCGAGACCGAGCATGGCGAGCAAGCGTGGCACGAGGCGGGATCGGTACACGAGAGTGGCGAGCAGCAGGCTGTTGACTCCCAGAATGACGTTGGGGCCGAGTAGGAACGTCCAATCATGGATGGCTACAAGGGTTTTGCCGATGGTCACCAGTGTGGTGTCCGCGGGCAGGCCGGTTCCCGCGAGGTTCTGTCGCAGGGTCACCACAGACAGAACGGTGATTATGCCGACGGTGATGACGGCGGCTTCCAGCAGACGGCCGCACACGTAGCCGAGGGCCACGCTGTGGTTGTGCTGTGCCAGGAGGGGATACAGCGTGACCGCGGTGCCGATGACGGCGACGGCGAGGATGAGCTCGGCGAGCCCGCCCATCAGCACGCGATCGTCGGCGCCGGCGCCGACGATGTAGTTCGTGTCGTGCAGGACCGGTTGGTACAGCGCGAGTCCTGCCATGGCGGTGATCTCTGTGATCAGGAACAGCACGCCTGCGGCCATTGCCGCCGTCCTCGTCGAGCTCATCTGCACTCCTCCATCGCGACCGAAGTGTACGACGTACACCCGGATGCTCGGGAATGTTAGGTGTACGATGTACACCTCGTCAAGAGGAGGATCGGTTGGCCGACAAGCCGCAAGTGCGCCGCACGCCATTGAGCAGAGATCGGGTGCTGCGCGCCGCGGTCGCGCTCGCCGACGACACCGGCATCGAGTCCCTCAGCATGCGCACGCTCGCGCAAGAGCTCGGCGTGGTGCCGATGGCGTTGTACAAGCACGTCAGCAACAAAGAGGAACTGCTCGGCGGCATGGTCGATGTCATCGTCGGGGAGATTGGTTCGCCAGAACCGGGCGTCGATTGGAGGTCCGCGGTTCGGCAGCGAATTCTGGCGGCGCGGCGCGCGCTCCTGCGGCATTCGTGGGCGTCGCGCGTGATCGAGTCGCGCGCCACGCCGACGCCAATGGTGTTGGCGTACATGGATTCGATGATCGGGATGTTCCTGGCGGGCGGTCTTTCTGTCGACCTCACCCACCATGTGATGCACGCGCTGGGAAGTCGCATATTCGGTTTCAGCCAGGAACTGTTCGACGCTCCCCGGGACCGTGATCCGCAGCGACCCTCACTCGCTGACATGACCACCCGCTACCCCCACATCGTGCAGATCGCGAGCGCGAATCACGACCGCCACTCGGTCGTCGGCTCCGGTTGTGACGACCAGTTCGAATTCGAATTCGCGCTCGATCTGCTGCTGGACGGGTTCGAACGACTGTGGCGGCAGGGCTGGAGCTCCACCGGCCACCGAGCGGATCGCCTGTGATGTATCCCGGTCGGACGCGCCACCAGGCCGCTGTCGCCGCGGTGAAACCCCGCGCACGGAAGGCTGGAGGTTTGCGACTGGGCTTGCGTAGCTCTGGCGAACCGCGGCGGGACCGGCGGCGGGCATCGGCATCCGGCACGGCGAGTTCGAGATCGCTACCGCGATGGCCCTGCGCGACGCAGGATTTCGGCGACGGATGCGACCAAGGTCTGCGCCCCTTCTCCAGGTTGTCCAGCCGACTTCGGCTGGATACCGTGGTGCAGGAGGCGGCCCATGCTCGGCGCCGAGATCGGAAATCTGGAACGGGTTGACCAGCGCAACGATCGGTGCCGAACAAACACCAATGGCTCGGCTACGCTCACGGCGGGTCGAGAGGGACCCGCATGAAGAGTAGATCGGTGTCGCCGATGCGGACGATGGAGCCGTCGGCGAGTGGGGCGCTGTCCGCGACTCGGACTCCGTCGACATAGACACCGTTGGAGGACCTCTGGTCCTTGATGACGTGTGCCGGGCCGTTGCAGACGATCACCGCATGGTGGCGACTGACCTTGGCGCTCTCGAGCACGATGTCGTTGTGCGGCAACCGTCCGATCCGGGTGAGCGGGCCGTTGACCTGGTATCGGCGCCCGGTTGGATCACGCAGAAACGCCTGGTGTTCGAGCGATTCCCGGTCGATGATCGTGGTCGCGCGGAAGGTGGCGGCGGCCGCGACCGCGCGGGCATCGAGCGGTTCCTGCCGCAACATGCGTGCCTCCAACTCGCGGATCGTCCGGCCGGGCTCGATGCCGACTTCCTCGGCGAGCCGCGCCCGGAGCTGTCGTAGTGCCTCGAGGGCGTCCGACTGTCTGCCGCTCAGATACAGCGCCGTAATCAGTCGCTCCCACAACGGTTCTCGTAACGGGTAGGAGTCCACGAGCAGCGTCAGCCCGCAGACGACCGTGTCCGCATGGCCCTGTGCGATATCGGCCTCGGCGCGCGCCTCGATGACGCCGATCCGCTCGTCGTCGAGGGCGGCGGCATAGGTGTCGGCGAATCCGAGCCCACGCAGGTCCGCGAGGACGGGACCACGCCATTGTCCGAGTGCGGCGGTCATGAATTCGCTTGCCGCGGCGAAACTTCCGGTGGCCAGCGCCTGTCGTCCCGATCCGCGCAGCGCATGAAATCGGTGCACGTCGACGGCATCCTCGGCCGCCGCGACCCGATAGCCCACCCCGACATCCGCGAGCAACGGCCGTGTGTCGAGGCCGGCATCCCGCATCGGCTTTCGCAGGTTCGACACGATGGCGTGCAGGCTCATCCGCACGTCCGGCGGCGGATTACCCTCCCATACCGCCTGGGCCAGCGCCTCCACCGACACATGCCGGTTGGCGTTGAGCACCAGATATGCCAATACCGCTCGCTGCTTCGGCCCGCCCACATTCTGGGCCACCCCGTCGATCCGCAGCTCCACCGCGCCGAGCACGCCGAATTGCGCCCGCATTTCGCCCATCGCCGAATACCTCCTGACCTGTCGCCGCCGCTGGCGTCGGCCGACGCACGGCGAACCGGCGCGGCACTGTCGACGACACCCTCAGTTTTCCTTGATCCCATGGCATTTCGCACCTTGTCGATCGAAATGGTGCGTTCGCGCATCGGTCGGGGCGTCGCCGTCAGGACTCGAGCGGCCGCACGAAGCTACGGAGTGACGATCGCGAAGTTCGGGTTGGGCTTGTCGAACACTCCGGACAGCTGCTTGAGCGCGACGACATTGCCCTCGACGGTGATCTCGCCCTTCAGCACTGCCTCTTGCATGTTCCCGCCCGCGAGCATGGTCTTGGCGAACGCGCCTCTGGTCAGGGTGACGGTCGCGTCCGGTGCGGGCAGATTGTCCCCGGCGGCACGGGGGTAGTGGATGAGGACACCGTTGCGCAATTCGGTGCGTTGCACGCGGTTGTCGGCGTCACGGAAACGCCAGTCGGCGACGAGGGTGATGTTCCAGGCTTTCGGTCCGTCGAGGAACAGGGAGATAGCGTCGAAGGCTTGGTCCACGGTGAGCGCCGACAGCATGCCTTGCGCATTGGCCTTGGTCGGGGTGCCGAAGGGGCCGTTGCGCAGCTCGTAGGCGCCGCTGAGATAGAAGTTGCGCCAGGTTCCGTTCTCGGCGCCGTACGCGAGTTGCTCGAAGGCGCTGGCCTGGAGGTGCTTTGCCTTGGTGTTGTCGGGCTCGGCGAAGATCACGTAGTTCACCATCTGGGCGACCCAGCGGTAATCGCCTGCGTCGTAAGCCTTTTGTGCCTTCTGCAATACCGCGTTCGCCCCGCCCATGGCCTCGACGTGCCGTCTGGCCGATTCGACCGGTGGATGTTCCCACAGGTGTGCGGGATTGCCGTCGAACCAGCCCATATACCGCTGGTAGATCGCCTTGACGTTGTGACTCACCGAGCCGTAATAGCCATGGGTCGACCAGTTCTCGGCGATCGCGGGCGGCAGCTGGATCATTTCGGCGATCTCGCTGCCGAGGTAACCCTGGTTGAGCAGTCGCAGCGTCTGATCGTTGAGATAGGCGTAGAGATCCCGTTGCAGCGAAAGGAATTCCACGATCTTGTCGGTGCCCCACATCGGCCAGTGATGCGAGGAGAACACCACATCCGATTGGCGCGCGTACAGGTTGATCGACTCGGTCAGGTACCTCGACCAGATGTGCGGGTCGCGAACGAGCGCGCCGCGCAGCGTCAGGATGTTGTGCATGGTGTGCGTGGCGTTTTCGGCCATGCAGAGGATGCGGCGGTCGGGGAAGTAGAAGTTCATCTCCGAGGGCGCCTCGGTGCCCGGTGTCATCTGGAACACCATGCGCACCCCGTCGATGATCTCTTCCTGGCCGGTGTGGGTGATGTCGAGGGTCGGGTCGATGAGGGTAGTGGTTCCGATCGAGGTTGTCTGACCGAGACCCGTCCCGATCTGCCCCTTGGGTCCGCGCGGCAGAGCGGCGCCGTACATGTAGGCGGCCCGCCGCGCCATCGCGGTGCCCGCGTAGATGTTCTCCGCCACCGCGTGTTCGAGAAAGCCGGACGGCGCGAGCACCGGGCAGCGTCCCGCGGCGACGTCTTCGGTGGTGGTGACGCCCATCGCGCCGCCGAAGTGGTCGATGTGTGCGTGTGAATAGATCAGGCCGGTGACCGGGCGATTTCCGCGATGGGCGCGATAGAGGGCAAGACCGGCCGCCGCGGTCTCGGTGGAGATCAGCGGGTCGATGACGACCACGCCGGTTGTGCCTTCGACCAGCGTCATATTGGACAGATCGAGGCCGCGGACCTGGTAGAAGCCCGGCGCGATCTCGTAGAGCCCTTGCTTGACGGTCAGTTGGGACTGTCGCCACAGGCTCGGATTCACCGACAGTGGACACGGATCACGCAGGAAGCTGTAGGAATCGTTGTCCCACACCACCTTTCCTGCGGGGTCTTTGACGACACCGGGCTCGAGCGCGGCGACGAAACCGCGATCGGCATCGGCGAAGTCGGCGGTGTCGGAGAACGGCATGGTGGCCGAGACCTGCCGGTTCGCCTCCGTGATGTGTCCGGACGGGTCGGTGGGCAAGGCGGACGGATGCACCTCCTCCGAGTCGCCGCAGGCGGTCAGCCCCACGCCTACACCCGCCGCCGCGAGTGCTGCCGCCCCGACGCCGAACACGCCTCGTCGGGATACGCGCGCTCCCGGCTTGCCGCCCGCGTTCCCGCGATCATCGTCGACCATTGGCGATCTCCTGTCTCGATCCGGCTGGCTGCAAGCTCACAGGGGAGATCGCTGCTCGGTAGCCCACCTTAGGTATTATTGCACTTGAACTGCAATATAGTGGGTGACGTCGAGTGTGGAGTAGTCGGCTGAACGGTGCCGCCGTAAGGGTGAGGTACAAGGCTCGCCGCCCCTGGTGTCCACTGCGCCGCCGACGGCGGTGCCGCAGTGTCGGCCAGGGGTCGGCCGGCCGAGTTGGTCAGGCGGTGGCTGGTGCTTCGTCTTCGGAGACTCCGGTAGACGGCGGTGTGTCTTCCACCGTCCGCTTCGGCCCGGTAAACCAACGCCTGGCCGACACGAACCACCAGATCCCGATCGCGCCGACCACGCCGACCAGTGTGATCGGTGCGTAATTTACGGTGTTCCAAGTGAATTCGTTGTTCCATGGGTAGCCACGGTCATCGGTCGGCAGGATGAAGAGCAGGCTGATGAACACGATCCATATCAATGCGACAATACCGACCGGCCGATACCAGGGGCCGAGTTGCCAAGGGCCGGTGCGGAATCTGCTGCCGTGCAGCTGTCGCAAGAGGATCGGGATGCCATAGGCGATGTAGAGGCCGATGGTCGCGACGGAGGTGGCGGCCGCGTACGCGGCCGGCGCATTCGCCGCGGGCACGAGCATCGAGGGAATCAGCAGCACGAATGCGAAGAAGGAGATGAACAGCACCGCGTTCACCGGGACCTTCCGCTCCGAAAGCTTGCTCCAGAGTGCCGATCCCGGCACCGCCCCGTCGCGCGAGAACGCGAAAAGCATGCGCGACGCGGAGGTCACCGAGGCGTATCCGCAGAACAATTGGGCGATTGCCGCGATGATCAGCAGTAGACCCGACCAGAACGAACTCAGCGAATTCTCCAGGATGTAGATCACCGGGTAGCCACTGTTCTTTTCCGGATTCAGCGCGTCGTCGAGATTCGGTATTGCGAAAGTTACCGCCATGATCAGCAAGTAACCGGCGACGGCCGAGACGAGGATCGTGTTGATGATGCCCTTGGCTGCCGTGCGCGCAGCGTCGTGGGTTTCCTCCGACATGTGCGCCGAGGCGTCGTAGCCGGTGAAAGTGTATTGGGCGTGCAGCAATCCGAGTAGGAAGCTGAACGCCACCCCGCCGAAGCCGACCGCACTGTTGTCGACGGTTTCGGTGAAGACGAACCCGACGCTCTGATGGTGGCTCGCGCCGAACCCGAGCACGATGACGAAGATCGCTACACCGCCGACATGCCACCATGCCGAGACGTTGTTGATCACCGCCGACAGATGCGGCCCGATCGCGTTCAGTACCGCGTGCAACACCAGAATGACGATGTAGACGAGAAAAATCGCGGTGCGATCGGTTCCGATGTCGATGCCGATGACATTCAGCACCGCGGTGGTGAAAATGGCCGCGCCGTAATCGATGGCCGCGGTCACCGCGATCTGGCCGATCAGATTGAACCAGCCGGTGAACCATCCCCACACCGGACCGCCGAGCTCTGCAGCCCACCAGTACAGGCCGCCGGAAGTCGGGTAGGCGGAGGCCAACTCGGCCATGGCGAGACCGACGAACAACACCATCACCGAGACCAGCGGCCAACCCCAGGCCATGGTGATCGGTCCACCGTTGGCCAGACCGATTCCGTAACTGGCCAATCCGCCCGTCAAGATCGAGACTATGGTGAAGCTGATGGCGAAGTTCGAGAATCCGGACCAGGATCGGGATAGCTCTTGTTTGTAACCGAGTTCGGCGAGCCTTCGTTCGTCGTCCGACGGTGTTGGGGATTGCGGTGCGTGGGCTTCGGTCATTTTTGCTCCCGGGTGAAAACGCTGCCCTCATACGGCGTTTGCCAGAAGATAAGTGTGAAGCGAGCGCGGGTCAATCGCAGGAAAACATCGAAACCCGGCGGATTCGCGATCGACCCGCGCCTGTTACTTGTCGCCTTGTCGACCCAGAAGTGTGCGCACCGTCTGCGCGACATCGGTAGTTGCGAGTGGCCTGCGGGAGAGAGGCCATGGCCCATGTCCGACCGCCGATCAGTGATCCGACCCAGAGGCCGGGTCGCCTTGTCTGCCTCAACAGGATTCGCCGCGCGGGACTACTGGTCCGAATGCCCCGCAGCCGACTTCAGCGTGGAGAGATCGGCTACGGGCTCGATGTCCGTCCGGGATTCTGTCCAGGGCACTCTGCGGGCTTGGTGATTCTTCGTCGGAGGACTATGTCAGTCGGCGCCGATTTGATTCTGATACTGGTCGACGAGGTGCTGGTAAAAACTGGCGTCTGGCGATTCCGGCGAGTTGGCCCGTAGGCCGACAGTGACCTTTCGGTCGGCGGCTGCTGAGTATCCATCGTCGGCGACGCCGAGATCTTCCATGACCGCTCGCAGTAGTTCGTCCAGTTCGTCCAGTTCGTCCGCGGTCACATAGACAGCGAGGGTGCATTCGACCGGCACCGTCGCTGGGTCGTAGGCGTCACCTCGAACTCGGTGAGCGAACTCGTCGAACTCGATGATCGGGCCGAACTCGGTGTAGCAGGGGATGCGGTTCACCCCTCGAATCCCATGGGCACTCTCTTCGAGCTTCAGTGCAATCGGGTGGATCTCGTCGCTGCCTCGAGATCCGGGCCCGGTGGAGTCGGGCAGGCCGAGACCAACTGCTCTCTGCCAGATCCGGCGATCGTCGTCCTCCATGCAGAGACCTTTCTGTCAGCGCTTCGATACGTTCCCGGTTCGGCAGTGCTTCACTTTCTTACCCTGAGGCACTGCCGCTTGGGCTTTGCTCTTGGCGTCGTTGACCGCCGCCGTTTCGTTCTTGCCGGTGCCACCGAACTTGTGCGGACCGGTGGCTCCTGTCCTGTCCAGATTCTCGAAGTAGCAGGACACGGTTGCTTGGTAGGTGGCGGTGAACTCGAACTGCCATCCCGCCCGCTGGAGAAGGGACTGCGGTGGACGACGTCGTTACGCGACCTGTCTGCGCCATTCGCGACCTGTCTCGCTTCTACCTTGCGCTGTGACAAGTGGTTCAGCAGGTCTTGCTTCAGAGATTGGCGTATCGGGAGATGACCCCCGTATGGAGTAAGCGCTTTCGTCCAGGCCTCGGTGAAGTGCCTTGCACAGGTGACGACCATCAGCTGACGCCAGAATCCACCGAGAAACGACGTTGCTGTTCACCGACGTAGCCAACCGGGACTGCGACGGCAGCTGCGACCCGCCGCTGTACTCGTGCATACCGGGACCGTGAGCGGCGATTCGTGGTATCGAGGACGGATGAAGCCGAGTGGTTCCTTCTACGATGTGGTTGTCGTCGGTGGTGGTCACAACGGGTTGGTGGCCGCTGCCTACCTGGCGCAGGCGGGGCGGTCGGTGCTCGTGCTCGAGCGACAGGCTTACACCGGTGGTGCGGCGGTGTCGGCACAGGTGTTCGCGGGCGTCGATGCGCGGGTGTCGCGCTATTCGTATCTCGTGAGTTTGTTGCCGCAGCAGATTGTGCGGGAGTTGGGATTGCGGTTCGCGATGCGGCGCAGGCGGATCTCTTCGTTCACGCCGGTGGGTGTGGGCGGATTGCTGATCGACACCGGCTCGGCGGCTCGGACACGGCAGAGCTTCGAGCGGCTCACCGGGTCCGATCACGATTTCGAGGCATGGCAGCGGTTCTACGGAAGGACGGGCGCGCTCGCACAACGAGTGTTCCCGACGATGACCGAGCCGTTGCCCACCCGGGCGCAACTGCAAGGCATCGTCGGCGACTCCGCCACCTGGTCGGCGTTGTTCGAGCGACCGCTGGGGGAGACGATCGAGGCGGAGTTCGCCGACGACACGGTGCGGGGCGTCGTGCTCACCGACGGGCTCATCGGAACCTTCACTCACGCACACGATCCGGAGTTGCGCCAGAACCGTTGCTTCCTCTATCACATGATCGGTGGCGGCACCGGCGACTGGGATGTGCCGATCGGCGGTATGGGCGCGCTCACCGACGCACTTGCCGTCGCTGCTCGTGCCGCGGGCGCGGAACTGGTCACCGACTGCGAGGTGATGGCAGTCGAAACCGATGCCGTCACGACCGAAGTGCGCTTCCGCGACGGTGCCGTAGCAGCAGGCCACGTGCTGGTGAACGCGGCACCGCACGAGCTGCGACGCCTGCTCGGCGAGCCCGATGAGCCGAAACCCGAAGGCTCCCAACTCAAAGTGAACATGGTCCTACGCCGGCTCCCGCGGTTGCGTGACGCGGCCACCGACCCGCGCGACGCATTCGCCGGGACTTTCCATATCGCCGAATCGTATACCCAACTGGAGCACGCCTATCGGGAAGCGGCCGGTGGGCACATCCCCTCGGCGCCACCGTCGGAGATCTACTGCCACACCTTGACCGACCCCTCGATCCTCGCGCCGGACGCCGCCGGTCTGCACACGCTGACCCTGTTCGGTTTGCATACGCCTGCCAGGCTTTTCGACACCGATCCCGAGGCAGCGAAGACCGCAGCGGTGCAGGCCACTCTTGCGCAACTGGATGCGGTACTCGCCGAGCCGATCACCGATTGTCTCGCCCTCGACCAGCACGGCTCCCCGTGTATCGAGGCGAAATCCCCACTCGACCTGGAACACGAGATCGGTCTCCCCGGCGGCCACATCTTCCACCGAGATCTGGCCTTTCCGTACCGAGCCGACGACGCGGACAACGATCCTGCCATCCGCTGGGGTGTGTCGACCGGACACCGCACCGTATTCCTGTGTGGCGCAGGCGCAGTGCGCGGCGGCGGTGTCAGCGGCATCCCTGGCCACAACGCCGCTATGGCCGTACTCGAGTCGCCGCGCGTCAATTGAGCGACGACGCAGCCTGAGCGGCTCGCGCGGCGGTGATGATCGGCCGGCGCACCCCGGATCCACTGACCGGACCTGATGAACGGGACATGGTGGCGGGGCTTGCTCGACGGTCGCCGCAATCGTGTCCGGTTCGTTGGGAATAGTAGGTTGGGATGGCGACGGAAAGGGGTGGTGATGGGCTTGCGGACGGATCTGACCGAGATGTTCGGGATCGAGCATCCGATCGTGCTCGCGCCGATGGGTGGTGTGGCCGGCGGGGTGCTGGCCGCGGCGGTGTCCGAGGCGGGCGGGCTGGGGTTGATCGGCTCCGGTGGGGGTGATCGCGAGTGGCTCGATCGCGAATGCGGGCGCGCTGCTGCCCGTACCGACAGGCCATGGGGCATCGGCCTGTTGATCTGGGCGGTCGACCGGGACATCGTGTTGTCGGTGGTCGAGCGCCGCCCGCACGCGATCATGCTGTCGTTCGGTGACCCGGCCCCGTACGCCGCGATGATTCGTGATGCCGGCATCCGGCTGCTGGTACAGGTGACCAGCATGGATGAGGCCGGCCGCGCGCTCGATGCGGGAGCGGACGTAGTCATCGCACAGGGCGGTGAGGCGGGCGGGCACTGCGGTGCTCGGGCGACGCTGCCGTTCGTACCGAGCGTTGTCGACCTGGCCGCGGGCACACCGGTGCTCGCCGCGGGCGGCATCGCCGACGGCCGCGGTCTCGCCGCGGCGCTGACGCTCGGCGCCGCGGGCGCCCTCATCGGAACCCGCTTCGAGGCGACCCACGAGGCACTGATCTCGGCGGCCGAAGCCAAAGCCATTATCACCGCGCGGGCGAGCGACACCGAGCGCAATCGGGCCCTCGATATTGCGCGGGGGTCCCCGTGGCCCGCCGAGTATCCGGCCCGCACCCTACGCAACGCATTCCTGGACCGCTGGCACGGCCGCGAGGCGGAACTGGCCGGTGATTCCGTCGCGCTACAGGAATATCGCGATGCGGCCGAACGAGAGGACCCGGACTACCTACCGGTGTGGGCGGGCGAGGCTGTCGATCTCATCACCGGGATCGAGTCCGCCGCGGACCTGGTCGGCCGCCTCAGCCGGGATGCCGAGCAGGCGATTCTGCACGCCGCGCAGCGGTGCGTTGTCACTTCGGAATAACCGGTGACGGCGAGCTGACGGGGTCGTCGATTACTCGATCGAGCGGATCCCCGCCGCTGTTGTGCGCGACAACCATGCGCGACCCTGCTCTGGTTCCCGGCACGCGGCGGATCTTCTCGTCCTACCCTGCTCCCGAACGATCGAACTGAAAAGGCACACCGAGGGGCTGATCGCGGTCGTGCGCGCCCTCGACGTGGCCCGCGATCGGGCATTTCGACCGCGGGCCCGTCGTTCGACGAGCGGGCCATGCGCCGTCCAGCTCGCCGTGTCGTCCGAGTTCGCGCGGCTGACCTGCGGCGATTTCGACGAACCGTCTTGACGATCGAGCGGTCGCGCCGCGGTCGAGCCGATATCATCGTTCGCACGGGCAGCTGCCCAGACAGGTTCTACTTGGTGATTGCGCACACTATATGCCCTGGTAGATCGACGATTCGAGGTATCACGCCGACGCTCGGGCTCCAGCGTCGAGCGGTGAGGACTTGAATGACGATTTACCGGACCATCGCAACCAGGGCAGCCACCACAGCACGCCGTCGTCTGCGCGTGGTGGCCGGTGCGGCGACGCTCGTGGCGGCGACGGCCGCCATCACCTTCGCCACACCGACCGCGGGCGCAGCGGTGCGACAGCTCGGTGTCTTCCCCGACAATGCTTACGGGCTCGCCACGAACTATGGCACCGGCTGTGCGTACACGCTGGAGGCCATTCTCACCGAGGCCGTCGACCGGGTGTACTTCTACGACAACGGCGTCCCACTCGGCGGTATCGCCCCGACGGGAGGCGTCGCCCTCTTCGCCTGGGTCCCGACCACCGTGGGCACGCACAGGCTCGCCGCCCTCCAACCGCCGGACAACAACATCGTCGCGACCGTGGACATCCGTGTCGGCACCGGTGCCCATGTCGGCTGGTCTTGCGTCGTCTTCGGCGGCTGAGCGCAGCGGCAGCCACCCGGCCCGGCTACTTCGGTGCGTGCGCCTCGTGCACCTCGTGGGTGGTGTGTACGGGCGCACCCCAGCCGACGTGCGCTTCGGTGCGCATCCGGTCGACCATGTGCGGATAGTGCAACTCGAAGGCTGGTCGCTCCGACCGGATCCGGGGGAGCTCGTGGAAGTTGTGCCGGGGCGGTGGGCAGGTCGTCGCCCATTCCAAGGAGTTGCCGTAACCCCACGGATCGTCCACCGTGACTACTTCGCCGTAGCGGAAGCTCTTGAAGACGTTCCAGACGAACGGCAGCACCGAGGCGCCCAGAATGAACGAGCCGATGGTGGAAATGGTGTTGAGCGTGGTGAAGCCGTCACCGGGCAGGTAGTCGGCGTAGCGGCGCGGCATGCCGGTGGCGCCGAGCCAGTGCTGGACGAGGAAGGTGGTGTGGAAGCCGAGGAAGGTGGTCCAGAAGTGCCACTTTCCGAGCCGCTCGTCCATCATGCGACCGGTCATCTTGGGGAACCAGAAGTAGATGCCGGCGTACGTGGCGAACGCGATGGTGCCGAAGAGCACGTAATGGAAGTGGGCGACAACGAAATACGTGTCGGACACGTGGAAGTCCATGGGTGGGCTGGCCAGGAGGACACCGGACAGGCCACCGAACAAGAAGGTGACGATGAACCCGACCGAGAACAGCATCGGCGTCTCGAAGGTCAGCTGACCGCGCCACATGGTGCCGATCCAGTTGAAGAACTTCACCCCGGTCGGCACCGCGATCAGGAAGGTCATGAACGAGAAGTACGGCAGCAGGACGGCCCCGGTGGCGTACATGTGGTGGGCCCACACCGCGATCGACAGGGCGCCGATGGCGAACGTCGCATAAACCAGCGCGGTGTAACCGAAAATCGGTTTGCGACTGAACACCGGAAAGATTTCCGACACGATGCCGAAGAACGGCAGCGCGATGATGTACACCTCGGGATGACCGAAGTACCAGAACAGGTGCTGGTAGAGCAGCGTGCCGCCGGTCGCCGGATCGTAGATGTGGCCACCGAGGTGCCGGTCGTAGTACAGCGCGAGCAGGGCCGCGGTCAGAATCGGGAATGCGAGCAGGATCAAAATGCTGGTCACCAGAATCGTCCAGGTGAACACGGGCAACCGGAACAGCGTCATGCCGGGACAGCGCAGGCACACCACCGTCGTGATCATATTGACCGCGCCGAGGATGGTGCCCAGGCCCGATACCGCGAGGCCGAAGATCCACAGATCGGCGCCGACGCCCGGCGAGTGCACGATGTCGGCAAGTGGGTTGTAGGCGGTCCAGCCGAAGTCGGCGGCGCCACCCGGGGTGACGAAGCCCGCGGTAGCCATGGTCGCACCGAACAGGTACAGCCAGTAGCTGATGGCGTTCAGACGGGGGAATGCGACATCGGGTGCGCCGATTTGCAGGGGAAGCACGATATTCGCGAACGCGAACACCACGGCTGTCGCGTAGAACAGCAGCATGATCGTGCCGTGCATGGTGAACAGCTGATTGAACTGTTCCGGCGAAAGGAATTGTAGACCCGGCCTGGCCAGCTCACCGCGCATCAGCAGGGCAAGCAGGCCGCCGACCATGAAGAACGACATCGACGTGAACAGGTACATCTGGCCGAGCATCTTCGGGTCGGTCGTGCTGACCAGCCGGTAGATGGCCGAGCCCTTCGGCCCGAACCGCGCAGGAAACGGCCGCGTCGCTACCAACTGCGGCACTGGCTGTGGCTCAACGGCGGTCACTGATCCTCCTGGCTGCGGGACGAACCTGACAACAAACCAGCGATAGCGTATGCGTGGCTACCTCGCATGCGGGCGAACAACCTGCGGACACGCCTTACTCGCAGACAAATTCTAGCGAGGAGCTACCCCTCATGGCCATGGCCCGACGCTGCCGAACACCCGCGCGGTCCCATCGCGCCACGACGGTGACCGAATGCGTCGATTGATCGAGTGGATCGGGTGTCGTCGCCGAAGGGCCCGCGCTCCCCGTCGAGCTCACGGCGCTAGCTGTCACGAGCGCTGCCACATTGGAAGGTCACTGCTGCAGTGCACCGGATTCCGCGGACGGCTCGGCCGACCCGATTCCGTAGCCGGAGCGGCAGCCGTGCCCGTGTCCAATTCTTCTGTGGTGGAACCGAAGTCCTGACTATCGGTCCACCGCTGAAGACAATCGGCGGGCCGGTGGCGACGACATGGATCGGCGACAGTCGATAGGCTTCGGCAATGCGACGCCGAAACCGTGAGACTTCGAGCGTGCAGCTGCACAGGCGGACAAACGGCCTGGATCGGTTGCTCGTAGACCGCAGCGCGCGGGTGCCACCCACAGCAGCCGACCGGTTACTGCGGAGCCTGAGCATGAGCGCCAACTACAGCCGATTGTGGATGGGAGTGGCTGCCGCCCTCGTCGTGGTCGGCGAGCGGGCCCCGCGGCGCGGCGCGGTGCGGGGGCTGCTCGCGGTGAGTGTCGCGAGTGCGGTGGCCAATGGCATTGCCAAACCATTGTTTCCGCGCCGACGACCGCCGGACGAGTCGGTGCCTTTCGTGCGCAGACTGGTTTCACCACCGGTGTCGTCGTCGTTTCCTTCGGGGCACGCCGCCTCGGCCGCGGCTTTCGCGACGGGTGTCGCGCTCGAATCGCCGACAGCGGGGTTTCTGGTTGCGCCGGTCGCACTGGCGGTCGGGTATTCGCGGGTGCACATAGGAGTGCACTGGCCGTCGGACGTCGTGGCAGGTGCGGCACTCGGGGGTGCGATTGCCCTGGCAACCCGCCGCTGGTGGGCGGCGCGTCCCGACGATCCGGCGACGCTCGGGCCGACCACACAGATCGAGCCGGTGCGAGGTGGGAACGGGCTGCTCCTGGTCGGCAACCCGTTCTCCGGCAGTGGCGCCGCCGACGACGCCCTGCAACAGCTGCGGACACGCCTGCCCGCGGCGCAGGTCCTCGAGCTCGACCCCGAAGCCGACCTCGACACCCAACTCGACGAGCTGCTCGGCCGCGAGCACATCGTCGCGCTCGGCGTCCTCGGCGGCGACGGGACAGTGTCGAGCGTGGCGGCCGCGGCCGTGCACCACCGACTGCCACTCGCGGTGTTCGCGGGCGGCACACTCAATCATTTCGCGCGCGACGCGGGCGTCGAGGACATGGCGCGGACGCTGCGAGCTCTCGATACCGGGGAGGTGGTCCGGATCGACACCGCCCGCGTGCAATTCGACCGATCCGAATCCCAAACCTTCATCAACACGGCCAGTCTCGGCGGTTACCCGGATTTCGTCCGGCTGCGTGAGCGGTGGGAGAAGCGCATCGGCAAATGGCCTGCCGCGGGAATTGCCATGGTGCGATTACTTTTTCGTGCGCAGCCATTGCACACCACCATCGACGGCGAGCGCATGGCCATCTGGATGCTGTTCGTCGGCAATGGCCGTTACCACCCGTCACATCAGATCCCGATGTCGCGCCCCGAAATCCACCGCGGCACCCTCGACATCCGCTATCTGCGTGCCGACCTCGCCTTCTCGCGTACGCGCCTGGTCTGGGCGACCCTCACCGGAACGCTGGAACGTTCGGCGACCTACGTCCACCGCCGGGCCGACCGGCTCGATGTCGGCGTCACCCGTGCTCCCGTCTCGTTGGCCACCGACGGCGAGGTCGACCATCGTGGCAAGGACTTCACCTTCATCAGTCAACCTGCCGCGCTCACCCTGTTCCGGCCAGCGGACGAGAACCCGTGACCGGCGGTTGTTCCGATCGAGGCGCCCGCTGACGCGGCAACCGTCGACCCGCCGGCGCTGACGTGGTGGACAACCGGCGCACGGTTCGCTGGTGGCCGACCCGGCGCGGCGCGATGCCGTTCAGAGATCGGGCAGCCAGTTGCCGTGGAAGCCCTGGGGGACGCGGGCAGGCAGGTGAATGGTGGCCAGGGGTGGTGCGGCCAGGTCTGTGGCATCGAGCACGACCAGGTCGCTGCGATCGGCATCGGCGTTGTACACGTAGGTCATCAGATAGCCTGCGCCGTCGGGTCGCTCGTCAGCAGGGGCGAACGCGGCCTCGCCGGGGAGCTGCCCCGCGTGGAACTCGTGTGTGGTGTGGCTGCCGGTATACAGGTCATAGCGGATCACTGCGCCGGTTCCGGATTCGCCGGACACCGTGACATGTCCGAAGCGGGCGTCCAGTCCGGCCAGCCGGTCGTCGATTCGCGGGAACTCCGCGGCGCGGTCGTCGAGTTGCTCTTCGGTGACAGTGCCGGTGGTCAGGTCGATGGTCCACCGCCAGAGGCTGGCCTCGTCGTAGGTGTGCGATTCGGTGCGCCACAGCTGCGGGTAGCGCATCACGTGCAACACGATGCGCCCCGGTTCGTCGTGGGCGTTGAGCGAGTGGAAGACGTAGCAGGGATCGATGGGGAACCATCGGATCGCGCCGTGCGGATCGTCGCGGCGCAGCACACCGAGGCGGGCCTGGTAGTCGTCGCGCCACCGGAATGGCATTCCTGCACCGGTTTTCGCGGTCTCGATATCGAAAACCACCGGCAAATCCATGAATACGACGTGCTCGGTGGTGAGGTTGAAGTCGTGATGCATGGTGGCGGCGGGTACCTCGACAGGGCGGCTGAGCAGTAGATTGCCGGCGGCGTCGGCGCGGTGATAGGTCAAGTAGGTCGGTCCGGTGACGTCATAGCCGAAGAAATGCAGCTCACCGGTGGTCGGGCAGGTCTTCGGGTGCGCGGTCATCGCCGTGCGCAGCTTGCCGTGAAAGTCGTAGGGGCCCACGGTGTCCAGCTCACAGGTCAATTCATAAGGATAGGACGACTCGACCAATGCCAACGTGTGTCCCGCATGTCGGATGATGTGGGTGTTGGCGACGCCGGCCGCAAGATTCCTGTTGCCTCGGCTGTCGTAGCTACGGGCTCCGTCGGTGAAAGTGGAGGTGCGGACCCACCGGTTGCGATAGGAGATCGCGCGCCCGTTGTCCAACCGGACGCCGTGCACCATCCCGTCACCGAGGAACCAGTGTGACGAGACGGCGGCGTGCGGATTCGGGCCGTTGCGCAGGTACCAACCGCTCAACTCGGCCGGAATCCGGCCGGTGACCGATAGCTCGTGGGCGGTGAGTTCCTCGGTGACGGGCGCGTAGTTGCCGATGAGGTGGGGGAGCGGAGTGGTCATGGGTGACACCGATCTATTGCGGGAGTCAGGAAACGGGCCGGCCGAGCGCTTGCGCCCTGCCCTGGATATAGGCGACGTAGCGGATGGTGAACACCATGGGGATCGCGAAGGCGGCCACCTGGGCGCTGGTGCGCAACGTCGAGGAGGAGTGGGCCACAACGGCGAGGGCGATACCGCCGGCGGCGAAGCTCGCGGTCCACACGGCGGTGATGATGTAGCCGGTGCGGATGAAGACGGGGTGTTCCCACAGTTCACGTGGCGTGGCCTGTTTGGCGATACCCAGCGTGAACGGCATCCGCACGGCCAAGGAAACGCCCGCGATGAGCGCGAGCACGCCGGAGGAGATGGCTGGAGTGTAGGGGTGCAGGGCAGTGTTCGGGTCGGCGAAGGCGAGTGCCGTCAGTGCGGCGAAGAATATGGCCGAACCGATGTCGATGATCATGGCCTCCACCCGTAGGCCCGCCCTGGTCTGCTGGGCGATGGTGACGGCGGCGATGCCGAAGGCGAGCAGTGCCGCCCACTGCCAGTGCGCGGACGGAATCACCGCATAGGCGATCCAAGGTGCGAAGGTGCGCAGGTACGACATGTTCGTGGAGCTCCTCGTGCCGTGACATTCCAATTGTGACATGTCTAAGTTAGAGCGTGGTCTCCGAACATGTCAATAGTGGAATGTAGGCTGAGGGGATGAGCCTTCGATACGCCCTGCTCGGTCTGCTGGCAGACCGCCCGGCCAGCGGCTATGACCTGCTGCAGCGATTCAAGGGTTCGCTGGCCAATGTCTGGCCCGCGACGCAGAGCCAGATCTACACCGAGCTCGCCAAGCTGGCCGACGCGGAATTCATCGCCGTGTCGGACGAAGGGCCGCGTGGGCGCAAGGAGTACACGCTCACCGAGGCGGGCCGGGCCGATCTCCGAGATTGGCTGACCGACACCAAGCCGAAGCGCGTCGTGCGCAACGAGATGCTGCTGCGCGTGTTCTTCCTCGGTGTCATTCCGCCTGAGCGGGCGCGCGAGTACCTGTCCGACATCGAGGCAGGGTCCGCCAAAGGGGTCGCGGCTCTTGCGGAGCTGGAGGCGACCACCGACTGGGATGACAACGACCTGTCGAATTACGGCCGGATGGCGATGGTGTGGGGCCAGCGGTTCTATGCGATGAATCAGCAGTGGGCGCAGTGGGCGCTCGATCAACTGCCGCCGCGTGACCAGTCCGAAGATGTTTCAAGCTGAGGCCCCGAAATGCCTCGGATACTGAATCGATGATATCAATCTAGGGAAATCTGAGAACTATATTCATCTATATAGACCTGATCTTGCATAATCTTCATACTCACTCGTGTGGTGATCCCCGCCTCATCGGGGGCACCGATCGCAATCCGACGAATCAACGTTCAGGAGTCTTGGTGAAGATCGGAATTCCTCGCGAGGTCAAGAATCACGAGTACCGGGTCGCGTGCACGCCCGCCGGGGTGCACGAGCTGGTTTCCCGGGGACACGAGGTATACATCGAGGCGGGGGCCGGTCGCGGCTCGGCCTTCGAGGACGAGGCATACGGGGTCCTCGGCGCGCGCGTGCTGGAATCCGCCGACGAGGTCTGGGGTGTCGCCGACCTGGTGCTGAAGGTGAAGGAGCCGGTGGCCGAGGAGTATTCGCGGATGCGCGAGGACCAGGTGCTGTTCACCTATCTGCACTTGGCGGCGTCCAAGGACTGCACCGACGCACTGCTGAAGTCCGGCATCACCTCGATCGCCTACGAGACGGTCACCGGCCGCGACGGGTCGCTGCCGCTGCTGGCTCCGATGAGTGAGGTCGCGGGCAGGCTTGCCCCGCAGGCGGGCGCCTACCACCTGATGCGCAGCGGCGGTGGACGCGGCGTGCTGATGGGGGGCGTGCCGGGCACGCGCCCTGCCAAGGTAGTCGTGCTGGGCGCGGGCGTTTCCGGTAGCAATGCGATTGCCGTCGCCGTGGGTATGCACGCGGATGTGACGGTCCTCGACCTGAATATCGCCAGGCTGCGTGAGGTGGACGCCCAGTACCGCGGTCAGGTGCGCACCATCATCTCCAACAGCTTCGAGGTGGAGAACCTGGTCCGGGAAGCCGATATGGTGATCGGTGCGGTGCTGGTGCCGGGCGCGAAGGCGCCCACGCTGGTGTCCAATGAGCTTGTCGCGCAGATGAAGCCGGGCTCGGTGTTGGTCGATATCGCGATCGATCAGGGTGGCTGCTTCGCGGACTCCCGACCGACCACCCATGCGGACCCGACCTATCGGGTGCACGAGTCGGTCTTCTATTGTGTGGCGAACATGCCCGGCGCGGTGCCCTACACCTCGACCGTCGCGCTCACCAATGCCACACTGCCGTACGCGATTTCGATCGCCGATCGCGGGTGGCGCGATGCGACGGCCGCGGATGCCGGCCTGGCGAACGGGCTCAGTACCCACAAGGGTGTGCTGCTGTCCGAATCGGTCGCTGCCGCACACGGTTACGTGGCACAGCAGCTGGCCGCCTAGGGGAATATGAGGTTTCGCGGCCGAACGTGCTCGAAAATGAGGATCGTTTCGGTCGAGGCGACCGCGGGGTGCGCGCTCAGATGGTTGAGTACGAAAACCCGCAGCCCGTCGGTGTTCGCCGTGGCGACATGGATCAGGTAGTCGTCGGCGCCCGCGATGAAGTACACATTCAGCACCTCGTCGAGTTCGGACAATTGCTCTCCGAACTGGGCGAGGTGCTGACGTGCGTTGCCGTGTACCCGAACCGCGATCATGGCCTGGAGGTTCCGGCCGAGCGCGGCCGGATCGATATCGGCATGGAACCCACGGATCACGCCGCGTTCGACCAGCGACCTGACTCGGCCGAGACAGGTCGACGGCGCGATCCCCGCAATCGCGGCGAGGGCATTGTTCGTGATGCGTCCATCGCGCGCGAGCTGATCGAGCAGGACCCGGTCGATCTCATCGATCGGGACGGCCTGACTCGACTTGCTGGTGACGGCCGGTACGGCAGGCGTCTCGTTCTTCCGCACAATCTCGACGGTACAGAACATCGTTCGCCTGATCTGCCCCTCGACAAACAATATTCGGAGGCTATTTCCGGCGGCCTCCGTATACGATCGACCGGTGAACACCTACTGGCATGTCGTCACTCCGCCGCCGTGCGCCTGACCGGGCGCACCTGCTGACTCCTTGACAAACATCCCGGCTGACCCGCGAGGGTAGTCCTGGCTGCGTCGTGCGCCCGTTTCGAATCCACATCCCACCGGAATTCGACCACGGAAGTTCACGATTGTGCCGAATCGCACCACGTCTGTGCCTGTTTCTCAGTCCGTTCACCGCCCGCGACCCAGTTTCCTCAGCGGGCCGATGCCCATTCTCGCCGCCTCGGTGTTCTGGGGTACGACGGGAACCGCAGGTTCCCTGGCCCCGGCGGGCGCCCCGGCCGCGGCCATCGGCTCGGCGGGCCTCGCCCTCGGTGGTCTGCTGCTTTTTCTCTCCCACCGCGGCGCCCGCCAGCGCGGCACCCGCGCCGAGCGTGGATTACTGCTGCTCGGAGCGGTCGCGATAGCGGGATATCCGATCACCTTCTATCCGGCCGTCGCGCGGACGGGCGTTGCCGTCGCCACCGTGATCACCCTCGGCAGCGCCCCGGTCTTTGCCGGCCTGCTGGCCTGGATCATCGGGCGTGCCCGCCCGAGCAGACGATGGCTCTGCGCCACGGTGGCGGCGGTGCTCGGCTGCGCAGTTCTGGTGCTCGGCCCCGAACTGCGCGGCGACGACGCCCCGGTGGACCTCACCGGCATCGTGCTCGCCGCTGTCGGCGGGTTGTGCTACGCCGTCTACTCGTTGATCAGCGCACGCCTCATCGCGCGAGGCCACGCCTCGAACTCGGTGCTGGGGACGATGTTCGGCATCGGTGGGCTGCTGGTGCTGCCAGTCGTGCTCGGCACCGACCTGTCCTGGCTGTTCACCCTGCGCGGAGTGGGGGTGGTGCTGCATCTTGCGGTGTTCCCGACGTTCGTCGCCTACCGCCTGTTCGGCTACGCCCTGCGACACACCACGGCGCAGGTGGTCGTCACACTGACCTTCGCCGAGCCCGCCGTAGCGGCGATACTCGGGGTGGTCGTCCTCGGTGAACGCCTGCCGATGGTGTCCTGGGGTGGGTTGGCGGTGCTGGCTTTCGCACTCGTGATGCTCGCTGTGCCCGAGCGCTCACGCCGAGATCGGGTGCGTGCGCGTGCCGAATCAGGCAGCCCGGTGGGCTGAGCCGGTTCGGTGCGGGCAACCGGAAAGGGCCCGAAAAAACGATAGGGGTGGCGCGTATACGCGCCACCCCTATCGCCCCTCATCAGCCTGCGGCAGCCGGTTTCGCGGCGTCCGCGTTGAGCTTGGAGTGGGTGCGGGAGTAGCCGAAGTAGACAGCGAGCCCAACGGCCAGCCAGACCACGAAGCGCACCCAGGTCTCCCACGGCAGCGACCAGATCAGGTAGATCGAGAAGCCGATGCCGATCAGCGGGATCACGGGCATGAAGGGCAGCTTGAACTCACGCGGCTCGTCGGGCCGGGTGCGCCGCAGCACGATCACGGCCACCGACACGACGATGAAGGCCATCAGAATGCCGATATTGGTGAGTTCCGCGACCACGGTGATGTCGAGCAGGCCCGCCATCATCGCGGCGCCGATACCGACGATCCAGGTCACCCTGGTCGGCACCTTGCGCACCGGATGGGTCTTGGCGAACCACTCGGGCAGCAGCCCGTCGCGGCTCATCGCGAACCACACGCGGGTGACACCGAGCATGAAGGTGAGCACCACGGTGACGATGCCGACGATGGCGCCGATCGCGATGATGTTCGCGATGCCCGGCATGCCGACCGATTCGAAGGCGGTGGAGAAGCCACTCGTCGGGCTGATCTCGGAGTATTTCTGCATGCCGGTCAGTACCAGGGTGGCAAGGACGTAGAGCACCATCGCAATGGCGAGCGAGTAGATGATGGCCTTCGGAAGGTGCTTCTTGCCGTCGGTGGATTCTTCGGCCGCCGTGCTCATCGCGTCGTAGCCGAACACCGCGAAGAACACTGTCGCCGCGCCGGTCCACACCGCACCGGTGCCGAACGGGAAGTACGGGGTGTAGTTGGAGCTGTCGATGTGGAAGACACCGAGCACGACGATGAGCACCACCAGGGCGACCTTGATGCCGACCGCGACGGTCTCGAACCGGCCGACACTCTTGATGCCGCGCGAAAGCAGCCACGCGGTGCCCAGACAGAACAGCATCGCGAAAACGTCGATCACATGGCCTTCGCCGGTGCCGTGCGCGCCCATCATCCAGTCGGGCAGCGAGACGTCGACCTGTTCGAGCAGGAATCGGAAGTAGCCGGAGACACCGATCGCGACGACCGCGGCCACCGCGATGTATTCGAGCAGCAGGTCCCAGCCGATGAACCAGCCCGCGAGCTCACCGAGGGAGACATAGCCGTAGGTGTACGCGGATCCGGCCTTGGGCACCATGCCCGCGAACTCGGCGTAGCAGAGCGCGGCAGCCGCGCTGGCGACGCCGGCGATCAGGAAGGAGATGAGCACCGAGGGACCGGTGACGGAGTGCGCTACCGCGCCGGCGAGAGTGAAAATGCCTGCGCCGATGATGCCGCCGACGCCGATCGCCGTGAGCTGCCACAGGCCGAGCGATCGCGAGAGCTGCTCATCGGCGGGCACATCGTCGTCGAGTTCCCGTAGGGGTTTGCGGCGCAACATCTGGCTGCGCAACTCCGCGATGGACATAGACATCCTTTCGTCCTCTGCGTCACTGCCACCATGCAGTAACCCAGATCACACATTCAGCTGGAGCTAGCTAATACGACCACAGCTGCGGTGTGATCGGCGAGTTGGATAAATAACGTTCAGGTGCCTTTGTCCGATCGGACTACAGCCCGTGCCCTGGTGCGGCGCTCAGCGCTGACTCCCCGGAACGAGCGAGCGCAGGAAGAAAGCCAGGTTGGCCGGACGTTCGGCCAACCGACGCATGAAATAGCCGTACCACTGGTCGCCATAGGGCAGGTAGACCCGCAGGTGATGCTTCGCTTCGACCAAACGCCGTTGCTCGGCGTCCCGGATGCCGTAGAGCATCTGGAACTCGAACTCGTCGGCCTTGCGATCCACTTCGGTCGCGAAGCGCTGCGCGGCGTCGATGATCGCCGGGTCGTGGGTGGCGACCATCGGGTAGCCGTCGCCGTTCATGAGGATGCGCAGGCAGCGCAAGTAGGCCTCGTCGACGTCGGTCTTGCGTTGGTAGGCGACCGAGGAGGGCTCCTTATAGGCGCCCTTGCACAGGCGAATTCGCGAACCGTGACCCGCCATGTCCTGGCAGTCGGATTCGGTGCGGTGCAGGTAGGCCTGGAGCACGGTGCCCAGCGCGGGAAAGTCCGCGCGCAGCTCCCGCACGATGGACAACGTGGAATCGGTGGTGGTGTGATCCTCGGCGTCGATGGTGACCCACACGCCGGCCGCGGCTGCGGCCGCGCAGATCTGGTAGGCGTGATCCCGCGCGATCCTGTGTCCGTCACCGGGCAGAGACTGCCCGAGTGCCGAGAGCTTGAGTGACACTTCCAGCGGTCCGACGATGGATCCGGTGTTGTCGATCAGCTCGCGCAACCGGGCGAGCTGCAACAACAGCTCCAAATAGTGCGACACCGTATCGATTGCCTGGTCGAGCTCGGTGGTGTCCTCGCCGAGATAGTCGATGGTGATGTACCTGCCGGAGCCGAGCAGGGCCGCGGCGCTGGCGATCGCCTCGTCCTCGGATCGGCCCGCGACGAACCGGTCGACGAGTTTCCTGGTCGCGGGCATCCGCGAGACGGTGCGCTCGATGCGTGGTGAGCGCGAGGCGGCCAGCATAGCGGGCCGCAACAGTCCGGAGTTTGCCATCACTCGACCCCCGATTCGGTTGCCTGGTGCGGGTACCGGTGATCGGTCGGCGGGACGAAGGTCTCCTTGAGGGTGCGGGCGGAGGTCCAGCGCAGCAGATTCTGAGCCGAGCCTGCCTTGTCGTTGGTTCCGGACGCGCGACCGCCGCCGAAAGGCTGCTGACCGACGACCGCGCCGGTGGGCTTGTCGTTGATGTAGAAGTTGCCCGCCGCGAAACGCAGACTGTCGGTCGCCTTGGCGACGGCATTGCGGTCCTCGGCGATGATGGAGCCGGTCAGACCGTAGGTCGAGCCTTGATCGACGAGATCGAGGGCGGCGTCGAAGGAACCGGCGACGGCATCGTCGTAGACGTGGACGGCAAGGATCGGACCGAAATACTCGGTGCTGAACGCCTCGTCGGCGGGGTCGTCGCCGAGCAGTACGGTGGGGTCGACGAAGTAGCCGACACTGTCGTCGGTGTGGCCGCCCGCGGCGATCGTCAGGCTCGGCGTCGCTTTGGCGCGGGCGATCGCGTCGGCATTGCGGTCGAAGGCGCGCTTGTCGATCACGGCGCCACCGAAATTGCCGAAGTCGGTGACGTCGCCGTAGGTCAGACCGGAGACCTTGTCGATGAGATCGCCCGCCATCTTCGTCCACACCGATTTCGGGACGAAGGCACGCGAGGCGGCCGAGCACTTCTGACCCTGGTAGTCGAAGGCGCCGCGGATCAGGGCCGTGGTCAGCACCGCGGGGTCGGCGGAGCTGTGCGCGAGCACGAAATCCTTGCCGCCTGTTTCGCCGACCAGTCGCGGGTAGGTGCGGTAGTCGGCGATATTGTTCGCGACCGCACGCCACAAATGCTGGAAGGTCTTGGTGGAGCCGGTGAAATGGATGCCTGCGAGCCTGCGGTCGGTCAGCACCACATCCGACACCTCGGGGCCTGCGCCGTGCACCAGGTTGATCACTCCTGGCGGCAGGCCAGCGGCCTCCAGCAGCTTCATCGTCCAGTAGGCGGCGACCGCCTGCGTCGGCGCGGGCTTCCACACCACGGTGTTGCCCATCAGTGCGGGCGCGGTCGGCAGGTTTGCGGCGATCGCGGTGAAGTTGAACGGGGTGATCGCGTAGACGAACCCCTCCAGTGAGCGGTATTCGAGGCGATTCCATACCCCGGCGGTCGAGATCGGCTGCTCGGCCAGGATCTGTCGTGCGAAGTGCACATTGAAGCGCCAGAAGTCGACCAGCTCACAGGGCGCGTCGATCTCGGCCTGGTAGGCGGTTTTCGACTGCCCGAGCATGGTCGCGGCGGCAATTGTCTCGCGCCACGGCCCCGACAACAGGTCCGCCGCGCGCAGGAACACCGAGGCGCGATCCTCGAACGACAACGCACGCCACCCGGGCGCCGCAGCGGTGGCCGCTTCGACCGCGTCCCTGGCGTCGTCCGGTCCCGCCGTGGTGAGCGTGCCGAGCACGGCGGCGTGCCGATGCGGCTGCACGACGTCGATGGTCGGACCGGGGGTGCGCCGGTGTACTCCGCCGATGACATGGTGGATCTCGGTCGGTGTTGTCTGCAGTTCGGCCAGTTTCGCCTGCAACCGCGCACGTTCCGCGCTGCCGGGGGCGAAGGTCCCGACCGGTTCGTTGACCGGTTGCGGGGTGGTGGCAATGGTGTCCATGAATCCTCCTGGGGTGTATGGAGTTTCGAAAAGTCGTGGACGACGACGATTGATCGGTAGTCAACACCGGAAGACGGCAGGAAGGATGAGCCAGTCGAACAAAGATAGCCGTACGACATTGTCCAGCTGGCTAAAGTGATGTACTGGATTGCGGAAGTGAGGTGGCGGTAGTGGCAACAAGTGCGCAGACTGAGGCAAGCACACTGCGTGAGCTGCTCGACGCCCTGGACACCGCAGTGGTAGAGCTCTTGGACGCTCCCGCAGGCGATACGGTCGCGATACGGTCGGTGGCGTTGGTCGACAGTTCCGACCTGATTGTGGAGACCGACTCGGGCTTACCGATGCAGGATATGTACCTGCATGTCGGCATCGCCGAAGCCGAGGCCGTGCAGTGGTTGCGCGCCGTGGGCAGATGCCCCGTCGCGAATCGGCCGCGTGCGGTACTTTCGAAGATCGCGCACGAGTCCGACGCCGTTCGGTCGGCGGCACACCGCGCCGGTGTCGCGCTGGTGGCTGTGCATCAGCAGGCGCGCTGGGATCAGGTCTTTCCGCTGGTTCGCCGAATGCTCGAACGTGCGCGCGGACAGCGCTCGACCACCGAGGCGCACGATCGCCTCGCCACCGACACCGATCTGTTCGGCCTTGCCCAGATCGTCGCTCAGAACGCGGGCGGCATGGTGTCCATCGAGGACCCGCACTCGAATGTGCTCGCCTATTCCGCCTCCAACGAGGCCGCCGACCAGTTGCGAATCCTGTCCATTCTCGGCCGCGAAGGACCGCGCGACTACCTGCGCATTCTGCAGAAGTGGGGGGTGTTCGACCAGTTGCGCCAGACCGACGAGGTCATCGATCTGCCCGCGCACCAAGAACTGGACATCAAACACCGACTGGTGGTCAGTATTCGGCGTCCCTCGGACGGAACCGCCGGTACACCAAGGGTTCTCGGCACGATCTGGCTCCAACAGGGTGACAAGCCTTTCAAGCCGGACGCCGCGGAGGTGCTGCGCGGCGCATCGGCGATCGCCGCTCGCATCATCTCCCGCAGTCTCGACGCACCGTCCACCGAAACATTGCTGATACAAAGGCTTTTCGGTGCCCGAGGCAGCGGAGTCGACGTCCCCTCGGTGGCGAGCGCACTGAACATCCCGGTGACCGGTCCTGCCGCGGTGGTCGGATTCGCGCTCAACGACAGCGCTCAGGCATCGACGGAATCCGCATCCGTGGCCAACGCACTGCGCTTGCACGCCAGCTCATTTCGCCGCGACTCGCTCACCGCGGTACTCGGCGAACGGGTCTATGTGTTGCTGCCGCACTATCAGTCGGTGCGCGCGGTGAACGCCTGGACGCGCCAACTGGTCGCGCAGTTCGAAACGAAGCGGTCGCTGGTGCTGCGGGCGGCCATCGCCATCCCCGTTGCCGATCTCACCCATGTGGCGAGCGCGCGAACCGAGGTCGATCGGGTCCTCGACAGCACGGCAACCACCTTCCCCAAGGGCCGGGTGACGACGCTGGCCGAGTCCCGCACCGCAGTCCTGCTCGCCGAAATCCTGGACCTGGTCGATGCGCGACCCGACCTGCACGACCCCCGCCTGCAAGCGCTGTTCGACTACGACCGCAAGCACGCCGCGAACCTGCAGGAAAGCGTCGAAACCTATCTACGCGAGCACGGGGACGTGCGCAACGCGGCCACAGCGCTCCAGGTACACCCGAATACGCTGCGTTATCGCATCCGCCGAGTCGAAGACATCGTCGGCGTCGACCTCTCCGACCCGGCCGACCGCCTGCTGCTCGAACTGCAGCTGGCGCTGCCGCGCCGCACCGGCGTCTGACTGGCAGACATCAGCTCGCTGGGTCCCTCCGGACTGCGATAGCGATCAGCTATTTCCGAGTGGGCGCGGGTGGTTTCCGGCCGGATCCGCTCCAATTTGCTGCGGTATCGGCGCAGGTCCGGTGCGGATTCCTGACCATTCGGCGACCCAGGTGGTGCTCGCCTCCTTTTGATTCGCGGGTGAACGGGTACCCAACAGGAATCGAATTCCGATGGGAACGAGGTAGACCGGATGGACGAGTCGACCACCGAACAGACCGAATCGCGGCTCCGCGCCCGCCGCGGTGACAGCTACGACGATATCGAGCCCTGGCTCGAGAAGTTGGCGGCGCTCGATGCCACCGACCCACACCACACCGCGCTGCGCAACCACATCATCGACCTCGCCCTGCCGTTGGCCGAGCACATCGCCCGCAAATTTTCCGGCCGCGGCGAATCCTTCGATGACCTGCTGCAGATCGCACGACTCGGGTTGGTGCAATCGGTGGACCGTTTCGATGTGTCCCGCGGCAGCTCGTTTCTCGGGTTCGCGGTGCCGACCATCATGGGCGAGGTCCGCAGGCACTTCCGTGACCGCACCTGGTCGGTGCGGGTGCCGCGTCGGCTGAAGGAGATCCAGCTGAAGATCGGTCCGGTGACCGAAACGCTGTCGCACCGCCTCGGCCGCATGCCGAGCGCCCGCGAGATCGCCCGGGAACTCGATCTGGAGCTGGTGGAGGTCACCCAGGCGCTGGTCGCGCGCAACGGCTACCGGGCGAACTCGCTCGACGCGATGACCGCCGCCGAGGGCGAGGGCTCCGCGCTGTCCCTTGCCGACACCTTGGGTGCCGAAGAGTCTTGTTACGGCCTGATGGAGGACGCGATGGCGGTGCGTCCGCTGATAGCCGCGCTTCCAGAGCGGGAACGGCTGATACTGATCATGCGGTACTTCGAGTCGAAGACTCAGCAACAGATCGCCGATTCCCTCGGAGTCTCGCAGATGCAGGTGTCGCGGATTCTGGCCAGGACATTGACCAAACTTCGTGCGCAGGTCTCGTATGATGAACACTTTTCACATGCAGCGTGAGGCGAACGAACTTCCCATTCTGGAGGGACATGTTCACATTGATCAAGGCGGCCAACGCGGGTTTCGCCTTCGTTTCGGTCGCGGCCCTGGTCGGGACCGGTAGTGGCGCCGCCATCGCCGCACCCGCCGCTCCCGCTGTCGGCGGCGGTTCCGGCATCATCATCGATAGTCGGTTTCAGTGCACCGTGACCACCGTCGGTCGCGACGCTGCGGGCAGATTGGTCGGGTTCACCGCTGGGCATTGCGGGGAACCTGGTTCCCAGGTGGTCGCCGAGGCGAACCCCAACTACGGCGTGGTCGGCCGGTTCGTTCATTCCGATCGTGACCTGGATTACGGCATCATCCAGTTCGACCCGGGCCGGATCACCCCCGTCAACCAGGTCGGGTCCGTCACCATCACCGATATAGGTGCTCCGGCGCAGTTCCCGATGGTGGTGTGCAAGAAGGGTCGCACCACCGGCAACACCTGCGGTGTCGCCTGGGGCGATGTCTTCGGGACCAAGAGCGAGACCTGGACCCAGATGTGCGTGCTGGAGGGTGACTCCGGCGCACCGGTCGTCGTCGGCTCGACACTGGTCGGGATGGTCAACGCCTACCTGGCCCTCGGCTGCTTCGGCCCGGAGGTGGGCACCACCATGAGCGTGATCATGAACGACATCAATCGGCGCGGGGACGTCGGCGCCGGGTTCATGCCCATCTGATCCGCGGCTTGCGGTCCTGGCATCCCTGCAGGGTCGCCGCGGTCAACTCGGCGATGACGTCGTCGACGTCGCCCCGTTCACGAAAAGCATTGATCTGGCGTATCGCGCCGTTGCCGCGGGCGAGGACAGCGGTGATCGAGTCGGCGACGAGCGTGCGATCACCCAGCTCCTCCAGCGCGGGTTCGACGTGCTCGACGAGCTTGGCCAGCTGCTCGACCGCCGGGCGGACGCGACCGTCCACCGGGTCGACGCTGTCGCCGTCGATGCCGCTGCGCGCGGCCTTCCAGTACGCCGCGCGCAGCACCTCGGCTGTCACCGGGGGAGCATTCCGCCCCTGGGCCAAGGACTTTCGTGCCATGAGAACGGTGGCCCTGACCAAGGTCGCGAGCAGCGCGGTCTCCTCGACTGTGGCGGGCACGTCGCTGACGCGGATCTCGACGGTCGGAAACGACATCGATGGGCGGACATCCCAATAGACCATCTTCTCGTCGAAGATGCTGCCGCTGGAGAGCATCATCGCCACCATGGCGTCGTAGTCGCGCACCGATCCGAAATAGGGCGGCGGTCCCGCACTCGGCCAGCGTCGCCACAGGATGCTGCGCCAGCTGGCATAACCGGTGTCGGTCCCACGGTAGATCGCGGAATTCGCGGTGAGTGCGAGGAACAGCGGCAACCACGGCCGTAGGAAATTGCTGACCTGTAGGGCGACCTCGCGGTTCGGAACCCCGACGTGTACATGGCACCCGCACAACCCCTGCTCGTGGGCGAGCATGCCGAAGTCCACCGACATCCGCCGATAGCGGGGCGTGTCGGTGATCGGAAATTGCCGCGGTATCGTCGGCGGAATCGCGACCGCGAGCAGTCGGGCATCGTTCTTCTCGGCGCACGAAGCCGTGCCTCTGCGCAGGTCACGCAGCTCATCGCGCAGCTCGGTCGCACTGGTGTGCACAGTGGTGCTCGTCTCCACCTGACAGCGGGTGAGTTCGAGCTGCAGGTCGAAACCGAGCTCTGCCGCCGTCTGCGCTACCTCCACGTTCTTCGGAACGGGCGCACCGGTGCGCGGATCCGCAAGGAGAAACTCCTCCTCGACACCGAAGGTTGCCGAGTCTGCGTCCATAACCGCAGGTTACCCCTGCCGGCAGGGCCAACGTTTCCATTGTCGGGTGGCGAATTCATTCAGCCGCAGGCGCGTGCTGCCGGACGCGCTCACCAGGATGCCCGGGCGACCTCCCGATATCGCGGTGTGGTGTTGTGGGAGAAGCGGCCGCAGCCGCAGGGCTGCCGCGCGAGTGCCGCCATTGTCGTATCGGCACCGTCGCAGGCCAGATCTCCGTCACCGCCCTGTTCGTCTCGGTGCGGCGATCCAGTAACTCATCACGATCAATAAACCTTTCCCGGTGTAAGTGATCTGACCTGGAAGAACAGGTGAATTGGCGGATCTGATCAGCGCTTCTGGTCGTTGTGTGGTCTTGACCACAGATGTGGGCCTCCAGTGCTCGAGGCATGGCATCCCATATTGGGCCGCTGGTCGTCCGAAGTATGGGATCGGGTGGCAAGCCCATCGGCTCGGCAGCGCATATTAACCCACGTCACAGTACGGAAAACCTTGTGCTTCAAGTACTTCCGTCACGGGCTGCGTGGCATCGCGTCATGGGCGGGAGTTCCCATGGCTGGCTAGCGGACGATGTTGCCGATGTGGCTCGGGTTACGCTGAACCGTGATTTTCACGTGCTCCACGTTCCTCGTGAAACAGGGCAAACTCAGCCAGCTGTGCATCGCGTTGTGGTCGATTCTGGCGCAACATTGTCCCGATGATTTGAGGAATGTCACCGAGATCCTCGTCATCAACGAATTCGGGCCGGGGGACCCGTGCGACTATCGGCAGACCATTGAGGCGATCCATCCCTCGATAGAGTTCATTCAGAAGGGTCCTGATGCTGCCGGTCAGGCCCGCACGCTCAACATGATTCTCGGGCGCATAAATAGCCACGATTACTGGATGCACTGGGAAGAATCCTGGCAATGCACTCGGCCATTCATCGCCGAAGCCATCGATGTCATGCGCTCAACAAACCTGACACAAGTTCAGGTCACCCCGGACTGGTTGGACATCGGTCTTGATCGAATCGTGCATTCCGAAACCGCCACCGGAACACGCTACGCGCAGATCTTGCCGCACCCCCGGACCGCAGCGCTGGTGCGTGGCGCGTCCACTGAGGACTTCGACAGACTCGTGGGCGAAGCCGGTATGGGAGCCGTGTGGCCATTGTTTTCACTGCGACCCGGAATCAATCGTGTTGCGTTTTACCGCGAACTCCCGCCATTCGACGAGGACCCGCGATATTGGCCGGTTCGTTTCGAGTGGAAGTACGGGGTGCACTGGCTCGAACGGGGCGCGACCAAGGCCGTTCTCGTTCCGTACGCGGCCCAGCGGCAGCCGCACCACGTGTCGACCTACAGGCAATGACCTTGTTGCCCAGCCTTGCGGAGTAGCAGTGGCAGATGGGTCTTTCGCGTCCCGCGAGCTCCGACTCACGAGGCGCCGTCTCTTTGCGGGGCAGTTGGGTGACGTGCCGCTTCACGAGGGCAGGGGGCGGAATGAAGCCTTTGGTAAGCAGCAAGCAACTTCCAGCGGAAGTCGCAGGCTCGCTCGTGTACGGCGCGCCCTATGAGACGGCCGAGGGGGCCACGGTCATTACTGTCGCCCGCATAGGCGGCATACTGCGGCCGACCGCAAGACCGGTCGGAGTGTTCGCCATTCACGACCGCAAGACCTCATGGACACCGGCCGTCGACGGCACCCGGATAGCCATGCTCGGTGAGTTGATTGGCTTGCTGCTCCGCCGTCCACCGTGGCCGGACCCGTCGCGCGGCGCGTTGCGTGACAGGCGGCGACGAGAGTAGCGGCGTGGTTACGCAATAGGACTGCAGCGTTGGTGCGGGACTGAGCGCATTCGGCTCGGCGGCCCGATGCCTCGGTCGCGAGCCGGCATGCGGTTCGAGTCGGTCGCGATGATGGTGTTGCCGCTCGAGAACCCGAGGACAGCAACGGAACTGACGATTCTGCGCTCGGGCGAGGCCACCGCCTGATGGGTGGTTCGGACGTAGTCGGTCGCTCTACTGATCGGCGCCCGCCGCGCCCCCGCGGTGGCAGGCCGCGCGCGCGAGGTCAACCCAACGAGGTGAGGTCGTGTGACGGGATCCGTAGATCGCATGACCTTCCTGGGTTGGTGGCGGTAAGCGAGATTTGCGTCAGTGGTGTGGATCCACGAACCTCGCGAACCCGTCCAGCAGGCGCTGCAGGCCGAACTCGAAGAGCGTGTCGATGTCGAACTGGAAGTCGTTGCGCTCGTTGAGACTTGCCAGGGTGGGGAATTGCCCGCTCTGTAGCAGGTGTTCGAGTTCTGATTCTTTCGCGTCCCAAGGCTCGATCGGCGCACCGTCCCGACGTGCGGCGGACTCCACCTCGAGATTGACCGCGATGCCTCGCACGTAGCTGTACAGCGAGACGTGAGCGTAGAGCACCGCGTCCGGGTCGAGACCGAGGTCGTCCAACGATCGGACGGCCCACTCGGTGTGTCGCAAGAGCTTTCGGGTCGGCACCGGATTGCTCACCCACGATGCGGTGACGACCCAGGGATGACGGTGGTACATCGCCCACTGCAGATGGGCGAGCACTTCGAGTCGCGCGCGCCAACCCGTGGGCGGTGGGTGGGGGAACTCGGCTTCGCCGAATGCCTCGTCGGCCATCAGTAGTACCAGGCGATCCTTGCTGCCCACATAGCGGTACAGCGACATGGTCGGCACGCCGAGATCGGTTGCGATGCGGCGCATCGAGAGTCCGGTAAGTCCTTCGGTGTCGGCGATGGCCATTCCGGCCCGCACCACGAGTTGCTCGGTGAGCTCGGTGTCCGCTGTTTTCTCCTGCTGCGGCGCGGCCTGTGGTGCATCCACCACGGTGCCGACTCCGGGCACCACCCGGACCGCGCCCTCTTGGCGCAGCGTGGCGAGAACCTTGGTGGCGGTGGCGATGGCGACGCCCCACTCTCTGGTGATCTGCCGAGCCGAGGGCACTCGATCGCCCGTCCGCAGTTCGCCCGAGGTGATCCGGTCCTGGATCTCTGCGGCGATACGCCGGTAGGGCGGGATGGCATCGGTGCCGCCAGGTGTACTAGTACGCATGATTGTCATAGTAGCGGATCTCGCTGCAAGTTTCCGGGTAGTACTGTATGTACAACGTACATGGTGTCATGTACGTTGTATCCAGTAACACGGAAACGCACAGAAACGAGAACGTGATGACGAGCCCGAACATCCTCATTTCCGGAGCCGGTGTAGCCGGTCCAGCGCTGGCATACTGGCTGCGCCGCTACGGTTTTGCGCCGACGGTGGTCGAGCGGGCGCCGGAACCACGCGCCGGTGGGTACGCCGTGGACTTCCGCGGCGAGGCCATGGCCGTCCTGGAACGCATGGGCATCCTCGACGAGGTGCGCGAGTACAGCACCGACATTCGCGACAGTGAAGTGGTCGATGGTGCAGGCAAGCATTTGGTGACCATGCCTTCGGCGATTTTCGCGGGCGATCTCGAAGTGCTCAAGAGCGATCTGACCGACATCCTCTACGGGCTCACCATGCACGGAACCGAATACATTTTCGACAACTCGATCACCGCACTTGCCGAGGACGAGGCGGGGGTGCTGGTGAGCTTCGAAAGCGGCCCGGCGCGACGATTCGACCTGGTTGTCGGTGCAGATGGGCTGTACTCCAAGGTCAGGGCCCTCGCGTTCGGCGAACATTCGCAGTTCATCCGCCACCTCGGGGTCTACAACGCCATCATCTCCACCGACAACTTCCTCGACCTCGACCACGAGGGCCGGGCCTGCCAACTCGGTAATGGGAAGTCGGTGAATGTCTTCAGCGTCAGGAACAACGCTGAGGCGCGGGCCTCGTTCTACTTCGGTTCGGAGCCTTTGGACTACAACCGGCACGACATCGACGAACAGAAGCGGATCATTACCGAGCGTTTCGCAGGTGACGGTTGGGAGGTGCCCCGGTTGCTCGAGGATCTGGCCACCGCCACCGACCTCTACTTCACCCCCATCAGTCAGGTGCAGATGCACAGCTGGTCGACCGGCCGGATCGTACTGCTCGGCGACGCCTGCGCGTGCGCCTCGCCGATGTCGGGTCGCGGCACCTCGCAGGCCTTGATCGGCGCCTATGTGCTCGCAGGCGAACTCGCTTCGGCCGCAGGCGATTACACCCACGCCTTTGCGGCATACGAGCGGGAGCTGCGCGATTACGTGAAGATCAATCAGGACGGTGCGCACGAGGTGGTCGGCATGCTCTTCGCGGAGCCGCCGCCGCAGGAAGTGTTCGACGCGATGGCGGCGAACCCGCCGGAGGACGAACCGGATGCCCTCACCCTGAAGACGTATCGGTGATTACGGCCGCGAACCCGCCCTGCCCTCGCGGGTCGGGCGCGAGGCGGCCGTGGGGTTCGTCGTGTACTACGCTTTTCGAGTCGCCGTCTCTGCGTAGGGACAGTTGGGTGACATGCGGCATCACGAGGGCAGGGGCGGAATGAAGCCTGGGGTACGCAGCAAGCAACTTCCGGCGGAAATCGCAGGCTCGCTCGTGTACGGCGCGCCCTATGAGACCGCGGAAGGGGCCACGGTCATCACCGTCACCCGCATCGGCGGCATGCTGCGGCCGACCGCGAGACCGGTCGGAGTGTTCGCCATTCACGACGGAAAGACCTCATGGACACCGGCCGTCGACGGCACGCGGATAGCCATGCTCGGAGAGTTGATCGGCCTGCTGTCGGCGGTGATCGCCACTCTCGCGGTGCTCCGCCGTCCACCGTGGCCGGACCTGTCGCGCGGCGCGTTGCGTGACAGGCGGCGACGAGAGTAGTGGCGTGGTTGCGCCATAGACTCCCGACTCCGAGAAGGATGGTGCTGTGTCCCCACACCCCGCTTCAGGCCACCCCATCGACATCTATTGGCGACGGTGGTGCCCTTACTGTCGGCGCCTCGGCATCGGCCTGCGGCTGGCAGGCATCCCGTTCCGCAAGGTCGACGTCAACCGCGATCCGGAAGCCGCGGCCACCCTGCGCACCCTCACCGGTGGCGACGAAGTCACTCCGACCACGGTTGTCAACGGCAACGTCCTGATCAACCCCGATGTCGCGGCGATTCGCGCAGCGTTGGCGCAGGACTGAGCGTCGGGCACTCGGCTGGGCGGCCCGATGTGTCGGTCGCGAGCCGGCATGCGGTCCGAACGGGTCACCATGTTTCGGTATTGCCTGCTCGGAAACCCTAGGACAGCAACGGAACTGGTGATTCTGCGCTCGGGCGAGGCCACCGCCTGATGGGTGGTTCGGACGTAGTCGGTCGCTGATCCGCGCTCCGGCCCCGAGCGCAGGCGCCGCCTACTCGACCCGCCCACCGACGCGGCGGGTGAGATTGTCTGCGGTATGGCGGACTCGGGTGGCGAGTAGGGACCAGTCGGCGTCGCAAGGCTCTCGCGTGCAGTGATGACGCAGGGTCACGCTGATGGCGGCGATCGGGCGGTGGTCGTGGTCGAAGACGGCGTAGGCGACGGAGGCGAAACCGACGGTCACGTGCCCGTCCTCGCTGGCCCAGCCGCGGCGGCGTTCCGCGGCGAGGGTGGTGCGCAGCTGCGCGAGGGAGGCCGGTCCGCGGTCGGTGCGGCGCACGAATGTCGCGGCAGCGGGGAACAGGGCTCGGACGTGTGTGGCGGGCAGGTGTGCCAAAATTGCTCGCCCGGAGGCCGTCAGGTGGGCGGGCAACCGCACACCTACGTCGGTCACCAGGGTTTCCGGGCGGGCCGGTCGCTCCTTGATCAGATACAGCAGTTCGTTGCCGTGTAGCACGCCCAGATGCGCGTTGTGCCCGACGTCTTCGACCAGTTCGCGCAGCAACGGCCGCGCGAGTCGTTCGAGGGGGTCGTGGCGGAGATACGCCGACCCGAGCTCGAATGCCGCGATGCCGAGGCCGTAGCGGCGTTCGGCGGGCAACCGGGTGACGAATCGCGTCTGCTCGAGTTCCGCGAGCAGGTGGTAGGTGGTGGAGCGGGGCAGGTCGAGCTCGCGGGCGATGGTAGAGGCGGACACCGGCCCGGCACGGCCGGCCATCAGTTGCAGGATCGCCAATCCACGCCGCAATGCCGGGATATCGCTACTCGGACCCATGCCCACTTCCTCGGGTTGTCTCGGATTTCAGACAAAACCTGGCCGCGCCTCATTCTCCACCGGCGCCGCGCCCTGTGGAATGGACATATGCCGGATGCCACGCAGTTACCGACGGTCGAGTTGGACGGGCCGTTGACCATGGAGCGGGTCGTCGCCGTCGCGCGCCTCGGTGCGAAGGTCCGATTCAGCGAGGCCGCCGAGAAACGCCTGACCTCGGCCCGCCAGCACGTCGATGCGCTGGCCGCGGGAAGTGTCCCGACCTACGGCGTGTCCACCGGCTTCGGCGCGCTCGCGACCCGCCACATTCCGCCGGAGAGCCGCGCCGCATTGCAACGCTCGCTGATCCGCTCGCACGCCGCAGGCGCAGGCCCTGCGGTCGAGCCGGAAGTGGTGCGCGCCATGATGCTGCTGCGCCTGCGCACCCTGGCCACCGGGCACACCGGTGTGCGGCCGGAAACCGCGGTCACCCTGGCCGCCGTGATCAACGCGGGCATCACCCCGATCGTGCACGAATTCGGCTCCCTCGGCTGCTCCGGCGACCTCGCGCCGCTGGCCGCGGTGGCACTGGCCCTGATGGGGGAGGGTGAAGTCATCGATTCCGCGGGCGTCGTGGTCGCGGCAGCAACGGCGTTGCGCGCCAACGGAATCGATCCGATCGTTCTCGCCGAGAAAGAGGGCCTCGCGCTCACCAACGGCACCGACGGCATGCTCGGCATGCTGGTCCTCGCACTCGCCGACCTGCACCGCCTGCTCGATATCGCCGACCTGACGGCCGCTATGAGCGTGGAGGCATTGCTGGGCACCGACCGAGTGTTCGCTGAGGACCTGCAGGCGCTGCGCCCGCATCCCGGTCAAGCGTGCTCGGCGCGGCGCATGCTGGCCGCCCTCGCCGGTTCCGAGATTGTTGCCAGCCACCGCGGCCCTGACTGCAACCGCGTGCAAGACGCCTACTCGCTGCGCTGCGCGCCGCAAGTACACGGCGCCGCACGCGACACCGTCAGCCACGCGGCGACCGTCGCCGAGCGAGAGTTGGCCGCCGCCATCGACAATCCCGTGGTGCTCGCCGACGGTCGGCTGGAATCCAATGGCAATTTCCACGGCGCCCCGATCGCCTACGTCCTCGACTTCCTCGCCATCCCGGTGGCCGATGTGGCGAGCATGTCCGAGCGCCGCACCGATCGGATGCTGGATGTCGCCCGCTCCCACGGCCTTCCGGCTTTTCTGGCCGAGGATCCCGGCGTCGACTCCGGTCATATGATCGCCCAGTACACCCAGGCGGGCATCGTCAGCGAACTCAAGCGGCTCGCCGCACCCGCATCGGTCGACTCGATCCCCAGCAGCGCCATGCAGGAGGATCATGTCTCGATGGGTTGGTCGGCGGCACGCAAGCTGCGCAGGGCGGTAGCGGGACTGACCTCGGTCCTCGCGGTGGAATACCTGACCGCCGCACGAGCACTCGACCTGCGCGCCCCGTTGCGTCCTGCTCCGGCCACCGCCGCGGCCCTGGCGTTGCTGCGCACCAAGGTCGGCGGCCCTGGTCCCGACCGCCACTTGGCCCCCGAGATCGCGGCAGCCACCGACCTCATCGCCTCCGGTGAACTACTGCGTGCAATAGCCCCCCACCTGGGTCCATAACCGATTCCCTCCCCAGGGAGACATCTGATGGCACAACCCCTTCCCACCCAGCGCTCTACCAGCCCGTGCCACCCGTCCACGCTCTCGCTGTGCTCGATCGGTCGTCGCGAAGCGGGCGGCACACCGTCGACGGGCCTTCTCGACGTCGGCCGTAGCACTGTGCCACTCGACCATGGAAGGAAGTCGTTGTGATGGGACGGTTGGTACGGGCACCTCGGGGGACCGGGTTGAGCGCGCGGAATTGGCAGGCCGAGGCGGCGCTGCGGATGCTGCACAACAACCTGGATCCCGACGTGGCCGAGCGGCCGGAGGATCTGGTTGTGTACGGCGGAACCGGAAAGGCGGCTCGGGACTGGGCCAGTTTCGATGCGATCAGCCGATGCCTGACAACGCTCGAGGCGGACGAGACGCTGCTGGTGCAGTCGGGAAAGCCGGTGGGGGTATTCCGGACCAACGAGTGGGCGCCACGGGTGTTGATCACCAACTCGAATCTGGTGGGCGACTGGGCGAACTGGCCGGAGTTCCGGCGGCTGGAGGCGCTCGGTCTGACCATGTACGGGCAGATGACCGCGGGTTCATGGATCTATATCGGCACGCAGGGCATCCTGCAGGGTACCTACGAGACCTTCGCCGCCGTGGCGGACAAGCGATTCGGCGGCAGTCTCGCGGGCACCCTCACCGTGACGGCAGGGCTCGGCGGCATGGGTGGCGCGCAGCCGCTGGCGATCACCATGAACGGCGGTGTGGCACTGGTGGTCGAATGTGATCCGGCACGCGCGCAGCGGCGGGTGCACGACCGCTACCTCGACGAGATCGCCGATGATTTCGACGATGCGGTGGCCAGGGTCTCGGCAGCGCGTGAGCAGCGAAGGGCGTTGTCGGTCGGACTGATCGGCAATGCCGCCGAGGTGCTGCCGAAACTGCTGGAGGCCGGTCTCGAGGTCGACATCGTCACCGACCAGACCTCTGCGCACGACCCGCTTGCCTACTTGCCACGCGGCGTCGATCTCGACGACTGGTCGGACTACGCGGCGAAGAAGCCGGACGAATTCACCGATCGGGCTCGGGAATCCATGGCCGATCACGTCGACGCGATGCTCGGGTTCCTCGATCGCGGTGCGGAAGTCTTCGACTACGGCAACTCACTGCGCGGCGAGGCCGAGCTCGGCGGGTGCGCACGGGCCTTCGACTTCCCGGGGTTCGTGCCCGCCTACATCCGTCCCCTGTTCTGCGAGGGCAAAGGGCCGTTCCGGTGGGTCGCACTGTCGGGGGACCCGGCGGACATCGCCGCGACCGACCGAGCGATCCTGGATCTGTTCCCCGACAACGAATCGCTGCGTCGGTGGATCACGCTGGCTGGGGAACGCGTTGCCTTCCAAGGACTTCCGGCACGGATCTGTTGGCTCGGCTACGGCGAGCGACACCTGGCAGGGCTGCGCTTCAACGAGATGGTGGCCAGCGGTGAATTGCGCGCGCCCGTCGTGATCGGGCGTGACCACTTGGACTCCGGCAGCGTCGCATCCCCCTACCGCGAGACCGAGTCGATGGCCGACGGATCCGACGCCATCGCCGACTGGCCACTGCTCAACGCCCTTGTCAACACCGCCTCCGGTGCGAGCTGGGTGTCCATCCACCACGGCGGCGGCGTCGGGATGGGCCGCTCCATCCACGCCGGACAGGTCTGTGTGGCCGACGGGACCTCGCTGGCCGCGCAGAAGATCGAGCGGGTATTGACCAACGACCCTGGCACGGGCGTCATCCGGCATGTGGACGCCGGATACGAACGTGCCGGTGTGGTCGCCGCAGAACGCGGGGTCCGGATACCTATGCAGGAGGGTAAGTGATTGCGGAACAAGTGATCTCGTGTGCCCGAACGAGCGGTGTGCCGCATCGGTTGGTCGGTGCACGGGCATGAGCGCCGATCGACTATTGCGCGAGATCGCCGATGTCGGCCGTGATGCCGGCCGCGGTGGCTATTCGCGGCATGCGTTCGACGATGCGGAATTGACACTGCGCCAGTGGTTCATCGAGCAGGCAGGTATGCGCGGGCTCGCGGTGCGCACCGATCGCAATGGCAATATCTGGGCGTGGTGGGGACGACCGCAGCGGGGTGCTGTGGTCACCGGCAGTCACCTCGATTCGGTTCCGGGAGGTGGTGCGTTCGATGGTCCGCTCGGCGTCGCGAGTGCCATCGCCGCCGTAGATATTCTGCGCGCCAAGGGTTTCAGCCCAACCAAGCCCTTGGCGCTGCTGGTGTTCGCGGAGGAGGAGGGCGGCCGGTTCGGCGTGCCGTGCCTGGGCTCCCGGCTGCTGACCGGAGCACTCGACGCGGATCGGGCCAGGGGGTTGCGCGACACCGAGGGCATCACCCTCGCCGAAGCCGCCGCGAAAGCCGGGCACGACCCCGAGCGTTTCGGTGCCGATCCCGAATCGCTCTCCATGATCGGCTGTTTCATCGAGCTACACGTGGAGCAGGGCCGCGGCCTCATCGACATGGACAGCCCGGTCGCCACCGGCAGCTCCATCATCGCGCACGGCCGCTACCGATTCTCTTTCTCCGGGCAGGGCAACCACGCGGGCGCGACCCTGATCGCGGACCGTCACGACCCCATGCTGCCCGCCGCCGCGGTGATCGCCGCCGCCCGCCGTGCCGCTGCCGCCGCCCGCGATGCCAGAGCGACTGTGGGACGACTCGTCCCGGTTCCCGGCGGCACCAATGTGATCGCCTCGACTGTCGATCTCTGGCTCGACGCCCGAGTACCGGGTGCAGGCCGCACCGCCGCCCTCGTCGACGATATCGCCGAAGTCGCGCGCATCGCGGCGGCCGAGGAGGGTTGTAGGGTGACCATCACCGAGGAATCCTATTCGGACGATGTGGTTTTCGACGAACCGCTGCGTCGCAGGATGGACAGGGTACTCGGCGGCGTTCCCGCATTGCCCACCGGAGCGGGACATGACGCGGGGATCCTCGCGGCACACGTCCCCGCCGGGATGCTCTACGTGCGTAACCCGACCGGCATCAGCCACGCCCCGGAAGAACACGCGGAACCGATCGACGTGGATTTCGGTGCGGTGAGCCTCGCGCACGTGCTGGAGGAATTAGCCGGATGAGCAGCTGGGGGACCGGATATCGCTACCGGGCAGACGATTTCGCCCTACGCGAGTCTCCGGTGCGCGTGCCGCGAGAGGAGCCGATCGGATGAGCGTGTATTGGGCCGAGTACGCGTGGTTGCCGCACGGTCTCGCGCAGTCGGTGTCCCTCGAGGTCGACGGTCCGGTGATCCGCTCGGTGGCGGTCGGCACCGAGCGGTCGGGGAAAATTCTGGCGGGGCTGACCATTCCCGGATTCGCCAATGCGCATTCGCACGCCTTCCACCGAGTGCTGCGTGGGCGCACCCAGCATGATCGCGGCACCTTCTGGACGTGGCGGGAACGGATGTATACCGTCGCCGCGCGGCTGGATCCCGATTCGTATTACCGGCTGGCGCGTGGGGTATACGCCGAGATGGTGCTCGCGGGGTACACAAGTGTCGGCGAGTTCCACTACCTGCATCACGGGCCGAACGGTGCGCGCTACGACGATCCGAACGCGATGAGCGCGGCCTTGGCGGCCGCCGCCGTGGATGCGGGTATCCGACTCACCCTGCTCGACACCTGTTATCTGTCCGGCGGATTCGGCTGGAAACTCGATGAACATCAACGGCGGTTCAGCGATGGCGATGTCGGCGCCTGGGCCGAACGCGCCGCGGCGTTCGTCCCGAAGACCGACCTCGTGCGCACCGGGGTGGCCGCGCACTCGGTGCGGGCAGTGCCGCCCGCGGCGCTGCGGGTCGTCGCACAACAGGCAGCGGGCGGGCCGGTGCACGTCCACCTGTCCGAACAACCCGCGGAGAATCGCGATTGTCTTGCCGCACACGGCCGTACCCCGACCGCGCTGCTCGCCGAGACCGGGATGCTCGGACCTCGGACGACCGCCGTGCACGCGACACATGTGACGGCCGCGGATATTCGGCTGCTCGCCGGAATGCGTGCAGGCGTGTGCTTCTGCCCGACCACCGAACGCGATCTCGGCGACGGCATCGGTCCCGGGCGGGCGCTTGCCGACGCCGGCGTACGGCTGTGCCTCGGCAGCGACAGTCACGCGGTGGTGGACGCCTTCGAGGAATGGCGGGCGCTCGAGCTGAACGAACGCTTGGTCAGCCGATCGCGCGGACGTTTCGGACCGGCGCAGTTGTACAGCGCGGCAACGGATCACGGCTCGATCGGCTGGCCGGAGGTCGGGCGAATCGAAGCGGGCGCGGCAGCGGACCTGGTGACCGTCGACCTCGACTCGGTGCGCACCACGGGTGCCGACCCCGCCGCCGCGCTGTACGCAGCCACCGCAAGCGACGTGCGTGAGGTTCTGGTGGCGGGCAAGGTTGTTGTCTCCGCGCACCGGCATCTGCGGTTGGAGTCTCCGGAAGCGGTACTGCGAGACGAGATAGCGGCGTTGTTGCGAGCGTGAACAGCGGTGGTTTCACTGCTGGTCGTCGACATGTCGAGGGGTGCACGCGTCAGCCCGATGTGTCGGTCTAGGATACGAATCGAGCTGCGGCTCTTTCTATCCCGGTGGCGGTGTCTGTACCCGCAACTGTCATAGGCGCCGGATCGTTTTTGATGGTCACGATGTCCAGAGGGTCGAGAGCTCAGAAGGGAAGTGTTCCGAACGATGCTCAATCTCAGTAGGTCACGGCTGCGTACCACCGCAGCGGCAATCATGGTGATGGTGCCGATTCTCGTGGCGGCTACCGGGTGTTCGGGTGATCAGGACGGCCAAGCGACGGTAACGTCGACATCCACCAGCAGGGTGGCCTCGACCAGCAGCTCGTCCGCATCGACGACGGTGACGACGAGTCGGGAAATCCCGGGCTCTGCCGGTCCTGCGGTGCAACCCGCCCCTGGGCAGCAGCCGAGCACCGGCACCTACGTCAAGTGCACGGACCAGATCAATTACGCGGGTGATCCGCGGTCGAACGCGGAAATCAATGTGCTCGGTGAGCAGACGGGGCAGTGTCCCGCGCCGCTGGGGTCGCCGCCTGCAGACACGTATGTGAAGTGCACCGATCAGATCAATTACGCGGGTGATCCGCGGTCGAACGCCGAGATCAATGTGCTCGGTGAGCAGACGGGGCAGTGCCCTGCACCGCAGGTGCCGACCACGGAGTCACCGGCTCCACAGTCGACGACCGCGGAGTCGCCCGCGCCGCAGACCTCGACCACGGAGTCACCGGCTCCACCGTCGACGACCGCGGAGTCACCGGCACCGCAGACCTCGACCACCCAGGCGCCGACCACTTAGCCGTCTAGCCGAGCCACCCGGCGTACCAATCCACCACCCGCCGCCAGGCGTCGTTCGCCGCAGCCGGGTTGTACCTCGGGCCGGTGTCGTTGAAGAACGCGTGGTCGGCCTCCGGTGCCATGAACACCTCGAATGGCAGGTCAGCGTGGTTCAACGCCGCTTCTGCGCCGGGCCGCGACGCGTTGATGCGAGCGTCGAGCCCGGCGTAGACGGCCAGCACCGCGGCCTTGGACCCGGAGAGGTTCCCGCCGTCCGGGAAGGGGCCGTAGAACGGGGTGGCCGCGGCCAATTTCGGGGTGCCGGACGTCAGTAGCAACCACACCAGGCCGCCGCCGAAGCAGAAGCCGGTGGCGCCGATCTTCTTACCCGGCGCTCGCCGTTCCAGTTCGTCGATCCCGGCGCGCAAGTCGGCGACCAACTGGTCCTGCGGGATCTTGCTGAGTGCGGCGGTGGCAGCGGCCGGGTCGGTGAAGGTGGCGGTGCCGCCCGCCTCGGAGAGCAGGTCGACGGCGAGCGCGGAATACCCGACGCCTGCGAATCGTCCTGCCACCGAACGGATGTGGTCGGTGAGGCCCTTGTTCTCATGGATGACAAGTACCGTGCCGCGTGGCCGGGCCGCCGCCGCCCAGGCGCCCTGTAACTCGCGACCGTCGGGGCCGGAAAACGTCACCGTTGTGGTGGGTACCGCGGTGCTCATCCCCGGCGTCGTCGGTACGGCCGAACCGCTCGTCGATGGCGCCTGATCGGCGGACCGGCCATCGTTCGAACATGCGGCGAGCAACGCGGACGCCGTGGGCGTGCCCACGCCGAGCAGTCCGAGCCTGCGCAGGGCCTCGCGGCGGGTCAGCAACCCGTCGGCATGGTCGGCAGCGATTTCTTCGACGATATAGCGCTGCAGCGGCGTCATGGACAAAGCCTAGGGCCGAAGTCCGCGTGCCCGGGTGTCTTTCTTCGATCGTTCGGCAGGACCGGCCGGCTGACAGCCATCGACCGTGTCGAGGGTGGCCAGCAGGTGGCGAAGGGTTTCGCGTTCGTCGGAGGAGAGCGCGGAGAAGAGTTCTTCGGCGGCCGCGCGACGGGCCGCCGACATCCGGGACAGGGCGGCGGTGCCTGCGTCGGTGAGGGTGACCAGGGTGGACCGTCGGTTGGACGGGTCGGGGGCGCGGGCGACAAGACCGGTGGACTCGAGGGCGTCGACGACCGTGGTGGCCGAGCGTGGAACGATATCCAGCCGTTCGGCTAGCCCAGCCATCCGTAGCGGCTCGCCGTGGCGGGCGATGATGCGCAGCGCGCGGGCTTGGGCGGGGGTCAGGCCGAGCGGTGCGAGACGGGCCGACTGGTTGCGGCGGATCCGCTTGGCCGCGCGCAGGAACAGTTCGGGCAGGTCACTTTCGGGAGCGGTGTCCACAAAGCTGAGCCTAGCTCATTGTTCAATGGAATAATTGTGAGCCACGCTCAGTTGTATGGGCAGTTTCCGCGAAAGGAGGCGCCTGTGCAGCCCCCACCCTCTCAACTCGGTCGGATCGTCCGGCTGTTCCGGCCCTATCGGGCCCGTTTGGCGCTGGTCGCCGCGCTGGTCGGCCTGTCGTCCATCGTCTCGCTCGCCTCGCCGTTCATGCTGCGTGGTGTTCTCGATGAGGCGCTGCCCAACGGCCGCACCGGTCTGCTGACCCTGCTGGCCGCGGGCATGGTCGCGGTGGCGGCGACGACCAGCGTTTTCGGCGTGCTCCAGACCTATATCTCGACCGCCGTCGGACAGAACGTCATGCACGACCTGCGCTCCGCGGTGTACGCCAGGCTGCAGCGCATGCCGCTGGCCTTCTTCACCGCGACCCGCACCGGCGAGGTGCAGTCCAGGATCGCCAATGACATCGGCGGCATGCAGTCGACGGTCACCTCGACCGCGACCTCGCTGGTCTCCAACTTCACCACTGTCGTCGCCTCGATCATCGCCATGATCGCGCTCGACTGGCGGCTGACCGCGGTGTCGCTGATCATGCTGCCGTTCTTCGTCTGGGTGAGTCGCCGTGTCGGCAACGAACGCAGGAAGATCACCGCGCAGCGACAGCAGAAGCTCGCAGGCATGTCGGCGATCGTGGAGGAATCTCTCTCGGTGAGCGGCATCCTGCTCGGCCGCACCATGGGCCGTTCGCCCGCGCTGATCGACAATTTCGCGCAGGAGTCACGTGGACTCGTCGACCTGGAGATCCGCTCGGGCATGGCCGGTCGCTGGCGGCAGTCGACGATCCAGATCGTCATGTCGGCGATGCCCGCCATCGTGTATTGGGCCGCCGGACTGACCGTCGCTACCGGGCATCCCCTGGTGTCGATCGGCACGCTGGTCGCCTTCACCACCCTGCAGAGCAGCTTGCTTCGGCCGATGGTGCAGCTGCTGTACACCGGTGTAGAGGTGCAGAGCTCGCTGGCATTGTTCGGACGCATCTTCGAGTACCTGGATCTGAAGCCCGACATCGAGGAGCCGCAACGGCCGCTGCCGCTGCCGCTGCCGAAGGCCGCGGGCGAGGTTCGATTCGAGCAGGTCGGCTTCTCCTACGGGTCCGGCACCCGGAATGTGTTGAGCGACATCGACATCACGGTGCCTGCCGGTAGCAGCCTGGCCGTGGTCGGCGAGACGGGTTCGGGCAAGACGACCCTCGGGTATCTCGTCGCACGGTTGTACGATGCCACCGCGGGCCGGGTCACGATCGACCGAACAGATGTGCGTGACTTGTCTTTCGCCGATCTCGCCGGCGCCGTGGGCGTGGTGTCCCAGGAGACCTATCTGTTCCACGCCTCGGTCGCCGACAACCTGCGCTTCGCCAAGCCCGATGCCACGGACGAGGAATTGCACGCCGCCGCACGGGCCGCGCAGATCCACGACCACATCGCGAGCCTGCCCGACGGATACGACACGATGGTCGGCGAGCGCGGCTACCGGTTCTCCGGCGGCGAGAAACAACGTCTCGCGGTCGCCAGGGTCATCCTGCGCAATCCGCCGATCCTGGTGCTGGACGAGGCGACCAGCGCGCTGGACACGCGAACCGAACGCGAAGTCCAGACCGCGATCGATGCCCTGTCGGAAGGCCGCACCACCATCACCATCGCTCACCGCCTGTCCACCATTCGAGCCGCGGACCAGATCGTGGTCCTCGACCGCGGTCGGATCGCCGAACGCGGAACCCATCGGCAGCTGGTGGAATCGAACGGTCGCTACGCCGAACTCCTTGCCCGCGACACGACGTTCGACGCCGAACGGGAGCTGTCCGAGGCGGAACTCGAATTGCTCGGTACGCCAGTAGTTTTCGACAAGGCGTGAGGAATGGAGAAAGGATCCCCGCGCAATGCTGTCGAGTCGAGGTCGCCGATCGGGAACGATGACGAATCTGCCGTGAGGGTCCCGGACTCGGCGAGTTCCACCGTGCGTGCGGCCTCGCTCAGCGTGCGGGGAAGCGGATGATCCGGTCGTCACCGGAGCGAATATCACCACGTCCGTCGGTATTGGACGTGGTGAGCCACAGTGCGCCGTCCGGTGCGGCCGCGACCGTGCGCAAGCGGCCGTAGTCTTCGAGCTGCGCCATGGGATCGCTCGCCACGCCGTCGTGAAGCATTGCAATCCACAGTCTTTCACCGCGGAGAGCCGCGACGTAGAGGGTGTCGGCGGCGATGGCGATGCCCGACGGCGATGCGTCCGAGGGGGCCCAGACGAGCTGTGGGTCGATGAATCCACGGCCGGCACCGCCCATGCCCTCGACCAGCGGCCAACCGTAATTGCGGCCGGGTTCGATCCGATTGATTTCATCGAAGGCGTCCTGCCCGAACTCGGCGGCGAATAGTCTGCCCGCGCGATCCCAGGCCAGGCCTTGCACATTGCGATGGCCGAGGCTGTACACCGGCGAGCCGGGGATCGGATTCCCCGGCGCGGGGCCGCCTTCGGGCGTGAGTCGCAGAATCTTGCCATTGGGGCTCGCGGGATCCTGCGCCCGCGCGCCCTGTCCACCGTCACCGGTGCCGACGTACAACATGTTGTCCGGGCCGAACGCGATCCGGCCACCATCGTGGCTATCGGCCTTCGCGATCCCGCCGAAGATTGCCTCGGGCTCCCCGTCGAGCCGGAACCGGACGATGCGGTTGTCGGTGTCGGCGGTGAAATACGCGTACACGTAACCGTTTTCGGCATACTGCGGCGAGATGGCCAAACCGAGCAGGCCACCTTCGCCCCGCGCGGCGACACCGGGGACCTTGTACACCTGCTGGGGGGCCCGGCCCGGAGACACCCGCAGGATGTGTCCGCTGTTGCGCTCCGCGACCAGTGCGTCGCCGCCGGGCAGAAAAGCCAGTCCCCAGGGGACTTCGATGTCGCGGGCGACGTCTTCCCCCGCGGTCAGGTCGGGAACTCCGGCAGGGTTGCTGCCGGTCGCCACGGTGGCGGTGCCGGCGGACACATTCGACTCGTAACCGGTGCCGCAGGCGGATATTGCACTCGCGACCAGAACCGCAATGGCCGCGATGCCCCGCCGCGTGTGTGACAGTCGGACAGGCTCTGGAGTGCGCAGGCCAGTTCTTCGAATCGGCATGAACCAGCGTTACACAGCCGAGCTCTTGCCGGCACGGACTTACTCGACCCATCGGAAGTTGTGGTCGAACGGTGTCGCAGTTGCTCGTGCTCACGGGTAGCTGAAGGCCTGGTTTTTCCGGCGGAACACCGCTGGGCGGGGGCAGAAAACCTCGTGCGGTAGGAGGCGCAGGATCTTCTGTCATCGGGGAGCTCATCGGCGAACATTCTGTGCCACATGCGATCTTGACGAGAGTTCGGTAATTCATGCCACGATGCGATGTCAGGCCGTACTACGTTCTTCGACATCGATGGCGGAGGCCTATTGGCTTTCGATCGACCGGGGCCACACGCGTCCACAGGGGAAGGGGAGTCGATGAGGAGAATCGCAGTAGCCGCCTGTTTTGTGCTAGGAGTGGCGGCACAATCTGCTGGTTTCGGTGTGACAATTGCGGCGGCAGAGACATTGGCCGAGTATTGTGCGACACCGGGCGAAATTGATATCCCTGAATATGTGAACTACTGCTGCTCCCAGTATGTCGATAACCAGCTTCCAGCAATCCCGGAAGTCCAGAAAAAATGGGGCAATCGCTGTCGTCGGTGAGCGCACGTTCACTGTTTGTCCAGGTAGTGGCTGGTCAGCGTCGGGACAGGGTTCCGATCATTTCGCCCAGGACGCCACGGGTTCGGTACGACAGCGTGCCGTCCGGTCGGAGTTCCAGTTGGGAGGTCGACCCTTCATCATTGCAGCCGCCGCTGTTTTCGGTCAGCCGGGCTGTCAGGGTGATCCGACTAGCGGACGACTCGGTCAGTGTCTCCGCTCGTCCACACCGGAGGCCGATGAGTTTGCCGGCGTTGGAAGAGTCACCGACACGCTCACCGATTGATCCTGCATTGAGCGTCAGTGAAATCTCGTAGGAGCCCAACCCATCTTTGGCTACCCCGGCCCAATGGCCGACGAACTCCGTCGGCAGGTCGTTCACGCTGGTGGGGGTGCTGGAAGTCGTGGGTGTTTCCCGTTCGGATGACTCCGGCCGCGAGGTGCTGACCACCACCGGTGGCGCGGCTGTGATGGGCGTTCCGGGAGGTTCGTCCTTCAGCTGGCCGCCGATGACGAACCCGCCGACGGCAATTGCCACTGCCACCACGAGAAGACCGGTGATCAGCCCGACGCGACGGCCACCCGATTTGCCGTTCGGCCGCGCATTTTCGGAACGTGAAGAACTCCGCGCACCCTGGGCCGGTATGGGCTGGCCAGGCCGGTCCGTACCGCCTGTGTAGGACCCGGTGCCTTGCTGCCAGGCCTGATTCGGCGTCTGCGCGACATTGGACGGCGCCCCCTGCTTCAGAGTCCGATCCGTGCGCTGCGGCCGGTTCCCATAGGGCGGAGTGCCGTGCTGACCGTATGGAGGTGTGCCGCGTTGTCCGGCTCCGTAGGGCGGTGCCGCGTGCGGATCGGAGTGTGCCGGAGGCGAGTAGTTCAGCGCCTGTCGGGAGATCGTCGGAGCGGACCGCGACGGATCGGAGACCTGTCCGCGCAGCTCGTCCGGTACCCGAACCGGGCCGGAATCCAGGTCGAGCAGCTGTACCGCGCGCCTGCTGACTTCCTCGAGCACCGGCGCGGGCAGCCAGCCCGCGCGTTGGGGCACGCCGAGGTCGAGCAGCGCGGTATGCAGTTGCTGTGGCGTCGGGCGGGCGGCCTCGTCCTTGGCCAGGCAGGCGGCGACCAACGGGCGCAGCCGCGGTGGCACGCCGTCGAGCTGCGGCTCCTCATAGACCACGCGAAACAGCATCTGGACCGTCTCACCGACACCGAACGGCCCGTGTCCGGTCGCCGCGAACACCAGTACACCGCCGAGTGCGAAGACGTCACCCGCCGGACCGACCGGCTTGCCGAGCACCTGCTCCGGGCACATGAAGCTCGGTGAGCCGATGACGCTGCCCGTGGTGGTGAGCGCACTGTCCTCGACCGCACGGGCGATGCCGAAATCGATCACCTTGGGGCCGTCGATGGCGAGCAGCACATTGGACGGCTTGAGGTCGCGGTGCACCACCCCGGCCTCGTGCACCGCGATCAACGCCTCGGTCAAGCCGTGCGCGAGGACCAGCAGCGGGTTCTCGGTGAACGTGCCGAATTGCTCGACCGCCTCGGTCAGCGAGAATCCGGCCACATAGCCGGTCGCCAGCCACGGCGGATCGGCGTCGACGTCCGCGTCGAGCACTGCGGCGGTGAACTGACCGCCGACGCGCCGCGCGGCGGTGACCTCGCGGCGGAAACGCTCGCGGAACTGCGTATCGCCGATGAGATCCGGCCGGATGACCTTCACCGCGACGGTGCGGCCACCCGAACTGCGCCCGAGGTACACCCGGCCCATCCCGCCCGAGCCGAGCAGGCCGAGCAGGCGGTAGTCGCCGATCCGCGTCGGATCGTCCATGTCAAGCGGTCGCATCGCGACGTCGGTTTCCCTTCGGATCGAATTCGAACTCCCGAAAGGCTACCCACCTGCCGACCGGGGTGTTCGCTCACGTGGACGCGAGCTCTGCCGCAGGGGTGCTGCGAACACGTCGGGCCAGCAGATACGCCGCGATCACGGCGGGGATGTTCATCAGCACTCCGTACACGGCGGGCGGTACCGCCATCGCGCTGTTGTGCAGAACCGTCGACGCGACGGCGATGGCGAGCGCACCGTTGTGGATGCCGATTTCCATGGCCGAGGCGATCGCCTGGTCGGCGTCGACCGCGAAGAGTCTCGGCACCGTGTAGCCGATCACGAAGCTCAGGGTCGACAACACGAGGCTGATGGCGGCGAGCTTGCCGATGTTCTCGGTCAGGGTGTCGAATTCGCGGCCCACCGCCGCGACGACGACCAGCAGTAACACCACAGCCGACACGATCTTGACGTTCTTGCGCATCCGGTCGGCCCATGCGGTGAAACGGCGCTGCACCCACATGCCGATCGCGGCCGGGACCAGCACGATCGCGAATACCTGCAGGAACTTGTCCGGCCGCAGCCCGATGGACGCGTCTTCGGTCATGAACAGTGTGAACGCCAGCGTGACGACCAGCGGCAGGGTGAATACCGCGAGGACCGAGTTGATCGCCGTGAGAGTGATGTTCAAGGCCACATTGCCGCCCGCGATATGACTGAACAGATTGGCCGACGGACCGCCGGGCGCGGCAACGAGCAGCATCATGCCTGCGGCCAGCGCGCCTTCGAGCCGGAACAGATAGATCAGGCCGAGGCAGATCACGGGGAGCAGCACCATCTGGCACACCAGCGCGACGACGGCGGCCTTGGGATAGCGCAGGACGCGGGCGAAGTCGTCGATGGTCAGTGTCAGCCCGAGGCCGAACATCACCAGCGCCAGGGCAAGTGGCAAGAACACCGCGAAAATCGTTGAACCCATTCGGATCTCCTCGTTGCCGGACTAGATCGGATGTCGACGTTATCGACTCCGGCAGCGGGAAGCGAGTCGGCAGCGGACGCGACAATAGGGACGAATCGTGCGAAATGCGACGAATCGGCCAGGCCGCGCCTGCCCGATTATTCGCCCTCCGATTGCTAGGGTCGGACTCGCACTCAGGGTTGATGTTGTCGGCGTACCGCGTATCGCTCGAGGAGGGTCATGTTGTCGGGTCGTGCAGTGACACGGCAATTCGTCCACATGTTGCGAAAAGCGGTCGCGGTCGCCGCGGGCGCGACGATGGTCGTCGGCGCCGCCGGGACCGTGGTGGCGCAGGAAGCGACCGGCAGCACCCATACCGAGGAGTGGACCGCACTGCACGACGGTCCACAGCAGTATCCGGAGATCCACATCGACTGGGATGTCCCGATCCAGATGAGCGACGGAGTCGTGCTCAAAGCCAATGTGTATCGGCCGGCGGACTCCTCCGGCACGGTCGTCGAGCAGCCGTTGCCGACGATCGTGAACCTCACCCCGTACAGCAAGCTCCTGACCACCCTGGTCGATTCCGCGCTGGCCATCCCCGGTCTGCAGCCGCTGACCATGGATCTCGCCCGGCGCATCAATCTGTCAGGCACACCGATCAGCGGATTCGGCGACCTGCTACACGCACTCGACGGCGGCACGGTCCGGACGGTTCTCGGCGTCGACCACCACCTGATCCGCAGCGGATACACCCTCGTGGTCGCCGATGTCCGCGGTACCGGCTTCTCGCAGGGCAGCTGGGAAACGCTCGGCGAACGTGAGCAGCTCGACACCCGTGAGGTGATCCACTGGGCGTCGACCCAGCCGTGGTCGAACGGCGACATCGCGATGAGCGGCGGTTCCTATGCGGGGATCAACCAGTTGCGGGCGGCCGAAAATGCCCCGCTCGAGCTGAAAGCCATCTTCCCGGTCGAGCCGGGCAGCGACCTCATGCGCGATGTGGTCGCCCCGGGCGGCGGTGTCGGCACCACCTTCCTGCCGCTGTGGCTCAGCAATGTGAACCAGACGAAGCTGGTGCCCGACATTCAGTCGATGTTCAACGGCACTTTCGACTGGGAGTGGCTCCACGAACGCATGTCCGATCCGAACACGAACGTGGATCTGCTGATCCAGGCGCTGCTCACGCCGTCGCTCGACGACGTGCCGCCCGCTCTGGAAGCCGCGCTGGACGCCGACAGCTCCTTCCGCGAAGGCATCCTGGGGCATCCAGAGCGCATCACGGTGCCCACCTTCGTATACGGCGGCTGGCACGATATCTTCGCCAACAGTGCGACCAAGCTGTACAACGCCATCCCATTGCCCGCGGGTAAGAAGCAGCTCGTGGTCGGCGACACCTATCACGCGAATCCGGGGGCGGGCACCGGCTATGGTGTCGCCCCGCCGCGACTGGATGTGATGCAGCGGGTGTGGTTCGACAAGTGGCTCAAGGGAATCGACCACGGGATCAGTGATTTCGGCCCGATCAACATCTGGCAGCAGGGCGGCGGGTGGATCACCATGGCACAGTTCCCGCAGCACGACGTCAATCATCGCCGCGTCTACCTCTCCGCCGCACCCAGCGGCAGCACCGACGACAGCCTCCACGACGGATCACTGACGAGCGTGAAGCCGAAAGACCAGGCCACGCTGACGGTCGCGCCGGGACTGACCACGGTGTGCTCGCGTGACACCGCCCAGGGCTCGGCGGGCATGAGCGCGATACTCGACCTCTGCGCCAAGGACTCCCGCATCGCCGAAAGCAACGGGCTCACCTTCACCAGTGCACCGGTCACCGAGCCCACGGTGATCTCCGGCCCGATCAATGTGCACCTCAATACGATTCATGACGCGACCGACGGCTATTGGAACGTCACCATCAACGACGTCACTCCCGAGGGTGTCTCGACCGTCCTGAGCACCGGCCAGCTCACCGCTTCGATGCGCACCGTCGACGAGGCGAGGAGTGCGCGTTCGGCCAACGGCGACTACACCGCTCCGTACAACCCGATCACCATCGGCAGCTTGCACCCGGTGGTGGCGGGCACAGCGACACCACTGGATATCGCCGTCATACCCACCCAGGCCATACTCCAGCCCGGTCACCGCCTGCGTGTCGACGTCTTCGCCGGCAACTCGCCCAAGGCGCTGGCTTTCCGGCCCCTGCTCAACAACACCCAACTCAAGCCACAGCACCTGCGACTCGACCCGGCCGCGCCGAGCTTCGTGAACCTGCCGTCCAGCAGGCCGGTCGGCTGATCCATTGCTGGTGTGACATCACTGCGCGGCAATCGGTTTCGAGGTGGCCGAGACCGTCCTGGTCGAAGATCTGGCGGAGGCTGCGGGGGTGGCAGCTGCGGACTCGACGGGATGACTACCGACCGCTCGGCCGGATCCGACGCGCCCGGCACGATGGCCGGGTGGCGCGTGCGGTCCGGCCCGCCGCCCGCAACGCAGGATTCGGTGTCGCTGTGGCCTGGGCCGGGTCGCAGGCCGATTGTGCCGCACTGTTCGCGCCGGCACGTGATATATCCGACCGAGTCCTTGTGTGCTGCCCCTGTCGCCGGTAGTAGTGAGTTATGAGCACCGCACTCGTCACCGGCGGCACCGGCGTGCTGGGCAAGCTCGTCGTCGATCGACTGCGCGAGCGGGGACATGATGTGCGGGTACTGTCCCGGCGTCCAGGTGCGGGCACGCACGTCGGTGATCTGCGTACTGGTGCCGGTGTCGCCGAGGCGGCCGCGGGCGCGGCCCTGATCGTGCACGCGGCATCGGACTTCCGGCGGGTCGGCCGTCCCGATATCGCGCAGACCGAACACCTGCTCGCGGCGGCGACCGGCGCGAGCCACCTGCTGTATGTATCCATCGTGGGGATCGACCGAATACCGTTCGCCTACTACCGCAACAAGCTCGCCTGCGAACAACTCATCACCGGCAGCGACGTGCCGCACACGATTCTGCGCGCAACCCAGTTCCACGAGCTGATCGCATTCGCCCTGCAGGCCGTCGAGCGGCTACCGCTGGCGCCGCTGCCAGTGGACTTCCGCTTCCAGCCCGTCGCTGCCGCCGACGTCGCCACCCGGATCGCCGACCTGATCGACGGCGAACCACTCGGCCGGGCACCCGATTTCGGCGGACCAGAAGTGCAGACGCTGGCAGAGCTGCTCGAGGTGTGGCGTGCGTTCCGCGCCCGACCGCGCCGAACCATCCGCATCCCGGTACCCGGCCGGGTCGGCCGCGCCTACCGCAACGGTGACAACACCTGCCCCGATCACACCGAAGGCACCGAGACCTGGCAGCGGTTCGTCGCCTCGGCCCCGGTCAGCGCCTACACCGCGAAGCCACCGCGACACGGGTAGCGGCCTGCCCGGCACTGACGATGTGCACCGATCGTGGTGGTCGAATCCGCGAAGGGTGCACCCCTGCGGCAGATGCCGGCGATCCGGGTCCTGGGCCGGCCCGAGCCGTTGGAGGTCCAATTGGGCGAGCCACTCCCGGTTAGTGTGTGACTCCGACAGCCGAGGCCGAGAACAACGGGCCGGGCCGAGGGCAGCTGAGGAGGCGGTATGACCGAGGAGGTCACGGTGCCGGTCGTTGTGGTGATGGGTGTTTCCGGGTGCGGCAAGTCGACGGTCGGCAGGTTGCTTGCCGAGGCATTGCAGGTCGAGTACGCCGAGGGGGACGATTTTCATCCGGTCGAGAACATCGCGAAGATGGCGGCCGGAGTGCCGCTGACAGACGCGGATCGAGCGCCGTGGCTCGATATCGTGGCAGCGTGGTTGGGGCAACGGCAGGGACACGGCGGGGTGGTCAGCTGTTCGGCGCTGAAGCACAGTTATCGGGATCGGTTGCGGGTGGCCGCACCCGAGACGTTCTTCGTGCATCTTGCCGCATCGCGCGACGAGCTCGCGCAGCGAATGGCAGCGCGGCGTGGTCATTTCATGCCGTCGAGTCTGCTCGATTCACAGTTGGCGGCATTGGAAGAGTTGTCCGCCGACGAGCGGGGCATCGCAGTGGATGCGACGCGCGCACCGGCGGAGTTGGTGCGGGAGGCCATGGCGGCGTGGGAAACCCGGCCGGACGCCTAGCCGGTCGGCGGGGGGCAGGTGCCGTCGGACAGGCTGGGAATGCAGATCCCGGTCGCATCGACGAGCAACAGTCCGCCGCCGACGACCAGCGCCGCCACTGCGATCGCACCGAACACCAACACCCACAGCAGGCCGGGCAGGTGGGTGAGCCGCGCCAGCTGATCGGCGTCGGAGTCGGCGCCGCCCGGATTGTTCCAGCGCCGCCGTCGGCCGCGCTGCAACTCGATCACCGGTCTGGTCCCCGCGAGCAGTAGGAACCACGCGCCGAGGTATGCGAAACCCGCTTGGAGCGTGTCGGTTCCGAACCAGGACACGGCAAAAACGATGGCGCCCAAGCCGAACACTGTCAGCAGGCCGTAGATATTGCGGACTTTGATCAGCACCGCGGCGAGCAGGGCGATCGCGATCCATAACATCAGGGTGATTCGCTCGGCCCCCAGCAGTGCCGCGAAGCCGAGGCCGAGCAGCGGCGGCGCCGGATAGCCCGCCATGGCGGTCAGAATCATGCCGAGGCCGTAGGGTTTTCCACTCGACACCGTCAAACCCGAAGTGTCCGAATGCAGGGTGATGCTGTTGAGCCTGCGGCCGGTCAGGAGTGCGAACAGCGCGTGGCCGCCCTCGTGCGCGATGGTGACGACGTTGCGGGTCAACCGCCAGACCGGTCCGTATCCGACCAGAAAAAGCGCTGCTACCCCGGTACCGACAACCAACCACCACGGCGGCGCCACCTGTGTTGTGGTCAGCCGATCCACGATTGATGTGCCGCGTTCGACGAATTCCGCTCTGCTCACCGCCGCACCTTATCCGTCGAAACCTGCTCGCGCCTGTCGCGGTTCAGTCGAACGTGGTCACCGTCTCGCCGTGCTCGGCCGATCGGCGCGCGGCCTCCAGGATGCGCAGCGTGGCGACCGCGTCCCGTGGGTCGACCGGGACGGGTGCTCCATCGAGCAATGCGGCGGCCATCGCCGAGTAGAAGGCGGGGTAATCACCCGGGGCGGTCGGGTACGGCACAGTGTCGGGGTCCGCGCCGAGCTGTCCGTATCGCTCGGGTTCGACTGCGCCCCAAGGTCGGTCGCTGTCATCGGGGCGACGGCCCGCGCGCAACGCTTCCTCCTGGGGATCCAAGCCATAGGTGACATAACCCGCCGCCGAACCGAGCACCCGGAACCGTGGTCCGAGCTGCGGGGCTACCGCGCTCATCCACAGCTGAGACCGAACGCCCGACTCGTGGGTGAGGGCGAGGAATGCATCGTCGTCGGTCTGGATCTCGGCCCGCCTGCGATCCAGCTCGCAGTACACCGTGCGCACCGGCCCGAACAGCGTCAAAGCCTGATCCACGAGGTGGCTGCCGAGATCGAACAGCAGCCCCGCGCCCTCGTCGGCGCCGCCGACCTCACGCCAGCCGCCCTTGGGCACCGGCCGCCACCGCTCGAACCTGGACTCGAAACGCCGCACGTCGCCGAGACTGCCGCTGGCGTCGAGCGCCCGGACGGTCAGGAAGTCGCCGTCCCAGCGACGGTTCTGGAACACCGATAATGCGAGGTCGGCCCGTTCCGCGGCCGCCACGAGGTCTTCGGCCTCCGCGACGGTCACCGCGAAAGGCTTGTCGACGACCACCGGCAAGCCCGCGGCCAGTGCGCGCCGTGCCAACGGCGCATGGGTCCGATTGGGCGTCGCGACGACGACAAGGTCGAGTCCGGCGGTGTCGCCGAACAGCTCGTCGGCGTCGGCGACGACCCGCACACCGGGGTGCTCCCGCCGCGCCTGCGCTGCGCGTTCGCTGGACCCGGTGACCACCACCGCTACCCGCATCCGCGGCTCGGCGGCGATCAGCGGTGCGTGGAACACCGATCCGGCCAGCCCGTACCCGATGATCGCGACCTCGAGACTGCTCACACCTCAGACGCTACCGCCCGGCCCGATCGCGGACGTGCAACAGCACGCGCGGGCCGCATGGCACCGCGCAAAGCAGCAGCCCGGGTCGTTCGGCAATACTGCATGTCGTCGATCGGGAGGATGACGAGAGTGTCCGCCCACCGTTGGTTGTCACGGTCGAGGGTCACGGGACGGGGTCGACATCGAATGTTGTTCGGTCCGTGAGCCACACGGCAACAGTGAACAGCCACGCGCCGACAGCTACCACCAGTAGCAGCTTGCCGAGGGTCTGCAGGCCGGACATATCGATGGCGGTGCCGGTGGAATAGCCGGCGACCGCGGTCATTCCGAGCGGGAAGACTGTCGCCCAGCGGTGGATGTCGTATCCGGGCCGTGGACGGATGACCTCGGCGACCATGAGAACTGTGTAGAAGAGCAGGTTGAGGGCGAGCACGATCAGCGCGGTCACCCGCAGCGCATTGTGTGCGGCGCCGGTCCAGTGATGGGTGGCAACGAGTTTCGATGCGGCCAGCGCCGAGATGGCCAATGCTCCGGTGGCCACCCACTGATCGCCGGGGCCGGTCGAGACCTGCTGTAGATCGAACCGGAGGAACGCCGCGACATAGAGCGCAAGACCGAGGCAGAACAGTGCGAGCGCCACCACCGCGAGCCGATCGACCTTGCTCACCAGTGCGAGTGTGCTCGTCAGGACGGCCAACCCTTGGGTCGCCACGGAGACGAGGAACGCTGCACCTGGCATCGGCCGCTTCCACTGCCGCAGCACCGCCACCATCAGCACCGGCCAGACCGCTGCCGCAAGCCCGAGCATGACCGCCGCCGTGGTGTGCCAGCCGAGCATCGAAACACGGGTGCCGAGCACGGTGGTGGCCGCGACGGCGGTCAACGCGGGCGGCGTATCGGCCTCGGCTTCCCAACGGGCCCGTTGCCACAGCAGCCGGATCGCGAAGTCGATCGCGAGCAGGATCCAGACCGCCGCCGCGAGGGCGAGCACGAACCAGGAGGCGACTTCGAAGCCGGTGAGAGCCAGCCCGACCGACACGATTCCGGTGGCCATGACAAACGAGCCCGCCGCGGGCGGTAGGTCCTGCCACCATCGTTGCGTCACCCGGCTATCACAGCTCGAGACGGCACCTCGGTCAAGCAACCTGACAGCAAACGTTTCGGCGCGGCGGCTACGACATGCCGTGGAGGCAGGTTTCGGAAAGAGTTTCGGCACGTGAAAGCCAACACATCGCACTCGAGCCAAGGAAAGGGAAAGTGCGGTGCGGCTCCCATCTCGACCGGTACTGCACGGTAAACCAGTGCAAGGCAAACCTTCGGTACCGTGACAGGGTGCGGCTGGGATCTGGGGGTTCGGCGGAGCTCGGCGCGCAGCGCAGGTGTGCGGTGCGGCGGTCACCAGGTGGCGAGGTCGGTGGGAGTGGTGGGGTGGCCGGTGATGTGGCTGCCACGGATTTCGGTCCAACGGCCGTCGTCGGTGATGTCGTGCCATTGCAGAACGTGCCAGGCGGTGGAGAGTTTGTCGACAGCCCGGCCGGGAAGCCTGCGCTGCCGCCGCCGTCCATGGGGCGGTTCGCGACGACGAATTCTTCCAGGATCAGATTTCAGGGAAGACAATGGTCCAACGCTAGTAGTAGAGCTCGAGCCCGTCTCGCTGCGGTGCTTGTCTACTTCCTCTGACGCACGGCGCATTCGAACGGTTCCCTTGCCGTGGATCGAAAGACTCGCGGTCACCCACGCGGCGTGGCCGAATACTCCTGCTCGGGCCGCCCTGTAGTGCCATACCGCAGACGCATCTGGACGGTACCGGCGCCGACCAGGTTGGCGAGATAGCGCTGCGCGGTGGCGCGGGAGATGCCGATGGCGGCAGCGACCTCGCCTGCGGACAACGGGACTGTCGCTTCGAGGATCGTGTGCAGGACAAGATCTTTGGTGGGTGAGGCGACCGTGGTCTGCGCGGCGGTGGTCGCGGCGGGGCGCAGCGCCTGGACGGCTTCCTCGATGCTCGCGTTGTCGACCTGGGGTGTGGCCAGGGTGCGGCGGTAGCGGGCATAGCCTGCCAGCCGGGCCGCGAGAACGGTGTGCGGGAACGGCTTGATGAGATAGGCGAGTGCGCCTGCGGCCAACGCGGCTCGGACGCTGACGCTTTCGGTGGCCGCTGTCAGCACCATGCTGTCGCAGTGCAGTTCACGGACCAGGTCGATACCGGAACCGTCGGGCAGGTACACATCGACCAACGCGAGGTCGACGGGCTGTGCGGCGAGCAGTGCCCGCGCGGTCGCCACTGTGTTGGCGGTGCCCGCGACGGTGAAACCGGCGATGGATTCGACGATTCCGGCGTGTAGGTTCGCCACGCGGAAATCGTCGTCGACCACCAGGACAGTCAGATCTGTTGTGGCCATGGCATCTCGCTGTCTACGAGTACTCCGGGAATTCTGGCGATGAACTCGGCGCCGAGCAGGGGCGCGCTGTCGCCGTGCGCACTGGCCAGACGAACGTCGCCGCCGTGTGCGCGCGCGATCTGGCGGATCAAGGCGAGGCCGACGCCGCGCCCGCCGGGTACGCCGCGATCGTCGCGGGTGGAGGCGCCCTCGGTGAACAGGCTGTCGATTACTCCGGTGGCGATGCCGTCCCCGCTGTCCGCGACGACGATATGCAGCGTCGAATCTTCCTGCACCAGTTCGACTTCCACCTGTTTCGTCGGGTTGTCCGATGTGCGAGCCGCCTCGATCGCATTGTCGAGCAGGTTGCCGAGCACGGTCGTCACATCGACGGGATCGGCGAGATTGCCTGTTACCCAGGTGTTCGGGCCGAGGACCAGTTCGACGCCGCTTTCACGCGAGTGCGCCGCTTTCGCTGCCAAAAAAGCCTGCAGGTACGCATCATGGATAGCGTCGATGCCCGGCGTGGCCGCACCCAGCGGGCCCGCGCCGATCAGTTCGTCGATGACAGACGAGGCTTCGTCAGTGCGCCCGCCGTGCAGTAGGCCGCTGAGCAGGTGCATCTTGTTGGAGAACTCGTGGCGTTGGGCGCGCAGTACGGTGCTCATCGACTGCACCGCATCGAGTTGGCGGGTCAGCGATTCCACATCGGTGCGGTCGCGCACGCTCAGCACCGCACCGAGATCGCGGCCGTGGCGGCTGACCGGCCGTGCCGAGACGACCACGATGTGCGAACCGACCGTGGCCGGGGTCGGCTGCCCGTCGAGCGACCGGAATACTTCGAGAACCCGTGGAGTCAAACCGATCTCGTCGATAGGACGACCGACGCCGGTATCGATGTCGAGCAGCCTGCGCGCCTCGTCGTTGACGAACGTCGTACGCCACGACGAGTCCACCGCGAGCACGCCCGCGCCGATGCCGTGCAGCACCGCTGCCTGACTGCGCACCAGCTCGGCGAGTTCGGCCGGTTCGAGTCCGAGCGTGAGTCCGCGCCATCTGCGGGCCAGCACAGCCGAGCCGAGGATGCCGACAATGAGCGCCGCACCGATGAGCAGTGCGGCGGTGCGCAGATCGTCGAGCAGCTGCCCGCGGATCGCCGCTGTCGAGATACCGACACTGACCTGGCCGACCACCTGATCGGAATCCGCCGCCACCACAGGCACTTTCGCACGCATCGAGTCGCCGAGTGTACCGCGCTCCTCGACGATGATTTCGCGGCCGGACAAGGCTTCCGACGGGTCGGTGCTGACATGCTCGGCCAGCCGTGCTTCGTCCGGGTGTGCCAGTCGGATGCCCGCCTCGTCGGTGATCACCACGAACAGTGCGCCGGTGCGCTGGGTCGTGTCGACCGCGATCCGCTCCAGCGGTCCCGCGGCGAGTTGCTGCCGCTGCTCGAGGTCGGGGGCGACGGTGCCCGCCGTGTACTGCGCGACCTCGCCGCGGACCGCAGGATCGGCGGCCACGGTACGCGCGATGGCCAGCGCGCGCTGGCCGTACGCCTCGCGCAGTCGTTGATCGCTGACGTAGCCGAACACCGCGAAAGCGACACCGAGGGTCAGGGTGACGACCACGATCTGCAGCAGCAGAACCTGGGTGCGCAGCCGGACGGCCGGTGTGCCTTCATTGGCCATTTCCGCAGCATAATGCACCTGGATGCGCGTGAGCAGAACGCGCACAACCTGCGAATCGAGGAGTTTGCATCGGTTGTGCGCACAAGTCTCGATGTGTGACTCGGACCACGTAGCTTTCGGTCTACCTGATCCAGTAGGAGCAAAGAGAATGACCGAACCACTGATCGAGCTGCGGAGCGCGACGAAGCGTTTCCCGGGCACCGGCGGCGGTATCCACACCGCCGTCCGGAATCTGAATCTCACGGTGCGACCCGGCGAATTCGTCGCTGTCGTCGGGCCGACCGGGTGCGGAAAATCCACCACGTTGTCGCTGGTGTCGGGGTTGGAACCCGCCTCGGCGGGGCGGACCCTGGTGCGTGGTAAGGATGTCGAGGGTATCCCCAGCGGCGTCGGCTACATGTTCCAGCAGGACGCGGTGTTGCCGTGGAAGAGCGTCCTGGACAACGTCGCGTTCGGCCCGCGGCTGCGTGGTGCCTCGAAGTCCGAGGCCCGCGAGAAAGCCGCGACCTGGGTGCGCACGGTCGGTCTCGCCGGCTTCGAGGGCTACTACCCCCACCAACTTTCCGGTGGTATGCGTAAGCGGGTCGCGCTGGCGCAGACGCTGGTCACCGATCCCGAGATCCTGCTGATGGACGAGCCGTTCAGCGCATTGGACGTGCAGACACGGCAGCTGATGCAGGACGAACTGTTGCGGGTCTGGGCGGGCACCGGCGCGGCGGTCATCTTCGTCACTCACGATCTGGAGGAAGCGATCGTGCTTGCCGACCGGGTGGTTGTGATGACCGCGAGTCCGGCCACGGTCTGTGGCGACTTCGCCGTGGGTCTGGAGCGCCCGCGCAGCGTCGAGGAGGTGCGGCTCACCACCGAGTTCCGCGACATCTACAAGGAAATCTGGGAAACGCTGCGCGATCAGGTCGAGGCAGCCCGAGGCAAGGGAGCCTCCCGTGTCGCATGACGTCCTGACCGAGGTGGCCGCATCGGCGCCCGAGGCCGAATTCGAAACCGAGCAGCAGATTCTCGACCGGGTGCGCGGCAACGCCCGGCGCGCGCGGCTGCGCACGTGGGGCCTGCGCGCCGCGCTCGTCGTGGTCTGGCTCGGCGCGTGGGAGCTCACCGCCACGCTGTGGATCGACCCGTTCTTCTATTCGAAGCCCTCGGCAATCTGGGATCGTCTTGTCGAATGGTTCACCGAGGGAACGCAATTCGGATCTATATGGTTGCAGATCTACACCACCGTGCAGGAGGCGGTGCTCGGCTTCGTGATCGGCACCGTCGCGGGCGTGGTGCTCGGGGTGCTGCTCGGCCGCAGTAAGTACTGGGCGGAGGTGCTCGCCCCGTTCATCAAGGCGCTCAATGCCGTTCCGCGCATCGTGCTGGCGTCGTTGTTCATCATCTGGTTCGGTCTCGGGCTCAGCTCCAAGGTCGCGACCGTCGTGGTCCTGGTGTTCTTCGCGGTGTTCTTCAACGCCTTCACCGGGGCGCGAGAAGTCGATGGCAATGTCATCAACAACGCCCGCATTCTGGGCGCGAGTCGTCGTCAGGTGCTGAGCTCGATCGTGCTGCCCAGCGCGACGACGTGGATCCTGTCGAGCCTGCACACCGCTTTCGGCTTCGCGCTGATCGGCGCCGTGGTCGGTGAATACGCCGGATCCAGTAAGGGTTTGGGCTTGCTGATCAGCAATGCGCAGGGCACCTTCGATTCCGCGGGCATCTATGCGGGCATGATCATCATCACCGTGATCGCGTTGATCGCTGAATGGGGGATAGGTCTCGCCGAGAACCGATTGCTGAAATGGCGTCCCTCGCAGGCGACCTCGAACCACGGGATCTGACGATGAAGTACTACAAGCATCTAACGGTCGTCGTCGGGGTGATCGCGGCGCTGCTGTTGGCGACCGGCTGCCGGGACTCCCGCACGATCCCGATGGTCGATGGCCGCCCGCAGCTCACCATCATGGTCGGCGGGCTGGAGAAGGTGATCTATCTGCCCGCCATGCTGACCCAGCGCCTCGGCTTCTTCGAGAAGAATGACATCGACGTGAAGCTGCTGGGTGAACAGTCCGGTGCGTCCGCGGAAACCGCGCTGCTCACTGGCGATGTGCAGGCTGTTGTCGGGTTCTACGACCACACTATCGACCTGCAGGCCAAGGAACAGTGCCTTACCTCGGTGGTGCAGTTCGCCGATGTGCCGGGTGAAGTAGAGCTGGTGTCCGCGCAGGACGCCGCGACCATCACTTCGGCGGCCGAGCTGCGTGGCAAGAATCTGGGCGTGACCTCGCTCGGGTCGTCGACGGACTTCCTGACCCAGGCGCTCACCGGGAAGGAGGGCATGACCACCGCCGACTACACCCGGGTGCGAGCCGGTGCGGGGCAGACCTTCATCGCGGGCATGAACCATAACGGTATCGACGCGGGCATGACCACCGATCCGACCGTCGCGCAGATGGTGAATTCGGGCGAGGCGAAGATTCTGGTGGACATGCGAACCGAAGCGGGCACCCGTGCCGCGCTCGGCGGCCTGTACCCGGCGTCGTCGCTGTACATGCGGTGCGACACCGTCGACGCGCACCCCGACATCGTGCGCAAGCTGGCGGCGGCGTTCGTGCAGACCCTGCAGTGGATCCAGGTGCACACTCCACTGGAGATCGCCGACAAGATGCCGCCGCAATACGCGTCGGCGGGCAAGGACCTCTACGTCCAGTCGATCGGTGACTCGATCGGCATGTTCAACGGCAACGGGTTGATGAAACCCGAGGGCGCCCAGAATGTCCTGAACATTCTCGGCAAGTACTCGACGAACGTGCGACCGGTGCGCGACCGGATCAAGCTGTCGGACACCTACACGACACGGTTCGTGGAGGAGGCGCTGCGGACACCGCAGCAATAACGGGTGAGCCGGTGTCCGGGCCTGCTGCGATCGAGCGGGCTCGGCCATCGTGTTTCGGTCAGGAGGCGCCTGCGGGGCGTCGAGGTCTGTGTGCGATCGGGCGGTGAACGCCGTTCTACGAGAGGGTGTTGTGCCCGCGCGGGGTAGCCGCGGTGAGTCCGGCCGAGACATGGAATTCGCGCTGACCGGTCTGCTGTCGGATCCGGCCCGGATCGGCGAATAGCCAGCGCCTCGGACACTTCGGTCATCGGTCGGGCAATCTCGTGATCGTCCGGCTTGCGCGATGGCCCCGGCGCCGAGGTCGATCAGCTGATCACGCGTGTCGGTTCGGCCTGCTCCCGCGCGGCGAGGTCGGCCTTCCAAGCGCGGAAGCCCTCCTCGGTGCGGCCGCGTCGCCAATAACCCGAAATCGAGGCCGCCCACTCGGCGGGCACAGCGCGTTCACGACGGATATAGCGCCGCAGATCGTGCATGACGGACTTGGCCTCGCCGTGGATGAAGACCTGGACCCGTCCGTCGTCCCACGGCGCGTTGCGGACCGACTCGGCGAGTAGTTCGCCCGCCGCTCGTGCGTCGCGATGCAGCCACGTGACCTCGACACCGTCGGGAGCCGTGAGCGGTAGCTCGTCGGCTGGTCCGGACACCTCGATGAACGCGCGGCCGCGCGCGGCGGGGTCCATGGCTTCCAGTGCGGTGGCGATGGCGGGCAGTGCCGCCTCATCGCCCGCGAGCAGATGCCAGTCGGCATCCGCACGTGGCGAGTATGCGCCGCCCGGGCCGAAGGCGTCGATAGTCTCGCCCGGCCGGACTGTCGCGGCCCACGGGCCTGCGATGCCCTCGTCGCCGTGATAGACGAAGTCCACCGTGAGCTCGGCTGCGGCGGTGTCGACGGATCGGACGGTGTAGGTCCGCAGTACATCGATGCCGTCGCGCGGGAAAATGAACTTCAGGTAGGAGTCGCTGTGTTCGCTCGGGCGGAACGCGGCGAAGCCAGGTCCGCCGAAATGAACTCGGATGAGGTGGGGCGTGAGCTGCTCGGTGCGCTGCACGGTCAGGGTGGTGCGGGGCCGGGCCAAGGTAGCCTCCGATATTCAAGAATTAGGGTTGCCTTACTACGGTACCTGGTAGATCTACCGAATCGTCGTGCCACACGGGGCGTCCCGGCAGGTTGTTCGGTCGAGGTGATCGGCGGCCGTTCCCGGTGGTGGCGCGCGGGTGATCCACTGCCGGTAGCGTGACCCCCCATGACAGCCTCTGACCGTCAGCTACAAGCGGACACGGCGCCCATCGATCCGGCCGGATCGACTGCATCGAGCGAGGAAGGCTACTCGCGAGGCCTGAATCCACGCACGATTCAGATGATCGCCATCGGCGGTGCGATCGGCACCGGCCTGTTCTACGGTGCGGGCGGCGCGATCGAACAAGCCGGTCCCGCCCTGATCCTGGCTTATCTCGCTGCGGGCGCCGCCATCTTCGTCATCATGCGGGCGCTCGGTGAGCTGCTCACCTATCGGCCCGTCTCGGGCAGCTTCGCGGAGTACGCACACGAATTCCTCGGACGCTTCGCCGGGTTTGTCACCGGCTGGACCTACTGGGCGGTGTGGGTCGCCACCTGCATGGCCGAGATCACCGTCGCGGGCAAATACGTCCAGTACTGGTTCGATATCGAACCCTGGATCACCGCGCTGGTGGTGCTCGCGGTGATGTTCGCCGCGAACCTCATCTCGGTGCGGCTGTTCGGTGAGGGTGAGTTCTGGTTTTCCACCATCAAGGTCACCGCGATCATCGGCATGATCTTGATCGGCATCGGGGTGCTGATTTTCGGCTTCGGGCACGCGGCCAACCCGACGGTCACCAACCTGTGGGCCGACGGCGGAGTGTTCCCGAACGGTCTCGGGCAATCACTGCTGGTCCTGCAGATCGTGCTGTTCGCGTATGTGGGTGTGGAACTGGTCGGCGTCACCGCGGGTGAGGCGCGCGAGCCGCGCAAGACCCTGCGCAAGGCGATCAACACGCTGCCGTTACGGATCGGTCTGTTCTACGTCGGCGCCTTGCTGGTGATCATGTCGGTGTCGAGCTGGCGCAACTTCCACGCGGGGCGCAGCCCGTTCGTCGAGGTGTTCGAGCAGATCGGCATCCCCGGCGCGGCGGGCATCATCAATTTCGTGCTGCTGACCGCGGCACTGTCCTCGTGTAACTCGGGCATCTATTCGACCGGTCGCATGCTGCGCACCCTGTCGCTGCACGGGGAAGCGCCTGCCGCGCTCGGCAAGCTCAGTTCGCGTTCGGTCCCGTTCGCGGGCATCGCGGCCTCGGCCGCGGCGATGGTCATCGGCGTGATCGTCAACATCATCTCGCCGGACAAAGCCTTCGCCTATATCACCTCGGTCAGCACCATCGGCATCATCTTCGTCTGGAGCATGATCCTGGTCTGCCACCTGATCTACCGCGCCAAGGTGGTGCGCGGTGAGCTGCCTGCCAGTGACTACCGGCTGCCCGCCGCGCCCTACACGACGGTGCTCGCGCTCGCGTTCCTCGGACTGGTGGTCGTGCTGCTGTTGTGCACCGAAAGCGGTCGCACCGCGCTCGTGGTCGGTGCAGTCTGGGCGGTGCTGGTGTGCGCGGGGTACATGGTGCTGGACAGACTCGGAAAGCGCACCGTCGTACCCGAACCCGTCGAGTAAGGGCCGCCCTTCGGCAGGCCGTTCGACAACGATCGAGGAGCGTGCACGGTCACGATCATCGGCGGCGCAGCGAAGCGGTGGCGTCGAAGCGGCGGAGTGTCCCACGGCCTAAGGCGGCACCGAGGTGTTGCGTCGTGCGGGGGCCGCCCGAGTCATTACCATCGCGACTGATGATTGCCGTGGCCACCTGGAATGTTCTGCATCGTGTGCATGCGGAGAACTGGGGAGCGGAGGTCATCGGACTTCACTATCGACCGAGCCGCCGCGCAGTCCGGCCTCGACCCCGGCTTCGACATCGCGGACCTCCCCTCGGACGCCCTGCCGACTCGCCCGCGAACCTCGGGCCCGAAATCGCAGTTCATCGACCACCTCGTGGTGCGCGACGCCGTTGTGGGCGACGCGGCGGTCCAGGACGTCGACGCCCTGTCGGACCACAACCTCGTGTACGCCGCAGTGACTGTCTGAAGACTGCTTTCGGCTATCCGGTGCCGGCCGTCCCGGGACGGGCCGGGACTTCGGCGATGGTGGCGATTTCGGCGGCGGCGCGTTCGCCGGAGCGGATGGCGCCGTCCATGTAACCCATCCAGGTCGTCGCGGTTTCGGCGCCCGCCCAGTGTATGCGGCCGGCGGGGGAGCGCAGCGCGGGACCGTACTCGGTCCAGGTGTTGGGCGGCATGAAGGCGCCGTAGCAGCCTCTGGTCCATTCGTCGGCAGACCAGTCCTTTTCGACGTAGTCGCGTGGGGTGGTGGCGGCCGCGCCGAAAAATCGGGCCAGGCAGGACAAGACGATCGCGCGGCGATCCTCGGCGGTGTGGCGAGCCAGCGCCCGCGCGTCGCCGCCTTCCAGAAAGGCGAGGAGGACACCGGGATCGCCGTCGGGAGGAGAGTTGTCGAAAGTGACTTTCACCGGACCCGTTGCGGCGGTGACCTGTCCGGACAGTCCGTCGGCGCGCCAGAATGGGGTGTCGTAGACCGCCATGCACTTGATGACGGAGCCGTTGGGCATGCGTTGGGTGAGCTGATCGCGGTCGGCGGGCAGTGCTGGGGAGTAGACGAGCCGACCGGCAAGTGCCGGGCTCATCGCCACGATCACCCGGCGGGCGTCGATACGGGCCTCGTCGCTGTGCACGACGGCGGAAGCGTTGAGCTGCTCGATCTTTCGCACCGGAGTGTTCAGCAGTACACGATCACCGAGCTCGGCCGCCATCGCGAGTGCGATGCGCTGGGAGCCGCCGACGATGCGGGTTTGCTGTGCGCCGCCCTCGGTTTCGATCATCGGATCGACCCCGCCGCCTGCATTCAGGTAGGCGAGCAGATGCAGCAGCGAGACGTCGGCGGGATCGGCAGCCCAGACCGCCTTGCAGACCATGGTGATCGCCTGCCGCGCGACCGTGGTGCGCAGGTTTCGCCGCATCCATGTTTCGACAGTCTCGGTGTCCCAGGTGTGTGCCCGCGGCGCCGACCACGGTGCGTCCGCGGGTACCGCGCGAGCCATCCGATCCAGGCGCTGCAGGCCGATCCATGCCTCGAGTAGCGCGGGGGAGGCGATCAACGGGATTCGGCCGCGGTAGCGATGCAGTCGGCCACGATGCTCGAACAGATGCTGGCCCTCGGTATACGTGGGAAAGGTTTCCAGGCCCAATTCGGCGATCAGCGCGAGTACCCGATCCTGACCGGGCCCGACCCATTGGCCGCCGATTTCGACGATTTTGCCATCGCCGATCGGGTGATTGAGTGTGCGCCCGCCGACACGATCACGTGCCTCGATGACCACCACCTCGAGGCCGTGCCCACGCAGTGCCCGCGCCGCCGCCAGACCGGCAAGGCCTGCGCCGATCACCGCGACATCTACCGTGTGCCCGAAGCTCATGACGACCACCGATCTGCCGACTCCGCGCCGTCGTCGGTCGACGACTCGTCGTTCGACGAGACGTTATGGCCATGCGGGCAGCACCGTCAACCAGGTGCCCGCGCGAACCGAGTTCCCGCAACGGCGCGCCCGCATTGCGTCGGAGCTGATCGCTGATGATCATGGAGGCAAGCACTGTGAGCTGTAGTCGCGGCCGCGTCGGTAATCACCCGGACGCGCGGCCTGCTCTCGCGATCCGCCGGAACTCCACTGTCGTATGGAGGTTAGGGATGACCACGAAGACGCTGGCCGAGTTGGTGCCCGGCGACCTGCCCGCCGGTATCGCCGCGCTGCCGCAGGACGTGCAGGCCGAACTCGTGGCCGTGCTGGACCAGGCTCGGCGCAAACAGGGCGAGGATCTCGGCGCCGCGGCGATGTCACTGTTGGACTTCGTGCCACGTTTGCTGCGCGCGGCGGTCAAGAAGGCGGCCGGGCTGTGAGCGGCACCGAGACGACGGTGAACGTCCAGCTGATCAAACTCGCCCGGGCACTCGGTGTCCCGGTCGATCAGCTCGCCGCCCTCGCCGACGTGTCCGCCTCGGATCTGCGTGACTTCCGATTCCAGATCGGCGACCTGTTCTTCGAAGGCCAGTCCGAAGGTCTGCGCCGGGTCGTCGCCGCGAGCAAAGTGATCCCCAACCCGATCATCGCGAAACTGGTGACCCGCAACCACAACGCGCTGTTCGCGGCGAAGACATCGGAAGTGCTCGAGGTGTCGCACGCCGTGGACGTGGCCGAACGCCTGCCCGCCGACTTCCTGGCCGACGTCGCGGCGCACCTCGATGCACGCCGATCAGCACCCATGATCGCCGGGTTGCCTACAGCGACCGTGGTCGCCGTCGCCGAAGTGCTTGCCGCCCGCCAGGATTGGATCACTCTCGGCGATCTGGTCGCCACCATCTCCGACGATGCCGCGCGGGCAACCGAAGCGACCCTCGACGGAGTCGCACTGATCCGTTCCGCGCACTGGGTCGACGACGCTCGGCACCTGGAACGCTTCGTCAACCTGGCCTCCGCCGCGAAGCTCGCCGAAATGCTCTGTGCCGCCGCCGAACACGACCTGTGGTCGGAGTATCGCCCGACCCTCGACGCACTGTCGGAATTCGCTGTCGATGCGGTACGCACCGCAGCGGAGCAGCTGCCGTCGGATCTGCGTGCCAGGGCGCTGGCCGAGATCGCTGATCGGCGTGCCGTTTCGTAGCAACACGTCATCCTGTGGCGACCGGTGTCCGTGTCCGTCAGCGGTTCGTCACTGCGCGACCGCATCCGGCTACACCACCCTGATCGAGACCAGGGTTACGCGAGGTTCGTGCCCCGGCTCGGCATCATCGCGGACGCGACCACCATCACCAGGGCCATCGCCGCCACGGTCACGAACACCAGGTGCACCGCGCAGGACAGCGTGGCGGGGGCGGGGTGGTCGGTATCGCCGATGCGGGCGTTCACGATCGCGCCGAACACCGCGACGCCCACCGCGCTGCCGATGGACCGCGCGAACATGTTCGTCGAGGTGACGACGCCGCGTTCGGTCCACTCCGCGCTGGTCTGTGCCGCGATAAGGGTCGGGGTGGCGACCAAGCCCATCCCGATACCGATGACGAAACATGACGCCGCGACCTGGATCACCGTGGAGTCCTCGTCGATCAGCAGCGTCGACGCGGCGCCGAGGGCGGCCAGGGTGCTGCCGATCAATGCGGTGAAGCGGAAGCCGATGCGCAGGTACACCTTTCCGGCCTGGGATGCCGCCAGCGGCCAGCCGAGGGTCAGCGCGCCGACCGTCAGCCCGGCGACGAGGGCGCCGGTGCCGAGCACGCCCTGGGTGAAAGTCGGCACGTAGGAGGTCATTCCGAGCAGGATGGCGCCGACGAGCATGGACACCAGGCTGCTCGCGACGATCACCCGCCGGGTGAATATCCACAGCGGCAGTATCGGGTTCTCGGCCCGCCGCTCGACCAGGGCGAACAGCGTCAGCGCCACGGCGCCGCCTGCGAAGAGGGCGATGCTGGTCGGGGCGGACCAGGCCCAGGCCTGACCGCCCTCGAGAAGTCCGAGGATGAGTGCCCCCGCGCCGAGGGTGAGCAGCGCGGCTCCGAGATAGTCGACGCGCTGTTTGCGGCGTGGCGTGCTCTCGGTGAAGCTGCGCAGCAGCATCCACGCGGCCAGCGCCGACAGCGGCAGGTTGATCAGGAAGATCCAGCGCCAGTCGACGTACTCGGCGAACACCCCGCCCAGCAGTGGGCCCAGGACCGATGACATCGCCCACACGCTGGCCAGATACCCCTGCACCTTGGCCCGCTCGGAGAGCGTGTATATGTCGCCTGCGATGGTCATGGTCATGGGCTGGATGGCGCCCGCGCCGATGCCCTGTACGGCGCGGAAGATGATCAGACCGAGCATGCTCGTCGCGAGTCCGCACAGCAGCGAACCCAGCGCGAACACCGCGATTCCGAACAGGATCACCGGTTTCCGCCCGACCGTGTCCGCCAACTTTCCGTATACGGGGACCGTAACCGCTTGCGCGAGTAGGTAGATCGAGAACAGCCAGGGAAACTGGTTGAAGCCGCCGAGGTTGCTCGTGATGGTGAGCACCGCGGTGGCGATGATCGTCGAGTCCAGCGCGACCAGCGCCGTCGCCAGCATCAACGCACCGAGGATCGGTCCTCGCTCGGATCGGAAGCCGACAGATGACTCCACTGTCTCGATCGCCACCGGGCGGCCCCTCTCGTTCGTTCGACTAACCATCCCGGTCGAACGTATCGTGGCCTCAGCTATTCCCGCACGGAAATATTTCCCGCTGTGGCGAACTCGGCAGCGATCTCCTGTGTGGTCACCTTTGCCAGTTCGACGAAGAACGGCACCCGCTCGGGAATCATCAGAGTGGTCGGCTGGGCGTGACCGAGGGACCCGCGGCGGCTCGCATTCGGCCACCTGCAGTGGGAGGTCAGGCGTATGTCACACGGTGATGATTGCCGCTGATTGTGGTGTGAGGCAACACCACGACAGGCCGAACGTCTCGCGTGTTCCCGATCCGAGGCCAGCGAGATTTCGAGTAGTCGCTACTCGTGTTCGGTCCGCGTGCGCGCAATAGCTTGGGGATGGCTGATCGGTAGCTCCGATCGGCGGATATGGCGAGGAGGCTGCCATGGACCCCGAGGAACTATTGGCGAAAGTCGCGACTCTGCTGTGGGGGCTGGCGGACGGGGCGGTGGCCTCGCTCGCCAATGCTCTCGACTTGCCGGTGCTCACGGGGGAGGCCGATCCCGCGCTGAGTGGCAAGTTACTCGAGCCGCTGGTGAACCTGCCCGATCAACACAGTCTGTTGAAACTGGTGCACGACCTGGTCGGCAATGTCAGTGACGCCGGATCGCCGCTGCGTGCCCATGGCTGGAAGCGGTCCGACGGGACTCGCGGGCTCGCCTTCGTGCTCACCAAGAACGGCTCTCGTGGGGTGCTCGCGGTGTCCCCGGGCCCGGTCATCGATCTGGTCGTCACCCCCAACGCGGTACTCGACCATTCGGTGATCGGTGCGGAGTGGGATCTGACCGTGTCGGTCCGAACCGACAACGCGTGGACCGCGACGTTCACCCCTGGCGGCGCCGCGGCGGCGCCCGCGGGCACTGTCACCGTCACCGTCGGCAAGAAATCACTCACTGTGGGAGCGGGCGGACTCGGGATCTCGACGCAGCGCCTCGCGGCAACCCTGGTCGCGTCCCCGGCCACCCCGGCGCACGTCGAGATCAATGTCGAAAAGTTCACGGCCAGACTGTTGCCCGCTATCCTGGCCGGGTTGTTGGGCGGCAGCGGCGCGGAGACCTCACCGACCGATCTCACCCTGACGATGAGCCGGACCGAAGGTCTGCGCTTCGCCGAGGGCAGTGTGCGCGTCGAGCGCAGGATCAACCTTCAGTTGCCCGGCATCTCGGTGCGCAATTTCGCGGTCGCACTCGCCATTGACGAGGGCGGCAGGCTCGTGTTGCGGCCGAGTGTGTCGGTACTGGCGAAGCCGCCCGCGCTGCCGATGAGCGCGAGCCTCGACGAGGTGGGTATCGGTATTCCGATCCTGCTGCCCAACCGGATCGGCATCGGCACCGACCTCGTGGCCGAACTCCCGTCCGGCATGGGCATCGAGCTGCTGCTCGGACCGGTATCCGGCGGTGGCTTCTTCAAGAGGCGCGGCGCGAATGCCTACGCGGGCGGACTCGATGTCACTCTCGGCGTGCTGCATGTCACCGCTTTCGGACTCCTGCAACTGCCGGGAAACAACAACAATCCGCCACTGTCGCTGCTCGTCCTGCTGGCCGCCGAATTCCCCTATCCCGGTATCCAGTTGGGCTTCGGCTTTGCGATCGACGCGGTCGGCGGCCTGGTCGGCATCAACCGACGCGCCGACACCGATCACCTGCGCGGACTGGTCAGCGAAGGCAATGCCGATCGAATCCTGTTTCCCGGCAATGCGATTGCCCGAGCCGATGAGATCGTCGGTGCGCTGGAATCCTGCTTCCCGGTGACCCCCGGGCGATTTGTCGTCGGCCCGATGGTCCGGATCAACTGGGGCGGCCGCATGGTCAGTGTCGCCGTCGCGGTGATTCTCGAACTGCCGGCTCCGGTTCGCGCGCTGATGCTCGGGCGGGCGCTGATCGCGCTGCCGGATCCTGCGGTGCCGCTGATCCGCTTGCAAGCCAGCGTGTACGGCCAATTCGACCCCGGGGTGCCGATGGTCGATTTCCTGGTCTCCCTCGCCGGGTCCTGGATCGTCGGGATTCCGGTGACCGGCGACATCTACCTGCTCTTCCGCGGCGGCGACGACGCGGTATTCGTGTTGTCCGCGGGCGGTTTTCACCCCAAGTACACCCGTCCGCCCGGCGTGCCGCAGCTGGCTCGGCTCTCGATGGACCTCGGCGGCGGCGTCCTCGGGTTGCGCGCGGAGTCCTACTTGGCCCTGACGTCCAACTCACTGCAATTCGGCGCGCAGCTCCACTTGGACGCGACGGTCGCCGAGTGTGGGCTCGAGGGTTGGCTCGGACTCGACGCGCTGTTCGTCTGGGAGCCGACCCTGGCGTTCCAAGCGCACGTTTACGCGGGTGTCGCGGTCCTTGCCTTCGGCGAGCGGCTGGCAGGCATCGGATTGGATTTCACGCTGGAGGGCCCCGCGCCATGGCATGCCTACGGCAAGGGCAGCATCGAGGTGTTGTTCTGGGAGGTCTCGCTGGATTTCGATGTCCGGTGGGGTGATCCGGCGCCGCTCGCAAAATCGACCGACGATATCTTCGACCTTGTGGCCAAGGCCGTCGGCCAACGGGACGCGTGGGCGGTGGAGCGCCGGGCCGCGAAACGCGCGGGCATCAAGTTCACCGAGACGGCGAAGCAGGATCTCGCGAAAGGCCTAGTCGCGCAACCTGATTCGTCGTTGCAGGTCAGTCAGTCGGTCGTGCCGCTCGGCATCGCGATCAATCGATTCCACCGACTCGGTGTGCCCGAGCAGACGTGGCAGATCACCTCGGCCCATCTCGATCCCGGGATAGAGATGCCGCGGACCGAACCTGTTCCTGAGCAGTTCGTGCCCGGCGAGTACTTCGCGATGAGCGATGACGAACAACTCGGCCGTGGCGCGTTCGAGCAGCACACCGGCGGTTTCGCGCTGTCGAACACCGCTGCTGTCAAGCCCGGGCCTGCGCATGTGATGGACGACAGATACGAGACCGGCTACAAGGTGGAACTCGGTTGGTTCCCCGCCCCGCCGGCACCACGAATCATTCTGCGCTTGCGCGGCAGCTTCCTCACGGAGACTTTCGCGCGCACGATCACCGCCGCCGAACGAGTGGACCGGTGGCGGCTCGCGCAGCGCCCATTCGAGAATCTGGTTCCCAAGGTGGTGATGAACCGATGAGTCGTCGTTGGTTCGTATCGTCGGTCGAGATCGGCGCGGCCGCGGTCGCGCGGAAAACGAAGAATGCGCGGCCGAGCTTCACTCCCACGGTTGAGGTGGGTCGGTCGGTCAAGGATCAGCCGCCGGAGGAGCCCCGTCCGTTCCCCGGTCCCGACCTGCAACTACTGGGCCCCGGTGACACTGTGGGATTCGAGCCGTCGATGGTGGTCCGACGTGAGCCGCCGCCTGGCGCACTGGATGGCGCAGCCGACTATCTCGCGCTGATCGAATTCGCCGACGCGACACTGCCTTGGCTGTTCAGTATTCCAGGACCGGTGAAAAGGCCCTGGCTGGCGCTGCTCGTGCTGGCCGTCGAGGAAGGACGGCCCATGCAGGGTAGTCCGCTGTGGTCGGTCAACGTGCCCGCGACCGCACTGCCCGACCTCGCCGACGCCGCTTCCTGGGTGCATGTCGAGGCGCGCGTGGAAGGCGACGGACCGCCCAACGACGCCGTCGACCGGGACTATCGAACCGGGCTCGACACCGTCATTTCTCGGCTGATCTGCCCGCGACGGCTAGCGGCAGGCAAGCAGTGGATTGCGTGCGTGGTACCGACGACGAAGGCTGGTGTCGCTGCGGGGTTCGACCAGCCGATCCCCGCAGACGGCGCGGCGGCCGCCTGGTCGCCGGGGCAGCAGGGCGGGGTTGTGCTCCCGGTCTATGACTGGTGGGAATTCGGCACGGGAGAGGAAGGCACCTTCGAGGACCTGGCCCGAAGGATCGCACCGATCGCCGGGGAGACATTAGCGACATTGCACGGCTTCGGGTCCCGCCCGATCGATGTGCACCAGCCGTGGCCGCACGAGCAGCCACCGGCGGGTACACCAGCCGAGGTCACCGTGAAAGTGCAAGGCGCGCTGCGGCTTCCGGGATCAGAGACACACGACGAGCATTGGTCGGATCTCGCGAGCATGCAGCGCTACCGCGAGCTCATCACGCAGCGGGTCGACGCGCCCGCTGGCCGCAAAGGCCGGGTCGGTGTGCCCCCCGATCGTGACGAAAAGGCCGTCGCGCCACCGCTGTACGGCAGTCATCACACCGGGGATCAGACGTTGCCGCAATCCGGTTGGGTGCGCACGCTGAACACCCAGGTGCAGTTCCGTGTCGCGGCCGCGCTCGGTGCGCGCTATGTCCAGTTGGAACAGGAATTCCTGATGGCACGGGCCTGGGAACAGGTGGGCGCCGTCAACGAGGCGAATCGGCTGCTCGCGGCCACCGAATTGGCCGAGCAGACCGGTACGGACGCGCAAGCCAAACACCTTGCGACGATGGCGCCCGCGCCGTTGACCGGCCTTGCCGACCTGCTGCGCACCAAAGTCCACGTGGCCGATCAGGGTTCGCTCGAGCAGGTGCTCGCCGATTCGGCGGTTCCCGACGGCTCCGGATCCACCGCGTTCGTCCGGCTCACCCGCCCACACGGCGCGTTGGCACGGCGATGCGCACGTGCCGCGGGGGCTTCCGCAGGAGAAATGCCGACGGGCTCGGTACTGACCACCGCGGCGGGCGGCACCGAGGTGGTGCCCGCCAAACCGGCCCTGTGGTTCGCCGCAATCTCCGATGCGGTCGGGCCGATGGCCGCAACAGCTGTCGCCCGCGACCCGTCCTCGTTGTTCGCCGCACAGACCTTGGTCGGCTTGATCGGCGCCCAGCAGGAATCGTTCACCGCGCGTGCGGCTTTCGGCGGTGCGGACGCCGCGCGCCAACTCGCCGAGGTCGGCACCTCGATGTCGGAGACGATGGCGGGCGGCGCGCTCCCGGTGCCGCGTCCGATGCAGTTGCGCGGGCTGCGCCGATCGGTGCTGGCCGAGAGCTTGGCGACCCAGAAACCCACCGAATTCCGGGTGAACATGGGCATCGCGGCGATCGCGAGCAGTGTGCAGAAGGTCATTCGGCCGCTGCCGCTGCAGCTCGAGCGGATGAAAGAGATCATCCCGTCAGCGGCCGTCACGGCCCGCGCGGACAGCGATCCGCGACCGCTGCGCCAGATCATGACGCATCCCGAATTCGGATTCCCCATTGCCGCGGAGATTCTCGCTCGCTGGCCCGAGTGGGCGGTCCCGGGAATCACCACCTTCCCCGACAACAGCGTGACCCTGCTGGAAATCAACTCGGGGTTCGTCGAAGCACTGCTCGTCGGCCTGAACCAGGAGTTCAACAGGGAGCTGCGCTGGCGCGAATTCCCGACCGACGAAGCGGGAACTCCGTTTTCCCGCTTCTGGCCCCCCGGCGGTGTGCAACCCCAGTACGGCGAGATCGCGCTGTGGGACCCCCATATCCCGCTCGGTGAACACAGTGCCGAAGGCGCGAAGGATCTGCTGGTACTCCTGGTGCGCGGCGAGGTGCTGCGGCGCTATCCCGGCACGCTGGTGCTTGCCGCGAAGTCTGTGGACAAGAAGGTCGAAAGCGACCAGGTGCAATGGCAGGAGCCGAAGTTCGTGCTGCCGGTGGACGAGCGGACGAACCTGTACTGCTTCGATCTCGATGAGCCGACCGTCCGCACCCAGAACTGGATGTTCGTGCTGCGCGAACCGATGCGTGGCGCGCAGTTCGGATTCGATCAGTCCTCGACCAACCCGTACGAGCACTGGTACGACCTCGGCTGGCCGGAGGTGCCCCTCACCAACGGTTTCGTGAAGCGGCTCGGCGGCGCAGCGCCACCCGCCCCGCACAGCCCGGACCCCACGACCTGGCAGAGCGCGGATCCCGCCGACTTCGCCCGCATCATCTTCCAACGGCCATTCCAGATGGCCTTCTCGCCGAACACCATGCTCGGCTCGGCGTGACACGACAGGAGTAGCCATGGCCAGGACTCACAGGGTGGTCGCACACGACACACTGTTCCGGTTGGCACAGCAGTTCTACGGCAACGGTGAGCTGTTCCCGGTGATCGCGGCGGCGAACGAAATCATCAACCCGAACCTCATCGCCGTCGGCCAGACGCTGATCATTCCCGATATCATCAAGACGCACACCGCGGTGGCCGGTGACACGTTGTTCGGGCTGGCGCAAAGCTTCTACGGCAACGGTGAGCTCTTCCCGATCATCGCCGCCGCCAACCGGGTCGCGGACCCCGACCACATTGCCGTCGGCCAAGTGCTGGTCATCCCGGAACTCACCGGACAGCGCCGCCCACCGGTGATCCCCGGGACAGCGAGGATCCACATCGTCGTGGCCGGCGACACGCTGTTCGGGCTGGCGCAACGCTTCTACGGCAACGGTGAGCTCTTCCCGATCATCGCCGCCGCCAACGCAATCGCCGACCCTACGAAGCTCGCCATCGGGCGACGACTGATCATTCCACCCGTCACCAGGACCTACCGTGTTGTCACCGACGACACGTTGTTCGGGCTGGCGCAACGCTTCTACGGCAACGGTGAGCTGTTTCCGATCATCGCGGTCGCCAATGCCATCCCGAACCCCGATCTGATCTTCCCCGGCCAACTGCTGATCATTCCCGACATCGGTACCGGTCCGGTCACTCCCGACGTCAGCCCGTTCATGCTGCGTCGCACCCTGGATATGGTCCGGCTCGAGCACGACAACAAGCTGGCGCTGGCCGACGACAAGGAATTCGAGCTCGGCCGGGTACGGGCCTGGGTGGCCAGCGATCCGCCCCCCACCGAGGTACCGCACGGCAATACGCCACAGACGGTACTGAGGCCGGTGGAGCGGGCGCAGGCGGCCAGGCGCGCGGAACTGGACCACTTACGCGCCAGGCTCGACGAGACCACCGAAAACCTTGCCGCAGTGCTCGATTCGGGTTCTCCGCTGTTCGGCGAGCACAGTGCAGAGCCGATCGTATTGCTGCCCGTCCGTATCGAGACGAAATGGACCGCCGACAAACGCAGCATCAAGGTCCGCGTCTACCCCGACGACATCCACATCGACGGCTTCGACCCCGCACTCACCCCCGGCGAATTCGCCGCGGCGCGCGAGTACTGGCTGAACCCGGGTGACAAAGCCTGGCACACCCTGCTCGAGACCCTCAGCCCGAATCGCGCCGCCTGGGCGACCAGGGTGTCGCGTCCCGGTCTACCCGACCCCGCCGTGCGTAATCCACGTCAGCGACGTGCCCCCGAGGTCACCACCATGCCCGCGCGCTGGCGCTTCCTGGGCCTGGTCGGCGGGCTGGTGGTGGTCGACGAAGTCGGCGCCGACATCCCCGACCCCTTGCCGCTGGGTTTTCTCGCCGCCGACGAAGCCGCACCCGATCGCCGGCATGCCGCCTGGGCCATCGATTTCGAAGACGCAGTGCACGAGGGCATGGCCACAGTGCTGAGGCTGCCCGCCGAGGTGGACCATCTCGACGAACTCTTCGTCATCGGCGTGAGCCAGCGCGCGCCCGCCGAGGCCGCCGACCGGTTGCGCGCGACATTGCACGGTCACGCGTACACAGACGGCCTCGCCTTCCTCCCGCCGGGTACACCGACCAACAACACGCCGCAGAGCCGAGCCTCGTGGTCGTCGCGTCCCGATGGCACGCCGCCGGGACCGACGCCCCCACGCGAACCCGACATCGCCCCGCGCACCCACCGGGTGGTGGCGAACGACACGCTGTTCGGGCTGGCGAAACGTTTCTACGGCGACGGAGAACTGTTCCCCATCATCGCTGCCGCCAACCGGATCCCCGATCCGAGTGTCATCGAAAAGGGCCAGCTGCTCGTGATTCCCGCCAAACCCGGTGAACCCGAACCGAGTCCGACCGATGCCGACCGAATGGCTCGTGCACTCGGACTCACCGACGCGGGATTTCTCACCGAATGCCAGGGTGCCGAGCACACCGATGACGCGGCGGCAGAGACTTTGGCGATCCTGGCCTGGTGGGGTCTCGCGTTCAAGATGGTCGAAGACCAAGGGCTGTTCAGCACACCGGAGGAGGTGTCGCGACTCGGACTCTGGCTGACCATCAGGGATCACATGGCCGAATTCGTCCGCAGCCGTGGACCTTTGCCGACCATCCGGGTCGGACGGCAGCCCTACGGTGTGCTTCCGGTCTCGACGGTCGACGAATGGACGACCGACCGGCCCGACGATGCGGCCACGCTGATGCTGCCCTGGCTGTTGCGGCTACGACATCACTGGCGTGCCGCGCTGGTCTCCGGCTGGATTCCACGAGTGACCGACGGCTTGCCCGCCGACCAGGTCGCAGCCGACATCCTGTCCCGTCTCCCGGTGTCGAACGATCTTGTGATCCGCCGCGTGCTGTCCCCGAATGGTGGCCGGGAGAAGTTCGACAAGCTGAGTCTGCGTTCTCCTGGGCCCGCCGTGGCTGTCGGCGGCATTCTTTCCGGACTGCGCTGGGCGCAGCCCACCGAGGATGTCAGCAATCTCGCGTGGGTGTCTGATTCCAAGCCACCGGACTACGCGAAGGTCGCCGAGCGCCTCGCGCCCAACGCGGCGAAATACCCCGCGCTGTTCGCAAACAGCCGCGACCAGCTGCACGACGCCATCGACGTGCTGACCGACCGAATCACCCACGAGCAGTACCTCGAGCGGTGGCCGCTGACTATCGACGGCGTCTCACCCGATCGGCGCGCGACGATCTTCGGGACGGTCGGCTTCGCCGATGAGTCCGGATCACCGACCGACTTCCTCCCCTGGCTGGTGAGCAGCGGCAACGACGCGCCGTTCGGTCAAGAGGGACCTGATCTCGCGAAGTCGGCGCTGTCGATACCCGCGACGGTGGACCGGCTGTTGTCACAACTGATCATGGCCCCCCTGACGCCGAAGGCCGAACTCGACGCGATCGGTGATTTCGGCCGCCAGGGCCTGCCCGCCGCAGGCAAACTGCTCGCGGGCCTGGAGGCGCTGTCCCGGGTTGCGCCGCAGGACTTTCTGCCGCTGTTGTTCGAATTGTTCGACATCACCTCGCACCGTCTCGATGCCTGGGTGACCTCGTTGGCCACGCAGCGGCTCAGCCGAACACGCGCCGAGGGTGTGTCCGGGATACGTCTCGGGGGATATGGCTGGGTGGAGAATCTGCGTCCGGGCACGGTGCAGGAGTCCGACGGCTATATCCATGCGCCGTCGCTGCATCACGCGGCGACCGCCGCGGTCCTGCGCTCGGGATTCACTTCCCACAAGGGCGATTCCACGCTCGCTGTCGACCTGACTTCACGACGGGCCCGCGTTGCTCGTTGGCTGCTCGGCGGTGTGCGGCGCGGTCAGACCCTCGGCGCCCTGCTCGGGTACCGATTCGAGCGGGCGCTGCACGAGGCGAACCTCGATCCCCAGAAAGCGCGCTATCGCACGGTGTTTCCGACACCGGTGGTACCGGAACCCGCGGACGCCAACCCGCCGACCGACCTCTGGCAGCGCAGTTCCGACGCCATCGCCGCGGCGAATGTCGTCGACGGTATGCGGTTGGCCCGTGCGCACGCCAAAGGTGCGGTGCCCGCTCTACTGACCGAGCACGGATTGCTGTTCGAGCAAGGGGAGAAGATCAAGCCCATCCTCGACGACGTGGTCGACGCACTCGACGCTGTCGGTGACCTGCTGCTCGCCGAGAGCGTGCATCAGCTCGTCGGCGGCAACCCCATGCGCTCCGGGCTCGCCGCCGATACCCTCGGTCGCGGCGAGGACGTGCCCGATCGGTTCGACGTGCTGCGCACTCCCCATCGGGGACGTGCGGTGACCCATCGGCTCGCGACGGTGTTGCCGCCCGATCCGCCGCGCGAGCCCGGCTGGGGCACGGATGCTTTCGCCGAGCTGGAGCCTCGGGTCGAGGCATGGGTGGCGGGCCTGCTCGGGCCGGCCGTCGGGTGGAGGCTGTCCGGAAAATTGAGGCTGGGACAGCACTCGCAGTCGTTCACGGTCACCGCCGACGTACTCGGGCTCAGCGCACTCGGATTCGTGCTCGATGTCGCCGTCAGCGGGCAGCGTCGGATCATCGCCCGACTGGCGAAGCAGCACGGAATACCCGGCGCGGTAGCCGAATTCGACGACACTTTCGCCGAGGTGCGTGCCGTCACCGAGCGGATCAACCGGTTACTCGGCGGTGCGTCCGCCCTGCTGCCGAGGCATGTCGTCGGTGAGCAGACGAAGGTCGGAGAACCGGATTTGGCCGAGGTGCGCGATCGAGTCGCCCGATTCCTCACCGCCGTCGACACCGTCGAGCAGCGCAGTGCACTCGGCATCGAGGCGCAACTGCCGCAACGACTCGTCACATTGTCCACTGACGCAACCACTCCCGGCTGGCTCACCGCGGTCACTCTCGCGCTCGCCGACTTCCTCGGCACCAACATTCCGCTCACCGCGGAGCTCTCCGGGCTGGCGCTGCCGCCGCCGGTGGCAACGGGATCGACTGTGGCGGACTGGGTGCTGCGGTTCGCTGCGATTCGCCCGACCACCCGCACCTGGCACGAGACCCTGCTGCTGGCCGGCGTGCGGGCCGGGCGACCATGCCCGCTTGCCGCCTCTCAGCTGCCCGGCGACGGGGCCTGGATCGGCGGCACATTCAACCCGTTGCAGCGCCCGCTCGCTCGCCAGCACCTGGTTCGGCACACCCCCTTCGATCTGCCTGCCGGGCAGCCGCTGACCGGCATGGTGTTCGACGAATGGGTGGAGGTGTTGCCCGGCTCGGACGCGCTGGCGGCCACCAAAGTCGGGCCCGACGCGGTTCCGGTGGAATCAGAGTTGACCGGGGTGTCGTTCCACTTCGATCGGCCGGATGCCAAAGCGCCACAGGCGATCCTGCTTGCGGTGCCACCCGACCCGAAGCGCGGCTGGACCGCCGACGGTCTGGCCCTGGTCGTTCGCGACACGTTAGAGCTGGCCAAGCTGCGCGCCGTCGACATCGGCGATCTGCCATTGCTCGACGACATTCTGCCCGCCGTGCGCGTCGACGGACTCGGGCAACTACACGGATCGATGATCAGCGAGTTCTGGCGCACCCTGGCAGAGGAGTGAACGATGCCGCGAAGAATGGTCGATATCCTCGGGAACCCGAGGTTCCGTCTCGACGACCGCTACCGGCTGGAGCCGTTGCCGCGCAGCAATGAGGTCGCCTCCGGCCTCACCGCCCGTATGCACGACCCCGCCTGGGCATTGACGAGACAATGGCAGTTCGGCGAATTCGCCGGACAGGACGCCGGATCCCCGGTGCTGGTGGAATTGTCCGGGCACAGCACCGTCATCTCCGCATGGCGGCCCGCGGGCCGTACCGGGGAGCTGGCGGTCGACCACTCCTGGGTGCCTTATGACCCGGCATCGGGACCCCTGGACGAGATGGTGGAATCCGAGGACGTCACGGTCCTGGACGAACTGACCAGAATCGAAGGCGGCGCGCATTTCCTGCGGATGCTCGATGAGAAGGGTCTACGGGCACGCACGCCGGATGTGCTCGTGGCCTACGGTTTCCAACAGCCGCCGACCGCCCCGTCGAACCTGGTGACGTTACTCGCGCCGAAAGTGCCGGACGCCGAACGGCTGGTGGCCGACTTCACCGACGGCGCACCCGTCGTTGCTGGGCTCGGTTCCGTCCCGGCCGATTGGCTGACCTGGTGGCGCGGCCTGTTCCCCGCCGCCGGACCGGACACCTTCGACCCACACCGTTTCGAGCATCGCGTCGATATGTCCTTCGGCGACAAGGTCTTCCACTCCGAGGAGTACCTCGGCGACGGTTTGGACTGGTTCACCGTCGATCTCGATCCGGCCGCGACACCCGCACCGACGACACCGGGCGCGCTGCACATGTTCACCAGGGAGGCGATCCCCTCGACCGTCCGATACGGCGGTATTCCCGCGGACCGGTTCTGGGAAATGGAAGACGCGCAGATCGATCTCGGCTCGACCGACGTCGAGAAGCTCGACACCGGCAGGCTGCTGCTGATCGCGTTCGCGGAGGTGTACGGCAACGACCGTTTCCTGCTTCCGCTGGAGGTGCCGGCAGGCTCGCTCACCGTGCTGGACAAACTCGTCGTCTCGGATTCGTTCGGTGGCAAACACGAAATCAACCGTGCCGGTAGCGAAGAGGAGGGCTGGAATCTGTTCACGGTCAGCGGCACCGACGACGGTCTGCTGGTCATGCCGTCCGAACGCGGCGCTGTCGGCGAGCCGTTGGAGACCGTCGCACTGCTGCGCGACGAACTCGCCAACCTCGGGTGGGCGGTGGAGAAGTCCTTCACCGACCCGCAGGGCGACCGTGTCGACCGCCGCGAACGGTGGTTGCGCATCGCGCCGGAGAGCCCGCCGCCGCGCGATATCGGTTCCTACGCGGTGCAAACCATCGTCCCGGACTATTGGCTGCCGCTGGTTCCGCACGCCGTGACCCTCGACCAGATCCGTTTCGCGCTGGTGCCACTACAGCAGCCGGGGTTCACATCCGAGCCGCACGGCAGGCTGCTGCACACCGATGACTGGGTGCACGAAGAGGAGGTCCCGCGTGACGGCGCACTGGTGACGCGCCGCCCGGTGCTGGCTCGATGGTTCGACGGTTCCTGGCACTCCTGGGTCCGCAGGCAGAAGAACCCCGGTAGCGGTGAAGGCTCCAGCGGGTTGCAGTTCGATATCGTCAGGCCTTCGGAGCCGTGGCCGTGATCCGACGCCGGGACGTCGCCAATGAGTGCCGACTCGACCAGGTTCGGTCCGCCTCAACACATGCTTGATGTGCGGATAGTTGACGCGAGGAACAATGTGGGGTAAATATTTGCATGAGCAATAATCCTCATGTCAACTAAATGGAGATCTGATGTACGCGATCACTCAAGACCGGTTCGGCGGGCCCGAGGTGCTGTATCGCACGGAGGTCGAGCGGCCGCAGCCCGGTTCCGGCGAGGTGCTGGTTCGGGTGCGGGCGGCGGGGGTGAACCCAGTGGACTCGGCCGTTCGGGCCGGGTATTTCCCGCTGTTTCCGTCGCCGCCGTTCGCGCTGGGCTGGGACCTCGCGGGTGTTGTCGAGGCGGTGGGTCCTGGGGTGACGAGGTTCGAGGTTGGTGTGGAGGTTTTCGGGATGCCGTTGTTCCCGAAGGCGGCGGGTGCTTACTCGGAATACCTGGTGGCGCCCGCTGCCGAGCTGGCGGCCAAGCCTGCGGCTCTGTCGATGTCGGAGGCGGGCGCGTTGCCGCTGTCCGGGCTGACCGCATGGCAGGGTTTGGTCGGGCTTGCCCATCTCGGGCCCGGGCAGCGCGTCCTGATCCATGCCGCGGCCGGTGGGGTCGGGCATCTGGCGGTGCAGGTCGCCAAGGCTCGCGGCGCGTATGTTGTCGGCACCGCGCGGGCCGAGAATCACGTCTTCTTGACCGAGTTGGGTGCCGACGAGCTGATCGATTACACCGCAACGGATTTCACCGCCGCGATCGATCCAGTGGATGTGGTGTTCGACCTGGTCGGCGGCGAGTATGCACCGCGCTCCCTCGACGTGTTGAAGCCAGGGGGTGTGCTGGTCACCACAGTCTGTCACAATCCGGGGCTGACCTCGGCCGAAGCCGAGCGGCACGGTGTCCGCTTCGAGACCGTATCCGTCCTTCCATCAGCGGCGGACCTGGCCGAACTCGCCGGTCTCGCCGAAGCCGGAGCGCTGCGCGTCCATGTCGAGCGGGAGTTCGACCTGGTCGATGCTGCCGAGGCGCACGCGTCGACCGGAGGCGCGAAGGGTAAAACAGTCCTCATCCCGTGAGGGTCACCCCGTTCATGTCGACGTCGTCGAAGAGGCTGAGCATTTGGTCGAGAACCTCTAGGCAGGAGCGGATTTCGGCGTCGGTGCGCCGCCGGTCCGGCGCGGGAGGGCGTGTTCGCGCCGGATTGCGGCGGTGATGGCCGAGGTGCCTGCTGGGGTCAGCGCTATCAATGGCGAGCGCTGATGCAGGGGGTTCGGCTGGAACTCGACCAGATCCGCCGCCGCGTCGTTGACCGTGCGCTGGACGAACTGGCGGCTCAGGGACTGGGTGCAGCGGACCTTCGCCATCGCCGATCTTCGCCGCTCGCGCGACCATCGTCCGGACGGCGGCTACGTCATCGCGCGATAGAAACTCCTGCACGCAACGCACACAGTGGATCGGCTCGATTCGGAACCGAGACGCACTCCCAGCCGACTACTCGAGTACGGGGCCGTCGATGGGGCGGCGCGGCTGGGAGGAGAGCGGTAGTGCAGACACACCCGCACGTCCGTACGGACCGGGTGGCGGTGGCATCGGTGACCGGTGTGCTGACCGCGGCTATGGGTTTCTCGATGTTGCAGTTGTTCGTGTTGGGTGCGCTCGGTCCACGGATCGTGCCGGACCTCGGGATGTCCTCGGCGATGCTGGGTTTCACCACGACGGTCGGGTTCGGCACCGCTGCACTGCTCTCGCCGATCGCCGGCCGGGCGGTGGATCTGCTCGGCCCACGACGGTGCCTCGGCGCTCTGCTCGGGATGGTTGCGTGCGCGCTCGCGTTGATCGCGTCCGCACCGGGATATGGGGTGCTGTTGCTGGCGGTCGGTCTCGGTGGTGCACCGCAGGCCTTGGCGAACCCTGCGACGAACAAGGCGATATTGGCGGCGATACCGGCGCCGCGACGCGCAGGGGTGACCGGTACCAAGCAATCGGGTGTCCAGCTCGGCGCAATTGCGGCGGGGCTGCCGCTGGCCACGCTCGCCGCCGTGGCGGGCTGGCGATCCGCTGTGTGGGTGGCCGCTGGCATCGCGGTGCTGACCGCTGCGTGGGTGTGGCGGATCTTGCCGGCCGATGTGCCACGGAATCCACAGGGCGCCAACGCCTTCGGTGCCGAGTCGGGTAACCGCACTGCGGGCGTGGTGCGATGGCTGGCGGTGTTCTCGGTGTTCCTCGGCGCGGGCATGGCCTCGATCAACACCTATCTCGCCCTGTTCGGGGAGCGACGGCTCGGACTCGGCGCCGCCGCCGCCGGAATGCTGGTGGCGGTGCTCGGCGTGGCCGGAATCGCAGGCCGCATCGGATGGGCGCGACTGGCGGCCAAGCCGGGCGTCGCGGTGGTGCTGCCCGCGGGGTTGGCAGCCGGATCGGCGGTCGCCGCGGTGCTGCTGGCTGTCGCACCACAGGTGAACGGCTTGGTGTGGGTCGCGGTGATAGCGGTCGGTGTGTTCGGGATGGCGGGCAATGCGGTGTCGATGGTGCTCGTCATCCAACGCGCCGCACCCGGTCGCGCCGGACGGGATTCGGCGGTGGTGTCGGCGGGCTTCTTTGCCGGATTCGCCATCGGGCCACCGCTTTTCGGATTTCTGCTGCCAGTGATCGGATACCGCGACGGGTGGCTGACGGTGGCCGCGGAATTCGCGGCCGCGGCCGGCGTCGCGGCGGCCTGGGCGCTGCGTGATCGAGGGCAGCGGAGTCGGGCGTTGCCGGACCGAGCACGACGGGATCGGACGGCGCAGGCGTGAGGGCGGTAGGAAGAGGCGCAGGCATGAGCGAGTGCGACGTGGAACGCGATCGCGGATGGCGCACCGGGGCCAGCACCGCCGAGGCTGCCCTCGACGCACTGCTGGATCGGGTCGGGTCAACGTATTCCGTTGTCGACCAACGTTTCCCGCTGTATGCCGACGGCGCCTCCGGCGTATGGGTCACTACGGCACGTGGTTCGTGGACCGGTGGGTTCTGGGCAGGGCTGCTGTGGTTACGGGCGCTGCGCACAGGCTCGCGGCGGGACCGGTCGGCAGCACGGACGGTCACCGCGCAGCTGGAGCATTGGGTCACCGCAGACGCCGCTGCTCGTGGTTTGATCCTGTGGTACGGCACGGCATTGGCCGCAGGGCCTGGTCGTGACAGTGCCGCGGCAAGCCTTCGCGCGGAGGCCGCGCGGTCCTGCCTGAACGCCTTCGATCAGGATCTCGGCATCCTGCCGTGGGGTTCGGCATTCGGTGGTTCGAGGTGGCTGGCACGGATCGACGGAGTACCGGGCACCGTCCCCCTGCTTGCCACGGCCAATACGCGAGCGGGCACGGAAGCGGCCCGCGCGCATCTGGACACACACGTGGCTCGATGGCGAGCCGAGCCGGTCGGCACCCCGGCGTGGGCATGGGCCGCAGGCGAATGGACCGCGTGCGCGCAGCCACGACCCGGCTGGAGCAGGGGCCGGGCCTGGCTGCTGCTGGCCCTCGCCGATGCGGCGTGCTACATCGATCCCGACTACGGTGCAGTCGCCGAGCGGCTGGTGGACTACGGGGCAACCCCGGTGCCGTCAGCCGAAGCAATCCAGGACGCCCCGCCCGACACCTCGGCAGCTGCCATCGAGGCGGTGGCCTTGCTCAAACTCGCCGCTACGGCGGCGAGTCGGCACCGTGAGCGCCTACGCGCCAGGGCGGTAGAGATCGTTCGACATCTTGTCACGGCGCATGTGAGCGGTCCGGATGGTCCGCGCCCCTCGGGCATGCTTCTCGATGGCTGCTATGACCTCGAGCGCGGACTCGCCACGTCGCACGAACTCATTTGGGGTGACTACTTTCTGGCGCTCGCCCTGGCTATCTGCTCCGGAATGGTGGCGCCCTTCGACACCTGAATACGCGGCTCAGCGCAGCACCCTTCTCGCCACGGCCTCGATGTGCAATTCGTCGGGACCGTCGAGCAGGCGCGCCATCCGCCCCATACGCAGCAGCGACGGGAGTGCGGTGTCGGGACCGAGTCCGGCCGCGCCGTAGACCTGGATTGCCGCGTCGGCGACCTGCTGCAGCGTCCGTGCCGCGGCGACCTTGGCCAATCCGGCTTCCGTGCGGGCGTCGTGACCGGCCTCGATGAGTGCGGCCGCCTTGTGCACCAGCGGGCGAGTGCTGCGAATGGCGAGCAATGACTCGAAAACATGCTGCTGCACAAGTTGTCGATCTGCCAGCGGCCCACGCGACTGGGTGCGGCTGCGCGCCCGATCGCACATCAACCCGAATGCGCGCTCCGCCTGCCCCAGCCAACGCAGACAACGCAGCGTGCGGCCCAATTGCAGGCGTTGCCCCGCGATACGCAACGCCGCACCGGGTTCGCCGATCAGATGGTCGCCCGGCACCCGAACATCGTCGAAGGTGATCTCCCACTGGCCGCCGATGCCGAAAACCGGCACTTCACGGACGATTCGGAACCCCGGGCTGTCGGTAGGGACCAACAGCAGCGACAACCCCTCACGACTCGGCGCGGCGCCGTCGGTGCGGGCGAGCACCGCGATCAGACCGGCGTCGGCCGCGCCGCTGACGAACCACTTGCGTCCGGTCAATCTCCACGAGCCATCCGGTTGGGCGGTCGCGCGGGTGGCCGTCAGCGCCGGATCGGTGCCGGGGGTTTCCGGCTCGGTCATCGCGTACGCGGCACGCAGCTCGCCGGAGACCAATCGCTTCAGATAGCTGTCGCGGACTCGCTCGTGGGAATGTTGTTGCAGCATGCGCACATCCAGCAGCGCTGCGGATCCGAGGGCCGCAGGCCCGTGATCGCTTGCGCCTTCGGCTTCGGCCAGTTGCACATAGTCGGCGAAAGGTAGGCCCTGCCCGCCCAATTCGGTCGGCAACGGCAACGCCCACAGTCCGGCTGCCTTGGCGCTTGCCCTCAGCTCGGTCAGTGCCGCGTCCGCGGTCGCGCCGCCCGCGTCGAGCGTGCCTTCCTGTGGCATCACCTGTTCGGCGACGAAGGCCGTGACGCGTTCGCGCAAGTCCGCCGGGTCGAGATCGGTGCGGGTGACAGCGGCGGGTCCGTCGACGGTCGGTGCCGCACCCTGGGATGTGAACGGCTTCATGGTTTCTCCTCCGCGCTGGCCGGAACCCGAGGGCTCGGCGGTCCGACTGCTGTTGTCCGTGGGATTGGTCGGTGGCGACCGTCGCCGAGTTCCCGCGACAGCGTGACCGTTCAAAAGGAGAGCCATGACAGCAGGCACCATGCGGACAGCCAGTACCCGCGGGGCCCCACTTCCGTTGCGGGGTATGCGAGTATCGACCGGGAGTCTGCCCGGTTCATTCGCGACGGCCTCCGAACATCTGCGGCTGCTCGGCGCCGAGCCGGTTGTGGGGGAGAGTGCCGCACTGACTCTCACCGGCCCGGACGGTGCTAACGCCGCGGCCGAGGTGAGCTGGGGCGGCGCCCACAGTCAGGTGTATGACGAAGCGACCGCGCAGGCCGCCGCCGGGCTGATGCTCGTGCACGGCCGTCGGGACGGGTCACCGCGCGGCCTCGCCGTCGACTATGTCGCAACCGCTACCGGAATCCTCACTGTTCAGGGGCTGCTCGCCGCACTCATCGCCCAGTCCCGCGGCACCGCGGCGACTGCGGTAGGCGTCGCCGCCGACCGAACAGCCCTGCTGACCATCTCGCAATACTTGGCGGCCGCGTGCGCCGACGACGACGAGGCGACTCCGCTCGCACCCGGCGGTCCACCGTTCACCACTGCCGACGGCGTGCACTTCGAGGTCGAGGCACTTGATGTCGCAGTCTGGGCGGACTTCTGGCGCGCCATGGACGCGCCGCCGGACGCCTTGCGAAAAGGCTGGCGGCCCTTTCAATTTCGCTACGCAACCGCCTGTGCCCCGATTCCCGAGGAACTCCATCGCACCACCTCGACGCGGACCTGGGCGCAGGTGCGCGCGGCGGCCGACGAATCGGGTGCCGATGTCTGCCGTCTGCACACACTCACCGAGCGCGGTGACGAGCTGCGCGCCGAGGGAGGGGACACCCTTCCGTGGCAGTTCGCGCTGTCGGAGTCTGCTGAACGTACGGTGCGCGAATCTGCCGCCACCCTCGCGCGCCCGCTCGCGGGCTTCACTGTGCTCGAAGCCGGGCGGCGCGTGCAGGCGCCGCTCGCGGCACATCTGCTCGGATTGCTCGGCGCCGATGTGGTGCGGATCGAGCCGCCGGGTGGCGATCCACTGCGCGGGATGCCGCCTACGTGCTCGGATGTCTCGGCCCGGTGGCTGGCGTTGAACCGCGGTAAGGATGCCGTGGAGATCGACATCAAATCGCCTGCCGATCGAAAGCGTCTGCGCGAGTTGGTCACCGGGGCCGATGTGTTCCTGCACAACTGGGCGCCGGGTAAGGCCGAACACCTCGAGCTCGGCGCCGACGACTTGTCGGCCGCCAACCCCGGATTGGTGTATGCCTACACCAGTGGTTGGGCCGGGCGAGTCGAGAACGCGCCGATGGGTACCGATTTCATGGTTCAGGCACGTACGGGAGTCGGTGCGGCGGCACGACCGGCGGACGAGCCGCCGATGCCGTCGTTGATGACGCTGCTGGACGTGCTCGGCGGCATGTTGGGCACCGAAGCCATTCTCGCGGGCCTGCTGACCAGGGAACGGACCGGTCGCGGTGTCCGGGTCGAATCGTCGCTGCTGGCCGCCGCCGACCTGCTCACTGCGCCCGCGGTGGCCCGCACCGTGGCAGGGCTGTCGCCGCGTCGCCCGGCCGGATTCCGGCGCCCACTGCCGACCGCGGACGGCTGGCTCGCACCGTCCGACGAGCATGCCGTCGCGGCCGCCGTACACGCAGAGCGCCTGCACGGCTCGGGCACCGGTGACGCCGTTGCCTGGTTGCGCGACAACGACATCCACGCCACCGCCGTCACCACCGATCTGGCCGAGCTACCGCGCGACCCCCGATTCGCCGCCGCCCTCACCACCGATACGTATGGCGCCGTGGCTGTTTCGTCTCCCTGGAGTTTCCGATGACTGTGCTACTATACGATCTCGTCCCGACCCGGCTACGCCGTTCCTGGGCGGCCGATGGCGCGTGCCCCGACCTCGACCTGTACTCGCTCTTCCTGGCGCACCGTTGCCTCGATCCGCACCGGACCGCGCTCCTCGACGCGGCGGGCAAGGTCTGCTATACCCGGCTCGACACGCTGGTCCGACGGCTCGCTGCGGGGCTTGCCGCCGAAGGCATACAACCCGGAGACGTTGTCGGAGTTCAACTTCCGAACTGCCGCGAAGCCGTCATCGCCGACCTGGCCCTCGCCGCACTCGGTGCGGTCGCGCTGCCTTTCCCCGCGGGCCGTGGGCTTCGCGAGGCCGAATCGCTGCTGCGCCGCGCCGACGCTGTCGCGGTCATCGCGGCGACCGAGTTCCGCGATCACGCCCACGCTGCCGAACTGTCCGAATTGCTCGATCGGCTGCCCATGCTGCGGTTCGTCGCCGCGGTGGGAAAGACCGAGGTCCCGGACCGATGTCTCTCCTTCGCCGAACTGATGAAAGCTGACGGTGAGACGTTCGTTCCTGCGCGCCCGGATCCCGACACCGCCGCGCGCATTCTGGTCTCCTCCGGCTCGGAAGCCGAACCTAAAATGATTGCCTACTCGCACAACGCGCTCGCCGGCGGTCGCGGGAACTTCATGAGCTCGCTGCTGGCCGGTGGTGAGCCGCCCCGCAGCCTGTTCCTTGTCCCGTTGGCAACGGCGTTCGGCAGCAACGGCACCGCGGTGACGCTGGCACGGCACGGTGGCACCCTGATTCTGCTGGACCATTTCACACCGCAAGGTGCACTCGACGCGATCGCTCGACACCATCCGACGCATGTCCTCGGCGTCCCCACGATGGTCCGCATGATGCTCGACCATGGTGCGGACACGGCAAACACGTCCTCGATGACGGCGCTGGTGCTCGGCGGTTCACAACTGGACAGGGCCACCGCCGAGGAAGCCCAGCGCGGCTTCGGATGCTCGGTGGTCAACCTCTATGGTTCGGCCGACGGCGTGAACTGCCACACCGACCTCGGCGACACCGACACGGCTACCGCGGGTCCCGGTGTCCTGGTCGGTCGGCCCGACCCCCGTGTCGCCGAGATTCGGATCGCGCGCGTCGACACCGGCGAGATCGCGCCACTCGGCGAGACCGGCGAGATCGTGGCCCGCGGCCCGATGACGCCGCTGTGCTACGTCGGCAGCCCCGAACTGGACGCACGCTACCGCACGGCCGACGGCTGGGTCCGCACCGGCGATCTCGGTGTCCTCGACCACGAGGGTCGGCTGCATGTTGTCGGCCGACTCAAGGAGGTCGTCATCCGCGGCGGCGCCAACATCAGTCCCGCAGAAGTGGAGCAGCTGCTCGCGACCCACCCCGACGTGCGCGACGTGGTGTGTGTCGGTGTGCCGCACCAGGTATTGGGGGAGCGGTTGGCCGCCTGCGTGGTGCCACGGCCGGGGTGCGCGCCCGCCCTCGACGCCCTCTGCGCCCACTTGCGTGCGCATGGCATGGAACGCGGAAAACATCCGGAAGCCGTGCTGTTGCTCGACACCTTGCCGCTGACGCCGGCGGGAAAACCGGACCGGGCCGCACTGCGTTCACGAGTCGCCGCATCGATGGGCTGATCCGCAAACGGCGAAAATGATAGCGGGGCAGGCACTTCGGGTGCCTGCCCCGCATTTGTCCACCCGACGATGGTCAGGAGCCGGACATCGCCTTCTTCAGCGCGACTTCCGCGTCGCGGTACACGCCGAGCAGGTCGTAATCCTGGCCGGGGAAGTTGACGATCGAGACCTGCTTTGCTCCGGAATCCGGCAGCGCGGTCCCGCTGGACATATGCGCGTTGTCGAGCACGAAGTCCGGCTTCTTCGCGGCGAGCCCGGCGAGCTGACCGGGAGTCACTGCCTCCGGCCCATAGGTGCCCACCACCTGTGCTCCGGCCAGCTGAGCGGCCCAGGTCGAAAAGACCTGCGCGACAACGGTCGGCTGCTTGCCGCCCGGCCAGGCTGCCCGCACATCCCTGCCGAGTCTGTCGTATTCGGTGCTGAAGGCCGAGATCCAGGATTCGGCCGCCGATGCGGTACCGAACTCCTTGCCGAGCGCCTGCACCTGAGCGGTCACCTTATCGGCAGAGTTGTCGAGATTCACCTCGATCAGCTTCGCACGCGATCCCGCGGCCTCCCTGATCTTCGCCGCGAACGGCTCGAACGGCGCGTACAGCACGAAGTCGGCTTCGGCCACGGCGGTGAGGTCGGAGGGCTTGGGGTCGTAGTCGGGCGCGTGGTGTACGGAGGTGGGCACGATGACCCGCACGTCGTCGATGCCTGCGGCCTTGGCGAATCCGGCCTCCCACGCGGTGGTCGCCACCACGGTCGGATGGTGTTTGTCGTCGTGTTCATCCTCGGTACCGGAACAGCCGCTCAACAGCACACCTATGCTGAGCGCGAGAGCGGCGGATACGCGGCCATTGATCAGTGCACAGAAGCGTGCCATGCGGTGTTTCTCCGTTCGGGAATGAGATGAGCCGCAAGAGCGGCTGCCCCTGCGGCGAGGACCAGAACCGGTCCGGGTGGCAGGTCCAGAGCCAGCGCCACCAGGAAACCGATCAGGTTGACCGTGCTACCGATGCCGATGGCCCAGCAGATGATCGCGGTGAGCGAGTGCCCCAGTCGGCGCGCGGCCAGTGCCGGGAGCAGGGTGAGCGCATCGACCAGCAGCGCTCCCGTGAGCCGAATTCCGCCGGCCACGGCGACCGCAACCAGCACCAGCAACACGAGGGTCAGCCGCCGCACCGGCACACCCGAGACCAGCGCGAGCTCGCGATCGTGCAGCAGCAGCGCCAGATCGCGACGTCGCCACCAGAACAGCGCAGGCACAACCACGGCCAGCGCCGCGAGTACCAGCACATCCTGCACCCGCACTGCGAGAATGGAACCCCACAGCAGCGAGAACGCCGCCGACGCGTTCACCCCGGCAATGGAGAGCACCAGCAGTGCCGCCGCGATTGCCAGACTCATCAGCAAACCCATTGCCCCGGAGAGGCTTTCCGGCGTGCGGGCCAATGGGCTGATCCCGGCCCCCGCCACCGCGCAGGCGACTAGCCCGCACAGTGCCGGATCCAGCCCGGTCAGCATGCCGATCGCGGCGCCGAGTAGCGCGACATGCATCATCGCGAACCGGACCGCGATGATGTCGAGCCCGACGATCACCACCCCTATCACCGGTAGCCCGACCGACCCGACCAGCAACGCAACCGCGGCGCGCTGCACCGACGCCATCCCGAGGAGGTCGGCCAGCTGAGCGGGTCCGTTCACGACACCTCCCGCAACCGGCCCGCGGCCATCTCGAGCACCCGGTCGCAGCGGCGCGCCAATGTCCGGTCGTGCGTGACGACCACGAGTGTCACCGGAAGTTCGGCAAGAATGTCCGCGGCTTCCTCTTGTCCGGCGAAATCCAGTGCGGCCGTCGGTTCGTCGGCGAGCACGACGCCTGCCCCCGTCGCCACACACCCGACCGCGCGCGACAGGTGCATGCGCTGCAACTGTCCGCCCGAAAGCGTGTCGAGGGGACGGTCTATGAGGGCACCGACACCGAGGCGGCCCGCCATCGCTTCGGCCGCGTCACGGCTGCCCGAACTGGCCAGCAATTCACCTGCCAGCAACGGGAAACGGCCGGCGGCGGGGCGCTGTGGGATCCACGCGCAGGCTCGCCGCCGCCATGTTTGCTCGGCGGCGCTGTGCCCGCCGCGCCCGCCGACCATGATCTCGCCCCGAACCACCGCATGCAGTCCGAGCACTGCGCGCAACAGTGTCGTTTTGCCCGAACCGTTGGTGCCCGTCAACGCAACCCGCTGCCCGGCAGGGACATCGAGATCGATATCGCTGACAACTTCGACACGGCCGTGGCGGCAGGACATACCCGTCAATCGCAGGTCCAACCCGCCCATCACACCACCTCCGTCAGGATCTCCGCGGCAGGGCCGCGCCGCGATTGCGCTCGCGGCAGTAGTCGGACCTGCGCGCCGATCGGTTCCACAACATCGCCATTGGGGCATGCAGTGGGCTCGTCTACCGCCAGCCACAGGGTGATCAGAGTTTCTCGAGCCCGCGCGACTCTGGAGCGGATCGTGCCCACCGGGCATCCCACCGTCTGTGCCGCCTCTGCATAGGACAGGCCGAGCACCTGGGTGAGGACGAAAGCCTCCCGCCGCTGCTCGGGCAGTCCGCGTAGCAGATCGGCGATCACCATCTCCTCTGGGAAATCGGGTATGTCGTGATCGCGGCGTTGATCCAGGGCCAATTGCCAGTCGTCGAGTTGCGCGTTCTTCGGCCGGGCCGCCGCACTGCGGAATCGGTCGACGACCACCCGCCGTGCGATGGACAACAGCCAGGTTCTCGCGGTGGATCGGCCCGCGAACCTGGGCAGACTGCCGATGGCGCGCAGGAAGGTTTCTTGAGTGAGGTCGTCCGCGGACTGGATGTCGGTGAGGTGCGCGACGAATCGCCACACGTCACGTTGGGTCGAGCGGATGAATTCCTCCAAGGCGCGTCGATCACCGTTGCCGGCCGCCAGCGCCAGCGCCGTCAGTTGTTCGTCGGACATGATCGGCTCCCATATCGGCATATCCGACCGGCGGCGAGGAACAAGGAAGTTCCGCTGCGTAGCAGCGGTGATGGCATCGAATGCATTTCACAGAATCTCGGTTCGGCGACGCCACAGCACGCAGCGTCGAAAAGACCGGCCGCACACCATGCCTCGGCACACCGACGGGTGCGCGGGCGGGCGACGGCCGCTGAGCGGTAAGGCTCGCCGTGACTGCCGCCCGGGTCGGGCGAAGAGAGTACGGCGGCTGCGTCCGCCACTGGTGTCCGCGGGACCGATGGTGCGCCGACCGGATCGTCGGCTGCCGGATCCCACGTCACTGCGCCGGAACTATTCCGGCGGCCCGTGACGGACTCTCAGGCCAAGACCACTCCGACCGGCGGCCCCCGCCGGGCCATCACATAACGCAAGAGGGCACCGGTCAGCGGTGAAGTCCGGTGGTCGACGGCGATCGGCCTGCCGGACCCGGTGTCTGCCACGGCCGGATGGACGAGCATCAGCAGTAGCGGCGCGAGTGTCCGCGCGTACAGCGCGGCCAACAGCGCGAACAATGCCTTCTCACCCAACCACAGCCACACCGCGCAGACCAGCGCCGCGACGCCGTGTGCGGCGAGCATGATCAGCGAATCAGTCTGTGCACCGGCAAGTTCGGCGGTGGCGTGCGATGTGCCGTGACCGCCCGATAGCGCCGGGACCCCGAACCACAGATGCAGCGCCACCTGCATCACCAGCAGTCCACCACCGATGCCGACGATCCCGCGTTGCCTTTCGGCCGCCGCCCACGCCACCGAACCGGTGGCGGCGAACGCCAGTATCAGCGTGGAGACAGGCACACCATGTCCCGACGCCTCGGCGTGCCCGATCGCCGACAACAGCACGCCGATCGCCGCGAACATCGCGGCACGCGTCGCCCGCGTGATCGGGGATGCGGGCGGCTGATTCATAACACCGCCCATATTCCCATCCTCCCGGCCGCTGAGCACCGGGAGGGCCGGCCTCACGTCGTTCAGTGGTCTGTCAGAAGTCGGGAATCCAGCTGCCGTGGAGTCCCAGCGGCACTCGGGCGGGCAGGTGGATGCGAGCGACCGGATCGCCGGTGAAGTCTTGCGCGGCAAGGATCACCAGATCGGAAGCGCCACGATCGGGGTCGTGGATGTAGGCCATGGTATAGCCGTCGTCTTCGGCGCTCGAGCCGGCGGCGGGCACGAAGACGGCCTCGCCGACGGCGCTGTCGCGGCCGAATTCGTGGGCTTCAGTGGTGCCGTCGCGTAGATCGTGTTTGAGCAGCGCGTTGCTGAATCCCGCGTCCGGACGATCGGCGTCGATCGCGCTCGCAGTGGCGTAGAGCTCGGTGACCGCGGAATACCCGTACCGGTAAGGGTGTCCGGCGCGGCGGCCGTCCATACGCGGGAAATCTTGCGGGCGGTCGTGCAGCAGGTCTTGACGCACTGTGCCGATCGACAGGTCGATGGTCCAGCGTTCCAGGATCGGACGGCTGCCACCGATATCGGTCAGTTCGTATTCGTGGGGATGCACGATCACATCGACGACGATCTTCGCGCCGTCTTCGAAGGCGTTGAGGGTGTGACCAACACTGCCGGGGGCCAGTTCGAGCCAGCGAACCGTGCCGCCGGCGCGTCCCAGCACGCCGATTCTGGACCCCAGTGCCGGGTTCCAGGCGAAGGGCACGCCGGTGGCGATTCTGTCGTTCGTGAAGACAAGGGGTGATTCGTAGATGAGTACGTAGTTCTCGGTGAGGGCGAAGTCGTGCATGTACGGCATGGACGGGGTCGAAATGTTGGTCACCTGATTGACCTCACCGTGGCGGCCGATCTCGATGTGCTGCACGAAGTCCGCGCCGTAACGGAACGTCAGTGCGTGCAGCAGTCCGGTGCTCGGCTCGTATTTGCTGTGGGCATTGGCGGCGAAGCCTTCCGCAGTGGCGCCCAGGTCGGCGGGGCCTACGGTGTCGAGCTCGTAGGTGAGTTCATACGGGCGGATGCCGCCCTCGAGGAGGGCGTAGGTGCGGCCGCCGTGGCCGGCGACCTGGACGTTGGGTGCGAAGTCCATGCGGTCGTCGACGGGTGCACCCCGGCGCGGCTCGCCGAGCCGGTCGGCTACCGAAGTTGAACGCACCCAACGGTTTCGGTACCACTCGGCGCGGCCCTCGCGCAGCCGCACCCCGTGCACCATGCCTTCGCCCAGTGTCCAGATATGGGCCGAGGGGTCTTCGAGACCGAGTGGATTCGGGCCGATGCGGAGGTATCGGCCGCTCAGTTCGGGTGGTATTCGACCGGTCACCGCTAGGTCGTGGGCCGTGACTTCTTCGGTCACGGGCGCGAAATTGCCTCGGACATAACGGTTGTCGGCCATGGGACCCCTTCGGTCGGTCGGATCGATGCAACAACGACCGTACATATGTTTTAGACATTTGTATAGAACACATGTTTGTGACGTTTGTATGAAACCATCGCCATGGAGCTGGGGCGGGGGGCGGGCATCGCGAGGATTTGCTGGATGGCGCGCGTGCCGCCTCGCCCAGCGTGGCGGTCGCGCCATTGCCTGCGATGTCGTCGCGTCCGCTGGGCGCGGATGGCCGTTGTGGGGTGTGCGGCTGTGGCGTCGCGTTCGTCTGGATATGCATATCTACTGCTTATATACGTGACGTATTTCCGACTTACGTAGGTTTATGTGCGCTACTGACACTTCTCAGGTTCGACATCTACTATTAATCTCAGTAGATATGTCGCTGTTGGATCGGCGACCGGAGCACATCGGAGCAGAGAGGCAACGGGGCCATGAAGCGACGTGCGGTGTCCACGAGACCCGAGCTGGCTCATCTCGCGCGCGGTATGTCGAGGGGGAGGGCGGTCGCCTTGCTCATCGGCGCATTTGCCGCGGGAACGGTGGTCGCGTCCGGTGGGGTGGCAGCGGATCCCGGGGCTCGCTCGGACCACTCGGGCGGCGGGCGCAATGCCGATGGCGGCGGCAACTCGGTCGGCATGCACAAGATCGACCCCTACGGCTACAACCACGACGACGCCAACCCGCTGCGGCACAACGAGCATCAGCAGAACCTGCGGGAGTACCACCAACGGCAGAACCAGCGGTCCTCGACCGAGAACGTCACCGGTCCCGACGCGGGATCTCGGAGTTGGACGCCCGTGGCGCGACCCGACGGCAAGGGTTGGACCGTATGCCCGCCCATGGCGAACTGGTGCTGACAGCTCGATGCCGACGCATGCCACTCGTGGCCCGATGCCGACTCGGCCGATGACGGATGAACGACCGAAAAGAGAAGTCGATGAACACCATTAGCGCGCAGCGTCGGTCCGCTGTGCTCGCCGGCACTATGCGGGAGATGTCGAAAACGAGAGCCCTCACACTGCTCGCGACCGCCGTTGTCACCGCGGGTGGTCTCGAACTCGGTGCCGGGATGGCCGCGGCCGATGCGCGGACGGCTGCGTCCGGGGCGGGCACCGGTTGTGTCTGGGCGGGTACCTCGCATGCACCGGGTGCGACCGTCGTGGCAGGCGGCCGCAGCTTCAGCTGCGGGACCGCCAATGGTGCGCCGTATTGGTTGCGCGGTTCAGTCGCGAACCGGCCGAGCGCAGTGCCCAATCCCGGTGCTGCCACGAATCCCACCCACCTTTTCAGCGCGGGCGCACACCAACCGGGAACCGACTACAACGACTACTGCGTCGGCAGTCAGCTCATCGACGGTTCCGCGGACGTGTATCAGGTGGTCTCCGACCGCAACGGCGCGCTGTATTGGAAGGTCGTCGGACCGATATCTCACTGGGCTTTCGACTCCGGCTCGGACCGCCATGGGCCGTCGTGGCGATCGGCGAGCCTGTGCGACGACGGCAACTTGACATGACCGCGCCCCGGCGCGAACACCATTGCAGGACTGCGGCGTTCGTGCCGGGGCGCGGTTCTGGTCCGGCTACTCGTCGAGCCGGACGCAGAAATCAGGGCATGACTGCCGGCTGTTCATCGACACTGTCCAGCGGAGCGACCGCGCCCGCGACTGCCCCGACGACTGCCCCGACGGCCGTACCGATGGCCATGCCCACCGCGGTGAAGGGCGCCGCGACAAACGCGTAGCCCAGCGCGGCACCTATCACCGGCACGACCAAGAGGCCTGCCGGTGCGAAGGGCAGTCCGGCGACGAGGCCCGCGACTGCACCGACGACCGCACCGGTGACGGCGATCGGGCTGGCGACCACGGAGCCGACCGTAGCCCCGACCGAAGCCCCGACCGCGGAGCTGCCGATAACGTGCCCCGCGACGCGATCCGAACGTGCAGGCTCGATTCCCGCCGAAGTGAGGGCCTGTGCCAGGCCGGCCTGGGTGCCCGCGGCGGCATCGTTGATCTGCCCGCCTTGTTCGACGTTCAGCCACTCGGGTCGATCGACCTGGACGTTGCCGATGCGGATGCGGCTGTTCAATGCCTCGGTCGGTGTCATCGCCTGCGTGGGCGCGGGTGGTGACACCGGATCGACGGTATCGGTGTCGGCGATGGGTGTTGCGACGAGCGCGTTCGTGCTGGGGATGGCAAACGATGCTGCCGCCAACGCGAGGGGATCGCCAATATTCGCCGGCCCGTACGGCGTCTGCACAATCGTAGCGCCGGTGGGCAGTTGGTGATCGGCGCCGGCGGAAGCCGTGCCGACTACGGTGAGGGACAGCGGGAGTGCGCTCGCGACCACATAGGTGGCCGCGCGCGCGTAGAAGGGAGGTGTTACCCGACGATGTGTGCCCATAGATGACCTCATTCCGAAACGACGATAGGTACCTACCGCATTCGTAGCCACGGGTCGACCGGATGAGTATCGGATAGGCGAATCATATTCCGGCCGGTCGGTTTTTCGTGGTGGACATGCCGTGGCAGGGTCGGCTGGGGGAGCAGTGCCTCGACGAATGTGCGTGCACGAGTGCCCCGGAACGTCGCGCCGAAAGCCTGCGCGGTGGCGTAAGGCCCTCCATCATGAGCGCGAGCCGGTCGGCAGGGAAGGCTCGGCCGGCGGGGGCGGCTTCCACGAATTCGTTTGCCAAAAACCCGAATTGGTCCCGCACGCAGATTTTCATGGCCAGCCACATACCGATGGCTCGGGGTTCCGATCCGGCAGTTCGGAGAGCGCGATGAGTAACGGGCACTCCGCCGGCATCGCGGACACGGGAATGAACTCGTGGCGCACGACAGTGTAAACACAGTCTCCGGCATCGGACGACATCACCACGGCTCGATCAGGTTGGGCAAGGTGCGGATATCGCCGACGCGATCGCCTTCTTCGCCTCGGATGACGCACGCTGGATCACCGAGCGGACGCTGGATGGCAATGGCGGGCTGTATTTCAGCCCGAGGCCCAAGCCGGGTGAGCGATGGAAGGCCCTGCTGCCGACCTGGAGTGAAGGTCAGGGGCGCCAGGTAATTCGGCCACCTTGGAAGTCCTGGGCCTTACCGCCTTCGTAGTCGTACTCGTCGCTGGTGGGGTAGCCGTAGCGGCCGCCTTCCACACCGGAGCCTTCCCAGATGTTTCGGATCGCGCCCCACACGGTGTGGGCTCCGGTGGCGGGGGACCAGTAGATGGCGCCGCCGCCGAAGAGGTTGAACCGGCCGTTCTTCGCCCCCTTGGATTCGTCGGTAATGGGGAAGCCGAGGGGGCTGCTCTCCCATCCGTAGGCTCCCCACTTGTCTCGGATAGCGCCGCCGATCTGGTGTGCGTCGGTGCCGAGGGACCAGTAGATGGAGCCGCCTTGGAAGTGGTTGTAGCGGCCGGGCCGGGTGGGGGTGGATTCTTCCCGGGTAACGGGATAGCCGAGCGGGCCGTTTTCCCCGCCGAGGTTGCCCCATTTGTTCCGGATGCTGCCGCCGATCTGGTGTGCGCCGACATCGGGATGCCAGTAGATGGAGGCGTTGCGTTCGAAGGCCTGGTAGCGGCCACCGCGTCCGGCGTCGGACTCGGGGTCGACCGGATTGCCGAAGACGGCGGGACCGCCCGCTCGGTCGTATTCGACTTCGATCGCGCCGCCGACATCGAACGGGCCGATCGGCCGGGCGCCTGCGGTGTCGACGGAGACGAGGGTGGTCAACAGTGCGCCGATGGTGGCGGCAGTGCGCAGTGCGCCGCGGTTACGCGTTCCGGATGAGCGGTGAGTGCGTGGTAGACGTGCCAAAAGAAACTCCTCGAGCAGGTCGATGGCGGCCAGCGTGGTCAGCAATGGTGTGACGCGATTCGATCTTCGGCGACCGTCGGTGGCATGACCGGTGCCTCCGCAGAGTACCGAGAGGCGACCTTCCCCTATCGGTGTGCACGGGGGATTCGTTAGCCGAGCTCAATTTCATGGTGCCGGGTTGGCCGCCGCGGATGTCGTCATCGGGCCTGGTGGCCGATGACCGCTGAGTAGACTGCCGGGCATGTCGATCGCTTCGTCGCCGTCGCGGACGCCAGGGGCGATCAGTGGCTACGACACACGCTGGGAGCAGCACAATTCTGAACGGCAGACGCTGATTCTGCAGGCCGCCGTCGCGCTGCTCGAGGAGACTCCGGCCGGTACCGACGTGCCGGTGCATCTCATCGCGAAGCGGGCCGGCCTGGCCAAATCGGTGGTCTATCGCCAGTTCAGTGGTCGTGAGGAGTTGGAACGCCGAATCCGGTCCTATCTGGTCGATGATTTCGCGCAGGTGCTCGATGTCAAGCTCGACGTGACCAACGGCTCGATCCGGGAGATTCTCACCCGCACGATTCGTGCCGTCGCGGACTGGATGTCCGATCACCCACGCTTGGTCGAGTTCGCGCGGACCGGCCCGACGGACACGGGGGATCCGAGCATTGATGCCGTCAGCAGTCTGAAACTGCGCATGTCGCAGACCGCGCAGGAACTCATCGCCTCGATCGGCCGGATCATCGGTGCGGACCCCGCGCCGTTCGCCTCGGTGCCGTTCGCGGTGGTGACGATGGTCGAGGGTGTGCTCGCCACGTGGATTCGGGATCCGCAGCCGAGCCGGTCGCGGGCCGAGATCGTCGCCGATCTGGCCGTATTCGCCTGGTATGTGCTCGACGGCGCGGCGCGGTCGATCGGCCTGGCGGTGGACCCGGACGACGAATTGACCGCGGTGATAGCGGGTTTCACCGACGCGGGCTCGTCCGCGGTCGATCTGTGACCCGCTCACGCACCGCTCGGGCCACCCTGCGCTCCGGCTCGCTGCGATAGCGCGAGGGTGCGCCATCGATGTGCAGCAGCTTCCACAAACGCCGGGTGACCGGATTCATCAATCCGAGCTCATCGGCAAGCGAACGCATGTCACCGAAGTAGCTGCCGAGGATCGTGCGTGCCTGCGGGCTACGCCAGAATGCCTCCTTCATCACCTCGCGTGGAACATCGAAGGTGGTCGCGAAAGACCTTGGGGGAGACATGATTTCGCCCGCGAGCCAGCGCATGGCGAGGGGGAAGGCCACTGCGCAGACCGCGGTCGAGGCCGGATTCAACTTCTCGATGTGCGCCTTGAGGAATTCGTTGGCGAAGGAGATGTGCCGCGCTTCCTCGGCGATGTGGATCTCCATCGTGCGCAGCACCGCGGGCGGGAGATTTCCGCCCTGGCGGATCAACGCCTTCTGATAGTGGTCGATCGGCTCCTCGCCGCCGAGAATCCCGATGACCAGGATGACATGCGCATAGCCGCCCGCGACACCGATGAACGGTGAGAGTGCCCGGAAAAACGGCCGCATCCCCGGCACGTCTACGCCGATGCGATTGACCAGTTCCTGGAACATCTGGATGTGATTGCACTCTTCGGTCATCTCGTGCAGGCAGTAGCGGAACTCCGGAGACCCGTTGGGCAGCTTCATGATGTACTGCATCAGGCCGCGGATCAGGATGCTCTCGAAGGCGGCGCCGACCTTGATCGTGTTGGCCACCCGCCACTTCCCGATCTCGATCTGTCTGGCTCGCGGCAGCTGTCGATACCACGCGGTGGCGCCGAGCGGGTCGATCTCCGGCGAGAGTATCCACCGCGGGTCCTGCGGGTCGATCGCGAAGTCGGGACCCTCCCAGTCGATATCGAGGTACGGATCGAAATTCTTGGTGACCGAACCCTCCGACAGCGTCTGTAGGACCTCGCGGTAGTCCTGCTTGCGGGTTCCGGTCTGCGACGAAGTTGACAGCGTCATCGGTGTCTCCTCGGTGTGGCGTACATCTCTCTACGGATAATTTACCGAGACTTGCCGTCCCAGTAAATAGCTTGACACCATGTAGCAGTTAACGCTGGTTACAAATACATGCCAGCGGTTCGCCGAGCCAAAGGAGACTCGATGCCCGCCTATCGGTCGAGTTGGATGAACGATGATCTCGACGCGCTGCGAGACCTCGCCCGCGCCTTCTTCGAGAAGGAAGTCGCACCGAACGTCGACAAGTACATCGAGCAGCACCACGTTGATCGCGACCTGTGGAACAAGGCGGGCGAACTCGGTCTACTCTGCTTGTCCATCCCCGAGGAGTACGGCGGCGGTGGTGGCACCTTCGCGCACGAGGCCGTGCTGATCGAGGAGCAGGCCAGGGTCGTCGACACCGCGTGGGGCCAGAGCCTGCACAACGGCATAGTCGCGCACTATCTGCTCGCCTACGGCACCGAGGAGCAGAAGCTGCGGTGGCTGCCGAAGATGGCCAGCGGCGAAGTGGTCGGCGCCATCGCCATGACCGAACCGGGTACCGGCTCGGACCTGCAGAATGTGAAGGCCAAGGCTGTCAGGGACGGCGACGAATATGTCGTCAGTGGTTCCAAGACCTTCATCACCAATGGCGCCCAGGCCGACCTGATCATCGTCGTCGTCAAGACCGATGTCAGCCAGGGTGCCAACGGAATCAGCCTGGTGCTGGTCGAAGCCGACCGGGACGGCTTCCGCCGCGGTCGCGTCCTGAACAAGATCGGTCAAAAAGGCCAGGACACCTCCGAACTCTTCTTCGAAGAAGTCCGCATCCCCGTGACGAACCTCCTAGGTACCGCGGAAGGTCAGGGCTTCGTCCAGTTGATGCAGCAGCTCCCGCAGGAACGTCTCATCATCGCCGTCGGCGCGGTCGCCGGAATGGAAACCGCGCTGGAGCACACACTGCGCTACACCAAAGAACGAGAAGCTTTCGGCCGCAATATCTTCGGATTCCAGAACACCAAGTTCACACTCGCCGAGATCGCCACCGAAGCCAAGGTTGCCCGCGTCTTCACCGACGACTGCATCGCCAAACACATTGTCGGAGAACTCGACATCCCCACCGTGGCCATGGCGAAGTGGTGGACCACCGACCGCGCTATGTCGGTAGCCAGCGAATGCCTCCAGCTACACGGCGGATACGGCTATATGCAGGAATATCCCATCTCCCGCATGTGGGTCGACAGCCGAGTGCAGATGATCTATGCGGGCACCAACGAGATCATGAAGGAAATCATCGCCCGAACGCTGTGAGATGGCCGCGCGGCGGTGGGTCGTGTGCCGACCACCGCGCGAACTTGCCTCGGGCGCGCCCTGTGCGCCGATGCGGGTGAGCCCAACGGTCGAGCCTTCATGCGACCAGTCCCCGCCGCACCAGCAGCGGCTCGATGTCGGGCGCACGGCCGCGGAACGATTCGAACGCTTCCATCGGGTCCACCGACCCACCCCGGGAGAGCAACTCGCGCCGGAACGTCTCGCCTTTCGCGCGGAGGGATGCGGAGCCGTCGTTGAACCAGTCCACGGTGTCCGCGTCCAGCACCTCGCTCCAGATGTAGGAGTAGTAGCCCGCCGCGTAGCCGCCGGAGAAGATGTGGGCGAAGTATCCCGTCCGGTAGCGCGGCGGAATCGCGTCTATCGCCAGGCCCGCTTTGCGCAGCGCCTCCGCTTCGAAGGTCTCGGCGTCGATATCGGCCAGTGCCTCGGGGTTGGGGGCGCGGTGCCATGCCCAGTCCAGCAGTGCGGCGCCGAGGTACTCGACGGTGCGGAAGCCTTCGCCGAAGCGCTCGGCGGCGGCCATGCGTTCGACCAGGTCGACGGGCATCGGGGCGCCGGTCTCGATGTGTTCGGCGTAGTTGGCCAGTACTTGCGGGTGGGCCATCCACATCTCGTTCACCTGTGAGGGAAACTCCACGAAGTCGCGCGGCACCTCGGTGCCGGAGAAGAACGGGTAGTACACATTCGAGAACAGTCCGTGCAGTGCGTGACCGAATTCGTGAAAGAGCGTCCGGACGTTGTCCCAGGTGAGCAGGGCGGGCTCGCCGGCAGGCGGTGTGGCGATGTTGAGGTTGTTGACCACCACCGGCTTGGTGCCGAGCAGTCGCGATTGGCTGACCAGTTCGTTCATCCACGCCCCGCCCCGTTTGGACGGACGGGTGAAGAAGTCGCCGAGGAACAGGCCGAGGGCGGTGCCGTCGGCGTCGAATACTTCGAAGACTCTGACCTCCGGGTGGTAGCCGGCCAGATCGTCGCGCTCGCGCAGGGTGATTCCGTATACCTGCTCGGCGGCGAAGAACACTCCGTCGCGCAACACCCGATCGAGTTCGAAGTAGGGGCGCAGAGCTTCGGCGTCGACGGAGAATCGTTCGGCCCGAACCTTTTCCGACCAATACTGCCAGTCCCAGGAGCGCAGTTCGGTATCGGCCGCCGCGGCAGTCGCCCGCATCGCGGTAGCCAGTTCCGCCGCCTCTCGCCCCGCGTTGGCCACCGCGGGCTCGATCAGCCGTCCGAGCATCTCTTCGACCGCTTCCGCGGTCTTCGCGGTCTGATCCTCCACCGCGTACGCCGCGTGGTCGGAGTAGCCCAGCAGCGCCGCCCGCTCGGCGCGCAGGGTGGCGATGCGGACGGCGACGTGGCCGTTTCGATCGTCCTCGCCCACACCGCGCCCCAGCGAAGCCACCATCACCCTGCGTCGTACATCCCGGTCGGCCAGCTCGGCGAGCACGGGTTGGTTGGAAAAGTTCTGGAGACGCAACGCCCACGCTCCCGCGTGCCCGAGCGAGCCGGCGTTCTCCGCGGCGGCGGCCACCGCCGCAGGGCTGAGCCCGGCCAGTTCGTCCACCGTCTCGATGATCAGCGCCGCAGCGTTGGTCGCGGCCAGGTTGTTCTGGCCGAATTCGGTTGCTGCGGATGCGATCTCGGCGTTGAGTTCACGCAACCGCGCCTGTCCCGCAGCGTCGAGTCGAGCGCCTGCCCGAACGAACCGGATGTGGTACTGCTCCAGCAGTCGCTGTTCCTCGGCCTCCAGGCTCAGCTCGTTGCGGCGTTGGTAGAGCGATTCGACCCGGGCGAACAGCGCGGGGTCGAGATAGACGGCGTCGCGGTGCGCAGCCAGCTTCGGGGAGATCTCGGCTTCGATGGCGTCGGTGCCCGCGCTGGAATCCGAGGCGGTCATGTTGAAGAAGACATTGGCAACGCGGGTGAGCAACTCTCCCGAATGCTCCAGTGCCACAATGGTATCGGTGAATGTTGGCGCATCGTCGCCGGAGGTGATCGCGGCGATCTCGGCCAGTTGCTCGACCATGCCACACTCGAACGCAGGCAAGTAGTGCTCCTCGCTGATCTCGGCGAACGGAGGCAGCTGGTAAGGAAGCGTGCTGGGCTCGAACAACGGGTTGGTCGTCATGGGGAAACCCTATGCCGGACTCGCAAGGCCTCGGCAGGGGTTCCGCCGAGACGCAGTCCGAGGGGCTATTGAACAGCGGTCAGTAAGTGCATAGTGTCGGATCATGGACTTCGCAGCATCGCCGCGCGCGGCCGATTATCACCGCAAGGTGGCCGACTTCATCGCCAAGGAGATCGAGCCGGTCGAGGAGCAGTATCTGCGGACGTTGCGGGAGCTGGACAACCCATGGGTGGTCCTTCCCGTGATCGAGGAGCTGAAGACCAAGGCACGTGAACAGGGTCTGTGGAACTTTTTCCTGCCCAAGGCGTACTCCGAGGCAACCGGACAGGGCGCGGCGCTCAGCAATGTGGAGTACGCGCCGCTGGCCGAGTTGATGGGACGCCATGTCATCGCCTCGGAGGTCTTCAACTGCAATGCGCCCGACACCGGCAACGCCGAGGTGCTGGTGCACTACGGTAGCGAGGCCCAGCAGCGCGAGTGGCTGGATCCGCTACTGGCGGGGGAGGTCCGGTCCGCGTTCTGTATGACCGAACCGGAGGTGGCCTCCTCCGACGCCACCAATATGGCGGCCACTGCGGTGCCGGACGGCGGCGACATCATCATCAACGGCCATAAATGGTTCTCTACCGGCATCGGTCATCCGCACTGCAAGTTCGTGATCTTCATGGGCCTGACCGATCCCGAGGCGCACCGCCATGCCAGGCACTCCATGGTGATCGTGCCGGTCGGCACGCCGGGCATGAAAATCGAGCGGATGCTCGAGGTGTTCGGTTACCACGACGAGCCCTACGGGCACGGCGAGGTCAGCTTCGATAATGTGCGCGTACCGCGTGCGAACGTGATCGCCGGTCTCGGAAAGGGTTTCGAGATCGCGCAGGGGCGCCTCGGCCCCGGGCGCATCCATCACTGCATGCGCACCATCGGGCTCGCCGAACGCGCACTGGAGATCGGCATCCGGCGCGCGATGGAGCGCACCGCGTTCGGCAAGCCCCTGGTCAACCTCGGCGGAAATCGGGAAAGGATCGCCCGCGCGCGGATCGCGATCAATCAGGCGCGACTGCAGGTCCTACACACTGCCTGGCTGCTGGACACCGAGGGCGCTTTCGGTGCGCTTTCGGAGCTTTCGCAGATCAAGGCGTCAGTGCCCAGCATGGCCTACGAGGTGATCGATATGGCGATCCAATTGCACGGCGCCGGCGGGCTGACCAACGACTTCCCACTGGCTGGAGCACTCGCGGGCGCGCGATCGCTGCGGCTGGCGGATGGGCCGGACGAGGTGCACCTCGGCGTCGTCTCGCGGATCGAGCTCGCGAAGTACAAGACCCTCGACCGATGAAAGAGGAGCTCATCGACACCGCGGGCGCGGTTCGCGACGAGGACGCCTTCGACATCGCGGCTGTGCACGACTGGCTCTCGCGGCAAGCGGACGGCTTGGTCGGAACTCCGACCGTGCGCCAATTCCCCGGTGGCGCATCGAATTTGACCTACCAACTTTCCTATCCGGACCGGGAGCTGATCCTGCGCAGGCCGCCGGGTGGGCATCGCGCGGCGTCGGCGCACGATATGCGCCGCGAGTTTCGCGTGCAAAGCGGTCTGAAGCCGGTTTTCCCGTATGTACCGACCATGGTGGCGTTCTGTGCCGACGAGTCGGTCATCGGCTCGGACTTCTATGTGATGGAAAAGCTCGAGGGCCTCATTCTCCGCCGTGACATCCCCGCCGAACTCGAACTCGGACCTGCCGCGTTGCGTGGCCTGTGTATCGACATGATCGACAAACTGATCGAGCTGCACCAGGTGGATGTCGAGGCCGTCGGGTTGACCGACCTCGGCAAGGGCTCCGGGTATGTGCGCAGGCAGATCGAGGGCTGGTCGGACCGCTACCGCAAGGCGCGCACCGAGAACGTGCCCGACTGCGAAGAGGTCATGGCTTGGTTGTCGGCCAATCAGCCCGACGACGTAGGAACCTGTCTGATCCACAACGACTATCGGTTCGACAACATCGTTTTCGACGACGATCTGGATGTGCTCGGCATCCTTGATTGGGAAATGGCCACCCTCGGCGACCCGCTGATGGAGCTGGGCGCCACGCTGACCTACTGGGTGCAAGCCGATGACGACGACGTCATCCAGCAGCTCCGACGCCAGCCGACCCATGTGCCCGGCATGCTGACCCGAGCCGAGATCATCGACTACTATTCGCGCGCAACCGGTCTGCCGGTAGACAATTGGACCTTCTACGAGGTGTACGGCATCTTCCGGCTTGCGGGCATCGTCCAGCAGCTATACCGACGCTTCCACGACGGCGGTACCCACAACCCGGTGTTCGAGGACTACTGGAAGTTCGTCGGCTACTTGGAGTCACGCTGCAAAGAGGCCATGGGCGCATGAGTCGCAGGCGCCCCCACCGCGGGCTCGGCCCGCAGTATTGCGGCCGAGGCGGCGGCAATGAGGCAGAACGCGACGGGTAGGAAGAAGGCGAGTCCGAGCGGCACGAAGTGGGTGAGTGGACCGATGATGGCGGGCCCGGCCAGTATGCCGAGATAGCCGAGGCCTGCTACCCGGGCGACGTTGACGCCGGCCGCCTTTCGGTCGGCATGGCCTGCGGCGCTGAAGAGTTGGGGGATACAGCCGGACAGCCCGGCGCCGAACACCGTCCAGCCGGCCAGAGTCAGCGCAATCCACGGGGACAGTGCCACCGCGGCGAGACCGACCGCCGCCACGGCTGCGCCGGCACGGAGGATGGCCGTCGGTCCGAAGCGCGCGGCGACTCGGTCGGCGAGCAGCCTGCCGACGGTCATGGCGGTCGCGAACGCGCCGTAGGCGAGGGCGGCGGTGGCGGCGGGTGCGGCAAGAGCGTCTCGCAGATGCAGCGCGCTCCAGTCGTTGGCGACGCCTTCACACAGCATAAGCATGAGGGCGAGTACGGCGAGCAGCCAGATGCGCCGAGGCGTGCCGTGCGGCATGTCCGGTACGAAAGCTTCGGGGATGTCACGGATTTCGGGGCGCAATAGTGCGGGAGCGGCCAGCCCGGCGACGATGCCGCCGACCAGTGCCGCCGTCGCGAGGGTTGCCGCCGGGTGGAGGTCCCAGCTGAGTGCGCGCGCGCCGATCAGCGCGGCAACTACGCCACCGAGTGAGTAGGTGGCGTGGAATGCGGACATGACCGGACGCTCATAGCCGTGCTCGACCTGGACGGCGTGGGCGTTCATGGCGACATCGAGACAGCCGTTGCCGAACCCGAGCGCCAGCAGCGCCGCTCCCAAGATCCAGGCATTCGTGGCCGACGCCGGCAGGACCACGGTTGCACTGCACAGCGCCGCGCTGACCGGGACAACGACGCGTGCGCCGAAGCGATCGGCGAGTGGACCCGCGACCTGCATGCCGGCGCAGGCACCGGCGCCGAGCAGCAGCAGGAGCCAGCCGAGGGCGGCATGCGTGATGCCGACTCGGTGCTCGATGGCGGGGATGTGGACGACCCACATGCCGATGATGAACCCGTTCAATGCGAAGTATACGAAGGTGGCCATCCGCGCGGCCGGTAGCGATCTCTGCACAATTTCGAACATATCGCACAGCTTCGATGTTCGTAAGATTGACTTTCAAACAGGAATTCTGTTCAATCGTGAGTGTGTCCAGCACCGATCGACTGCAACGGATCGCCGAAGCCGTGCGCGACGCCGGCCGGCTCGGGGTGGTGGAGTTGGCCGAACTCACCGGCGCCTCCGAAATGACCATCCGGCGTGACCTGGAGACTTTGGCAGGTCAAGGTGTCTTGGAGCGTTATCGCGGCGGGGCCCGAAGTCTCATGCTGCGCGGCGAGGAGCCGCCCTTCGCGTTGCGGGCACGCGAGGGCCTGGCGATAAAGCAGCGTATTGCCGCCGAAGTCGCCGAGCTGATCGCCGATGGTGAATCCGTCGTGATCGACAGCGGCACGACATGTCTCGAGGTGGCCCGGGTGCTCGAAGACCGGCGGCTGACGGTGCTGCCGCTGTCCCTCCACGCGGTGAACGCACTGACTGCGGCGCCGCTGTTGACCCTGTTGGTGCCGGGCGGCAAGCCCCGGCAGGGAGAGCTGGCGATGACCGGTCCGCTGGCTCTGGCCTCGTTGGCGTCATTGCGTTTCGACACCGCCGTTCTCGGCTGCTGCGGCCTGACCGCTGCCGACGGCCTGACCGCCTACGACCTCGACGACGCGGCGGTCAAGCGCGCCGCCATCGCTTCGTCGCGCCGTGTCGTTGTCGTCGCCGAATCCACCAAACTTTCCGTGACCGCCCTCGCTTTCGTCGCCCCCGTCTCGGCCCTGCATGCGGTGATCACCGATGAGTCGGCAGACGCCGCCGAGATCGCAGCGCTGACCGCCGAGGGTGTCACTGTCCGAAAGGTGTGAGCGTCGCACCGGCGGTACCACTTGCTGCCATATCCACCCGCCCGATCTGAAACCGGGCGCGCCTGGATGGAGCGACTCCTGCATGGGTTGCGACGGACTTCGCTCGGCCTGCCGAGCCGTGGGTTGATTCTGCTCTGTGGTGCCGATCAGACGGCTGCCTCGCCGCCATACATGCTGGTGTGGGCGTCGAACAGGCCTTGTCGAGGTGGTGTCCCACTAGGGTGAACGGCATGGTCGAATCGACGAGAATCGTGCTGGCGTCCCGTCCGGTGGGTGCACCGACCCCGGCGAACTTCCGTACCGAGACGATGGAACTGCCCGCTCCGCGCGCGGGCGAGGTGCTGTTGCGGACACTGTACTTGTCGCTTGATCCGTATATGCGGGGACGGATGAGTGCGGCGAAATCCTACGCGCCGCCGGTCGAGATCGGCGGGGTGATGATTGGCGGCACGGTCGCCGAGGTCATTGAGTCGCGCGATCCCGCGCTCTCGAAAGGTGATGTGGTGCTTGCCTATTCGGGCTGGCAGTCCCATGATGTCGCGCCTGCGGGCAGCGTACGCAAGCTGGATCCGGACGCAGCGCCTGCCTCGACGGCGCTCGGTGTGTTGGGGATGCCGGGATTCACGGCGTATTCGGGGTTGTTGAAGATCGGTCAGCCGGCGCCGGGGGAGACTGTGGTGGTCGCCGCCGCGAGCGGGCCGGTCGGATCGGCGGTCGGGCAGATCGCCCGGATCAAGGGCGCGCGTGCGGTGGGGATCGCCGGTGGGCCGCAGAAGTGCACGTATGTGCGCGACGAGCTCGGCTTCGATGCCGCCATCGACCACCGGGCGCCGGACTTCGTGGAGCAACTGCAGGCAGCCGTGCCGGACGGCGTCGATGTCTACTTCGAAAATGTCGGCGGTGCCGTAGCCGATGCGGTCTATCCCCTGCTGAATACCTATGCGCGCGTGCCGGTCTGCGGTCTCATCGCCAACTACAACGCATCCGGCGTGCCGGAAGGACCGGATCGGCTGCCCGGCTTCTACGGCCGAATTCTGACCAAGAGCCTCACCGTTCGCGGCTTCATCCAGAGCGAGTTCGTGAAGGAGATGTTCAAAGATTTTCTGCGCGACATGTCCGGGTGGATCGCCGACGATCGGGTCCGCTATCGCGAGGACATGGTCGACGGCCTCGAGCATGCTCCTGCAGCGTTCATCGGCATGCTCGAGGGCCGCAACTTCGGCAAGGTTGTAGTGCGAGTCGGGTAGTGACTACACCGACGCGGGCGACAATGCGATCTTCGCGTGCCGTCCAGGGGTTTCGCTGGCCGCTGCCGCATCTGCCGCGGCCTCCAGTGGATACACCGCCTCGACGTTCAGGCGCAGTGCGCCGCCTGCCGCCATCCCGACCAACTCGCCGATCAGTCGGCGCATATCGTCCGTGCTGGTGTTCTCGGCCCGCTTGGAACCCCAAAAGCCTTTGACCACGGCCTGTTTGAAGATCATCGCGCCAGGGTTGATGATCAGCGGCTGTCCGGACAGCGCACCGAAGGAGATCAGCTCACCATTCGGTGCGAGCAGCGATAACAGTGCGTCGGCCGCGCGCCCGCCGACCTGGTCCACCGCACGGACAATCGGTGCGCCCGAAGTGGATTCGGCGGCGCGCTCGGCCCAGTCATCGGTCTCGGTGTCGACCGCCGGATCGAAACCCAACTCCTGCAACGCCTGCACCGACGCGGACCCGCGCACCAGATTGAGCACGTGGACGCCACGTTGCCGCGCAAGCACATTCATCAGGCGGCCGACCGCGCCGTTGGCGGCGTTGACAGCAATCCAATCGCCGGGCGACACCTGCAGATCTTCCAGCAGCATCAACGCGCTGAGTGGCATCGCCAGCAGCTGTGCGGCGGTTTCGTCCGAGACGCCATCGGGCAGTGGGACCACCTGTGCGGCCCTGGCGACGAAGTACTCGGCCCATGCCGCGTGAATGCCGGAAACGCTGACGCGCTGACCGATTTCGAGGCCGGTCACGCCTGGTCCGAGCGCATCGATCCGTCCAACGGCTTCGGTACCAGGGATTGCGGGCAGCGTCGGCTTGTAGCCGTACACCCCGCGGACGATGGCCAGATCGTGATTGTGAATCGGCGCGAGGATCAGCTCGAGCCGCACTTCGCCCGCGCCGGGTTCCGGTGTCGGTCGTTGTGCGGCGGTCAGTACATCCTTCGGTTCGCCGAACTGCTCGATGACTACAGCGCGCATGATCAGTCCTCCGCGACGACGACGGCAACGGCGATATTGCCCCGGGTTGCGTTGGAGTACGGGCACACCTGGTGGGCCTTGTCGGCCAGTGCCTGCGCCTCGTCGATGCTCAGGTGCGGCAGCGAAATCTCGAGGGTGACCGCGAGCTCGAAGCCACCCGTCTCGTTCGGGCCGATACTCACCTTCGCGCCGACCGCGGAGTCCTCGACGTTCGCCTCGGTCTGCTTGGCGACAAGGCGCAGTGCCGAGTGGAAGCAGGCCGCATAGCCCGCAGCGAACAGCTGTTCGGGATTGGTGCCCTCGCCGTTGCCGCCCATTTCCTTGGGGATCGACAGGTTCACATCGATCTTGCCGTCGGTGCTGCGGGCGTGCCCGTTGCGCCCGTCGCCGGTAGCCAGTGCCTCTGCGGTGTAGAGGGTCTTCATGCCTGTTCTCCTTCGATCGGAATGGGAAAGCTCAGAGATGGGAAAGCAGCGAATCGGTCATGCGCCGCAAAATTTCGCGCAGTGTCGCGAGCTCGTCCATGGACAGGCCCGCGGCCTCGGCCATACAGGCGGGGATCTCGACGGCCTCGGCCCGCAACGCGCGGCCACGCTCGGTCAGTTGGATATCGACGCGACGTTCGTCGACGGCAGACCGTCGCCGTGCCACCATCCCTGCCGCCTCCAGTCGTTTGAGCAGCGGTGACAGGGTTCCGGAGTCGAGGGCGAGTGCATCGCAGAGATCGCCGACGCTGCGGTCGTCGCGTTCCCACAATGCCAGCATCACCAGGTACTGCGGGTAGGTCAGGCCCAGGCGTTCGAGCTGTGGGCGGTAAACCGCGGTCATCGCCCGTGACGCCGCGTACAGCGGAAAGCAGATCTGCTCGTCGAGGGTGAGGTGCTCGGTCATGGCGACAACGGTAGTGGGCAATTATATTGTGTACAACCTATTTGGGAGTGCTTCGCATCACAACCCACCTGAGCGGGCGATCGCTCGGCGACCCACAGGCCGTGCTCGATCTCGGGGCCGCGGTGCAGGCGCTGCCCGCGCTCGGCGGTTCCACCGCGCCGCCGCGGATTGGTTCGGCAGGCACATCGGAACATGATGTCAGGGCTTGCGGCCGATACCGGCCCAGTACCAGGCGGATTCGGGGTCGACGGGTTTCCGCGCCGACCCGGTGGGCAGCCGGCCGGTCAATTCCGGTCGCCAGGTGACGACGGGAACCACCCCTGGTTCGATGAGTTCGGTTCCGGCGAACAGTCCCTCGGTTTCGGCGCCGCTGCGCGGGTGGAAGGTGATGCCCGCCTGTTGCGCGGAGTGCACCACTCGGGCCATGGCCCGGGCATCGAAATCGGCAGTGGGGTGGGTGATGACGAGGTAACTGCCGGAAGGGACGGCGTCGAGCAGGGCGCCGATCACTGCGTGCGGGTCGTCGGTGTCGTGGAAATACATCATGATCGCGACCAGCATGATCGCGACCGGGCGGTCGAAGTCGAGGGTCGCGGTGCGGGCGGGATCGGCGAGGATTGATGTCGGGTCGTGCAGGTCGGCGTGGATGAACGAAGTCTTGCCCTCCTGGGTGCTCGACATCAGCGCCCTGGCGTGTGCGAGGACGATCGGGTCGTTGTCGACATAGACCACGCGTGTGGCGGGATCGAGGCGCTGTGCGACTTCGTGGGTATTGCCCGCGGTCGGGATGCCGGTCCCGATATCGAGGAACTGGTCGATGCCTGCCTCGCCGACGAGGTAGCGCACCGCTCGGCCGAGAAAGGCCCGATTGGCGCGGGCCATGCTGCGGATGGCGGGGATGTGGGAGGCGATCGCGTCCCCGAGGGCTCGGTCGGCCGGGTAGTTGTCCTTGCCGCCGAGCCAGTAATCGTAGACGCGGGCCTCGTGTGCGACGTTCGTATCGATCTTGGTCGGCAATCCGGCAATGGCCTGATCCTGGCGGTCCGGCATAGTGTTTTCCCTCCACGGAGTCGCCGTCGTGCAGCGACTCCTCACCGCGAATTTTCCCCGCTCAGGATATGCCTGGCGAACGCTTGGCATGCGCGATTGCGCTGGATGGCCACCAAGTGCCTGGTGTGGTCACCAGGGTGGTCAACGCGGCACGTTATGCGGTGAGTCACAGTACAATCGGTGTGTCGCCCCAGCTAGGTGATCTTGATGAGGTTGAATTGATCAGGTCACAGAGTTTTCTTTCAGCAAACGAGCGGAAAGTGGGACGCGACAGGGCATCCGACTGCCGCGTCGACGGCCACAGATAGCGCCGCCGCGCCGGTGATTCGAGGCATTTCTCGGCGGCGCATCGCGTTTCGGAGTACCTCTGACTCTTCCTTCTGCAGCATCACCCCGGCATGCGATAAGGAGCCTGAAAAGTGAGCATGATTCTCGCTGCGCTGCACGACACCGTTCTCGCAGAGGTCGGCAATCCGACACCGGAGGCGCCACCTATGGCGGACAAGCTGTTGCAAATGGGTCGCTACTTCACCTGGCTCATCCAGCTGTCCGGTATCACCGCGATCACCTACGGTGGCGGCCGCTTCGCCTGGGAGAAGTGGAACGGTGGCGGCCTGCAGTCGCCGAAGATGATCGCCAGCGCGATGGCGGGCGGTGCCGTCGCGACGAGTGCGGGCACGATCATGAATTCGGTGATCGGCTGACGAGCCGGACGCTGTCGACCACGCGCCGCGGCATTATCGGTGCGTGGTCGATCTGTTCCACGGTGCGATAGGCAGGAAACGGCGATAGTGTGCCGGTCGGCTCCACGAACACCGTCTAGCTGACTGGCGGCCCGCCGCCCGACTCGAAGTCTCCCCGGCGTCGACGGAACCGAATGACCGCGATCGTTGTCGCGGGGCGGTTGAATAGACAGAAATAGCCGTCTGACAGGGAGGTTCCGATGACTGTTTCCGCCCGTGCACTGCTCGACGGTATCCAGGCGGAGTTGGGCCCGCACGACGACGACAACCGCTTGATCCCGCTGATCACGGCAGGTAAGGCGCCACTGGCGGTCTTCGCGGCGATAGCGGCGGAGGAGCAGCGCATCACCAGCAGCGACTGGCGCAGTTTCCACGCGATGGCGGCGCGGTCGGACGAACCGCACGCCAGTGTCTTCTTCGGAGGGCTCCCGCCAGGCGAACGGCATGCTGGACGCGCTGGTGGCGGCGGTGGGACCCGACCAGGGCATGGAGCTGCCGAGGGCGGGCTGCCAGGCATATCCGGCCTATGTCGCCTGGTTGGCGATGCACGCCGAACCCGCCGCCGCGGCAGCGGGTATTTACTCGAATTTCGCCGCATGGAGCCGCTACTGCAAGACCGTGGCCGAGGCGATGCGCACCCACTACGACTTCGACGACCCCGCGTGCGCGTTCTTCGACTTCTTCGCCGCCGAGGTCTCCGAGGTCGAGCAGCGGGCCCTCGCCGCCATCCAAGCCGGACTCGACACCGGGCGGCTGAAGCCGGGTGAGGCGCATCTATACGCCAGGCTCTTCCAGAATTACGAGCTCATGTTCTGGAACACCCTCGCCGACGAGTTCTCGGCGTAGCCTCACGCCGCTCGATGAAGTGCTGAGTTCCCGTGCTACGCAGCAGTCCCAGCGCCGAAGTCGCCGGGCTGCCAGGTGCCGCCGAGTAGACGACTGCCCGGTCGATGTCGGGTACGAACAGTGCATTGCGATCGAGCACCACCGGTCCGGCTCGGGATGATCGACGGTCTTGGTGGCACTGCGCCGGTTCCCGGTGCGCCTTCACGCCACAGTCGTCGAATCGCTCACTGCGCGAACGTAATTCGGCGGTCAACCAGGTGGCGGCATCGGTGAGGTCGCCTTCGCGAACCAGAAGTAGTGCATCTTCCATCTATTCGGCGCGCGTCGATGTTCGTGACGCCTTCGCGCAGCGGCTGGCCGTCCACGACACGGGCAAAGGCTGTCTGCGCTTCTGGAACCCGGCGTGGATCGACTACGACCTCGTGCGCGACCTGCTGCGAGCCACGGTGGCCACCCGCGGCCAGATCTGCTGATGCCCCGATAGAGAATTTCTTCTCTGAAGAGACGGGTCGCGGGCGGCGCAGCGATGTGCCAGTCCGTCGAGGCGGTGCAGATTCGGCATCGCCACGGACAAGCGCTGAGGCGCACACTCGAAGGGTGGGTACGGCCGAGGGCGATGCGGTGCGCGGCGAGCTGATTCGACATATCGCCGTGGTGCTCGACGATCTCGTGTCGCGCGCCGAACGAGCCCGACCCGGCAGAAGTGGCGCGGAGGCGGAGTGGCTCGATCGGCTGCTGGCCGAGCTGCGCCCGATGGCCGAGCAGGCGCATGATCTGGAGGTCACGCGTACGATCCGCGACATTGTCGCCCGGCACGGGTCCGGGCCGTGGCCGGCCGAGGATGTGGCTGCCATCGTGGATGCGGATCCGGCGGCGGTCCGCCGGATTCTGGACGCGCTCACCGCGGCGGGGCCGGCATGGCCCGGATCCGGCGAGACCGGGCGCTGATCGGGCAGAGTCGTGCAAGAAGTTCTCCGAATACCAGAGTAGGTACGGCCGCGAGACGCTCGGACTACCGACGCCGCCGGTTCGGGCTGTCTCGCTCGGATATCGCTCGGCTCGCGCACCACTGCTTCGTCTCGACTCGCCCTTTTCCTTTCTGGCCTGCGGGAATGGCGAACCCGATCAACCCGATCCAGGCGCCGTCGGTGCACTGCGCCCATGCGTAGAGCCAGCCGGGTACGACGGCGGTGAGGTCGAGGCCGGCCTGCTTGATGCGCAGCGATACCTCGTCCTTGCGGAACGCGCCTTGCGGTGCGAGCGCGAGGCTCAGGTCGACGAGTACCTGCTTGGGAGGATCGACAACTCGCCGGAGCGGTTCGGAGAACTCATCACTCCAATACTCGAACATACGTGCGATAATTCCACATACCGATCGGTTGCTCGGGAGAGGTGCTCAATGGTGAACGTGGGAGATCGTGTGCTGCCGGCACCCTGGTGGAGTTTCGGTGGTCCAGGTACTCGAGGTCGACGGTGAGACCGCGATCGTCGAGTCGGTCGAGGTCGATGCGCCGGGCCGCCATCCCTTCCCTGCGAAGGTGCCCTCGGTGATCCTGGCCGATACGGACTCCGGAGGCCAGTAGTGGCCAGATCTCGTTTGGAGTCCCACATCCGCGATTCACGACCTGTACGACGAGTTGAACCTGGCAGAACGCGCTGGCACCTGGACTGGGCAGGACTTCATGCTCGGATTCGTCGGTGACGTAGGCGCTCTCGCGAAGTCGGTGATGGCGGTCGAGGGGGTGACGCGAATCGTTCCGGTGAACGGCTCCGGCCTTCGCAGGCTTCGGCTACCTGCTTATCGGTGAACGATTGTTCGTGAGTGCGACACCTGGCCCCTACTGACTTTCACGGTCCAGGCGGATCTGGGCTACCAGGGCGCGGTGGTCGGCGCCTGGTAGGTCCACCGTCTCCACCGCGACCGCGCAGCCCTCCGCGACGAGGATATGGTCGATGCCGACCACAGGCGGCCACCATTTGTCGGTCGGATAGGTGACCAGATGTCCAGCACCCGCCTGTTCGGCGGTATCGCCGAAACGTCCTGACAACATTGCGCGGTACTGCCAATGATCGTAGGTCGCGTTGAAGTCGCCACCGACGATCGCCGGCCGATCCGATGGCGACTGCTCGAGAATCGCGCGCAGACGGGACAACTCGGCTGCCCACACCTGGGTGCCGAACACCGGGGGCACCGGATGGAAGGCGTACACCGTAACAGGCCCGGCGCCCGGAATGTCTGCGGTTGCCGAGAGCTGGTTCAGCACGAACCCGTCATACTCAACGGTCTCCGACAGCGGGTAGCCGCTCCAGATTCCCGTCCCGGCCGCGGTCCTTCCCGGAGAGAGATACCGGTACGGCAAAATCTGGTCGAGCCCTGCACGGCCGAGACCCTCGACCGCCGCCGGGGTGAGTTCGTTGACGGTGAGCACGCCGATGTTCCGCGCGCGTACCTGGTCGACCAGTGCCCCGGGATCCGCTCCGTCGAACAGAAGGTTGGCCTGCATCACCATCACGGCGGGTCCTTCGCCGCCGCCCGAGCGATGGACGTACAGCGGAGCTCCAGTCCAGACTGCCGCGGTCACGACAACGACCGCCACACCCGCACTGACCCAGTGGCGCATGGCTACAAACGCCACAACCCCAATGAGCGCGGCGCCCATCAGATACGGCGCGCCCGAAGCCGCCAAGACCAACACCCGAGACCACGACCGACTGAAGTGCAACGCGACCCCGGCGCCTCCCGCCAGTGTCGCGGTCCACCCGAGCACACCGACACCGACCCGAACCAACTTCGACATCACACCCAACAGACAAACACACGAGTCCCACAACACATGTCGATGGTCAACTGGCGACAGGAGACGAGGACGGTCTGCCTCCCCAGTATTTCCTGATACAGGCTGCGTCCACACAGGTGCGGTGCGATGTGGCGGGTCTGCTCGATGTGGAAGCGCATCTGCCCTGCATCAGAGGCGGACCGAATGATGTCGCCATCTGGTCCTGCGATGACACCGTCCAGCGACACTGTGCGCATTCCGCCACTTCGCCGCAACCACCACCGACATGCGTCATTGCGCCGTAACAGCACAGCGAGAACAGCGAATTCGCTGGGATACAGTGTCCTAATGCCCGATGAAGCGCATCCCACGCCCGTGGTGCGTGTCGAAGCGGCCGAAGACCACGACCTGCTCTCGCTCGCTGCACAGCTGTGTTTTGCCCTGTACTCCACGTCCCGGTCGATGACAGCGGTCTATCGGCCTTTCCTCGACGCGATGGGGGTGACCTACCCGCAATATCTCGCGCTGCTCGCGCTGTGGGAACGACCTGCCATCACGATGAAGGAATTGGGTGAGCAACTACGCCTCGACTACGGCACGGTCTCTCCGCTCATCCAGCGGCTACAGGCGCACGGCCTGGTCGAGAGCATTCGCAGCGCGCACGATCGCCGAGCGGTGGAACTGCGCGCGACCGACGCGGGGCAGGCCCTGCGGCATCAGGCCCGCGAGATGATCGAGTCGGTGCTGGCCGCTGTCGACTATCCGCTGGACACCGTCATCGCGTTGCGCGACGAGGTCAACGCACTCGGCGAGCGACTCGACTCCATCGTCGCCACGCGTTCGGAGCGGTAGTCGGAGCTGTCCGGTCAAGCGTCGAGCACCTGTGCCCGACGCCTGACCACCGGAGGTTCGGTGGACCACGGGAAGTTGATCCAGCGGTCGGTGCGCCGCCAGACATAGTCGCAGTCGACCTCCGAGTGCGGCTTCTGGTAGATCACCGCGCAGCGGACCTCGGCCACGTGGTCGGCACAGAAGTCGCGCACCAGCTTCAGGGTGGCGCCGGTGTCGGCGACATCGTCGGCGACCAGGACTGTCGCACCCGCGAGGTCGACGGCCTGTGGTACCGGCGGCAGCATGACCGGCAGGTCCAGACGCTGGTCGATGCCGGTGTAGAACTCGACGTTCATTACGTGCAGGTTCTTCACAGCGAGTGCGTAGCCCAGCGCGCCCGCGACGAACAGGCCGCCACGGGCGATCGAGAGGATCAGGTCGGGCTCGAATCCGTCCTCGGCGATCTCGGTCGCCAGTTCTCGACTGGCAGAGCCGAACAATTCCCAGGTCAGGACTTCCCGATCCGCCATTGGATCCTCCATCTCGATCGACTCCGCTGTGTAACGAGCATACGAGCGGCTGATCGAGGCCGCGCCACCCATTCACCGGCGACCCGGGCGCACGTCTCGAAGCTTCGACCGAGCTGGATAGGGTGACCGTGTGCGGATCTTTCTGGCCGGCGCGACCGGTGTCATCGGAGTGCGGCTGCTGCCCTTGCTGATCGCGGCAGGACACGAGGTAGCGGGCATGACCCGTTCACCGTCGAAGGCCGAGCAGGTGCGCGCCGCCGGCGCGCGGCCGGTGGTTTGCGATGTCTACGATCTGGCCGCGCTGACCGCCGCGGTTGTCGAATTCCGGCCCGACCTCGTGATGCATCAGCTCACCGACCTGCCCGACGATGCCGCGCTGTTGCCGGAGCTGGCGGGCGCGAATGCACGGATCCGGACCGAGGGGACGCGCAACCTGCTCGCTGCGGCGCGGGCCGCGGGCGCACAACGGTTTCTCGCACAGAGCATTGCGTGGGAGCCACCCGCCGGACGCGGTGAGGTGATTCGCGATCATGAGGCGGCCGTGCTCGCTGCGGACGGTGTGGTTGTCGAATACGGCCAATTCTATGGACCCGGAACGTATTACGAGACCGAACCGCCTGCCGAGCCGCGGGTGCACATCGATACCGCGGCCGCGCGGACGGTGGAACTGCTCGAAGCGGACAGCGGGGTGGTGATCGTCGCCGACTGATTGCCCAGATCTATTGCGTGGTAATCAATTTCGCGGCGAACTCGTAATCCCGTCGCCAGTCCGGGCCGGTCGGGGCGAGGGTCAGTCGTCGCACTCCCGCGCCGGCATAGGCGGCCACCTGCTCGGCGGCGTGCCCTGGATCGGCCGACAGGGCGGGTGCGACAACGGTTACCGCCGGAGTCGGTCGCCCGTGCTGTGCGGCGAGTTCCCCTAGCTCGGTGATTTCCGCGCCTATCCGATCTGGCTCGGTCTGGAGCGTGATCCATCCGTCGCCGTAGGCGGCGGCGCGGCGTCGTGCTCGATTCCCATTGCCCGCCACCAGGACCGGCGGCATCGCCGAACCGGGCGACAGCGTCACCTCCAGGCCATCGGGCAATATCGTCGGCTGCCCGGTGACGAGTCCGGGCAGCATCTGCAATGCCGCATCGGTCCGGCGTCCGCGATCCTCGAACGACAGACCGGCGGCCCGCCACCCGACATCGCCGTGCGCGGGATTGCCGGTGCCGACACCGAGCAGGAGCCGATTGTCCGACACATACTGCAACGAGCTGATCTGCTTGGCAGCCCAGGCGGTCGGCCGCAACGCCAAAAGCAAGACGTTGTAGCCGATCCGAATCCGATCGGTCACCGCCGCCGCGGTCGCCAGGGTCACGGTGCTGTCCAGCATCGGCGCGCTGGCGATGAGATGGTCTGTGGACCACACCGATTCGATTCCGAGCTCTTCGGCGAACCGCGCACTCGCCCGGACATCGCCCAGAATCGGTTGCAGCGGATCCGGTGTGGATGTCGGCAGGATTACGCCGATCTGCATTGTCATTACTTGTCCCGTCGGTTGTCGTTCGTCTGCTGTCAACGCTAGGGACTGTGGGTGAGTGTTCCAATGGCTGGAATGCTCAGCGTTATGCCCGGAACGCTCATGGGCCCGATGTTCGTCCGAGTCGAGCCTGCTGAACATCGGGACGTGTTCGGCGCGCGGCTGCCCCGGATCGCGCTGACCAGCGCCTATATTGGCGCAGAGGCGACAGGCGTCCTCATCGAAGGAAGGAGTCCAGGTGCGCAGGACAATGTTCGTCGGGTCGGTAGTCGGGGTTGCGATGCTGGCAGCGATGGTGGGCGGCGCGGTGGCGGGCGCGCGGGTGCCAGGGGAGGGCGCGGTGAAGGTGCAGGCGGTCACCGGATTGGATCGGCTACCAGTGACCGGTGTGGAGGTCGGGGTCATGCCGTGCGCCACGGGTGCGGTATCGGCGACGGTGACGACCGGCGGTGACGGGACGGTGACACGGAGCCTTCCCGAAGGGTGCTACCGAGTAGAGGTCACAGCGGTGCCGTCCGGCTGCCAGTTGGCCGACCCCACTCACGTTCAGGTTGCCGTCGTTCCCGGTGTCACACCGGTCGCCGAATTCCGCTTCCGCTGTGCGTGACCCGGGTCAGCGTCGCTGTAGCCGGACCTGCAAACCGTCCTTCGGGCGCGGGAGAGATGTTCTGTCCCACTGCAATTCGTAGCCCGGCTCGACCGACCACTCGAACTTTTGCAGCAGTTGATGCATGAATGCCTTGACCTGCATGCCACCGAAGTATTGGCCGATACATTTGTGCGCGCCTGCCCCGAAGGGAACCCATGCGTGCTTGTGGATCTTGTCCTCGCGTCGTTCCTCGGAGAATCGGCCGGGATCGAAACGCTCTGGTTCGGGCCAATACTCGTGCATGTGATGGGTGAACTGCGGCATCACCGTGACAAAGGTGCCCGCCGGGATGAAATGGCCGAGCACCTCGGTGTCGGCTACTGCGGCGCGCGGGATGCTCGGCAGGGGAGCGAGCAGACGTAGCGATTCTTTCATGACGAGATCGAGTGAGGTCAGCTGTTCCTGACTGCTGTAGTCGAGCACATCGGTGCCGAGTGCCGTACTCTCGGCGCGGCAACGCTGCTGCCACTGCGCATGTTCAGCCAGGTAGTACATCATCGTGGACAGGGTGATGGTCGTTGTATCGTGCGCGGCCATCAACAGGAAGATCATGTGGCTGACCACATCGTCATCGGTGAAGCTTCGCCCGTCGTCGGAGCGTGCGTGACACAGTGCGCTGAACAGATCGTCGCCGCTGCCGGCGCGTTTGGCGGGCAACTGCTTTCGCAACATCTGCTCGAGTACCTTGCGGCCGTGCAGGCCGCGTGACCAACGCAGCCCGGGTACCGGGAAGCGCAGATAGGCGGTGCCGCCGCGGACGCAGTCGATGAAAGCCTGATTCACCCTGTCGGATTCGTCGCCGAGGGCGGCGCCCATGAAGGTTCTTGTCGCGATGTCGAGGGTCACCTGTTTGATGGCCGGGTAGGCGCGGAAGGCGTCCGCCGCTGTCCAGTCCGCCAGGCCACGCTCGATGATCGGGTTCATGGCGTCGAGATAGCCTGTCAAGCGGGAGCGGGTGAAGGCCTGCATCATGATCCGCTTGTGATAGAGATGCTCCTCGAAATCGAGCAGCATGATGCCGCGCCGGAAGAATGGTCCGATCAGGTAGTCCCAGGCCGGACCGCTGCCGAATGCCTTGTCCCGGTTGGCCATCGGAATGTCCCAGGCGTCGGGACCGAGCAGGATTACGACCTGCCGGCCGAAGCCCGTCGTCCATGACACCGGCCCGTAGCGGGTGTAGCGTTCGCGTGCCCACGCTTCCGGGTGATGCAGCATTGCGTAGCTTTCCCCGATGATCGGCATGCCGCGCGATCCGGCGATGGATTTCAGGCCGCTGTTCTTCGGTGGCGCGGTCGGCGGGCTGATCAGGAAGGTCGACATCGGTTCCTCCACTGCGAGGGGAAGCTGACTGTGATCTATGTCAACTTTGCATAAAGTCTGAACTTGACATGGCTGTGTGTCAAGATTGGGTCATGACTTCGGTGGTCCGTCCCTTCCGGGGGGTCAGTGCTGAGGATCGGCTCGCGCAACGTCGTGCCGATCTGATCGAGGCGGGCTTCGATGAGGTGGGCGCGAACGGCGTCGTGAAGCTGACCATGACATCGGTGTGTGAGCGGGCGGGGCTGACCCAGCGCTATTTCTACGAGCAGTTCAGCAGCAGGGAAGATCTGCTCGTCGCGTTGTTCGACACGATGTTCGAGGAGTTCTTCGCCCTGGCGCGCGCGGCGGTCGAGGCACAACCGGAGGACCTGTTCCTGCGCGCTCGTGCCGCGATGGAGGTTTTCGTCGACTATTTCACCGGTGACCCACGCAGGGCGCGATTGTTCACCGAAGCGATCGGCAGCGAGGTCGCCGCGCCGCGCAAGGCAGACTCGGTCCGCCGGTTCGCCGAGTACACCGCCGAACAGGCGGAGCTCGTGCACGGCCCCTTCGTCGGCCGCAAGCGCACGCGGCTACTGCTTGCCGCCCACATCATCGTCGGCGGGCAGGCGGACGCGGCGGCGCAATGGCTCAGCGGCGCAATAGATCTACCGCGTGCGGAGTACATCGAGGAATTGGCGCACCTGTTCGTGGCCGCGGTCGACGCCGCACGCAATGACGCCGACCGCGGCTAGAAGCACCCTGGTCGAGCAGAATCCACGATTGCCGGGTGGTTCTCGAAATCTGCAGGTGCGGTGCGCGATCAGGTCGACGTGAGGTCGAGTACAGCTTTGCCCTGGATCCGGCGGGCCACGAGTTCGTCGGCTGCTTCGGACGCACGGGTCCACGGGCCGCGCCAGCCGACTTGCGGGTCGAGCTTGCCGGACTCCAGAAGCCGCAATAGGTAGGCGAGATCCTTGCCGAACGGGGTGCTCACGTTGAAATTCTCCAGCCTGCCGCGCGCAGTGTTGACGCGGGCCTGCTCGAAATCGATGAGGGTCGGCTCACCGGAGGCTTTGCCGATGGCCAGGACGACGCCGTCGTCTTCGAGACGGTCGAACGCCTCGGCCAGCTGACCGCCTCCCACATTGTCGATGACGCCGTACACCGGTTCGGTCAGCGCGGCAGGTCCGAGCACGATCTCGTCCGCGCCGAGCTCGCGCAGCCCCTCGCCGCGAGCAGGGCTGCCGACGGAGGCGATGACATATGCGCCCGCCAGCGCCGCGAGCTGAACCGCGAATCGGCCGACACCGCCCGAGGCTCCGGTGATCAGCACCCGGCGGCCGAGTACCGCGCCGAGCCTGCGGCAGGCCTGCAGTGCGGTGACGCCGGCGACGGGAAGTGCGCTGGCCGCAAAGAGATCCACGCCGTCGGGCACCACGGCGAGCTCGGTGGTGTCGACGGCGCGCAATTCCGCCCATGCGCCGCCCCAGCCGAAGGACACCACGCGGCTACCGACGGCCGGTCCCGAACCGTCGAGGGCGGCTTGGACGAGGACACCCGCCGCGTCCCACCCGGAAACATAGCCCGGCAGCGTCTGCGGTGATCGGTAGACGATCTCGCCGAAATTGAAGGAGATCGCGGCGACCTGGATCAGCGCTTGTGTGTCACGTGGTTTCGGGTCGGGTGCGGTACCGAGGCTCAATTGATGTGGGGCATCGGGATCATGAACGAGGGCTTGCATCACATGCTTTCGCGCGGCAGGGACCCGGACCGCCGTGCGGTCCGGGTCCGGGTGGAAAGGGTCAGGCGTTCAGCGTCGGATAGTCGGTGTAACCGAGGTGATCACCGCCGTAAAAGGTGGCTCTATCGGCCATGTTGTACGAGCCGCCCGCGCGAATGCGTTCGGGCAGATCAGGATTGGCAAGCCACGGTTCTGCCATCGCGATAGCGTCGGCGATGCCGCCGCCGAGCGCTTCGGCGCCGATCTCTGGACGGCTCGGGAAGGAATCCGGTGTCGGGTGTGCGCAAAGAACAAGTGTCCCAGGCCATTGCGCTCGGATGAGCTCGGTGATGTCTCGGGTGAGAATCTCGAATACGTGGAGATAGGCGAGCGGGATCGGCGTCAGCGCCCGTACCAGTGCGGTGTAGAGCTCGGCGGTGTCGTTCTCGGCCATACCGTTGAAGGTGATGCCGGGTGAGAGCCGGAGGCCGACTCGTTCCGGCCCGATCGCGGAACTGACGGCCTGCACGACCTCAACGGTGAACCGCAGACGAGCCTCCAGTGATCCGCCATACCCGTCGGTCCGCCGGTCGGTCGTGTCGGACAGGAACTGGTGCAACAGAAAGCCGTTCGCTCCGTGCAGTTCCACGCCGTCGAAGCCCGCCTCGACGGCGTTGCGGGCGGCGGTGACAAAGTCGGCCATCGTTTCGGCGATGTCCGCGACCGTCATTTCGCGAGGCGTGGGGCGATCGAGCGCCCCGTCAGCGGTGAACAGCTGCTCCCCGGACGCGATCGCGGAGGGCGCGAGTGGGAGGGCTCCGTCGGTGTAGAGGCTCGAGTGTCCGATCCTGCCGCAGTGCACCACCTGGGCGAAGATCCGCCCACCGGCCGCGTGTACGGCTTCGGTCACGGGCCGCCATGCCTGTACCTGTGCTGCCGTGTGCAGCCCGGGAGACTGGTGAGAGCCCTGGGCGATCTCGCTGATCGCGATGGCCTCGGAGATGATCAGGCCCGCGGACGCGCGCTGTGCGTAATACTCCGCGGTCAACGCGGGGACCACGCCACCGGGCGCGCGATTGCGGCTCATCGGCGCCATCACCAGGCGGTTGGGCAAGTCCAGCTTGCCGATAGTCAGCGGCTCGAAGTATCCGCTCATGTGACTCCTCGGTCGATCGTCGGCATGCGGGATCGGCACATCCGTCGGGTGGCGGTGCGCTGGATCCTGTGTTGCCCAGGGGTCGAGATCAGGTGATCCGTCGCACGGCAATCTGTGGGCGCGGGCGGCGGGGCTTACCCCTCAACGATGGCTGCTGTGGACACCGAGATCAATGACGAGTCATTCAACGAAGCGTTAGCCACGCTAATGGATGGAGGTGCGGAGCCAGTTGCCCGCCTCGACTCGAGGCTGTCCTACGCATCGTGCGCTGCCTGCTGTGCGATCGCGCGCCGGGCATAGGCGCGGACATCGGCGTCGGAGTCGTCGATGGCCTGTTTCAGCGCATCGTGCGCGGATCCGTCGTCGGGCCACGTACTCAGTGCGAGCACGGCGGCTTTGCGGACGTCGAGGTGCGGGTCGAGCAGGGCGTCGGTGAGTGCGGGCACCGCGGTGGCAGGGTCGGCTCCGGCCAGTCCGCGGGCGGCGCCTACTCGGACCTGCCATGCGGAATGCTGGAGTGCGTTCGTGAGGATCGGGAAGTCGTCGCCTGGAGCGACGCCGAGACTCGCGAACGCGGCCAGTGCTGCGGCGCGCACCAGGGGATCGGGGTCCGCTGCGAGCGACCGCACAGTGTCGACACCCTCGTGCGCGATGGCCGCGATGCCGTGGGCGACGGCGATGCGGACTTCACGATTCTCGTCGTCGGCGGCCGAGGCGACACCGCGCCAGTCGTCGAGCGACACCAATGCCCGGACCGCCTCGATGCGCACTCGGTGATCCGTATCTGTCAGTGCAGCAATGAATTGTGCTACCGAACCGGAGCGCAGTGCCCGTAGCAGGTCGATGACGGTCGCGCGCACGACGGGATCGGGCGAATCGAGCCGATCCGACAGACCTGCCGCCGCGGGCAGCACCTCGACGAGTTCACGCAGGCTGGCGGTGGCCGCACGGCGTACCGAGGCCGCGGCGTCATCGAGCGCGTCGATCAGGATCGTGGCGAAACCGTCCGGAGTGTTCTCGGTCAGCACCGCAAGCGCAGCCACCCGTACACCCGCGTCCTCGTCAGCGAGGTAGGTCGAGAGTTCTTGCACCGTAGGAGAATCCAAGGCCAGCAGGGTCACAAGTCGGGGTGAGGGCGGCTCGATCGAATCACGGACGGTGCGGCGGGCAGCTGCGGGCGCACGACCACCGACCAACTCCGGCTGCTGGACCGGGACAACGGTGGAGTCCGCCGAAGGGAGATCGTCGAGACCGGGTACGGGAACCAGATACGGCGCGACCGGACGCTTGAGGAACTCCATGCTGCCATCGGAGTTCTTGCGTAGGTTGAGATGGTAGCGCCACTCGGCGTCGTCGCGGTCGGGCAGGTCGGCGCGTTCGTGGTAGAGCCCCCAGCGTGATTCGGTCCGGGTGAGCGAACTGCGTGCCGCCATTTCGGCGCAGTCGCGGATAAACGACACCTCGACCGCGCGCATGAGCTCATGCGGCGAGCGAGCACCGATTTCGGCGATCTCGCCGCGCATACGCTCGAAGGTCTCGACCGCGATGGAGAGCTTCGCAGCCGTCTTCGGCGGGGCCACATAGTCGTTCACGAAGCGGCGCAATTTGTACTCGACCTGCGGCTGCGGTGGGCCGTCCGGTTGGCGCAGCGGCCGGTAGATCAGCTCATGGGCTTCGGCCAGCTGAGCTTCGGGGAGTGCGGCGGGCGCCGTGAGCTCGGAAAGTGTGGCGGCGGCGTGCGCGCCTGCCAGGTCACCGAAAACGAAAGCGCCGATCATGTAGTTGTGCGGCACGCAGGCCAGATCGCCCGCCGCGTACAGGCCGGGGACGGTGGTTCCAGCGTGCTCATCGACCCAGACACCGGAAGCGGAATGTCCACCGCACAAACCGATTTCGGAGATGTGCATCTCGATGTCGTGGGTGCGGTAGTCGTGGCCGCGGTTGGCGTGAAAAGTACCGCGAGTGGGGCGTTCGGTGGTGTGCAAGATCCCTTCGAGCGTGGTCAGCGTCTCGTCGGGCAGATGTGACACCTTGAGATAGATGGGCCCACGCGCGGATTCGATCTCGCGCTTCACCTCCGACATCATCTGCCCCGACCAATAGTCGGAGTCGACGAACCGCTCGCCTGCGGCGTTGACCTGATAGCCGCCGAACGGGTTGGCGACGTAGGCGCAGGCCGGACCGTTGTAGTCCTTGATCAGCGGGTTGATCTGGAAGCATTCGATGCCGCTGAGCTCGGCGCCCGCGTGGTAGGCCATCGAATAGCCGTCGCCCGCATTCGTCGGGTTCTCGTAGGTGCCGTAGAGGTACCCGGAGGCGGGCAGACCGAGCCTGCCCGACGGACCGGTCGCAAGAATCACTGCCTTGGCACCTACCGCGACGAATTCGCCGGTGCGCGTGTTCAATGCGGCCGCGCCGACCGCACGGCCCTCGGTGGTGAGCACCCGGACCGGCATCAGCCGATTCTCGATCCGGATCTTTTCGCGCATCTTGCGCTGGCGCAACACGCGATACAGCGCCTTCTTGACGTCCTTGCCCTCGGGCATCGGTAGCACGTACGAGCCGGACCGGTGCACACGGCGTACCGCGTACTCGCCGTATTCGTCCTTCTCGAACTTCACGCCGTAACGCTCGAGCCGCTGCACCATCGCGAAACCGCGGGTCGCGGTCTGATAGATGGTGCGTTGGTTGACGATTCCATCGTTGGCCCTGGTGATTTCGGCGACGTAGTCCTCCGGTTCGGCTTTGCCCGGGATGACCGCGTTGTTGACACCGTCCATACCCATCGCGAGCGCGCCGGAGTGCCGCACGTGTGCCTTCTCGAGCAGCAGCACATTCGCGCCATGCTCCGCCGCGGTGAGCGCGGCCATGGTGCCCGCGGTGCCGCCACCGATGACCAGCACGTCGCAGTCCATTCGAATCCGATCGGACAGGTCCGGAATCCGCAGGGGCCCTTTCGCGTTCGCGGTGTCGCCTGAACTCACAATGTCTCCAAGATTTCGGCCTTCACGGACCTTCGGTCGACGGCCTCGCGCGGATTCTGCACCTCGACGACAGCGCGCAGTGCACCGCCGCCCAGGACGGCGATGCGGTCGCCGAGCAGCAGCGCCTCGTCGAGGTCGTGGGTGACGAACACAATGGTGGTCGGATGGGCGCGCCAGGTGTTGATCAGCAAGCGCTGCATGGTGGCTCGGGTCTGGGTATCCAGTGCGCCGAAGGGTTCGTCCATCAGCACCGAGCGTGGCTCGCCCGCGAGGCTGCGCGCCAGTTGGACTCGTTGGCGCATGCCGCCCGACAGGTCGCGGGGCAGGTAATCGGCGTAGCCGGTGAGACCGATCTCCTGGACCCAGCGTTGCGCCGTGGTTTTGCGTTCGGCGCGGGGAACCCGGCGCAGCTGCAGCGCCAGTTCGATGTTCTGTCGCGCAGTGCGCCATGGCAACAGTGCGTCGTCCTGGAAGACCAGGGCTCGGTCTGCGGAGGGGGCGGTGACAGTGGTGCCGTCGGCCAGGATACTCCCGGCTTCGGGTGCGCGCAGTCCGGCGATGGCGCGCAGCAGCGTCGACTTGCCACACCCGGACTTGCCGACAACGACGAGGATTTCGCCCGGCGCGATAGTGAGATCGAGGTGCTCGATCACGGTCTTGCTGCCGTAGGAGATCCGAATGGCGTCCAGTGCCAGCCGCATTCCCGCGACAGGGGGTGTCGAGGCCGTGGTGGCCGGTGTCGTGGTGGTCGTCATTGCGATGCCTCCCGTGGCAGCCAGCGGGTGATTCGGCGCCCGGCCAGTTCGACGAGTCCGGAGGTGCCGAAGCCGAGGATGCCGATGGTGATCATTCCGACGAATACCGCCGGATAGTCGACGATGGTGTAGGCCTGCCAGGTCCGGTAGCCGATGCCGAGCCTGCCGGAAATCATCTCCGCCGAGATGAGGCAGATCCATGCCACACCCATGCCGACCGACAAACCACTGAAGACACCGGGCAGGATGCCGGGAAAGACCACACGCACAAGGACATCGGTCCGCGAGGCGCCCAGGGTGCGCAGCGCGTCCTCCCAGACGGTCGGCAGCGCCCGCACCGCGTGCCTGGTGCTGACCAGCACCGGGAACAGTGAGGCGGTGAAGGTGATGAAGACGATCCCCGACTCGTCGCTGGGGAACAGCAGGATCGCGACCGGCACCAGCGCGATCGCCGGGATCGGGCGCGCCAATTCGGTGAGCGGGCCGAAGACTGCGGCCAGCAGCCCGGAACGGCCGAGCCCGATGCCCGCGAGGACACCGAGCACCGCCGCCAGCCCGAACCCGGTGAGAATTCTGATCAGCGACTGCGCGATGTCCACGTAGTACTGGTCCTTCTGGAACTGCTGACCGAACTCGGCGATGATGTCGGTGACGGTGGGCAGTGTGTCGAAACGCAGCCAGAATCGCACGTTGTTGGCGGTGAGTAGCTGCCACAAGCCGATCGCGGCCACCACGGACGCAATCTGGATCAGGCGGATGCGCCACACGGAGGTTTTCGGCGGCGTGGCGGCCGCACCGCCCGCGGCCACAGCGGGGCCGACCGCCGCCGCCGTGCTCATCTGCGCGCCTCGCGCATGCGCGGCACCATCGGATGTGCCGCACGACGGCGCATGACACGCTCGCTCATCCCCTGACCTCCGTGACGGCCTGGTCGTAGGCGACCGGCAGCGCGGTGGTGTGCGTCTGACGGTAGCGCTGCGCAGCAGCGTGCGTGGTGAACGGCAAGAAGATGTCGCCCTCGCGCAACCAGATCGACTTGTCGGCAAACCATCTCGTGCCCAGCTCGGCATCCGGGACATAGGCCGCACGGATCACCTTGCCCTGCGCCTTCGCCGCCTGGATCGCCCGTAGCAGGCAGGTGGGGTCGGCGGCGGGCTGTGGACGGTCGGCGCCGTCGAGCCACAGTTCAGCGGCCTGCGGCGAATTGTCCACGGCGCGACCGCAGATCGGATCTGTGCCGGTGATCCGGCTCGGGTTCGCGGTAGCGGCCACCGCCTTGTCGTAGTCACCCTGCGCGGTCTCGGCGAACGCCCTGCGCAGTGGTGCGGGATCGACGAATCGGTCGATGTCGAGTTCGGCGAACTCACCGATCGATTTCAGGTACTGCACATCGCCTTTCAGCGCATCGACCAGGCTCGGCTTGATGGTGGTATCGAAAGACGTGCCGCCGGGGCCGTTGTAGAGATACACGACCTCCCGCGGAAGTCCGGAGCCGTCGGCGACGATCCTGGCGGCCTCGAAAGGCTGCTCCCGTAGGAACGCGGTCGCGTCGAGCTGTGCGGCGAGGAACGCTTGCAGTACCTCCGGATGGTCGGCGGTGTATGAGCGACGGGCTACCACGCCGTGGAAGGTCGGCACGCCGAGTTCGGCGCCGTCGTAGAGCAGTTTTGCCTTGTTCTGGAACACCAGCAACCCGGGCCACGCCACGAACTGGGCGAGCGCTCCCACCTGGTGCGATTCCAGGGCGGTCGCGCCGATCTGCGGCTGCTGGTTGAGCACCTCCACGCCCTTGGCCGGATCGACATCGGCGCGCGACAGGGCCTGTACCAGGGTGCCGTGCCCGGCGGAACCGACGCTGGCCGAAATCTTCTGCCCGGCCAGCTCGCCGACGCTCGTGACTGTTGAATCCTGTGGCACCACAACCATGTTGAGTGCGCCACGCGGGTGATACCCGGTGACCGACACCAATGCCGTCGTGGCTCGCTCGTTGGCCTGCGTCCGAGATCCGTTGATCAGCAACGGATAATCGCCCATCGATCCGATATCGATCTTCTCGGCGAGCATCTGCGCGGTGATCGGCGCGCCGGTGTCGTAGTCCTGCCACTCCACCTGGTACTGGGCACCGCCATGGTCGGTGATCTGCTGTAGCCGCTGCTCCAAGTAGCCCTTGGCCTTCAGCAGCGTGCCGGCGGTGACGGTATTGATGGTCTTGGACTGGTAGCCGACGACGACCTTGACGGTACCGGTCGGGGTGTTGTCGGAGCTCTGCAGCGAGCAGCCCGCGGCGGCGAGTGCGAGTGCGAGGACGAGAGGCGCGAGGCGTTTCTTCATGGTGACTTCCGGATTCGGGCGCAGGGTTCAGCGGAGCAGGTAGGGCATATTGACGGTGACGGCACCGGTGGGGCAGCGTGCCGCACACGGGCCGCAATACCAGCATTCGTCGACGTGCATGAAGGCCTTGCCGTTCTCCGGATTGATCGCCAGCGAATCGAGCGGGCAGATCTCCACGCACAGCGTGCAGCCCTGGATGCACAGCGACTCGTCGATGGTGACCGGGATATCGGTGCGTTGATTCGCCAGTGCCATCAGATGACCTTCCACTCGGGGGTGCTGCGGATCAGGTTGCCGCGCATGGTGATTCGGTCCCCGCGCATCCGGATGTACTCCAGATCGACAGGTCGCCCGTCGTCGAGGCGGGTCAACCGTTCGAGCATCAGCAGTGCCGCGCCCGCAGGGGCGTCGAGCGTTGCCGCCGTGTGCGCATCGGCGGTGATCGCCTCGAGAGCGAGATCGGCGGAACCGAGCGGGCCCCCGCTGATCTGCTCGATGAGCACGAAAATATCGTTGGTCTCCAGGTCGTGACTCAGGATCTCGGTCCCGATATCCGGCGCGAGGTAGGTCAGGTCCAGGCTCAGCGGCAGATCCGCCAGATAACGCAGCCGCTCGATGTAGACGACGCGCTCGCCGGGGTCGAGTCGCAGCTTCCGCGCGACCGCGGCGGGCGCGGTGACATGCATGGCCGCGCGCACCTCGTTGCGCACCGTGCCGTGCCCCTTCAGCGTCTCCTGCAGCCCCAGCAGAGCATCGAGCCCGTGATCGAACTTGCGGTTGGTCACTCGGGTCCCGACCTTCGGCACCCGATCGATCAGGCCCTCGTCCTTGAGCAGTGCCAATGCCTCACGCACGGTATTGCGCGAAGCGTCGAACTCCGAAACCAGTTGCTGCTCACTTGGCAGCACGTCATCGAACGCGCCCGCATGGACCTGATGGCGCAGCACGTCGGCCACCCGGCGCGCCTGGTCGGCCCGCAACCGTCGTACGGGTACGGGTTCGGCTCCAACCTCCGCCATCTTCCTATCGCTGACCTGCATGGACAGGACGATAGTTGGCCTGCGGCAGCCCGGATCCCGCCGCAAATCCGCCGCAATTCAGGGGATGTTATTGCGCCGCCAGGCACTTGCGTTGACCTGGGCAAACAGGTCCCAGAGGAGGCATTGCGCCAGTCCGTCGCCGGAATGTGGATTCCGATCACACAGATTCGAATAGCAGGCAGCGGGCCCGCCGGGCACCAGCTCCGAGCCACGGTGCCCCGGATGGGCTCGCGACCTCAGTCGCCGGAGTCGAGACTCAGGCGGAGGTTGCCGATCGTCAGGATCGGCTCGCGGACCGGTGGCGAGCGGGTGGAATCCAGATCGGTCCACGGGGAACTCCACTGTCCAAATCTTCCGTTCGGCTGGGGATTCGCTCGTTGTCCGCCACGGACACAGCGCGACCCCTGCGGGCACCCAACGCGGCACCGGCTGGTGCTGATGGGTGTTCGACAGGTCAGAACCAGGCGTCGTGCATGTCGAGGGTGGTTCGGTCCATCAGTTCGAGCAGGTCCAATTGTGGTCCGGTTCTGGGGAGTTCGTAGCGGAAGAAGTACCGCGCCGCCGCACGTTTGCCCTCGTAGAAGTCGCCCGCACGGCCGTGCGCGGCGAGTGCTTGCTCTAGCCAGATCCAGGCGACCACGATGTGGCCGAAAGCCTCGAGGTACACGCTGGAATTCGCCATTGCCGCGGCGATATCGCCAGAGCCGAACATCCACCCGGTGACGGTGAGCAAGCGTTGCCAGGCGGCGTCGAGCTGGCCGCCGAACTCGGTCCATTCGTCGCCGGCTTCGGCGGCCGCCATCACGGTCTGCTCGATCCGGCCCGCGAGTAGCCGCAGTCCGGCGCCGTCGTGCTGGACTACCTTGCGGCCCAATAGATCGAGGCCCTGAATACCGTGGGTGCCCTCGTGGATGGGGTTGAGCCGGTTGTCGCGGTAGTGCTGTTCGACGTCGTACTCACGGGTGTAGCCGTAGCCGCCGTGGACCTGGATGGCAAGGTTGTTCGCCTCCAGACACCACTGCGAGGGCCAACTCTTGGCGACACCGGTCAGGATCTCCAGCAGCAGTGTGTTGGCGCGTTGGGTCTGTGGATCGGTGGCGGTGCGTCGTAGGTCGACGAGCCGGTTGCAGTACAGCAGCAAGGCGAGCGCGCCCTCGACGTAAGCTTTCTGCGCCAACAGCATTCGCCGCACATCGGCATGTTCGATGATCGGAACCTGCGGCGTTGCCGGGTCCTTGGCGGTGACCGGACGGCCCTGTCTGCGCTCGCGAGCGTAGTCGAGGGATTTCAGGTATCCGGTGTAGCCGAGCGCCGCCGCACCGAGACCGACGCCGAGGCGGGCCTCGTTCATCATGTGGAACATGTAGGACAGGCCACGATGGGGCTCGCCGATGAGGTAGCCCACCGCACCGGGCTCGCCATCCGGTGTGTGCTTACCTTCACCGAAATTCAGCACCGTATTGGTGGTCCCGCGATAGCCCATCTTGTGGTTCAGGCCGGCCAGCGCCACGTCATTGCGCCCGCCAAGTGATCCGTCGTCCTCGACGAGGAATTTGGGCACGATGAACAGCGAAATACCCTTGGTGCCTGCAGGGCCGCCGGGGATCTTGGCCAGGACCAGGTGCACGATATTGTCGGTCAGTTCGTGATCGCCGCCGGAGATCCACATCTTCGAGCCGAAAAGCCGATAGGTGCCGTCGGATCGGGGTTCGGCGCGAGTCACGATGTCGGCAAGCGAGGAACCGGCCTGCGGCTCGGACAGGCACATGGTGCCGGTGAACCTGCCCTCGACCATCGGTTTGACGAAACGATCGATTTGGTCCGGGGTGCCGTGCGCGGCAAGGAGATTGGCATTGCCGACGGTGAGGAACAGGTAGCCCGTGGTACCCACGTTGGCCGCCTGGAACCAGCTGAATCCGGCCGCCTCGACGGTGGCGGGCAGCTGTAATCCGCCGATCTCCTCGTCCATCGCGGCGCCGATCAGATTCGCCTTGGTGAAGGCCTCGACCGCGGCTTTCACCTCGGGGATGATGGTGACCCGCTCGCCGTCGAACGTCGGCTCGTTGGCGTCGCCCCGCTTGTTGTGTGGAGCGAAATGCCGGGTGGCCAGGTCCTCGCAGAGGTCGAGGAAGCCGTCGAAGGTGTCCTTGGAGTGCTCGGTGAATCGCGGCAATGCGGTGAGATCCTCGACTCGCAGCCATTCGTAGAGCAGGAAATCCAGGTCCCTGCGGGAGATCAATGTCGAGCGCACGACCACATCCTCTCGCTTCGGCGCAGCCGTCCGCCTGTCGACGAACAGTGCAGGCGGGCCATTCCGGGCGACCCGCAAGCAGCCGCTCCGGGTGGGCACGAAGCGCACCCGGGTTGATTTGGTACGTTACTACGCATGTGTCGCGAATTTGTGTGGGGGTTGCGATGACCGCCACATCCGGAGCCGCCCGACCGGTGGGGCGGCCCGCTGCCGCGACTCAACAGCAGGTGCTCGCCGCCGCCAGTGCCCAGTTCCTGGCCTCCGAGCGTGTCGATGTGCAGGCGATCGCCGCCGAGCTCGGGTTGTCGCGGGCGACCATCTACCGCTGGTTCGGATCCCGGGACGGACTGCTCGGCGCGGTGATGGTGTCCGAGTTCAACCACTTGGTCGAGGCGGCGCGTAGCCGCAGCGTGGGAACTGGTGCGCGCCGAGTGCTGTGGATGCTGGACCAGGTGGCGCGATGGCTCGCGCGCAACGAACCCTATCGATACTTCATTGCCACCGAACAGGCCACCGCGGGCCGGATAATCACCACCAGCGACGGCCCGGTGCAACCGAAGGTCGTCGCCACCGTCGCGGATCTGATCGATGCCGCCATCGCAGAAGGTTACGAGAATCGGGTGGACACCCCCACATTCGCGTATGCGCTGGTGCGCCTCATCGAGGCATTTCTGTATCAGGACGCGGTGACGGGTATCCGAGGCGACGTCGACCGGTTGCGTGACGTGCTGGTGGTCATCCTGGGACTGGACCCGGAGCCACGCTGAGGGTCACCGGTGCCGTGGTCCGTAGGTGTCGAGGAACACGACCGGGCCGTCGCCCAGCGCACCGCGGGCGTCGAGATCGATGAGTGCTGCCAAAGCCTTCGCGGTGTAGACGGTTTCCAGCTCGAGACCAGCCGTCGCCCCGAGCTTTTGTGCCGCGACCGCGGCCGGGGTCTCGTGGCCGTAGCCGGGGCCGATCCAGTCGCGGACGATGGTCATATCGTCGGGGCGCAGTCCGAGCGGCGCGAATTGTGCACCGCGCGAACGGAGTACGTTCTCGCTCCTTTTCGCCAGCTCGACGAGGTGTTGCGCGTCCAAGGGCAGGGTGTCGTTGACGACGACGCCGAGGACTCGGGTCCGCAATCCGGCCAGGCGCAGGCCCAGGGTGAGACCGGCCGCTGTGCCGCCGGATCCGACAGCGGTCACCAGATACGTCGGCTCGGGGAGCGTGCCCGACCTGATCTGCGCGGCCAGCTCCAGCGCGCCCTCGACGTAGCCGAGCGTTCCGATCGGCGACGACCCACCCGCGGGCAGCAGATATGGCAGGGCGCGGCCGCGCATATGTCGCACCACCAACCATGGGGCACAGAGCACGGTGCGCAGTTTGCTGTGCGTGAAATGCAAAGTGGCGCCGGAGGACTTCAAGCGCTGTAGCTGCTCGCGCACATGATCGTCCTCCGGTTGGTCGACCAACGCGAGCGCGGTCTCGATGCCGTGCTCGCGCGCGTACAGAGCCGTGGCAAGACCCCAATTGGTTCCCGTGCCACCGACGGTGAGGATGGTGCGCGCGCCACGCCGCTGCGCCTCCGGCAGCAACCACTCGAGTTTGCGAATCTTGTTCCCGCCCCAGCCGCCGGAACCGTAACCGCTCTCGTCCTTGCACCACACCGGCACTCGGGTACCGAGATTCAACTCCCCGACCGGAGTGGGCGAGCCGCCGAGTCGCAGAAACGGCAGTGTGTCCGCCAGCTCGGGGAACTGTCCGTGCAGTAACGAATCCGTCATAGTGACCCATTATCGCCGCCAGTGGGCGCAGGACCGGATCGGCCGTCCTACGGCCGTAAGTCCAGGTCAGGGGCGTCCGGTGAGCATGTGGTCCAGGCGAGCGGCACAGACCTGCGACAGATCGCCCAGTCAGTGTTCGTCGGTGGGGAAGAGACGGTGCCGGAGGGCTGCCGCCGCGGCTTCGGTACGGGTCGCGGCCCCCAGCTTGGTCAAAATGCGGGAGACGTGTACTCCTGCTGTATTACCGCTGATGAAGAGTTCGGCGGCGATTTGCCTGTTACTCAGCCCCTTGGCGACCAGGCGTAGGACGTCGAGTTCGCGAGGAGTGAGGCCGAAGGTGCTCGGTCGGGCGGCAGCTGCCGTGACGGTTCGACTCGGGCCGTCGATGGCGAGCCCGGCGCGGTCGGCCAACTGGCTCGCGGCGTCGGCGAGTGTCGACGCCGCGAGCTGTCCGGCGAGGTCCGCGGCCTCCCGTAATGCGGTGTGGGCGGTGGCGCGATTGCCTGCCGCGAGTTCGGCTCCAGCGGATCCGAGCAGGCTGCGCGCAAGTTCGTAAGGTTGGCGAACCGCCCGCCAAGATGAGACGGCCGCGTCCCAAGCCGGTGCGCTTTCGCTGCGGGCGGCGGTGGCGACAGCGCGATAGGCGACGTCGACCGGTGTCGTCACCGGCAGCGCGGCGGCGAAGGAATCGACGTCGATGGCGATATCGCCGATTCGGGCCGTTACTGCGAGCAATGGCCACACTTCGTGGTGGTGCACAGTAATGTCGTCGGCGTGGAGCGTGGCAGTGAGGATCTCGGCCGCGCGGCGCGGTTGACCGCTCGTGATCGCGATATCGGCCTGGATGGTGCGCAATTGGACCTGGTATCGGCGCGCCCATGGACCGTCGCTCAGCAGGCTCGCCGCAGTGTCCGCACTGCTGGCGGCCGCAGCCGCATTGCCCTGTGCCAGTGCGATTCTGGCGTGGCACAGTAGTAACGCGGCCTTGCTCAGCGGGGGCAGTTGCTCGGTGAGTGATTCGTCGATGAGATCGAGAGCCTCGCTCCACCGGCCGAGCGCGGTGAGCGCCTGAGTCCACTTGACCAGCAGAATGGGCCCGGCCTCCACGAAGCGGAATGTGGCGTGTGCGGCACGGATGCCCTGCTGGATCGCCTCGATCGCCACGGTGTACTCGCCCGCCGCGACCAATGTCGCCGACTCCCACAACACCACGGTGAGCAGCGTCTGGGGGTCCGCCGCGGCGGTGGCGGCGGCATGGGCCTTGTCGAAATAGGCTAGGGCCGTGTCGGATCGAGCGGCGCAGGCGAGTCCGAGGTAGGCGTAGCCGCGGGCGGCAAGCGCCTGAGCGCCGAGCTGTTCGGCCACCTCGACGGCTGCCCGAGCGTCGCGTTCGGCACCGCCGGTGTCGCCGCGGAAGACACGTGTTGCGGCGAGCTCCGCGAGCACCTCGCCGCGCAGGACTGTTGGTGTGTGGGCCGGCAGCAGGGCAAGGGCCTCGGTCAGATCGTCGTCACAGCCATTGCTGCTCTGATTTTTCAAACCGGCCCGGTGGTAGTGGAGCTGGGCGGCGCGCAGCGGTGAACGATCGGGGTCGACCATGCCGAGTGCCTCGTCGGCGGCTTCGATCCCGCGGTCGACGATGCCACCGAGGTAACTGGCCTCGACCACCTGTTCCAATACGGTGAGCCGATCGGCAGCGACCAGGACCGCTGCCTCCGGCACCCGATCCCAGAGTTCGAGCACTCGATCCAGGTGGCGCCGCCGGTCGCTGTGCGCGCCCATGCTCGCCGCGTTCGCTGCGGCGCCCCACGACGCCTCGATCGCCCTGGGCAGATCACCTGCCGCGCAGGCGTGGTGGGCCAGTTGCCCGATCGGCCAGTCATCGTCCCGCGGATCGCGACGGGCGTGCAGTGCCAGGGCCAGCCGCGCGTGCAGCCGCTTGCGCTCGATCGGCAGCAGGTGATCGTAGACGGCGTCGCGAATCAGAACATGACGGAATTCGTATCCGGTCTCGGTGGCCAACAGCAGTTGTCTGTCGATCAGTTCCCGTACTGCGCGCTCGAGGGCCGCCTCGTCGAGTTCGGTCGCCGACTCCAGCAACGCATGCTGGACGGGTGACCCTGCTACGGCTGCCAATCGCAACAACGCCTCGGCGTCCGGGGGCAGACTCGCCTGATAGTCGAGCAGCAGATCGGACAGTTCGGCCGGGGTGTTGTCGCTCGAGCGGCTCAGCGCCTCGACGAACAGTGGAATGCCCTTGCTGCGCTCGAAGATTCGCGCTACCGCCCCGGGCTCCGGCTCGCGGCCGAGCAGTGCGGCGAGCTGTCTGCCCACCTCGTGTCTGGTCAGCGGTGCCGGATCGAGTAGGCGGACACCGGGATTGCGGCGCAGCCCCCCGACGAGCCTGCGCAGCGGTTCGGAATCGGCGGGCCGATAGGTACCGACCAGCAGGAGATCGCGCTGCGCGAGATTGGCGAGCAGGAACGACAACAGCTCCCGACTCGAATCGTCGGACCAGTGCAGATCTTCCAGCACCACGACCACCGGCCGGGTCAGCGCCAGCTGCTCGAGCACGGTGAGGATCTCGCCGAACAGCCGGATCCGATCGGACTCGGCGTCGGCGGATCCGGCTTGTGCGGCCAGTTCGGGCAGCCAGCGTGACAGCGCGGGCCTGGCCACCGGCAACAGCTCGGCCAACCTGGTCACGCCGAGCTCTCGGACGAGGCTACGCAGCACCGAAAGGAACGGCGCGTACGGCACGCCATCTCTGGAGAACTCGGGGCATCGGCCGACCAGCACGACCGCATCCGTGCCCAGCCGGGTGGTGAACTCGCTGACCAGGCGTGATTTGCCGAGCCCTGCCTCCCCGGCGATGAGCACGGTGTGGGTGGATGTGTCCGCATAGGCGCTCTGCAACGCCGACACTTCGGCGGCCCGCCCGACAAAGGCACCACAGACGGGAACGCTCACCACCCCGCGATCATGCACCGGCCCTGCCACGGTGGCAACTTCGCAGAGCTCCTGCCACCGAGATGGGAAGAAGCTCGCTGCCGCCGTCACCGCGAACGTCCGCGGAACCGGTGGACCTCCCTGGACGCGGATACGGCGATGGCAGGCAAATCCCATCGCCGCGTCGATATTTCGGCGCGCGAGGCGACCTTCCATCCAAACGGCATCAGGTGGACGCGTTCCCCGTATTCCTCCAGCCGACCGGCGAAATCCGACAGCACGTCGAGTGTGTCGGCGACGTGGGTAAGGGATATCCAGTTGATTCGCGGCCAGCGTAAATCGACTGCCCGGGTCACGAAGTGCGGGATTCCGGCGAGGACGATATAGGCGGCCTCGCTCTCGACGCACAGGTACCGGATCGCATGAACGGCCTCGTCGGTCAAGGGATGGCAGCGAGACATCGACACCGTCGCCGAGGTGCATTCGCCCTTCGCCGGCGAGCAAGACAATGAAATCGATGCTCGCGGTGCTGTGCATGCCGGGCGCAGCGGGGCCGAAGGCCGCCATCATGCCAGGTAGTTTCGTCTCCGCTTCCGTGGTGGCGGCGGCTATCGCCTCCTCGGACAGGTCGGCGTCGGGCTCATAGTTCAGCCCAGGAGGTACGAGATGAATCCGAAACGCAGGCTGCCCGGGACGGGGAAGTAGCGCGTATCGGTCTGCGTAGGCATCCGGTCGACCGGCAGATCGGATAGTGTGACTCGGCTCCGCAATTGGTTCCACGGTCTGGCCATGCACCAAGTGTGTGCCTGTCAGCGTTCCTCGGCCTCGCCACCCGCGTCAACTGCTACCGCCATGTTCGACCTTTTGTCAGGACCAGTTTGCCCGATGAGCGTCGATGAGTTTCGAGAGCGTAGGAGGTCTACCCGGTCATGAGGAAACTGATCTACGGGTTCAGCGTGTCCCTGGACGGCTACATCAACGACCGCGACGGCGATATCGACTGGACCAACCCGGACGAGGAACTGCACCAATTCCACAACGACCGTTACCGCGAGATCGAGGTCTCGCTGCACGGCCGGCGCCTCTACGAGCTGATGGCCGAATACTGGCCGCACGTGCCCGCCGACGCGCCGCGGATCGAGCGTGAGTTCGGCAGGCTCTGGATGGAGAAGCCGAAGGTCGTCTTCTCCCGGACGCTCACCAAGGTCCACTGGAACAGCACCCTGGTCAGTGAGAATGCGGTCGAGGAGGTCCGTAGGCTCAAGGCCGGAGGCGATGGCGTCATGGAGGTCGGCGGCGCGAGCCTCGCGGCCTCGCTGATGCCCCACGGGCTCATCGACGAGTACCAGCTGTTCCTCTTACCCGTGATGCTCGGCGGCGGCACACCGCTGTTCCCATCGCTGGACAAGCGCATCGGGCTCCGATTGGCCGAGACCAGGCACTTCAACACCGTGGTGATGCTGCGCTATCTCGTCGACTGAGATCCGTTCACCCGCGGCGGTCCCCGCTATCGGACACACCCGACGCCATCACCTCGATCATTTGTCAGGACCAGTAAGCGAACCGGCCAGCGCGGTATCTCGGAAGATCAACGGGCAGAGCGCCATACGGCCCTGGTGCTTTCCGAGACGCCCGTGTGAACATCCGGCAATGCCGCTTGTGGGTTGGTTACGCCAGTGGAGCCGCGGTCGACCGAACGCAGGTACATGCCGATGACAGGGCACTCGTCTGGCGAACTGGTCACAGTGGTCAGGAATCTGGTCCGTCGATTCCGAGAGGTAGCCTGGGGCGGTCGGTACTGCAGGAGGGGTGGTTGTGGCGCGACGCTCACCCTGGATGGTTGGTGGGTCGAGTCGAGCGGCGTTTGCCGACATAAAGATTGGGACAAGAACCCGTCCTACGAGGACGAGCCCGACTGCCCGATACCGCCAGGCGGCATCGAAAACTACCTGGAGACACTGCCCGAAGACACAGTGCTTGTTCGGGTCTATTGCCACGGCTAGCAACACACTCTCGTGCCGCATACCGCGCCGATCGAACCGGCCGGCGCGGGCAGGTGAGCGTCAGGTGGCTGTATCGATTCGAGGCCGATGCTCGATTGTGTAATGAGCCATCACCCCAGGCGTTTCGAGGTCGTCGGCAGTCATCTCCTCGAGAGAACCACGTCCAGGATCCCGGCCGCCGACTGGCCCGCGACCTGTGGGTTCGTGCTGAAACCTGGGATCGGTAGGTGGCGCGCGCAGCATCTACTCACCCCATGACATCTTCTCAACCTCCCACGAACCAACCACAGTCCGCCGGGTTGGACAAAAAGACCAGCGCGATCCTGTCGTACGCACTGGGGTGGCTCACCGGAATCATCTTCCTCTTTGTGGGGAAGAACGATCCCGATGTGAAATTCCATGCCTCACAATCGATCGTCTTCTTCGGGGCGGTCTCGGTGGTCAATATTGTTCTGAGCATCGTCGGCTCGCTCCTCGGAGTCCTGGGGATCATCTTCAGCCTCGCCGGACTCGCAGTCACGGTCTTCGCAGTCGTCGTCTGGATCATGGCCATGGTCCAGACGAACAACACCGGCGGTGTCCGCGCAGAGCTTCCCATTGTCGGAAAATTCACTGCCCCATATGCCGATCAGTTGGCCAACTCGGTCAAGTAGCGGCATATTCGAAGTCCCCAGCTGGATTTCCTGATCGAGGATGCTGTCGGCCCTGCTGACGGCCAGATGTGACAGTCCGAATATCAACGGCCCGAGGCTATCTCGGGCCGTTGACTTCCGCGCGGAACGTCCGGTAATGCCTGCGGGTTGAGGCGGTCATCTAGGCCCTTTGATCCCTAGGTTCACGCAGCGGAACTGGCACTGGCCGGGGCGTGGGTCGGTGTGTCCGAGAAGAGGCTTCGGGCAAAGATGAGCAGGACCATTGGACCCGAGCGTCAGTGCGTCAGGGTATGTGGTTGACCAGGGAGTTGGCGATGCGCTGGGCATCGTCGCAGGAGTTGAATCCGTCGGTGCCGCCCTGAGGGTTCCAGATTCGTGACGCCAAGAGCAAAATGTCACCACCGAAAGACGCTGGTACCGCGATGTAGCACCCGAGCTTGTGAGTGTCTTGCGCCGCACGGAATTGCTGAGATTGACGGCCTGCCACCGTGACCGAACTGAAGTCGACGTACTTACCGGTCTGGCGCAGCTCACCTGCCGGCATGCCGTAGGCCGTGACGTAGAACTCGAGCACGTTGTCGGCGGTCTTCCATTTGCAGGACTTCTCGGTGGGGAAACCGGGATTCGAGATCGGTTGCTCGCTGGCGACGTTCAAGCCCGCACTCGCGAGCGCGGAATCGGGAGTGTCACAAGGGTTCCAGCTGCCGGCGGGCCGATCCGTGTCGGTGCCCGGCGCCGCGGTGGTGGATTCGGACGCGACGGACGTTGCCGGGGCTGGAGCCGATGTCGGCGCCGCCGTCGTGGACTCGGACGCGACGGTCGTCGCCGGGGCTGGAGCCGATGTCGGCGCCGCTGTGGTCGCGGTGACTGCATTGGCCGAGGTGACCGTGTTGTTCGGGGTGCTCGGCGCGGACGTGCTGTCGTTCGAGGCGGGACCACATCCGGCAAGCAGCAGTGCGGCACCGAGTGCCATCGTTGCGACGCTGATCGATCGCGTTGTCGTACGACTCATGAATGCATCATCGCGCCTCGGAACAGGTTGTTACACAGGATCACTGCAGAGGTGAAGACATCAGAAAGTCAGCGGTCCACGTGTTCCGCCCAAAGGTGCTGATCATCTCCGATTAGCCGGCTATCTGTGCGCCGCTGACGGGTCGAGCCGAGCAGATCGGACCGCGGCCTGCCCGCACGTAAATGCCGAATTGAGGGTGTAGGACGATTCAGGCTTTCGACGATCGGATCAGCGCGGTGTCGATCCCCGACATGCCGTCGGCCGTCACCGGTCGCGACGGTTTCTGTCCTTGGTCGGCCGCAACATGCCCCTTCTTCGTTCCGCATTGCTCCACAACATGATTAGGGCAATTGCCCGACAGCAGCTGATCTTCTTGGTCCCTACCATCGAGCGGGTCGCAGGGTAGAGTCGCAGGGTAGAAACACCCAGCATTTCACTCCGAGGATGGCCCACTGTGCGCTGGATGCGATCGGGAGTCTTCGCTGATCCGCCGATGGAACTCACAGTCGCGGAACGCAAACGAGGCGAGCGGGCAGCTCGGAAAGCGGCCCGCGACACGCGGAAGTCCCTGGTACGGACAAAGCGGTACCAGTATCGGCGCTACCGGGAAAAGGCCGGCGACAAGTACCTGGATTGGCCGCAGTGGCGCATCGCCTATCTCGAGGAATATCGACGCGGACCCCACCCTCAGTCCACAAGGGGTGGCATCTCCGCCGGGGACAGCTTCATGGCGAGCTGACGCCGTGGATCGGCCCGCTGAACGGGCGAAGTCGCTGAATAGTGCCGTGCAAGCATAGTTGCACCCCATCGGATCCGGTTGCTGATACAGGCAACCTCAGCTGCTCCCGAACTATCCGCTCATGCCGCGACCCGCGCGGTTCGGACCGGCTGGGCTGAGTCAGCCGAAGGCGCTGAACCGCGGATGGCGTCTGTGAGGACCACTCCGATCCACTTGATCTCGCTACTACCTGCCGTCACTCCCTCCACGGGGCGTTCAACGTTCGAGGTGACGGCCGGTGTCGCGCCGAGCGGGTCGCGGGCTCCGACGAACGTGCCGCTATCGTCGGAACGACAATCGGAGATTCCGAGATTTCGGGATGTGCGGAACGGAAGCATCGATGAGCGAAGCGAGTTCGACAATGCAGTCCGCGGCCGGAACCCGCCTCAATCGGAAGGGGCGGGAGACCAGGCAGCCCGCCGAGCCGATGGCCACCTGTCGGCTCGGCGGCCGACGAACTGCGGCACCGTTTCACAGCAACGGGTCGCCGACTGGTCACCAGCTGGACCAGCGCAGCCGAGCTGATCAACCAGGCATCCCACACCCTGTGTTCGTCCAGTAGGTCGAGATACTCTCGACGCTCGGGGTCATTTTCACTTTCCACCGCGAAGGCCCGGTCCATCAGCCTCCACCGTAAATCCACGGTGCCACCGTGCTGGAAATCGAGGAAGAGCCGGTAGGTAGTGCTCGTTGATCAGGGTCGGATGGCGGGGGTGCGCCAAACCGCCAGGGCCGCAAGGCTGCTGAGGGCGGCGCCGAACCACAGCACCGCGGTCAGCGCCACGTTGTCGGCGATGAGGCCGCCGAACAAGGCGCCCAGCGCGATGGCCAGGTTGAACATGGCGGTGTTCAGTGCGGTGGCGGCTTCGGTGGAATCCGGTGCGGCGCGCAGGATCCAGGTCTGCACACCGACCGGAATGCCGCCGAAGGCCGCGCCCCAGGCGAGCAGAAGGGCGACGCCGGTGATCGGAGTGCCGCCCGCGAGTGCGACCAGTGCCAGCACCGTGGCGAGCAGGGTGCTGATGGTGATGAGGGTGGCGCGGATATCGCGACCGCCGGCCGCGCCGGTGACGAAGTTGCCGATGATGCCCGCGACGCCGAAGGCCAATAGCGCAGGGCCGATCATCTGCTTGTCGATGCCGCTGTGGGACTGCAGGATTGGGCTCACGAACGTGAATGCGGCGAAGTGCCCGCTCACCAGGAGGAACGTGACCAGGACACCGGCCCGTACGATGGGATTGCCGAACTGTTCGCCCAGAGTGCGTAGCAGGACCGGTTCGGTGGCGGGCATGTTCGGCAACAGCAGCAGCAGCGCCACGACCACCAGCAGGCCCAGGCCGCCGAGAACTCCGAAAGCGATGCGCCAATCGGCGAGTTCGCCGATGAGTGTTCCGGCCGGTACGCCGAGCACGTTCGCGGCGGTGGCTCCGCCGAAGGCGATGGCGGTGGCTTGCGGGACATACTTTTCGGGCACCATGCGCACGGCTATCCCGGCGGCGAGCGCCCAGAATCCGCCGATGGCGATCCCGACCAGGAAGCGTGCGGCGAGCAGGATCGCGAAGCTAGGGGCGAAGGCGGACAACAGATTTGCCGCGACCATCAAGGTGATGAGGCCGAGCAGCACGACGCGACGATCCAGCCGCCCGATCGCCACCGGCAGCAGCGGTGCGGTGGCGGAGGCAACCAGGCCGGGCACCGTCACCATCAGGCCGGCCACGCCATCGGAGACGTGCAGCGCACCGCCGACCGAGGACAGCACGCCGACGGGCAGCTGTTCGGATGTCACCACAGCGAAGGTGCCCATCGCGACAGCCGCGACGGCGAACCAGCGCCGCAGCGGTACTCGCTCCGGGGCAGAATCGACGGCTACTGGGACGGCGTGAGACATTCGATACTCCTTGATGTGAATCTTTACGTTGATAGATGAGCGTTCAGATCAGTTCAGGCCGCCGTCGACGCGGATGACCTGCCCGGAGACCCAGTCGGCGGCAGAGCTGGTGAGCCACATGACCACTCGCGCCGTGTACTCCGGCTGGCCCAGGCGTCCCCGTCGATGACCGGGTACCAGGGTCGCGGGATCCACACCGGGGCAGAAGGAATCGGTCACCAGGCCGGGCGCGACCGCATTGACGGTGATATCCCGTGCCGCCAGCTCGTGCGCGCCCGCCAGCACCAGCCGCTCGACGGCGGCCTTCGCCGCCGAATACAACCCCAGCCCCTCGGGCACGTCGGCGGCGAGCGCACTGGTCAGCGCCACGTAGTGACCGTGATCGGCGAGATGACGCGCAGCGGCCCGCAGCGTGTGGAACGCACTGCGGGTATTGCGGTCGATCAGCAGGTCGAAATCCGCATCGGTGGTGTCCGCGAGCGATCTTCCCACCGCCGCACCCACGGTGTGGACCACGATGTCGAGTCGGCCATGGCGGCCGACCACACCCGCGAACAGGGCGTTCACATCGGCGGATCGGGTGGCGTCCGAGCGAATCGCTTCCGCGGTCACGCCGTGCCGATCCAGTGCGGTCAAGGTCCTGGCCGCGGCATGCTCGCCCTGGGAGTAACTGACGACCGTGGTCGCGCCGCGTGCCGCGAACAGTTCGGCACAGGCCGAGCCCTGGTTGCGGCTGCCACCGATCACCATCGCAACCTTGCCCTCGAGATCGCGTGTCGAGAGTGTGGAAGTCATCGGGAGCGGTCCTTTCCGGAGTCGGTGGAGTGCCTCCAGCCTGCTGTGCCGGCCGCGCGAGCGGAAACACAAGATTCTGGTGCCTGCCACCGGTGTTCTCGGTGCCACTCACAACCACTTTCGGCTACGGTGATTCGCGTGATCGACCTGGATATTCGCCAACTACAGTCGTTCCTGGTGGTGGCCCAGGAACTGAACATCACCCGTGCCTCGGCCCGGCTGCACATCAGTCAGCAGACGCTGTCGACCCAAATCCAGCAGCTCGAACGCACGCTGGGCGTGACGCTGCTGGTCCGGACCTCACGTGGGGTACTGCTCACGCCCGCCGGTGACGAACTGGAACGTGGCGGCAGTGCGGTGGTCTCCGACATCGGTGAGCTCACCGAACAGGTGCGTGCCGCCGACAGGGGGCGCCTGGGCACCCTGCGAATTGCCTGCTGCCCTTACGCCACTGCCCTGTTCGCCACCGAGGTCGCCGACGCGATGGAGGCCGCGGTGCCCGGGCTCGAAGTCGAATTGACCACGGTGCGAACCCCACCCGAGGAGCGGGCGCTGTTGCTGTCGGGCGAGGTCGACGCCGCCTTCATGTGGCTCCCGCTCGGCGACAACCGTTTCCACCACGCCGCCGTGCGCAGCGACCCGCGCGCGGTGGCCCTGCCGGCGGGGCACCGGCTAGCCGAGCAGGACGCGGTGACCCTCGCCGAATTGGCCGACGAGCCGGTCATTCGCCCGGATATATTTCTGTCCGAGGAGAATCTGTGCCACTGGATCGCTGATCCCAGGCCCGACGGCACGGCCGCCTTACGCGGTCCAGTTCTGGCAACGGTCGAGGACTGCCTGATGGCAGTCGCTCGCGGCAAGGGCGTCTGGCTGGCCCCGGAGCCCCTGAGCCGCTGGATCCCGGCATCGACTATCCAGTGGCGGCCCGTAAAGGACGCGGCCGCTTCCGAACTCGCGCTCGTCTGGACCGACCGGACCCGGCAGCCACTGGTCGCCAGAATGATCGCCGAGGTCCGGAAGGTCACGGGCTGGGCCGATCGCACCGACTGAGGGCAATGGCTGGAAATCGTTGTCGGTCGGCCACGTGCTCTAGCCCCGATGACCGCTGGTGTTTGCGTTGCTCGCGGACACACTCTCATGCCGCTGAGCGCGGGTTCTGCCCGGTGACAGATACAACCTGCCTGTGACAACCACGACCCGTTGCCACAGCACCGCACCGAAAGATAACGAATTCTCGTGATTCGTGGCCACCCTCGTTACGGGCAGAGTTATCGGCATGACGAACAACGACATCCGCCCCTTCCACATCGAGATCCCGCAGACCGCCATCGACGAGCTGCACGACCGACTGGTCCGCACCCGCTGGATCGACGACCTGCCGGGCACCGGCTGGGAGCGCGGCGTGCCCGTCTCCTACCTGAAGGAGCTGGCCGGCTACTGGGTGGAGAAGTTCGATTGGCGGGCGCAGGAGGCGGCGCTCAACGCCTACCCACAGTTCACCACCACTATCGATGGGCAGAACGTGCACTTCCTGCACATCCGCTCGGTGGACGAGAATGCCACGCCGCTGCTGTTGATCCACGGTTGGCCGAGCTCGATGGTCGACTTCCTCGACCTGATCGGTCCGCTGACCGATCCGAAGACGTACGGGAACCACGATGCGACCGCCTTCCACCTGGTCATCCCTTCACTGCCGGGCCACGGTTTCTCCGGGCCGATCACCGAGGCCGGCTGGAACGACGGCCGGATCGCTGCCGCGCTTGCCGAACTGATGGCCAGGCTCGGCTACGACCGCTACGGCGTGCAGGGTGGCGACCACGGCGCCTTCATCGGTCCGCAGCTCGGCCGTGTCGATGCCGAACATGTACTCGGTGTGCATGCCAATGCGCTGGTCACCTTCCCGACCGGTGATCCCGCCGATATGGCGGCGCTCACCGACGCGGAGAAGCGGCGGCTCGGTGCGATGAAGAAGTTCCAGGACGACGGCTCGGCCTACATGAACCTGAAGGGCTCCCGCCCGAATACCATCGCGCAGCTGCTCGCCGATTCCCCGGCAGGTCAGCTCGGGTGGATCATCGAGAAGTTCAAGGAGTGGGTCGATCAGTCGCATGAGCTGCCCGAGCAGGCCATCGACCGTGACCGGCTGCTGACCGAGGTGAGCATCTACTGGTTCACCGACACCGCCCGCAGCGTCGCCAATTTCTACTACGAGCGCTTCCACGACGCCGCGATGTTCGCGCCCAAGCCGAAGGGCACCGTCCCCACCGGTGTCGCAGTCTTCAAAGACAACGATTACGCCATCCGTCGCTTCGCCGAGAAGGCACACAACATCACCCACTGGTCGGAGTTCTACTCCGGCGGCCACTTCCCGGCCCTCGAGGTCCCCGAACTGCTGATCGGCGACATCCGCGAGTTCTTCGCGAGTCTCACACGCTGACCCTGGCCGGGGCGAAGGCCCGTAGCGCAGAGGCTGCGGGCTTTCGTGGTTCGCACGCCGTCGGCCAGCATGCTGACGTGGCGGCCCTGATTTCCTTCCGAGCGTGGTCGCTGCCGCAGCACCGATGACATGTAGTCTCTCTCGCCTCGGTTGTGTTGCCCCCCTTGCTGTTCGAGTCGGGAATCCGGTGCTGGATTCACGGCCCGAGGTACAGCCGTTCGCACGGGAGACGGGGTAGGTCGCTGCCGTCGCTGGGCAGCACATGCACGCTATCGAGGTAATGGTGGCGAGCTTCGTCCGCGAGGAATCGTTCGGCGGCGGTCGTGCGGGCGGCGAAGTTCAGGATTGTGCCGTGCAGGTCGATCCTCAATTGGACGTCGGGATCCTCAGGCTGTGTCGTCACTGCGGCTCGAGGAGGAACACGGGACTCACCGTGCCTCCCGGCGATCACACTTGACCAGCGCCGCCAGGACGGAAATCATGTTGGGCCGGAATCGATCTCGAATCGGAGACAACCAACCTCGACTGTCGTCACCTGGCGAAGGCAACGTCAGAACATCGTTCGGGGCGACGATCAGCGACCCGGTCTTCGACAGCGCCGAGCTGATGCGATGGTTGTCGGCCTCCTCGGGCGGATACGGCCCGGTCAGAAAGATCAGCCGACGCATCGGATGCCACAGCACCGGTCCGAGCCAACCTTGTTCCGCGAGAGCGGCTTTCACCCGATATCCCCAATACTCGGGCATATCCGCCGCACGGACCTTGCCGCCGATTACGACCGCCAGCCGGCCCCGGCGGTCGACATGGGCCGGTAGCCCGCACACGGTTCTGAGGTAGTGGAGGTGGTGCAGAACGTCTTCGGATACATCGGGCGCGCTCATGGGGATCCTTGCGTGGCAGTGAAGTTGGGTGCGCCCAGTCGTGGTCGATCCCTGAGGGGTGAGATAGCTCCGGTTGTGGAGATAAGACCTTCCTGCGCGGGCGCAACCAAAGGACACACCCAGGTGCAACGTGGGAATGGCGGATCTGGGAATCCCAGAAAACTTGCGCGATTCCCCAGCATGATGCCCCCTGGTGGTGGCACGATTTCTACGACTGGGAATTCGGGTCGACCTGTGGGGGAATCGATGTCAGAGGATCTGAAGAGCGCGCGTGGAAGCACATTGCCGCGCCGCCAGCTCGGCCGTCACTTGCGCGATGCGCGCCTTGCCATCGGGCAGACGTTGGAAGAGGCCGCAAAGCTGATGGAGTGGAGCAAGAGTGGTCTTCAGCGCCTCGAGACGGGACAGGTCGAACGGATACGCACCCACGATGTCCGGGTCCTGTGCGAGCAGTACCAGCTCAGCAAGGACGAAACGGATGATCTGCTCGCACTGGCCGAGCAGACGGCGGTGAAATCATGGTGGCATGATTTCGGATCGTTGATTACTCCGGCGTTCGACGTCTACATGGGTCTGGAAGGCTCTGCATGGGAGCTCGCGATGTTCCAGCCATCTGTAATTCCTGGCTTGTTACAGACTGCGGACTATGCGAGGAGTCTGGACGCGGTGTACTTCCCGGACGATACATCCGAGGAGATCGACCGACGCGTCCAGCTTCGCGTCCGCCGACAAGGGATCATTACGAGGCGCAATCGGCCGGCGAAGTTCACTGCGGTGCTACACGAGTCGGTTCCGAGAACCGTGATCGGATCGCCGAAGGTAATGGCAGCACAGCTGCGCCATCTTGCCGACCTCGGCTCGCGGCAGAACGTCGAAATACGGATACTTCGATTTCGTGCGGGCTTGCCCGTGGGATGGTCGACTGGACCGTTTGTGATTCTGGACTTCGGGTTGGACAAGAAGGGGCACCCAGCCGAGCCGAGCGTCGTATTCGTGGAAGGGTTCACGGGAGGGATCTTCCTCGAGGGGCTTACCGACCTGGACAGGTACCGTGAGGCTCACGGGATCATCCACCGAGCCGCGCTGGATGCTCAACCCAGTCGGGATCTCTTACGTGAGATAGCAAGGGAGTTTGACCGTGAACGTTGACCTGTCGAGAGCGAAGTGGTTCAAGAGCAGCCACAGCGGCGGGGGCCAAGAATGTCTCGAGGCCGCCCATCTCGGCGGGGGCATGGTCGGTGTTCGTGACTCCAAGAACCCGGCAGGTCCGGCGCTGGTCTTCACCCCGGGAGAGTGGGATGCGTTCGTCGCTCGAGCTCGTGACGGCGAGTTCGATCGCCCCTAATTGGGTCCTCTTGGTGTTAGGAACGTTCGGATGTTCGAGCAATGGGTAGGCGTCGAACTGATCCGCAATGATCAGTGCTCTTCGAAGCGTTCTGTTCCGACGACGACCCCCTACCGAGCGCAGTCGACGATAACCGCAGATCCGCTACGTCGGGATGGTGACATCTCGCCAGGGCCCGCGCTATGCGGCTCGGTCCAGGCCCAACATAGAGTGCTGCCTGCCTTTCGCCCGTGCGTTGGGTGGGCTGTCGCGTAACACCGGCAGGCGTTCGAACAGTTGCATGTTCCCCACGAAAAGTGGGACTTGAGTCTCCACATGGGGGAGACGTGAAGGTGAGTGCATGGACGGCGACACGCTTTACTCGATCGGGGAGACGGCCGAACGGACCGGGCTCTCCGTCAAGACGATCAGGTTCTACTCCGACAGCGGTGTCGTGCCGCCGACCACGCACAGCCCCGCCGGTTATCGGCTCTACGACACTGCCGCGCTGGCCCGACTACAGCTGGTGCGGACGTTGCGAGATCTGGGTGTCGACCTGGTGGCGGTCCGGCAGGTGCTGGATCGGACGCGGTCGCTGCCCGAGGTCGCGGCCTCGCATGCCGAGGCGATCGAACTGCACATTCGCACACTTCGATTGCGGCACACGGTGTTACAGGCGATTGCCGCGCGGGGCTCGACCCCCGAGGAGATGGAACTCATGCACAAACTCGTCAAGCTCTCCGATGCCGAGCGCCGCCGACTGATCAGCGATTTCGTCGAGGACACCTTCGGCAGCGTCGACGCGAATCCGGCGTTCGTCGACATGATTCGTGCGGCGATGCCGGAACTGCCCGATGATCCGGAACCCGCTCAGATCGAAGCCTGGGTGGAGCTCGCGGAGCTCACCACGGACACGGATTTCCGTGCTGCCGTGCGTCGCATGGCCGAGTATCAGGCGGCCCAGCGCGCCGAGGGCGACACCACCGGCCTGCATCACGAACTGACCGAGCTGGTCCGCGATCGGGTCGAGCAAGCCCTCGCCTCGGGCATCGCGCCCGATGCGGACGAAGCGAAGCCGATCGTCGACGAACTCGCGCGGCGATATGCCGCAACGTTCGGCCGTCCCGACGACGCCGCACTGCGGCAGTGGCTGCGAGCGCGCCTCGACGTCGCGGGAGATGTTCGGACCGAGCGTTATTGGCAGCTGCTGGCCGCGATCAACGGTTGGCAGCCTCCGCCGAGTTTGACACCGGTGTTCGCGTGGTTCGGCGCCGCACTGGAGGCGTACGACGCCTAGCCTCGTCGATTGTTCAGGCACGGGGTTGGTTGGTGATCGACACGAGTGGACAGTGCGGATTTCGGCGCCCGACTGGAGCTGGGTGGTGCAAGGGCGATCGCCCCGTCGATAGCGTCGTCCGTTGAGAGGCCGCCGGTAGCGGCCCCTCAACGGCACCGGAATACGGCCGTCAGTCCAGATCCGCCAACTTGGCGAGGATGGTGGTGGCCATGGCGGCAGGATCCCCGTCGTCGGGACGCAAGATCAGTTCGGGATCGGCCGGTACGTCATACGGGTCGTCGATTCCGGTGAAGCCGCGGATCTCCCCGGCTCTGGCCTTGGCGTACATCCCCTTCGGATCGCGGGATTCGCAGATCTCCAGCGGCGTGTCCACGAAGACTTCGACAAAGGCGATGCCCGCGGCTTCATGAGCGGCTCGTGCCCTGTCGCGATCGGCCTGGTAGGGACTGATCAGGGAAACCACCGCCACCACACCGGCTTCGGCGAACAGTCGAGCTACTTCGCCTACACGGCGGACGTTTTCGACGCGATCCGCCGCGGCGAAACCCAGGTCGGAATTGAGACCGTGACGCAGATTGTCGCCATCCAGCAGGAAGGCGGGGCGGCCCGCCGCGACCAGCCTGCGTTCGAGTTCCACCGCGACTGTGGACTTCCCGGAGCCGGAGAGCCCGGTGAGCCAGACGGTCATGCCCTTGGTCGCGCGCTCGTCGCGCCCGACGGCGGTGGAGTGCCAGACCACTCGGGAGGACGGCAGGCTCGGTCCGGTGATCATGCCCGCGGCGACGGTGTTGTTGGTGGTTTCGTCGACGAGGATGAAACTGCCGGTGGTGCGGTTGCGGCGGTACGGATCGAACAACAGCGGCTGCCGGGTGCGCAGCTGAATGCGGCCGATCTCGTTGAGCGACAGGGACTCCGCTGTCTCGTCGCGGTGCAGCGTGTTCACGTCGAGTCGATAGTCGAGGGTGCGGATCTCGGCGGTGGCGGTGCGGGTGGTGTGCCGGATGGTGTAGGTGGCGCCGGGGGTCAGCTCGGACTCCTCGGTGAACCAGCACACCATGGCGTCGAGGTCGCGATCGGCGTACGGCCGGTTAGCCGGGCGGCAGATGAGATCGCCACGCGCGATGTCGATTTCGTCGGTGAGCTGGATGGTGACCGCCTGTGGCGGGAACGCCTCTGCGACCGGGGTGCCGCCCGGCCCCCAGATCGCCGCGACGGTGCTGGTGAATCCCGACGGCAGCACCGCCACTTCGTCACCGGGTTTGAACACCCCGCCCGCGACGGTGCCCGCGTAGCCGCGGAAATTCTCGGCATGCCTGCGGGTCACGTACTGCACGGGGAAACGCGCATCGATCAGGTTGCGATCGGAGGCGATGTGGACCTCTTCCAGGTGGTGCAAGAGGGGGGAGCCCTCGTACCACGGCATGGCGGTGCTGCGGTGCACGATATTGTCGCCGGTGAGGGCCGACATCGGGATGAAGGCGAGGTCGGCGACGTCGAGTTTGGTTGCGAACTGGGCGAATTCGTCGTGGATCTCGTCGTAGCGTTCCTGCGACCAACCGACCAGGTCCATTTTGTTCACGCACAGCACCAGATGCGGAATGCCGAGCAGGCTGGCAAGGAAGGCGTGCCGTCGGGTCTGTTCGACGATGCCCTTGCGGGCATCCACCAGGATCAACGCGAGGTCCGCGGTAGAGGCGCCGGTGACCATATTGCGCGTGTACTGGATGTGGCCGGGTGTGTCGGCGATGATGAATTTCCGTCGGGGCGTGGCGAAATAGCGGTGCGCCACATCGATGGTGATGCCCTGTTCACGTTCGGCGCGCAGGCCGTCGGTGAGCAGTGCCAGATCGGGGTAATCGTCGCCGCGATCGCGGCTGGTGCGCTCCACGGCGGCGAGTTGATCGGTGAAGATGGTTTTGGAATCGAAGAGCAGCCGCCCGATCAGGGTGGATTTGCCGTCGTCGACGCTGCCCGCGGTGGCGAGGCGCAACATGGTTGTCGTCGTCATCAGAAGTAGCCTTCTCGTTTGCGGTCTTCCATGCCTGCCTCGGAAATGCGATCGTCGGCGCGGGTGGCGCCGCGCTCGGTGACGCGGGTCGCGGCGACTTCGGCGACCACTTCGTCGGGGGTGGCCGCCGTCGATTCCACGCATCCGGTGCAGGTCGCGTCGCCGACCGTCCGGAACCGCACCGTGGTGTCATAGGGCTGCTCGCCGTCGAGGAGCTCGAGGAAGCGGGTGTGCGCGAGGAGCATCCCGTCGCGCTGCACTACCGAGCGACGATGTGCGTAGTACAGCGGCGGCAGTTCGATCCGCTCGGCGGCGATGTAATGCCAGATATCGAGCTCGGTCCAGTTCGACAGCGGGAACACCCGGATGTGCTCGCCCGGGCGGTGGCGCCCGTTGTAGAGGTTCCACAGTTCGGGCCGCTGGTTGCGCGGATCCCACTGACCGTATTCGTCGCGGAAGCTGAACACACGCTCCTTGGCGCGGGCCTTCTCCTCATCCCGTCGCGCGCCACCGAATATCGCGTCGAATCTGTGCTCCCGAATCGAGCGCAGCAGGGTGTTGGTCTGGAGCCGGTTGCGAGAAGCGCGCGGCCCGGTCTCCTCGACCGAGCGGCCCGCGTCGATGTCGTCCTGCACGCTGCCGACCACCAGCCGCAGGCCCAGTTGCGCGACCGTGCGATCCCGGAATTCGATCACCTCGTCGAAATTGTGCCCGGTGTCGATGTGCATGACAGGGAACGGCAGCGGCGCGGGCCAGAAGGCTTTGGCCGCGAGGTGCAGCATCACCACCGAGTCCTTGCCGCCGGAGAACAACAGCACCGGCCGCTCGAACGTCGCCGCGACTTCACGAAAGATGTGTGCCGACTCGGCCTCGAGTGCGTCCAGATGTGGGAGCTCGTAGGCGTACCTCCGCGTTCGCTCCAGCCGTGCGCGTGTTTCGGACGGACTATGTCCGGCAGCACCTACTTCGGTGCTCGCCGTCGACTTTGCGTACTGGCTCACCAATCAAAACTAGAACACGTTTCGCTCCTTGGTCAATGGGGCGGCTCGGGTTTGCGTCCGCCGGACGCGGCGGTCACCGCATCGGCGGCGGCCACGAGAGCGGCTCCGCGGCGGACGATTTCGGCGCCGGTAATGGCGGCGCCCACGTACATGGTGAGCACCATGTTCTGTCCGCCGTCGCCGCCGTAGGTCGGTGCGGCCAGCAAGCTCACCGGATGTTCCTTGCGTGGTCGCAGATCGGTGCCGAGATGGACTCGTTCCCCGAGACTGGTGACCAGCTCGCCGACGAGTTCGCGCACCTCTTCGGGCAGGTCACGGGCGGCGACACCGGCCAGTAGGGAGTACAGGCGGCGACCCGCGCCGGTCAGGCTCTCTACTAGATATCCGCGCTCCCTGCACTCCGCGACGACCTGGCGCAACCGGGCCACATCCTGCTGCAGCGGCACCGTCGGCGGCTTGGCCAGCCAGGCGTCGAAGGCCGCGTCGGAGTCCCATAGCACGTACATCAGGCCGACCGGCGGCGCGAACAGATAGGAGGCGCCGACCTTGACCATGCCGGGCCCGGTGCTCTCCAGTACCGTGATCTGCTCGCCGACCACTGCCGACGCGGTGCAGGTCGTGCGGTATTCGGCGGTGAGTTTCTCCAGCTCGCCGCGCGCGATGGCGGAGATGGCGAAGCTGTCCTGGGCGACCCGGCCCGCCGCGATGAGCGCGGGTCCGAGGCCGTAGGTGCGGGTGTGCGCGTCGCGAACCAGGTAGCCGCCCGCGCTGAGCTCGGTGAGAATGCCCAGGCAGGTCGGTTTCGCCAGGTCGAGCTCGCGGGCCAGCTCGGAAAGGCCGAAGCGTTTGCCACGCCGCTCGACGAAGAAGTCCAGCACTTGGACCACCCGCTGGGTGGGCGCGGATCTACGGGCAACCATTGACCACTCCTAGAACACGTTCTAATCTTGCTCGTATAGAAATGTACCAGACCGGTACATATTTGGAACACCAGCAGCGACTGTTCGCCGGTCGCTCGAGACAACGGGAAGCCACTTGCTGACACAGCCGTTCGCGGACGCCATCGCCGCCGCCGAGCAGATCATCACCGGCGCACCACACATCCGGACCGAACAGGATCTCGTCGAGGGCTACGACTATCTCGCGGGCAGCATCCGCGCGGCCATCCAGATGGCCTGGGCCTATGAGCGGGACTTTCCGTTCTTCGTGCAGTCCACCGGGCCGTACACGAAAATGGGCCTGGACAACCCGGACACCCTCTACTTCCACTCCTACCTGCGACCCGACGCCGAATATGTGGTGACAGGCAAGCGCGGCAGCACCCGCGACCTGAGTTTCCAGGTGCTCAATGGCGACTACTCGCCGGTCGAGGTCCCCGACAGCCTCACCGCATTCGACGACCGCGCGATCGAGGTCGCCGCGGACGGTTCCTACGAGCTACGCCTCGGACCGGGTGCGGCGTGCCCCGGCTATGTGCATCTCGCACCGGACTCCGCCATGCTCGTGATTCGTGAGGTCTACAGCGATTGGGCCACCGAGAAGCCCGGCACCGTTCGCATCCAGCGGGTGGACCGAATCGGCGACGCGCCGCCGCCGCTGACCAAAGATCTGATGACCAAGCGCTACGGGGTCGCGGGAAAGATGCTGCTGTCGCGGTTGAACACCTTCCTGGCCTTCCCGAAGTGGTTCTATCTCAACCTGCCCGTCAATACGATGACCGAGCCGCGTTCCACCCCGGGCGGCCTCACGACGCAATTCTCCTCGGCGGGCCACTACGAGCTGGACGACGACCAGGTCATGATCATCACGGTGCCGAAATCCGATGCGCCGTATCAGGGCTTCCAACTCGGCAGCATGTGGTATCTGTCGCTGGACTACATCAACCACCAGACCAGCCTCACCGCAGACCAGGCGCGAGTCGACCCCGACGGCATGATCCGGCTCGTGGTCAGCGAACAGGATCCAGGACTGGCCAACTGGATCGAGCGCACCGGGCACGCGCGCGGATACCTACAGTTCCGCTGGCAGCGACTGGCGCGGGAAATGAAGCCGGAAGACGGACCCACGGTGGAGGTGGTCGCGCTCGACGAACTACCGCAGCGGCTGCCGTTCTACGAACAGGCGCGGGTGACTCCGCAACAGTGGCGGGCACGGATCGCGGCGCGTCAGGTCGCCGTGGCGGAAAGGATGTTGGGCTGATGTTGTTGCAGGACAAGGTCGTTGTGGTCTCGGGTGTCGGTCCCGGACTCGGCCGGGCGATCGCGGTGCAGAGTGCGCGCGCAGGCGCCGACGTGGTGCTCGCCTCGCGCACCGAGTCGCGACTGACCGAGGTGGCCGAGGAGATCACCGAACTCGGCAGGCGCGCGGTGGTGGTGCCGACCGACATCAACGACGAGGCGGCCGTGGTCAATCTGGTCGAGACCGCGCAGAGCGCGTTCGGTCGGGTGGACACCCTGGTGAACAACGCATTCGCGATTCCGCCGATCACCGATCTGGCGACTGTCGACCTGGACGACGTTCGGGCCGGCTTCGAGACGAATGTGCTTGCCGCACTGCGGCTGACCCGTCTGTTCGTGCCGGCGCTCGCCGAGTCGAAGGGGTCGGTGGTGATGATCAACTCGGCGGTGCTGCGGCATTCGCGACGCACCTTCGGTCCGTACAAGATGGCCAAGGCGAGCCTGCTCGCGCTTGCGCAGAGCCTGGCGACCGAGCTCGGTCCGCAGGGTATCCGAGTGAATTCCGTTGCCCCCGGCTATATCTGGGCCGACAACCTGAAGTGGTATTTCAACTATCTCGCCGAGCAGCGCGGGATCACCGCCGAAGAGGTCTACGCCGAGACGGCGAAAACCATCGATCTGCGCAAGCTGCCCGAACCCGATGAGATCGCCGACGCCGTGGTGTTCTTCGCCTCGCAGTTGGCGCGGGCGATCACCGGAGCCTGCCTGGATGTCAACGGCGGCGAGTACCACCACTGACCCGGTGCGGGTGTCCCGCATCAATTCTGAGGAGATGACTGTGATCGGCAGAGACGACGTCGGCACCATCGATGATCTGCACGCCTCGGCGACCAAGGTCGTCGGGCTGGACGATTTCGGCGACGACGGCTACCGCGAAGGACTGCAGGTACTGCTCGAGTCCTATGCCGAGGACGCGGAGCTGACCCCCTTCGGCAACAAGGTGAATCGCGCATTTCTGCGCGGCGCGCTGATCGCACGACTGCTCAGTGAATCCGCGTGGCAGCGGTTTCCCGAGCACGCCGAGGTGGCGATCGAACGGCCCATCTTCGTGACCGGGCTGCCGCGCTCGGGCACCACGGCGGTGCACCGGCTGCTCAACGCGGACCCGGCGCACCAGGGTCTGGAAATGTGGCTGACCGAGATGCCGCAGCCGCGGCCGCCGCGCGAGACGTGGGCGGACAACCCGGTCTACCAGCGGATCGAGGCCGCGTTCGAGAAACATCACGTGGAGCACCCGGAATTCATGGGTGTGCACCATATTTCGGCCGACCAGGTGGAGGAATGCTGGCAGTTGCTGCGGCAGTCGGCGATGTCGGTGTCCTACGAATGCCTGGGCTATCTGCCCGGCTACTCAGAATGGTTGCGCACACAGGATTGGACCGGCGCCTACCGCAGGCACCGGCGCAACCTGCAGCTGATCGGCTTGCCGGATGCCGGCCGCCGATGGGTGTTGAAGAATCCCAGCCATCTGTTCGCGCTGGACGCGATCTTCGCGACGTACCCGGATGCGCTGGTCATCCAGATGCATCGGGATCCGCGCACCATTATCGGATCGGTGTGCAGCCTCAACGAGCAGGCCTCGGCGGGGTGGTCGGACAAGTTCCGCGGACCCGTCGTCGGCGCGACCCAGTTGGACCTGTGGGCCAGGGGGGCGGACCGGTTCCTCGCCGACCGTAAGCACCACGATGCCGCGCAGTTCTGCGACGTGTACTACGACGATTTCGTCGCCGACCCGATCGGTACCGTCGGCTCGATCTATCAGCACTTCGGTCTGTCATTGAGCGCGGAGGCCGAATCGGCGATGGCGGCGCTGCATTCGGAGAGCACCTCGGGCGCTGCGCGTCCGGCGCACCGCTACACACTGGCGGACTTCGGGCTGACCGCCGATCAGGTCGATGCCCGCTTCGCCGACTATCGCAACGCGCACTTCCCCGGCAGGTAAGCGACTCGGTGGGTCGGATACTGCTCCGTCCCACCGAGATTCGTGCGACGGTTCGGTCCGTGTTCGGGTAGCGCGGAAGATGGTCCGGCATCGTCTCGGCGCGATGCCGTTGCGGCGCGTGCCCGCGTGTGCAAAGCCGGACCCGGCGAACTATCGGCTCACGGCTGCCCGGGTTTGAGCACGATGAACAGGCCGCGTGCCTCGGCGCAGAGCCGGTCGCCGTCGTGCAGGGTGGCGCGTACGAAAACCTTGCGGCCCTCCTGGCGCTCGGCCCAGGCCCGGACCGTCAGTTCGGTGTTGAGCGGGGTGATGGATCGGTAGTCCACGGTGAGGGAGGCGGTTCTGGTCACCGATCCCGCGTGCACCGCCGCGGCCATGCCGAGCAGATCGTCGAAACCGATGGCCACTTGCCCGCCGTGCGCGGCATTATTGCCGCCGAGGTGGAAGGTGCGAAAGGTGACACGGGCGTCGACACCGCTCGCATCGGCGTGGTCGATCATGAAAGGCGGGAGCGTGATGTTTCCGCGGGCGGGCAGATCGAACCTGGTCCAGGCGGGTATGGACCACTCATCGACGATGGCCGCGTCCAGCTTGTCGTTGAGTTGTTTCAGGACGCCGATCGTCTCCAATGCCAGCTCATCGGACGGGCTGGCCAGCCGCACGCGATCCATCAGGCTACGCACTTGCTCGATGAATTCGCCGTAGTGCGGGCCGCCCCGGGTGATGTCGGCATCCTGCTCATCGCGTGCGCCGATCAGCTCGGACATCGGCCGGAACCCGCCCTCGTGATGCTCTTTGTCGGGTAGCGAGTCGCCGGCCTGCTGTTCGTTCATGAGAACACGTTATCGGTTGCCGGCGGAATGCTCGCCGCGCGGGGTCTGCCGCGGCGGGTACCGTCGGGGTGGGCAGATCCACCGATTCCGGGGCACGCAATTCGAGTGTTTCAGCTTGCCGGTTACGATGCTCCTCCATCAGGTCTTCCGAAGAACCCGAAAGACGTCGGTCAGGTGATTGTTCTTCGATCGCCACTTTCCGGCGTGGCTGGCGAAAGGCTTTGTCCCGATGCGTATTACGGCAGTTGTCTTCGATATGGACGGCGTCCTGATCGATTCCGAGCCGGTGTGGGAGCAAGTGCGGCGCGAGTACGTCGCAGAGAAGGGCGGCCGCTGGCTACCGGACACCCAACAGCGCTTGATGGGCATGAGCACAGGGGAGTGGTCGGACTATCTCAGCGGCGAACTCGGCGTCGGTGCGGCACCCGATACGGTGGCCGACGACGTGATCGAGCGGATGGCGCGCCACTACGACCAGGAGGTGCCATTGCTGCCCGGCGCGGTCGCCGCGGTGCAGCGGATGAGCGAGCACTGGCCGCTCGGAGTGGCGAGTTCCTCGCCGCGCACCCTCATAGACACCGTGCTCGGCCGCACGGGATTGATCGAATTCTTCACTGTCACGTTCTCGACCGAGGAAGTGGATCGGGGCAAGCCCGCACCGGATGTGTATGTGGCCGTCGCGGGCTTTCTGCGTCAGAAGTCGACCGAGTGTGCCGCCGTGGAGGATTCGAGCAACGGACTGCGTGCGGCCCATGCGGCGGGCATGCGGGTGATCGCCGCGCCGCGGCCCGAGTACCCGCCCGCGCCGGATGCGCTGGCGTTGGCCGCGCATGTCATCGGTGGGCTCGATGAGCTGACCCCGGACCTGGTTTCCGGATAGGGCCGGGCTTCGCTGCGATCGTTCCTCCTGCGCGTCAGCGCCGGTACGAGGTCAACAGTGTGCGCGCCGCGGTGGCGAGGTCGGTGTCGAGCCAATCGGGCAGCTCGCGGGCATGGGCATGTCGGCGCAGTGCGGCGTAGGGGAGATCGACGACGGCCCGGCTGACGGCGTCGATCTCCCGGTCGCCGTCTGTGCCGAGGAGGTCGCGGGCCAGGCGCCGCAGGTGCTCGAACAAAGGCGCGTTCATCCGGTCGAGGCGGCCGCGAAACTCCGCGTCGGGGCCGCCGTCGAGTAGGTCGCTCGGACGCAGGTTGAGCAGAAGCTTTGCGTCGTCCGGCAATTCGCGACCGAATCGAACGGCTGCCACCGCCATCGCCACCCCTGCCTCGACCGGGTCTCGGTCGCCCGCGCCCGCCATAACGCGCTCCTGAAAGCGTGTGAGCGCGCGCAACCACGCTTCGGTGAGAACGCCGTTGCGGTTGCCGAAGCGGTGGTACAGCGTGCCGACGGGCGCGCCGCTCGCCGCGGCGATCGCCGCGACACTGGCCGCTCGGGGGCCGTCGGCGAGCACGAGGGTGCGCGCTGCGTCGAGGATCACATCGGTGTCGTGCTTGCGGGGTGGCGCCATGTACTAGTACGTTCCTTCTATATGGAGCGATTGCCCTACATTGATGAGCATGCCAGATCGATCGACGCGAATCGGGATCGGGCATGGAAAGCGCTGCTGAAAGTCATGTGCAAGGACCCGGACGACCCGTCTCATCCGCCGACGGGATTCCAGCTCGACGCGGCCGACGCACCCGCACGGCTGGCGTTGTCGGGCAGGCACTGGTTCTCGCGCTACGCGCTGATCTTCGAACTCGACGAAGAGGGGCCGAGCCGGACTCGGATCCGGGCGCAGTCGTGGGGCGAGTTCCCCGGCCTGCACGGCAAGATCTACCGAGCGCTGGTGATCGGGAGCGGCGGTCACCAGGTGGTCGTGCGCCGGTTGCTGCGCCAGATAGCGGCGGCAGCATGATCCCCGGGTTGGTCTGGGGCGCGACCGAGGCCGAGTGTGAACAACCCCTGCCGTGCGACGCGCTGGAATTCGATGGGGTGCAAGCGGACCGGGCCATCAGCATCGACGCATCACCACAGGTGGTCTACGCCTGGCTGTGTCAGCTTCGCGTAGCGCCCTATAGCTACGATCTGCTCGACCGCTTGGGCCGCCGCAGCCCGCGCCGCCGTGACCCCGAGCTCACCGAACTCGAAGTGGGGCAACGTTTCATGTCCCAGTTCGATCTGGTGTCCTTCGTCCTCGGCAGGCATATCACGCTGGTCACCGGCAAAGTGTGCGTCACCTACGCGGTGCGGCCCGAGGGCAGCGGAACCCGTCTCGTGGTTCGGATGCATTGTGGCGCACCGTGGATCGTCGCGCGAGCGCTGGCGCTCGGTGACCTGATCATGATGCGCAAGCAGCTGCTGACGTTGAAGAAGCTGGCTGAGGCGGAACAGCGCGCTCTCGCATGATGTGCGGGCCTCGGTGTGCCGGGGCCCGCGATTCGAGACCGCCTCGGATGGTGGGCGGGAGATTCGGGCATGATCCAGCTATGGCGCATTTTGTTCAGCTCGGCGATGTTCGGACCTGGTATGACGAGGTCGGTGCCGGGGATCCGGTGTTGCTGCTGCACGGCGGGTTCGTGGACTCACGCTCGTTCGATCCCGCCGTGGCAGGCCTCGCCGAACACTTCCACGTGTACCGGATGGATCGGCGTGGACATGGGCGGACGCCGGATGTCGAAGGACCGATCTCCTACGAGCTGATGGCACAGGACACCATTGCCTTCCTCGACAAAGTCGTCGGCCGATCCGCGCATCTGGTCGGCTACAGCGACGGCGCGATCGTCGCACTTATTGTTGCGATACAGCGCCCCGATCTGGTGGGCAAACTGGTCTCGATCAGTGGAAACTTCCATCGCGACGGCCTGCTGCCCGGCGTGCTCGACGGATTCGCGCACGAAGAGCCGATGCAGCGCCTCGCGGCCCGCTATGGCGAGGTCTCACCGGACGGCGAAGCCCACTTCCGGGTTATCGCCGAGAAGTTGCAGCGGATGGCGCGCGCGGAGCCGAATCTGACGGTCGAGGACCTGTCGGTCATCGCGAGCCGCACCCTCGTCGTCGTCGCGGACGATGACGCGATGAGTCTCGAACACACCATCGCGCTCTACCGCGCGATCCCGAACTCCGAGCTGGCTGTCGTGCACGGTGCTTCGCACCTGTTGGTCGTGGAGAAGCCCGCTGAGGTGTACCGCGCAGTCGGCGCATTCCTGACCTCCGAGCCGCCGCGGACCTGGCAGCCGATTCGTCGAGCGTGACCTGAGCCGCCCCCGCGACGTGTCGAACCGCGATGGCTTACGTGCGCGGCGGACTGTCGAAGACGAGACAGGTGTGCAGACGGCCTTGTCGCCGGTGCCGTCCACCCGTTTCACGACGTGGTCGGCACCCGGCGTGCCGCACGGCACAAAGGGATGTCGGCGCACTAGCTCGGCTCGGCATCCGACCCTTCGCTCGATGTCCGTTCGCACTCCGCCACTCGGCCGAGCAGCAGCGCCCGCTCGGCATCATTGCCGGTCAGTGTTGCGGCGCGGGTGAACTCGGCGCGGGCCTCGTGGTGTCGGCCGAGGTGCGCGAGCAGGTCGCCCCGGACGGCGGGCAGCAGGTGGTAGCTGTCGAGCACGCCGGCCGCGACCAGTGCGTCCACGAGTTCGAGTCCGGCGGCGGGGCCGTGCACCTTGCTCACCGCCACAGCTCGATTGAGTTCGACGATGGGGGATGGGAACCGTTCGGCGAGAACCGCATACAAGCCTGCGATACGTCGCCAGTCGGTCTGCTCGGCGCTGGGCGCCAAGGCGTGGACTGCGGCGATGGCCGCCTGCAGGGTGTAGCGGCCCGGTGGCAGGCCGCGGTTCCGATCGATCGCGTGGGCGCGGCCGAGGGCGGCGAAGCCGCGGCGGATCAGCAGGTGGTCCCAGCGGGATCGTTCCTGATCTGCCAGCAGGACCAGGGTTTTCGCCGGACCGATGCGAGCCCGCGAGCGCGAGGCCTGCAGTTCCAGCAGCGCGACGAGACCGTGCGCTTCCGCCTCTTCCGGCATGAGCATGGCGAGCATTCGTGCCAACCGGAGCGCGTCTTCGCACAGCTCGACGCGGAGCAAATCCGCGCCCGCGGTTGCCGAGTATCCCTCGTTGAAGATCAGATAGATGACCTCGAGCGCGGAGTCGAGGCGGCCGGCCAGCGCTGCACCGTGTGGTACCGCATACGGGATGCGGCGTGCGGCGATCGTCCGCTTGGCGCGCACGATGCGTTGGGCGACAGTCGATTCCGAGACCACGAACGCCCGCGCGATTTCCTCGGTGGTCAGGCCGCCGACCAGGCGCAGCGTCAAGGCAACGCGCGCCTGCGACGACAGCACCGGATGGCAGGCGGTGAAGATCATCCGCAGCAGATCGTCCTCGATCGCCGGGGCCGGATCCAGCGCCACCAGCAGGCCCGGCTGCTCCTGCTGCTCGGTCGCGAGTTCGCGACCGAGCAGCGTGACCTTGCGCGCGAAGGTCTGGTTGCGCCGGACCAGATCGATCGCCCGATGCTTCGCGGTGAGCATGAGCCAGCCGCCCGGATTCGGCGGCACCCCGTCGCGTGGCCACTGCTCCAACGCGGCGACCAGCGCGTCCTGTGCCAGTTCCTCGGCGGTGTCGATATCGCCGACGATGCGCGTCAGGCCCGCGACCAGGCGCGGCCACTCCATCCGCCACACCGCCTCGACGACGCGACCCGGGTGCTGTCCGGACGGCTGCTCACGACTCATCGGCGGGAGTCCGATCAGGCGGGCTCGTCGAGCTGTCGAATTTCGACGTCGACCTCCCAGTCCGGTCCGTGGGCCTCGAGGAAGCGCGACGACCATTCCACCGCTTCCGCCTTCGACTTGGCCTGCAGCAGAAAGTATCCGCCGACCACCTCTTTGGACTCGGTGAACGGCCCGTCGAGCACGGTGAGCTTTCCGCCGGACAGCGAGATCCGCGTCGCCTCGGCGATCGGGTGCAGTCCCGCGGTGTCCAGCAGCGCCCCCGCCTTGGTCATGTCCTCGATCACCTTGCCGATGGCTTCCATCATGGCGTCGTCCGGCACCTCCGCGGGAGCGGTGGAGCTATCGAGGCGGATCAGCATCATGTAACGCATAGCGGCATCCTTTGCTCGTCGTCGTCAGGATCGTCCGATCCTCACTCCACTGCATCGAACGGCCACGGCCGGAATCGACATCACCCGGGAACTTTCCGCGAATCGGTCGCTGCGCTGGCCTGGGCACAGCACCGATCCTGCCACTCGCGGACTAGCCGGGGTGCGGTCGGCCAGTTCGGCGCAGGTTGCCGACCGTCAGTGGCTGGGCTCGGTGTCGGTCGGCGCTGTCCACGGGCCGGTGTGGTGGGCGGCGCGGGCGGTCCAGCGGCCGTGGTCGTAGGTGACTCGGACCGGGTGGTCGAAGGCGGCGGTGACGTTGTCGGTGGTGACCGTGGCGATGGCGGGGCCGTAGGCGACGGTGCGGCCGTCCGCGATGAGCAGAGCGTGGGTGGTGGTGCTCGGGAGTTCCTCGAGGTGGTGGGTGACCAGCACCGAGGCGACCTCGGGGTGCGTGTCGCCGAGGGTGTCGATGGTTTCCAGCAATTGTTCGCGGGCCGCCACGTCCAAGCCGGTGGACGGCTCGTCGAGCAGCAGCAGGCGCGGCTGCGCGATGAGGGCGCGGGCGATGAGGGTGCGACCGCGTTCGCCCTGGGACAGGGTGGGCCAGGTGTCTTCGGCTTTGCCTTTGAGGCCGATGGTGTCGATCATGGCGTCGGCGCGGCGCAATTCGTCAGCGGTCGGGGTCCAGCGCATCGGGGTGTCGATGGTTGCGGTGATGCCGGTCAGCACAACCTGACGAATCGTGAGCGGGTACTGCAGGGGGTGGCGGGGATTGACGTGACCGATGGCATGGCGCAGGCGCGCCAGTTCGACCCGGCCGAGTTGCTCCCCGAGCACCCGGACCGTGCCGGAAGTCGGGAAGGTGACCGCGCCGCAGAACCCGAGCAGGGTGCTCTTGCCCGCGCCGTTCGGGCCGAGCAGGGCCCAGTGCTCGCCCGCGTGCACGGTGAGCGAGATGCCGTCGATGATTTGTTTGCCCTCGCGGCGGAATGTCACGTCCGCCAGTTCGAGCACCGGTGTGCGGGTCACGTGAACGCCTCCTTCAATGTCGACAGGTGGGAGCGGCTGAATGCTGCTGCGGCCGTGGAGTTTCGGTGTGCGATCGCATCGGTGAGCCGAATGTGGGCGTCATGGTCGGCCGGTTCGGAGGCAACCGGGCGGATCTTGAGCATGTCGATCATCGCCGTGCGCAGCCGGGGCAGGAAGGTATCGAAAAGCTGGGTCAGTACGTCATTGTGCGCGGCGGCGATGACGGCGCGGTGGAAGGCCATATCGGCATCCACATGCTCGGGGATCGGCCCGCCGCGGGTCTCCCGCGCGGCGAGCGCGCGCCGGATCACGCGCAGATCGGCGGGAGTGCGGCGCTGCGCGGCCAGTGCGGCGGCCTCGGCCTCGATGGCGATGCGGGCCTCGATCACCGAGACGATGGTGGTGCGGCGTAGCACGACGTCCCAGTCCTCGGTGACATCGAGCGCGGTGACGAAGACACCCGCGCCTTGGCGGCTGTCGAGTACACCTTTGCCCGCGAGCTCCCGGATGGCCTCACGCAGTGTCGACCGGCCGACGCCGAGTTGGGCGGCGAGGGTGGTTTCCCCTGGCAACCGGTGACCGAGCGGCCACTCGCCGTCGCGGATGCGCGCCAGGAGCAGTTCAGCGGCCTGTGCTGCCAACGGATGACGTCGCACCTGCGCAGCGGCCGGACTATCGGGGGTCCGATGGCGCGGTGCACCGGGATCTCCGTCCGCCCGCGTGCTGGGAGTAACCATCACAACCTCTCTACTTGTCTGAGGAGTTGTGTATAGTCTAGCCATCATGACGCGCACCATGCTTCTCCTTAGCCGCCACGGCGGGGCCTGAACGACCGGCCCCCCGCCGTGGGGCTTTGTCGTGGCCGGTCACTCCTTTGTGTGACGGCCGAAAGCCAGGAAGCAGACCCGAACATGAGTACCCGCGTTTTCCCCACCATTGCCACACCCGCCGGCGACGTGCCCGCTACTGCCCCCGGGTGGAATCGGCAGCGGCATTCCCAGATGCCGTCGCACCGATATCGCACGGTTTACGACCGCGTGGATGTGCCACTCGCGCACCGTGAATGGCCGAATGCGCGACTCACCCAGGCGCCGCTGTGGGTGCCTGTCGACCTGCGTGACGGTAACCAGGCACTGGCCGAACCGATGGATCCGGCTCGCAAGCAGCGCTTCTTCGAACTGATGGTCGCGATGGGCTACAAGGAGATCGAGGTCGGCTACCCCTCGGCATCGCAGACCGATTTCGACTTCGTCCGGTTGATCGCGGACACCGATATCGCACCGGCGGACGTTGCGATCGTCGTATTCACCCCCGCCCGAAGAGATCTGATCGAGCGCACCGTCGAATCGGTCCGCGGCATCCGCAACGACGTGGTCGTCCACATGTACACCGCGACGGCGCCGACGTGGCGAAACATGGTGCTGGGCAAGGATCGTGACGAACTGCGGGAGTTGATTCTGGCAGGCGGACGCGACGTACTCGCCTTCGCGGGCGACATGCCGAACGTGCGTTTCCAGTTCTCGCCCGAGGTGTTCAACCTGACCGAACCCGACTTCGCGCTCGACATCTGTGACCGCATGACCACGCTGTGGGAGGCGACCCCGCAGCGGCCGGTGATCCTGAATCTGCCCGCGACAGTCGAGGCTGCGACTCCCAACGTGTATGCCGACCAGATCGAGTACATGCACCGGAATCTGGCGCGGCGTGACAGCGTCATTCTTTCGGTGCACCCGCACAATGACCGCGGCACCGCAATCGCCTGCGCCGAACTGGCCCTGCTGGCCGGGGCGCAACGTGTCGAAGGCTGCGTCTTCGGCAACGGCGAGCGCACCGGTAATGTCGACATCGCCACGCTGGCGTTGAATCTGCATGCCCAGGGCGTGGATCCGATGATCGACTTCTCCGATATCGACGAGGTTCGCCGCACGGTCGAGCACTGCACCCGGATGCCCGTCCATGAACGGCATCCGTACGTGGGTGATCTCGTGCACACCGCGTTCTCGGGCACGCATCAGGACGCGATCAAGAAGGGGATGTCCGAGCATCGCGCGCGGGCGGGTGCCACCGGCGTCCCGGAGCGGGAACTCGAGTGGCAGGTCCCTTATCTGCCCATCGATCCTGCCGATATCGGCCGCAGCTACGACGCCGTGATCCGGGTCAATTCGCAATCCGGCAAGGGCGGCATCGCCTATCTGCTGCTCGCCGAATACGGCATGGATCTGCCTCGTCGTCTGCAGATCGATTTCGCGAGACGGGTGCAGGTGCACACTGACGGCACCGGCCGGGAGATCACCGCGGCTGAGCTCTATGACCTGTTCGAGGCGAGCTACCTCGACGCAGTGGACCCGAGCCCGGTCGGTCTGAAGGAGTGGCGAACCCGCGGCGACGGTCCTGACACGAGCACCGAATTCACCCTGGCGGTCGGCGATGTCATCCACCGGACCGAACATCGTGGCATCGGCCCGGTGGCGGCTCTCACCGAGGCGCTTGCGCGCATCGGACATCGGGTCGAGGTGCTGAACCTGACCCAGCAGTCCATCGGTTCCGGCAACGACGGCACGGCCATCACCTACCTCGAGTACCGTGTCGACGGCGGAACCGAATGGTCCTGCGGAAGAAGCGCTTCGGTGCTGGAGGCGACCTTCGCGGCCGTTGTCCGGGCGGCCGCCATCCTCGCGCGGCGGCGCGTGAAGTAGCGGTCGTGGGGCGGGAAGGCCTGTGGCGACCCCCGCCCGCTACCGTCACAGTCGACGAGCGCACGCTCTGCAGGCTCGTCGCGAGTATGCGACATCTTGGGCAAAATGCCCGATATCGGCGGCGCTCGTGCGAAGGTATCCAGCGTGGTGCGGCACGTGTCAGGGAACCTCCCCGCTGAGGTGACGAGCTTCGTCGGTCGGGCCGCGGAGGTTGCCGCGGCCAGGAAGCTGCTGGCCAGCACGCGGCTGCTCACGCTGACCGGGCCGGGCGGGGTGGGCAAGACGCGGCTGAGCAGGCGGGTCGGGGAGGCGGTGCGTCGCGCGTTCCCGGACGGGGTGTGGCTGGTCGAGGTGGCGCACGTCAGCGACGGGGAACTGGTCGCATTCAGCGTCGCGCAGGCGCTCGGGTTGCGCGATGACACGAGTGTGCCGCTGGCCGGGTTGACGGAGTTCCTGGCCGACAAGAGCCTGCTGCTGATTCTCGACAACTGCGAGCACCTCATCGATGCGTGCGCGGCGCTGGTCGATCGGCTGATTCCGGCCACGGCCCAGGTGCGGATTCTCGCGACGAGCCGAGAGCCGCTCGGTGTTTCCGGGGAACAGGTGATGCCGGTGGCTCCGCTGCCGGTGCCCGACCTGGATGAAGGCTCCGATATGGCTGTCGAGGCCGGTTCTGTCGACAGCGAGGCGCTGCGGTTACTCATCGAACGTGCCGCAGCGGCCAATCCGGAATTCCGGGTGACCGACGCCAATCGCGGCGCACTCGCCGCGATCTGTCGTCGGTTGGAGGGGATCCCGCTCGCCCTGGAGTTGGCAGCGCTGCGGTTGCGAATGTTCACACCCCACCAGGTGCTCGCGCGGCTGGACGATGCGATGCGCTTGCTCACCACAGGGCTGCGCACCGCGCCGGAACGGCAGCAAACCCTGGAAGCCGCGATTCGGTGGAGCTACGACCTGTGCACGGCCGATGAGCAGCGCCTGTGGGAGCAGCTCGCGGTATTCGCCGGTGGCTTCGACCTGGAGGCCGCCGAGGCGGTCTGCCTGGTCGATCCGCAGGACGCGCTGCTGGATGCACTGACCGGATTGGTGGAGAAGTCGGTGCTCAATCACCGGCACGATAGTGACGGCACCGGCCGGTACACCATGCTCGAGCCGCTGCGGCAATTCGCGTTGGCCCGGTTGACGGCGCACGGCGATGAGCACACGGTCCGGATCAGGCATGGTGACTACTACTATCGGGTCGCCCAACGCGGACGTACCGATTACTGGGGCGGCCAGGACGTCACCTGGTTCCGTGATGTGACCCGCGAACACGCCAATATGCGTGCGGCACTGCAATTCTCGCTGGCCGACCCGGACGGCGCGCATCGCGGGCTGCAGATCGCCACCGAACTGCGACCGTTCTGGGAGCACTACCGGTTCCTGCTCGAGGGCTATCGCTGGCTGCGCGACGCGCTGGACAAGGACCTGGAACACACCACCGATCGGGCTCGGGCGCTCGCGGCGGCGTCGGTCATCGCGGCCATGCTCTCCGACACTGCCGAGGCAACGCGATTCGCCGGCGAATGCGTCCAGATCGCCACGGAATTGAATGCGGTCGAGGTGCTGGTGGAGGCCACGCTGCTGTCAGCGTTGCTGGCATTCACTGATGCCGATCCGCGCCGCGCTCTCGATATCGCGGAATCGGCCGCGGATCGGGCCCGCGAATGTGCGCATCACGGTGCGGAGATGGAAAGCCTCGCGTTCGCCTATGTCTGCGCGCTGGTGCTCGAAGATGCCCGCGCCGGTGCCATCGCGGAGCGCTTCCTCGCCGAGACCGCCGAGCACGGTTCGCACCTGCTCGGTGGCCTCGGGTACTGGGCGGTGGGGACCGATCAATGGCGTAAAGGCAACCAGGACAAGGCGATCGGTGCGCTGCGGCGGGCGGTCGAGCTGTTTCGGCTCTTCGACCGTTGCGTGTGGACCGCATCCGGCTTCGACGGACTGGCGTGGGTCGCCGCCGCCGACGGTGATCGGATCCGCGCGGCCAGGCTGATGGGCGCGGCGTCGACGGTCCGGTACGGCAGCACCCAGCGGCTAGCGCATGCGATGACCCAGGCGGTCGGGGACAAGGTCCGCGAGCAAGTGCGTGTCGCGATGGGGGACAAGGAGTTCCGTACCGCCTTCGACGCGGGCGCCGCGCTCGGGCTGGACGAAGCCATCGACTACGCGTTGGGCAGCGAGACCAAACCGGCCGCCGCGCCGGCGAAAGCCGTTGCCGCCGATGTGCTCACCCGACGGGAGCGGGATGTGGCCCGATTGATCGCCGCGGGCTACAGCAACAAGGGCATCGCGAGCGAGCTCGTCATCTCGATCCGCACCGCCGAGAGCCACGTCGACCACATCCTCACCAAACTCGGGTTCACCTCCCGAACGCAGATCGCGGGCTGGGTCAGCCAGAATCCGAGCTGAATCGGCGCGGTCAGTCGCCGGTGGCGCCGTCGATACGTTCGCGCAGGAAGTCGGCGTGGCCGTTGTGGCGGGCGTATTCCTCGATCATGTGCACGTAGACCCAGCGCAGGCTGTACTCGGTCGGGTGCCGGGGATGAATGAATGTGTGATCGAGCGGCAGGTCGGCGACAGCGGCATCGGCCAGTTCGATTTCACGATGATAGGCCGCGAAATCCGCGGCAGCGTCGGCCTCGAGGATGTCGTCGAAGTCGCCGTCAGGATTGTCCGTGCTGCAGTAGAGGTAGTCCAGCGTTTCGCCACCCGCGCCGGTGCGGAACCATCCGCCTTCCACCTCGCTCAGGTGCCGGACCAGGCCGAGCAACGATAGCGAGGACGGTGCGACACACCGTTGTTTGAGCTGCTCGGAATTGAGTCTCGCGCACTTGAGCAGCAGTGTCTGACGGTGGAAATCGAGCCACGCCCGCAGCATCTGACGCTCATCGGCGATAAGTGGTGTCTTGCCTCGGTCGATGTCAGGAGCGGTCCACGTCACCGGCCGACTGTAACCCGAAACCGTCGGACACAGCCTGCGAATGAACGGCCCGATGCCGCGGCGCCGATCGGCGCCGCGGCATCGGTGTGGCGGCTGTCGTGGCTGGTGACGGCCGCCTACAGGCCCGCATTCAGGAAGTCGACGACCGCGCGTTCGAACGCTTTTTTCCGCTCGATCTGGACCCAGTGCCCGCACCGGCCGAACAGCCGCAGGTCGGCGTTGGGCAGCTGCCGGGACGGCAGCAGCGCACCCTCGACCGGCGTGACCCGGTCGTCGCGGCCCCATAGCATCAGCACTTCGTGCCGCAGGTTCCGCAGCCGTGCCCACAGCGGCATCGGTTCGGCGAACGCCGGGTTCGCGAAGGTGCGGTATGCGTCTGTGATGGCCGCGATCGCGGCGGGAGCCGAGGCCGCGACGAGCCGGTCGTCGACCAGTTCGTCGGTGAGCACCGCCTCGTCGAAAACCATGGTGCGCAGCCAGCTCAGCACCCGCTCGCGGGTGGGATCCGCGGTGAACTCCAGCAGTCTCCGAATTCCCTCCGACGGCTCGGGTCCGAGCACATTGACCCCGACGCCGCCGGGGGCCATGAGGACGAGGCGCTCGACGCGATCGGGATGCTCGAGCGCGATCAGCGTCGCTACCGCGCCGCCCATGGAATTGCCGAGCAGGTGCACCCGGGGCAACTCCAGTTGATCCAACATGCCGATCACCGCATCGGCGGAAATGCGCAGATAGTTGCGCTCGTACACCTCCGGTCGCTCGCTGGCGCCGAAGCCGGGCTGATCGAGGATCAGGCAGCGGAAGTGCTCGGCGAGCACGGGCAGATTGCCGCCGAAGTTCGCCCACCCGGACACGCCGGGTCCGGAGCCGTGCAGCAGCAACAGTGGCGGACCCGACCCTGCCTCGTGGTAGCGGAGTTTCAACCCGTCTACGGTGATGTGGCGACTGGTCACCTCGGCGCTGAGCATCACACCATCCGATCTTCGACCGGCAGCCCGAACTCGCCGCGGCCGAACATCGCCAAAGCGCGCTCCACGTCGTTGATCACGTGCACGCTGCCCGCATGGGCGTCGCGCCAATGCCGTTCGATCGTATTGGGTTTGCGAATCGAATGGCCGCCGGAATTATCGAACAGCAGCTCGATCGCCGCGATCGCGCGTTCGGTGCCACGCACCTGGTCACGGCGGGTGCGTAGGCGCACCTCGTCCGGAATCTCCTCGCCCGCTTCGGCATAGCGCAATTGCTCGGAGATATTGCGCTCCATCTGCAGGATCGCGGCATCGATCTCGGAGCCGGCGCGGGCGACCCGCACATGCGCGAAACCGTCTTCGGCGACCTTCTGCCCGCCGTAGGACAGCCGCACCCGCTCCCGCATCATCTCGATGTGCGCCTGATAGGCGCCCTGTGCGGCGCCGATGATCGGCGCGGTGATGGTGTTGGAGAACACCCCGGCGAACGGAATCTTGTACAGCGCAGCAGGATTGGCCTCTTGGCCCGGTCCGCGCAGCTGAGACTGCTCGGTGGCGCTGTACGCACGGTGGTGAGGCACGAACGCCTTTTCGATCACGATGTCGTTGCTGCCGGTGCCGGACAGGCCGACGACATGCCACACATCATCGATCAGGTAGTCCGCGCGCGGTACCAGAATCGTCAAGTAGTCACGGGGATTGCCGTTCTCGTCCGGCGCGAGCGCGCCGAGGAAAGCCCATTGCGCGTGGTCACATCCGGAGGAGAAACTCCACCGGCCGCTGACCTCGTAGCCGCCCTCGACGGGAGTGAGCCGCCCGGTCGGGGCGTAGGACGACGAGATCAAGGTGTCGGAATCCGCGCCCCACACCTCTTCCTGTGCCTGCAACGGGAACAGTGCGAGCTGCCACGGATGCACGCCGAGCACCGAGGAGACCCACCCGGTGGACGGGCACGCGGAGGCGATCGCACGAATGACCTCGTAGAACGCGACGGGCGAGACCTCGTCGCCGCCGAAGCGCGATGGCTGCAACATCCGGTACACCCCGGCCTCGGTCAGCTCTTTGATGCTCGCCACGGGAACGCGCCGCTGCGCGTCGGTATCCGCGGCTCGCTCCCGGATCGCCGGAAGCAGATCCCGGACCCGATCGAGCACCTTGTTGGTCATGACGGGTGTCCTCCTGTGGTTCTGGCTGCGACGCGAAAAGCGCCATGCTCTGACGCTATGTGCGTCCGGGGCGGTGCAACGGCGACAGTCCCGGTGATCGGAACCGTGTCGGCCGGTCAGATGTTCGCGGCCGCGGCTGTTCCGGCTTTGCGGCCGAAGAAGGTGCCGTCGCCGAGGGAGGTGCCGCTGATGTAGCCCTCGCCGTGCAGACCGGAGCTCGCGCGGCCCGCGGCGAACAGGCCGGGGATGGGTGCACCGTCGAGATCGAGCACCTGGCCGTCGATGGTGGTATGCAGGCCGCCGAGGGTGAACACAGAAGCGCCCGTGCCGCGGCGGTTGCCGGATTCCGCGGGTGGGCGGACGCCGGCTTTGATATCGATCGCGGCCAGCGGCGGGGTGAGTGGACGCAGCCAGCGTTCGGACTTGTGGAAATCGGGATCTGCGCCGCGTGCGGCGAAGTCGTTGTATCGCTGGATCTGGGTGGTCAGCGCGCCCGGTGCCAGGCCGAGCAGGTCGTCCAGCTCGGCCGCCGATTCGGCGACATGTGTCGGACGAACGCCCCAGCGTTCCCGTTCCGGCACCTCGTCGTAGCCCTGCTCGTCGAGCACCACCCACACCTTCATGTCCTGCCGGAACAGTGCCGCCTGGCCGATGCGTCCGGGATAGGTGTCTTCGTTGATGAATCGGCTGCCGTGCTCGTTGACGATCATCCCACGCGCGGCGAAGGCGGGAACGAGTGAGATGCCGACCTGCCCGGCCGCCATGTGCCGAACCGCAGCGCCCGCAGCCTGCGCCAGTCGGATCCCGCTGCCGTCGTCGGTGCCCGCACTGACCTTGGTGTGTCCGAGCAAGCGTGGTGCGTTGGCGGCGAGCATGTCGTCGTTGTCGACGAAACCACCTGTGGTCAGCACGCATCCGCGCCGAGCCCGGATGGTGAGCTCTTTGCCGTAGCGGCGTGCCACCGCACCGACGACGCCGCCGTCCGCGCCGATAATCAGATTGGTGACGTAGGTGTCGTATTGTGCTGTCGCGCCAGCAGATTCGGCCGCATCGACCAGGGTGTCCATCAGCAGCCTGCCACCGAAGTCGTTCGCCGTCGGCCGGTGGCCGCGCGGTGCCGGGGTGGCGATTTCGGTGAACGGCCAGCTGTTCTCGCCGAGCCACATCAGTCCGTCGTCAGTGGGCGGCACCCACGCGGGCGAATCCCACAAGCGAGGTGTGAACGGCACGCCACGATCGACCAGCCAATGGAAATGCGCCACGCTGTGCTCGCTGTAGTGCGTGATCTTCTGCTCGTCGGCGCCCGGCCCGAGCGCGGCAAGCAGGAAGGCCGCCATCTGTTCGGGGCTGTCGTCGAATCCGCAGGCCTGCTGGATCGGAGTGCCGCCGCCGAGGTAGATCTCACCGCCGGACATGGCCGATGCCCCGCCCGCACCACCCGCCCGGTCGAGCACCAGCACGTCGGCGCCGGTGTGCGCCGCCTCGAACGCCGCTGACGCACCGGCACAGCCGTAGCCGACGACCAGTACGTCGGTCTCGATGTCGTAGTGGTTCACCTCAGCGGTGGCGCGCGGCGCCACCGAATTCCGGACCGTCATCGGCCCGACATTTCCGGCCGCAGGGCGGGCGACGGTATCGACCATCTCGGTAGCCGACTCGGCCCTCCCGGTCAGTGGGACTGAATCCGGTCCTCCGGCGGCGCACTGGTGATGGTGTGTGAACGGCGTCACGTTGTGTATCCCGACGCCGATGAGGAGAGGATATCGATGCGGGTCCTGGTCACCGGAATCACCGAGCCGAGCGGTCGCGGGGTGGCGCGCATGCTGTTGGCCGCCGGGCACGAAGTGGTCGGCCTGGACCGCCGGTGGCATCGCCACGTCGATCCCCGGGTGCAGTTCATCGCCGGCGATCCTGCCGATGCCGGAGATTGTGCCCGAGCCGTCGAAGGATGTGCGGCCATTGTGCATCTGGCCGACAAGGGGGTGGCGCAGATAGCCGCCGCGGCACGCAAAGCTGATGCGCGCGTGGTGATTCCGGCTGTCACGGGCGCGCGCTCGGCGCGGATGTCGGAGCATGAGGTGTCGACGACCCTGCGGACATCGGGCGCCGACGGGCTGCTGGTGCGCATCGCGCCGGTCGCCGGTCGCCGGATCGGGTCCGAGACCCGGCGGGCACTCGAGCCGATTCTCGGGTCGCGATCCGACGACGGATTCCAAGTGCTACACAGCGATGACCTGGATCGATTCCTGGTCATCGCCGCCACTACCCTGCCGAACCGGCTGCGGGTCGAGGGTCTGGAGATCGTGGAGCTCGCCGCCTCCGGTGTTGTCACGAAGAACGAAGTACACGGCATGATGCGCGCGGCGGGCGTGCGCTACTCCGCCTGGGTGCCGGGCTGGTCGGCCCGTCGGGAGCTGCTCGATCCGACCGCGGCACAAGAACAGTGGGGCTTCCGCTGCGGCTGGACCGCTCGCGAGGTCATCGCCGACCTGGTGCGCGGGCTGGTCGGCCGCAAGCCCGATGGCGGTGGATTCCGCACCCGGCGCGGGGCGATTCCCTTGCCGTCACACGTCATTCCGTCACGTGCCGCGACCTCGGACAACCATCGGCTGGCCACTATCGCACCCGAGGGTCTCGAGGGCGAGTTCGACGATCGGGTCGACGAGCGCTACCCGGTGCACACCGCGACCAATACCTCCGAAGCGCTGCCCGGCCCGATGACCCCGCTGACGATCGACCTGCACACAGGCGCGATCCGCCTCGCCAACGAGGCCATGGGCACCATGATCGCCCTCGACGGAATCGCCTTGGAGCACTGGACGAGTCGCGTCACCACCGTGCTCGGTCATCATGTCTACATCAACGCCTCGATCGGCGTACTCGCCGCCGAGAACATGCCGGGCTGGGACGAGGAGAGCATTCGCCGCGACGCCTACGGCAATATCCCCGCCGAGATCGCCTTGCAGCCCCACGGCAAGCCGCCGATGCCCACCGGCTTCGCGAGCACCGTGGCGACCTTGCGCGCGACCGCCCGCGTTCTGACCACCGCGACCCGCTTCCGGAAGTCCGCGGAAGTGATCAATGCGGCCTCGCATGCAGAGGCGTTGAGCGCCGAACAGATTCGTGAACTGACCGATGAGCAGCTGCACGTGCGCGCGCTGCTGTGGCGTGACCGGCTGCATCAAGCCTGGCAGGCCGCCTCGATCGGGGTGATGATGACCGGCGCTGCCACCGCCGTGCATGCCCGAGGCAAGGACGCGGGCGAGGTGCCCATTGATCTGAACCGCCTGGAGTCGGCGAAGCCCATGCTCGCGGTCGAACGGCTCGCGCAGCTGTGCCGTGTCGATGTCGACCTCTACGAGGCGGCCCGAGCCGGCGATATCGCAGCGGCACGGGCGATTTCGCCTGATTTCGCCGCCGCTCTCGATGCGGAACTCGGGAAGATCGGGCACCGCGGTCCCGGTGAATGCGAACTGATCAACCCGACCTTCGGGGACCGGCCTGCCCTGTTGGTGAGTGCGGCGGCCCGCGCGGCACAAATGCCCGCGCCCACACGCGCACCCGTCGATGCCGCGCCGAGTCGCACCGCGAAGATGGCTGCGGGAGCTACTGTCGCACGGGAACGCGCCCGCGACGGCGTCGTGCGGATCACCCATTGCTTGCGACTCGTGGTGCGCGAGCGCGCGGACCGCCTCGTCCGCGCCGGGCGATTGCGGGAGACCGACGACGTCTGCTACCTGACGCTGGACGAAATCTTCTGCCCCCCGGCCGATGTCGCCGAGAAGGTCGCGCGCAGGCGCGCCGAACGCATCAGACTGCAGGGCCTGCGGATGCCGGACGTCATTGCCGGACACTGGGAACCGGCCGCGGACGGCGGTGCACTCGGCACCGACGAGAGCCTGACCGGTATCGGGGTGTGCGCGGGTGTGGTGGAGGGCCGGGTGAAGCTGGTGCTGTCGCTCGACGACGACATCGAACCCGGCGACATCCTGGTGGCCTCGGTGACCGACACCGGGCATACCGCGATGTTCGCCTACGCCGCCGCGGTGATCACCGATATCGGCGGCTCGGCCTCCCATGCCGCGATCGTGGCCCGCGAATTCGGCATCCCGTGCGTGGTGGACACCAAGACCGCCACCACCAGCCTGTCCGACGGCCAGCTTGTTCGTGTCGACGGTGCCGCAGGCACCGTGACGCTGCTCGCGGCCGCGCAGTAGAGCTTGGGCCGGAAACATTCTCTCCGGCTCATTGTGGAAAGGAACACCCCTCGTGACACTCTCGCGCGTCTTACGCGGTGCCCTGGTGGCAACCGCCGCCACGGTGGTCGGTATTTTCCCGGCCACCGCGGTCCCGGTGCTGTCGGCTCCGGCCGCAGCGGCCCCGATGCTGCAGTCGCCCGGCAAGCACGACCGCTCGCTCGGGCTCCCGCACGCGCCCAATGCCAGGGACATCGGCGGCTACCCGGCCAAGGGCGGCAGCAAGCTGCGCACTGGTGTCGTCTTCCGCACCGATGCACTGGCCAAACTGGATGACGGCGAACAGCAGAAGCTGGTCTCGCTGAAGATCGGTCAGGTGATCGACTTCCGCAGCCCCATCGAGGCCGGCCGCGATCCCGACCGCCTGCCCGCGTCGATTCGCCGCACCGAGCAGCCTGTCTATGATCCGGCCAACGACTTCTTCGTGATGGTGTCGCGGCTGATCCAGGCCGGACCAGCCGCCCAGCAGGACGCGCTCGGTGACGGTAAGGGCGCCGAGATCATGCGTACCTACTACCGCTGGTTTGTCACGAATCCGACCGCGCGGGCCCAGTTCGCCGCGGCTTTCAAGGACATCGCCACTGCGCAGGATGGGGTGCTCTATCACTGCACCGCGGGCAAGGATCGCACCGGCTGGATGACCGCGATCCTGATGAGTGCACTCGATGTCCCGAAGGGGCAGATCTACAACGACTTCCTCGAGTCCAACGACAATCTGGCCGCGGGCAACAAGGCACTGCTGGATGCGCTGGTCGCACAGGGGCTGGTTGCCGATCGTGCATTGTGGGAGCCCATTGTCGGCGTGCAGCGTGACTATCTGGATGCGGCGTTCGACGAGGTGCGTCAGTCCTACGGCTCGTTCGAGAGCTTCCTCAGCGACGGGCTCGGTGTCGACGAGGCAACCGTCGCGGCACTGAAGACCAAGCTGTTGAGCTAGCCACGCTGGGCGGCTGTGCGGTACAGACACTGGAGTCTGAGCCGTCGAAGCACGAGATGCCGGTGTCGGGCCACTTGGCCTGGCACCGGCATCTCGTGTCTATCGATCCGCGGCAAACGCTGCGTGTATCGCCACGCAGGCTCCCTGCAGGCAGCGTCCACCTGCACGGCACCAGCCGTGGATCTGGCGAGCCCGCCGGGAGCGAACCGGAGCCATAGCTGAAATCCCTATCGTCGGAACGCAATTCGATGTTGTCGAGATCGACACCGAAGGGACTTGACGCAGTGGAATGCGCGCCGAGCACCACCCCCATCCGCTCCCGCGAACAGTTCGGGGGAGGCCCAGACCGACGGTGACGGCGTGACCATGGATCACGTAGTGACGAGCACTGGTCGAGGCATGCGACCGCGTCGCGGTGCAGCGGAGTGTCGTGATCGAATCCGGCCGACGATATATAGCATTTCCGCATCAGCGCCGTGGTCTCGATCATCGTGTTGTTCGGATTGATCCACTGCACCAGGACCAAGGCATGCCTGTGGGTAAACAGCCGGTCCTGCCGCACCAGATGTACCGGGACATACCGGCAGGACGGTTCGACTCCGGGCGCTGACATCTTGCGGACCGGTCGGTAAGGCCGCCGTGTATGAAGCGTTTCTCGCTGTAGTCGTCCGCGCCGGAGAAGTGTCGTCGGCGCATACTCGTCGAAAGGTTTGCGCGATGACCATGATGTCCTCGACAGCACGGTGTCTCGGGCTCGTCATACTGCTGCTGGGATTGACCACACCGGCTGCGGCGACACCGACGGCTCCGGAGTTGGGGCACGTGGGTCGCTGGCTCACCGACGACCTGGGCCGGGTGGTCACCTTGCACGGGGTGAATATGGTCTACAAGAATCCGCCGTACTTCCCCGCAGCCGGAGGTTTCGGCGAGAATGACGCACAGTTCCTGGCGGCGAACGGTTTCAACGCGGTGCGGCTGGGTTTCGCGTGGAAGGCGGTCGAGCCGCAGCCCGGCGTTTACGACGACAACTACATCGCGCAGATCAAGCAAACCCAGCAGCTGCTGGCCCGGTACAACATCTACAGCCTGGTCGATTCCCATCAGGACGCGTTCAACGAATCGGTGGGCGCGAGTTGGAGCGGGTTCCCCGACTGGGCGACGTTCACCGACGGGCTCCCGGTGCAGCCCGACCCCGGCTTTCCGTTGGTCTACTTTACGAGCCCCGCACAAAATCAAACGTGGGCGAACTTCTGGCACGACCACGCCGCGCCCGATGGCGTCGGACTGCAGGAACACTATGCGGCTATGTGGGCGCATGTCGCGCAAAGCTTCGCAGACGAACCGTACGTGCTGGGCTACGACCTGATCAATGAGCCGTGGCCCGGTTGGGAATACCCGACCTGCTTTCCACAGGGCTGCCCCCAGTTCGAAAGGGGTGCGCTCGCGATGTTCCAAGCAAAAGTGATGAACGCCATCCGCCGAGCCGACCCGAAACACCTGCTGTTCTACGAGCCGTCGGTGACCAACGATTTAGGTACACCGAACTGGATGCCGAATCCGACCGGCGATCCGAACGCGGGGATGAGCTTCCACGACTACTGCTTCGGCCCGATCGACACCTGCGTGAGCAACGGATTGGATCGCGCCGCCGCCGAGGGCGTTGTCGGGCTGGTGACCGAGTTCGGCGCGATCAAAGATTGGGCGAGGCTGACTCGTCTCGCCGATAGATTCGACGACAACATGGCTTCCTGGCTGTTTTGGTCCCAACCACAGGATCAGACACCTGGCCATCCCCAGGAGCCACCGACCGGCCCCAACCTGATGGACCCGGCGCTCGTCAGGCCATATCCACAGGCAATCGCAGGCACCCCGCAGCAATGGCACTACGACAGCGAGACTGGGACGTTCACCGTCCGATACAGTGCCCGCCGCGCCGATTCCGGTCAACCGTTCGCCCGTGAAGCCCGCACCGAGGTTTATCTGCCGCAGAGCAACTACCCCGACGGCTACCAGGTCGAAATCCAAGGCGGCGACGTCGTGTCGGTACCCGATGCCCGGCTACTTCAACTCACCACCAGCCCCGGACAGGACACCGTGACGGTGACAGTGATACGACGATGACCGGTACCGCCGCCACCTGAGGTTCGCACCGACAGCGTTCGCCACGACGTCGAGTGGTCTCCGACTCCGTCGGTCCATCCTGCCCAAGTATCCGGTTCGGTTGGTGGGACCCAGATCGGATCCGCCGTGGTGTTCCGACTTGGGTGCACTGTCTTTGGCTGTGGAGGACAGGCCGGCAGGATGCGGTGCCACGGCGCTGCACCGCCTGCCGACTGGCTTGTCTTGGTTCGCATCGGCTTACCGGCCGTATATGGATTCTCGAGTTCGCTGATACTCCGCTCGGATAAGGGCCCCGGTGGAGTCGCCGTTGTCGGGTGCGGCAATCTCGGCAATCGAGCGCGCGGGCCAGCGCGGGGCCTGCGCTGTGCCGCTGAGCGCCCAGGCTGCCTGACGGGCTGCGCCGAGTGCGACGTATTCGGTGGGTTCGGGAACCGTGACAGTGACGCCGAAGATCTGGGCTGCGATGTCGGCGACCAGGGGGGAGCGAGTGGCCCCGCCGATGAGCAGGACGCGTCGGACCGGGACACCGGAGGCGCGGAGGTGGTCGAGCGCCTCGGCCATATTGCAGAGCATCCCCTCGAAGGCCGCGCGGGCGATCGTACTCGGTCGCATGGAATGCGTTCGGAGTCCGTGCAGGCTGCCTGTCGCGTGCGGGAGGTTCGGTGTGCGTTCGCCGGACAGGTAGGGCAGCAGCACAACGCCCTCGGCGCCCTGCGGCGCCTGTCGCGCAAGACTTTCCAGTTCGGCGAGGTCGACACCGAGCATTTCGGCAGTGGACCCGAGGACCATGGCGGCGTTGAGCGTGCACACCAGCGGGAGGAAAGCGCCGGTGGCGTCGGCGAATCCGGCGATTGCGCCGGTGGCATCGGCACTGGGACGGGGGGAACGGGTGTAGGCGGTGCCGCTGGTACCGAGGGAGATGACGATGTCGCCATCCTCGATACCCAATCCGAGTGCTGCGCCCGCATTGTCGCCGGTGCCTGCTGCGATCAGCGCACCGCCGGGCGTGCGCCCGACGGCTTCGGCGGGTCCTGCGACGCGCGGAACCTCGGGTGTCCGGCCCCGGAAGGCGAGGGCGAGAAGGTCTTCGCGATAGCGCTGTGTCGCGGGCGACCAGTAGCCGGTGCCGGAGGCGTCTGCTCGATCGGTGGTCGGCTCGTTCCCCGGCGCGCCGGGCCCGCCGTGTAGCCGCCAGGTCAGATAGTCGTGCGGAAGCATGATCCGGCGCGTTCGGTCGGCCAGATCCGGTTCGTGATCGGCCATCCAGCGCAGCTTTGTGACGGTGAACGCGGCGAGCGGCACACTACCGACGGCGTCGGCCCATGCCTGCGGTCCGCCGAGTTCGGCGACCAAGTCCTCGGCCGCGTCCGCGGATCGGGTGTCGTTCCACAGCAGCGCATCCCGGATCGGCAGCCCATCGGAATCCAGCGCGACAAGACCATGTTGTTGACCGGCGACGGCAATGGCGTCGACGTCATCTATGAGGCCGTCTCCAGCCGCGCACAGTGCCTGCCACCAGGATTCGGCGGGCACTTCCGTGCCCGCCGGGTGCCGTGCGTGCGCTTGCACCAGTATCTCGCCGGTATCCGCGTCGCAGACGACGACCTTGCATGATTGGGTGGAGCTGTCCACCCCCGCGACCTTGGCCATCCCGAATACTCTGCCCCCGATCTGCCGTCGCTCGGTGGATTTCGGGCATTCGATTTCCGCGTCCGGTCGGGCTGCCGATCTCGGGCATGAGGCAGACTGTCGCGAGTGAGCGACGACCCGGACATACACGCCGACGTGCACGTCCGGACCGGTGACGGGACCACGGTGCCGCAGCTGACGGACCCGCTGCTGGACGACCTGCTCAGCGCCCCGCCCGATCCGGAATGCCCCTTCATCGTCGTCAGCCGCGGCGAGAACGACTACATCCAGACGCGGCTGCTGCCCGACGGCGTCTACGAGCTCGAACATCGCGCGGGCGCGCGGGAGGAGCTCGGCCAGCTGTACACCCCCGATGCGGCCCTGGTTCGCGACGTCATGTGGGCCTGGATCGACGGCAACTCCTGGTGGCGCGATGGCGTCGCGTGGTTCCCGGTCGACCCCGCGATCGCGGAACTGGAGACCACCCGGCGTGAACTGGAGGGTCTGCTCGATGGCTTCGGTGTCCTCGACGACATCCAATCCAGCATGGACCTGGCGCTTGCGCGGGCAGACGAGCTGCTGGCGATGGACATCCCTGATCTGTCGATCGACGACATCGATTAGGAACCGGGCCGCAGACGCCGCTCGGGTGAACCGTCCCGCGGCTCGCGGACGCCACCGTTCGGTGCGTCAGCCGATTCGAGGGCTCTGGTACCACAGGGCGGTGCTGGCTATCCGCGCTTTCGTGAGTGGGAGATAGGTCTTGTCGTCGCTCCAGCCGAGTGCCTGCAGCGTGACGCGTAAGTCGTGGTGGAAGCAGATCGGGTCCCGCACGTGCCAGCGGTACATGCCGAACTGCTGGTCCGGTTGGTAGATCTCGTCCGGAGGCAGGACTTGATGCAGACCGAGGTAGGGCGTGGAGTAGCAGCGGTAGCCGCCATCGAGATCGAAATTCCAGGCGCCGCCGAAGTAGTCCTCGGTGCCGGTGCCACAGAGGGTCGGATGGGTGGTGTCACCGTCGAGGTAGAACTTGAGTTCTCCTTCGCCCCACCAGCCGGGCGAGCCGGGTTGGATGGCGAGGTAGGTGCCCACGTAGCGGCCGGGGCCCGATACGGTGTCGAGGATCGGGTGGACGGCCGGGTCGCCGAGCGGATTACTGTGCCGCCATTGGGCATTCAGATAGCCCGCCGAGTTCGGGACGTCTTCCTCGGTGTAGGTGGCCTGGTAGTACAACGGCACCGAGCGCTCGCTGCCGTTGTACAGCGTGATGCGCGCGCTGTGGCGAAAAGGCATGGGCCAGAAGCTGTTCAGTCCGCCCGCTGGCGCTACTACCACCATCTCCGAACTCACCAGTGCCAGCTCGTCCCAGCCATTGCAGAAGAAGTCGCCCAGCGGCAGTTCGATCGCGGGCTCCGGTGCGTTGTCCCAGTACATGCGCAGGATCAGTTGCCGAAGCACGGTGCGCTCGGTGGTCAGCCACAGGTGGCGAAACACGCCGGGGCCGGAAACCTCTGCGAGCGTGGCGGTTTCGTCCACCGCGAGCTCGATCGACGGCGAGATCTTCCAGCCGGGGCCGAGCAGCCGGGCCGCGGCGGCTCCGGTGCCCTCGACCGCGCGAGCGCCTGCCCCGGGTGCTCCGGTCGGATTCTCCGCGCTGATCGAGCGGGTGCGTGCGGCGTCGAGCCGCCAGAGCTCGGACCCCGGCGAGGTCACAGACCTGGCCAGCCGTATCGGACGGGGCCGGCCGCGTGGCCTGCCATTCGCTCGGCGGTGGCAACGGGACTCGCCGCGTTGGCGGCGGCCCGGAACTGATCCATGTCCAGCCATCGGATCTGTTGCACCACCTCTTCGAGCCCGGCCGCGGCCAGAAAACCGGCCTGCGAGAACACCAGCAGCCCTTCGCGAAATCCCATCAACGTCGGGAAGCGGTCGACGTTCGCCAATGCGGTCAGCGCTTGCTCGGACTCGGTGTCGACCTTGCCGTGCACGATTTCGGGATGCACGTTGGAGGAAGCCTCGTAGACCGGCGCGAATTGGCGGCACGGCCCGCACCAGCCCGCCCACCAGTCGACAAGCACAATGGGATGGCCTGCGACGGTGCTGTGGAAATTGTCTTGGGTGAGTGTCAGTGTCGGCATGGTGTCCTCGCACGTGCGGTGGTTCTACGAGTGACGGACGGCACGGTGTTGTTCGTCCGCGAGGAAGTGCGCGATGTCCACGGTGGATTCATACATTTCGCGGTAGCGATGATAGTAGGACGTGTAGGTAGTGTGGCGATCCGGATCGGGTTCGACCACGCCGATCACGGGATTCCACTCGGAGGTGTCGGTGCCCGAGGCTTCCGCCGCGAGCAGCGCATCGCCGAGCGCGGCGCCGACCGTATCGGCCGGGAGTTGTTGTGGCAGACCGGTCACGTCCGCGACGATCTGCGTCCAGAGCCCGCCCTTGGTGCCGCCTCCGACGGCGACCAAACGCCGCGCCTGCCCGCCTGCCTCGACCATTGCCTCCAGGTTGTGCCGAACGCCGTAGGCGATGCCTTCCAGGGCCGCCCGGTACAGCTCGGCGCGGCCGTGCCCGAGGGTGAGGCCTGCGATGACGCCCCTGGCATCCGGATCGAACAGCGGCGTGCGTTCACCCGCGAAGTAGGGCAGCACGAGCAGGCCACGACTGCCCGCGGGCACCTCCGCGGCAGCCGCGACCAGGTCGGCGAAATCACCGCCGAGCAGGCGGCGCAGCCAGTCGGTCACCGCGCCGGAGGTCGCCATCCCGGCGGCCAGAGTGTAAGTGCCGGGCCAGGTTCCGCAGGTGCCCCACAAGCCTGGGTGCGGGTGCGGGTCGGCGAGCACTTGCACCAGGAACATGGTGGTGCCGTACATGATCATGGCATCGCCCGGTGCCCGGACACCGACGCTGGCGGCTTCGGCCCAGGCGTCGATGGTGCCGGTGGTGACGGGTAGACCTGCGGGCAGGCCGGTGGCGGCTGCCGCGGCGGTGGAGACCCGGCCGATGATCTCGGTGGGCCAGGCGAGTTCGGGCAGCGTCAGGCCCGGTGCGACCACCTCGGCCCAATCGGCCGCCCACTCGCGTTTGCCCAGGTCGTACATCGGGACGCATTGGCTGGCGGATTGGTGATCGAGCACGTATCGGCCGGTAAGCCGATGCACGAGAAAAGAACTCGCCATGAGCAGCATGCCGGTGCGGCTCGCGATGTCGGGCTCGTGCCTGGCCAGCCAGCGCAGCTTCGGGCCGACGGCTTGACTCGTCAGTGGTGCGCCCGCCCGCTCCATCACCGCCTGCGCACCGAATTCGGTATTCAGCTCGGCGATCTCGGCCGTTGCCCTGGTGTCGACACCATACAGAATGGCCGGTCGCAGTGGACGTCCGTCGGCGTCGGCCGGCAGCAAGCATGGCCCGATCCCGCTGACCGCCAGCGCATCGAGCAGGTGCACGCCGGTCCGGCTGCCCGGGGGACTGTCGCTGCCGAAGAGGCGATGGGCGATGTCCATCAGCTCGCCGGCGATGGCGACGAAGTCAGCCCACCACACGGTCTCGGCATCGTGCTCGAACCAACCCGGGCGCGGCGACGAAATATCGTGTGCTCGTTCGGCTCTGGCAATCACGGTGCCATCACGTTCCACCAGCACCCCTTTGGAGCTGGAGGTCCCGATATCGATACCCAGATACATGCGCTACCGCCTCTCGCGGGGGAGAACCTGCGGGTCCACGGCTGCTCAGCGGGTGAACTCGTCGACAGTGATATCGAGCAGCGTGCAAGCAGCGCGGACCGTAGCGCGATGATCGCCGGGAACGGCATGAATGTGGTTGGCGCCGAAGCGGGAAAGGAAGTCCTCGGCCTTCGCGTCCAAGCGGGCGAACGCATGTGGCCATTCCCACGTGGACTGCTTCATGAGGGCCTCGTTGGTGGCGTCGTCGTAGTTCTCGAACTCGCCGAGCATCAACTGCATTCGATAGTCGCCGTTATTGCGCGTGAGGCGGGCGAGGGTCATTCGACCGGGTGCCGCGAGGTGGTGCACCGAGGCGCCGCCCGCAGGGAAGAAGAACACCTCGGGGTACAGGTGCACCTTGGCCAGGTTTTCGGCCGGGTCGTCGCTGCGCGCGGCGAACCAGGTGGCGTGCTGCCCGGAATTGCACAGATCCCAGATATCGCGGTCGGCGTGGTAGTGCCGCACATCGGCGAAAAGTGCCGGACCTGCAGTTATTTGCTTGAGCAATTGCATGGTCAGCGCGCCGTCCATATCGGCCTCGGTGGCACAGACGTGTGGCTGTTTGGGGCCGTTCCAGTCGTACGGGTCGTTGAGGAATGCCTCGGTGATATCCATGGTGGCGAAATATTGCGTGAGTTCCGGTTGTCCCTTGATCCCCGAAAAGTCCAGCCGCCACTCGTCGATCAGCTCACGCACGGCGAGATACGAGCGGATCTGGCGCTCCAGCAGTTCGGGCGTCAGCTTCACGCCGTCGTAGTGCACACCTGCGGTGTGGTGCTCCAGCCATTCCCGCGCGGCTTTTGCCTCACCCGCGTCGGCGAGCTCCGCGCGTCGCACGATCTCCCACTGATCGATCTCTTCGACGTCGATGCCGAACAGCCGCTGCCACTGATCGGTATTGGCCACCGCGGTGTTCATCCCCATCGGTCGTCCGCCGAAGCGGCCGAACGTCGCCCCGCGCAGACTGGACACCGCGGCCGCCGCGGTGGCCTGCACGCTGATCGCCTCGATCAGCGTCGGGTCGGTCGGATCACCCCACAGTCGGGTGTGGGCGCGACCGACTTGGTCCAACGCCCCGCCCGCGGCCAACATCCCGACCATCCCCGGCTGGACCGGGTCGATATTGGACAGCAGCAGCAGCGGGCCCGAGGTGGCGGCCGCGGCCAACATGGTGAAATGCGGGAACGCCCAGACCGCGTAGTGCAGCACCGTCAGGTCCACCCCGGCGGAGCCGACCTCACGCGCCACCGACCCGGCGAGCGCATTGGTGCTGATCGTTTCCGAACCCCGGATGACCTCGTGCCCGGCCGTGGTGAGCCCGGAGACGAGCCGGTCCTCGGCTGCCGCGATGAACTCGGCGATGCCGCCGTGCACATAGGGCCGACCGTCGGAAATGCTGAGTACCCCGATACGCGCCATTCAGATCGCCTCCATATCCGCAGGCCCGCCCAGATCGGATTATCCATGCTGGAGGGTCGCCGAGTGGGCCTCTCGCCATGGTCGTTATCTAGGCACGTCGCTGATCGCGCGTGGGCTCGGGAAGGTGACCGGCGCGAGGTGCACGCCACCCTGTGCCCACCCGGCGCTGGTGATCCACCAGCGGCCCTCGTCGGCGACGAGTTCGGCGGCATGGGCCGCGACGTGGCCGACCTTGCCGCCGATGTGGAAGCGGAAGGGATTGTCGCTATGGAACACGTCGGTGCCGACATAGTGGGGACGCGGGCCGATGAACAGATACCACGAACCGCCGTGCGGCACCACGAACGGAGATTCGGTGTTGCCCGCCTCGGTGCCACTGGTGGGGTCGGTGTAGGCGATGTGGCGCGCACTCCAGTGCAGGAGGTCGCCGCTGGTGCGGTAGGCGACCACGTGATGGCCGCCCGCGGGTGCACTCGTCGCGCAGTAGTACATGATCCACTTCTCGCCGACCCGGAGCACCATCGGATCGCGGGCGTCGTAGCCGTCGCGGAAGAGCGGACCGCGGGGATCGCGGGTCCAGTGGAACAGGTCGGTCGAGGTGGCCAGATTTATCGCGGCCGTGGTGCGATCGGTGCCCCCACCGGCATAGAACATGAAATATTTGCCGCGCACCGCGACGACATACGGCGCCCACAGATGCGTCTCGCCGTACTTCGGATCGACGGTCAGCGCCGGTCGATGTTTGGTCCACGGCCCGTGTAGCGCAGGCGCGGTGGCGTGGGCGAACTCGACCTCGTGCCAGGGATCCGCGGGTTCCGGGTGGGTGATGCCGAACAGGTGCCAGCGCCCTGCGTCGTCCCGAACCACGGTGTGGTCGTTGATGTACCACGCCGCCGGCTCGCCGGCTCCAGGGTCGTACACCCTCGCGAACACGCCCGCCTTCACCACTTCGCGTGTCGCCATAGACCTCATGATGCCGTCGAACGGCCCGGTGCGGCCCGGTAGGGAAATTTGCGGCCCGCGAGTCAGGATTTTGTACTGGCTGCTGCTCGCGTTGCTGCTTGCGCCACAGCCACGACTGGCTGACGTTCGAGCCGGTGAAATGCGTGCTGTCCAGGCCGAGGCCCACCACACCGGCGGACAGCACGGCGACACCCGCAACCCGGTCGATGTGCCAGATCGACCGCCATCACCGCGACTCGACGAGCACCGCCCGCAGCCGGGTCAGTTCCGCGTCCGTGAAACCGTTGGCTTGCAGCCACCCCGCGGCGCCGCCGTGGCCGGCGTGCAGGTCCTCCAGGAATCGGGTGATCACCTGCGGGTCGACGGCGAGGATGCCGGTGCGCACCGGGGGCAGACCGTGATAGGAGGGGAGGGTGTCGAGACGTTCGCGGATGCGCTCGAGGCGTTCGCCGGTGAGCGCGTAGTCGGCGGCGATGGCCTCGGCGGGGACGCCCACCGCGTCGAGCAGGACGGCGGCGAGTACGCCGGTGCGGTCTTTGCCTGCGGCGCAATGGAAGACGACGGAATGCTGGTCGGTGTCGGCGATCAGTCGGGCGGCCGCGACGACGGATTCGATACTGCCTGCGAGCAGTTCGCGATAAAGCGCGACGAGGTCGTACTCGCGACCGTCCGGGACGAGATCGGTCGGGGTGGCGCTGGTCTGGGTCTGCTTGCGCACCGGGAGATTGACCAGGCGCACCGCAGCGCCCGCGAGTCGGCCGTACCCTTCCCGTTCGATCTCGTCGGGTAGTCGTAGGTCGATCAGCGTGCGTAGCCCGACCGGACCGATCAATCTGCCGAGGTCGTGCTCGGTGAGATGCTGTGGCGTGCTGGAGCGGAACACGACGCCGAACCGGGTGGTGCCACCGCCCGCCACCGGAAGCCCGCCGAGATCGCGGACATTGTCGATCTCGGCGAATTCCACCCATCGCCGTTGTGCGCTGTCGGTATACATCGAATCCTCGCTAGTGCGCTCGGCCGGCGTCGGGCTGGTTGAGTCGACCCCGCGTCGGCTAATGGGCGCGGCCCGCCGCGGCCTCGTCGGCACGGCTGAGACCGCACAGGCCGATCAGGTCTTCGTGCAGCTCGAACCACACGGTGTGGTAGCTGTCCATGATCGGCCTTGCGACCCACGCGTGGTCGCCACCGTTGATCCGCTCGACCGCCAGCTCGAGGCGATCGACGTAGCGCATCAGGCGGGGTGCCGTGGCCCCGATCCGTCCGACCAGGGGAGCGACGCGTCGGTGCATGGTGACGAGCTGGTCCAATACCGCTGCGTCATAAGCAGTGTCGGAGTGATCGTTCACTGTGTTCGCGTCTTTCATCTGCCAAGCGGTAATGACCTCTTTCAGCTCGGCGTTGAATTCGCAGAATTCATCGTAGGCCGCGGCGATGACATTCTGATCCACCTCGGCCCGCTCTTGTTCGAGGAGCTGGGTGAGATGTTCGCGACCTTCGGGGGTCAGGCGCGCGCCGACGGGTGTGTCCGCACATAGCCCGCGTGCCACGAAATCCGCACTGCGCGAGGCGGCTTCGGCGTCGACGAGGCCGAGGCTGGACGCGATGGCCTCCGGCTTCACCCGGCCTTTGATACCGATCAGGCGCAGTAGGCCGAGTTCCGATACGCGCCGGGTGTCAACGGAATGCAGTGTCACCGTGTTCGTTTCATCGGCAGCTGCGGTTTCACCCGAGAAGAATGCTGGCAGCCGATCCGGTTCTACACCCGCCCATTCGGCAAGGCGCGCAACATCCGCGAATACCGAGTCGTCGACCGGCTTGCCGGTGACTTGCCCCGGCCAGACGGTTCCGGCTCCGCCGTCGACGGTGACGACGCGTCCGACGAGCGAGTCGACAACGCCTGGGCCGCAACCGACTACGCATGGACGACCGAGTTCCCGGCTGACCAGGGCGGCATGGGAGGTGGCGCCGCCGAGCTCGGTGACGATGGCCAGCGCGGCGATCATGCCGTGCAGGTCGTCCGGGCTGGTGGTGGGGCGGACGAGAATGACGTGCTCACCCGCAGCGGCCCGTGCCTCGGCATCGTCGGGATCGGTCACCACGACACCGGATGCGAGCCCAGGACAAGCGGACTCGCCGGTGGCCAGTGGCCGCAGCCCGGCATTGTCGCTGGAGGCGGGGCGCAGAACGGTGCGCAACTGCTCGGTGGTCACTCGGCGCAACGACTCGGCGGGTTCGATCAGCCCCTCGTCGGCCATGGCGACGGCGGCGCGAACTGCCGCGCGCGCAGAGCGTTTTGCGGGCCGCGCCTGCAACAGCCAGAGCCTGCCGGACTCGACGGTGAACTCGATGTCCTGGATATCGCGACCCTCGCGCTCCAGCAGTTCGGCTGCCGCGATGAGCTGAGCGTGCACCTCGGGCAGCGTGCTCGCCAGCTCGTCGAGCGGTCGCGGGGTGGTACGGCCGGAGACGACGTCTTCGCCCTGCCCACCGATCAGCCACTCGCCGAAGACCGGCCGCTCGCCGGTGTTCGGGTTTCTGCTGAACAGCACGCCGGTACCGGAGAGTGCGTCGAGATTGCCGAACACCATGGCTTGCACAGTGACCGCGGTCCCGAGCTCGTCGGATACGCCGCGGGTGCGCCGATAGGTCTTGGCGCGCGCGGAATCCCAGGAACGGAATACCGCGGTGATCGCACCGCGCAGCTGCTCCCATGGGTTCTGGGGCACCAGGCCGTTCGGGTCACCGAGCACGATCTCGCGGTACTGGGCCAGGAAGCGGCGGTGCGTATCGCTCGCGTACCCGGGGTTTCGCGTCTGCGCGGTCAGCGCCTGCTCGACCTCGGTGTTCATGCCGAGATTGAGCACCGTGTCCATCATTCCGGGCATGCTCACCGCGGCGCCGGAGCGCACCGACACCAACAGCGGGCGCTCGGTGGAGCCGAACTCTCGGCCCGTGCCTCGTTCCAGTGCCGCGATTCCGGCGCGTACGCCCGCCCAGATCTGCGCGTCGAGCACGCCGCTCACCGAGAAGTCGGCCCATGCATCGGTGGTGAGCGCGAAGGCAGGCGGCACCGGAAGACCGAGCGCCCGCATGTGATTCACGCTCCACGCCTTCCCACCGATCCGCTCCCGCGACAAGGTGCAGGCGCCGTCGAGGTCGGCGACCGATGGTGCGTTGCGCTCCAAAGCGGCGAGTTCCGGTCGCTCCACAGGCTCCACTCCGGTCGTCATGTCACTCCTTTGGGTCAGCACGTTCTCGGCAGCCACCGCACGTTCGGCGGGCAGCTCGGGGCAGCCATCGGTCCGCCGGGCACTATCCCGGCCGCCGATCGCCCGGCGAATGACGCGGCTCCCTGCGATGCGCGACACAATCGCGGGGCGGCGCGAATTCAGCCTGCCCGCTGCGGCGGCATCGGCGTACCGAACGTCCCGGTGAGCAAGACGTGCGCGGGCCCACCCCGGTGGGCCTCGGTGTCGCGACGGGTGCGGCGGACCAGGCGGGCGCGGCCGTCGGCGGGGTCTGGGACGCGTCGTGCATGGCCCGCGCGTTCGAGCTGGTCAACCAGGAAACCTGTGTTCTGTTTGGTGACGTCGGCCGGTTCGGCGAGCCCGGTCAGCCCGGTGCCGTGCGGCCCGATGCGCTGAAACTGGATCAAATACAACCCGGCTCTACTTGCGGGTGGACTCGATATCGGGCCTCATCGCCACCGTTGGGAAGTATGCGTGATATGTGACACGCTGGGGCCACGTTGGAAAGGATGACGTGCTATGACCCCAATCAGGATCGCGAGCCGAGCGGCGCTGACCGCTATAGCGGCTGCCGCCGTGTCGCTGGTCGCGCAATCACCCGCACATGCGGCGACGACCCCGGAGGGAGCGTGCGGTTCGGGATTCCACGAAATCGACCAGCACGCCCTGCGCTACGGCACGATCCACCTGATGTACAACGGTAGCGTTAATTGTGTTGTGACCTGGAAGACCTCGTATGTGGGGACTCCCTCGCTGACAAATGCATATGTGTTGACCAGCCCTAGCAATATCAGCCAGGACGAGAAACAGTATGCATACTATGCGGGCCCAGCAAAGCTCTCAGCGAAGGGTCAATGCATCCAGTGGGGTGGCGGGATTTTACCTCCTGGCACCAACGGAGGAGGGGACGTGCGCGATTCGTGGACATCCCCTATGTCCCATTGCGGCTAGTGACAACGAACCGGTGCCGGTCGGCGAGCACCTCGCTGCGAGCGGCGGCTGTGCGGCTGAAGTCGGCTCCAGCATCCTGAAGCTGTCGGGAAGTGCAAAGTAGCTTCGGCGGCAGCCGATTTCGCTGGTGTCCGGTCGCTTGGGATGTCGATCGGGCAGATTGGCGAATCTTCCGACTGGATCGCATCGAGCGACCGCAGCCGATCGGTGTGCAATGCGCGCCGCGAGAATTGCCCGCCGAGGACTCGGCCGCGTTCGTCACTCGCGTACTGGCGCATTTCCGTCCGATGCGCCGCGTGGTGTTTATCGCGCACGTTTCGGCGGCGGAGCTGATCGAGCGTTTCCGCGTCCGAGCCGAGGAAGTGGAAACGCTCGACGACCACAGCTGCCTGCGGCGCACCGGCGCCGACTCGCTGGAATGGACTACGGTGCGGATCGCGCATCTCGGTGTGGAATTCGAGGTGCGAGAGCCGCGGGCGATGGTGGAAATGGTGCGTGACCTCGGTCGCAAGCTCCTACGCGCGGCGGGAGATGCCGAGTAGCCAGCATGCGCGCACCGGTGATGTCAAACTACCTGTGCGGCCGCAGCGGCAATGCTCTGACCAGCACTGATGCCGTGCAAGACAGGTAGTCCACTACTCAGGGAAACCAGCAGGGCGACGCGCAGAATCTGTGTTGCGGGGAGTCAATGGCGACTTCCGAGGACAACGGAGTTCTCATGCGCGTCGGTATCCACCAACCGAGTTTTCCGATGAAGGGACGGCACTGTGGTCGAGATCAGCTGTGGAGTGCCGGTCGCTGATCGCACCCGCACCGCCGCGCGCCATGGATGTTACGAGACTTCCTTCTTCATCTGAGCGGTGAGGATGCGCTGATAGCCGGAGCCGAAAATCCTTGGCAGCAAGTCGATTACGCGAGCATCGGCACCGATGAGGATCTTGGCCTTGTCCTTGCGGATACCGCGCAGGATGGTGGTTGCCGCGGATTCGGGAGTTGTTTTCGCCAGTTTGTCGAAGTTCGCGGCCAGCGCATCGCGGTCGCGGTCGCCGCCGGCGCGGGCCTTCCAGGCGATTTCGGTCTTGATCATGCCAGGGTGGACACTGCTCACGCTCACCGGGTAGCCGGCGATCTTCATTTCCTGGCGCAGCGCGTCGGTGAAGCCGCGAATACCGAACTTCGTGGCGTTGTAAGCGCCTTGACTGGGGCAGGCCGCGAGGCCGAACATGCTGGAGACATTGGCGATGTGGCCGTCACCGGAGGCGATGACCTGCGGCAGAAAGGCTTTGGTGCCGTACATCACGCCCCAGAAGTTGATATTGACGATCCACTCGAAGTCTTCCCAGCTCAGCTCCTCGACATTGGCGGTGAGCGAGACGCCTGCATTGTTGACCAGCAGGTTGGCCGGGCCGAAGTCCGCCTGCACCTCGTCGGCGTGCTGATAGAACGCGGCGCGGTCGGTCACGTCGAGCTTGTAAGCGCGGGCCTTGGCGCCCGCCTGCTCGCACAGCGCGGCAGTCTCGGTGACATTGGCCAGATTTCGGCCGGACAATGCCAGTTTCGCGCCTTGGCGAGCCAGCTCCACTGCCAGGGCCCGCCCGATGCCCGCGCCCGCGCCGGTGATGACGGCGACCTTGTCCTGAAAGTTCTTCACAGGGGTGTGTCCTTCATTTGGTGGTGTAGCCGCCGTCGGCGACGAATTCGGAGCCGGTGCAGTAGCCTGCCTCGTCGGAGATCAGGAACAGCACCAGGCTGGCCAGCTCATCGGGCGCGGCGGCACGCGGCAGCGGCAAGTCGTGCACCATCGAGTTGGAGCGCTCGGAGGTGGCGGTCATCTCGGTGGCGACAACCCCGGGATGCACGGAATTGACCCGGATGCCGTCGACGCCGAACTCCTGCGCCGCGGCCTTGGTCATGCCGCGCACCGCCCACTTGGAGGCGACGTAGCCCAGGATGTTGCTGAAGGCGATGATGCCGCCGATCGAGGAGATGTTGACGATCGAGCCGCCGCCTGCGCGGCGCATCGACGGCACGACGGCTTTCATGCCGAGGAACACGCCGACCTGGTTCACGTCGATCACGCGGCGGTAGTCGGCCTCGGCGAGCTTCTCGATGGGGTCGACGTGCACGATGCCCGCGTTGTTGACGAGTCCGGAGACCGGGCCGAAGGCACGTTCGGCCTCGGCGACGACAGCGTGCCACGCGGCTTCGTCGGTAACGTCCAGCGGAACGAACAGTGCCCGGTCGCCCAGCTCGGCGGCGACCGCCTTGCCCTCCTCGAGCAGGACATCCGCGACCACGACAGTCGCGCCCTCGGCGACGAGGCGTCGGGCGAACGCTGCGCCCATGCCGCGCGCGCCACCGGACACGATCACCGTCTTGCCATTCACTCTGTCCATGTCATGCTCCTGTTCGGCCGAATCGGCGGGATAGTTCGAACGTCGGTGGCATCAGTGGTGCTTCGGTGCGGCGTCGGCAAGATGGTTGGCGGCGATGTAGCCGAACACCATGGCCGGGCCGATCGTCGCGCCGGCCCCGGCGTAGCTGTTACCCATCACGGCGGCCGAATTGTTGCCTGCCGCATACAGTCCCGCGACTGGGGCACCGTCGGCGCGCAGCACTCGGGAGTGCTCGTCGGTGACGAGCCCGCCCTTGGTGCCCAAGTCACCGGGAACCATTTCGACCGCGTAGAACGGCCCCTGGTCGATCGCGGCCAGGCACGGGTTGGGCTTGACGGTGGGGTCGCCGTAGTACCGGTCGTAGGCGGATTCGCCGCGATGGAAGTCCTCGTCTCGACCGGCGCGCGCAAAACTGTTGAACCGGTTGACGGTCGCGGTCAACGTGTCGGCAGGCACGCCGATCTTGTCCGCGAGTTCGGCGAGGGTGTCGGCCTTCTTGATGATCCCGGAGTCGTAATACTTCTGCGGGATGGCCTGCTTCGGGAAGGTGCCGAGGAACAGGTACCTGTCGCGGAAGCGCTGGTCCATGATGAAGTGCGCGGGGACATGGCCGATGCCCTTCGCATGCTGCTCGTACATCGTGTGCACCACGTCGACGTAGCTGGCCGATTCGTTGGTGAAGCGCTCGCCTGCGTCGTTGACCATGATGGCCCCGGGCTGGGAGCGCTCGGCCAAGCAGAAGAAGGGCGGACCGTCCGGGTTGCGGACCGAAGGCCCCCACCAGGCGTCGTCCATCAAATCCAGTGCACCACCGACACTTTCACCCGCGCGAATGCCCTCGCCGAGATTCTCGGTGGCGCCGACCGTCCACTCGGTGCTCACGGGTCCGGTGAAGAACTGCTGCCGCATCTCGAGGTTGTGCTCGAAGCCGCCCGCGGTGAGCACGACACCGCGCCGGGTCCGAATGGTGATCGGGGCACCGTCGCGCTCGGCGCGCACACCGACCACTACGTCGTTCTCGGTAATCAAGTCGGTCAGCGGTGTGTTCAGCCACACGGGTACGTTCGCGTCGCGTAGCGCCAGCCAGAGTCGGGCAACCAGGGCTTTGCCGAGGCTGAGCGGCAGCCGTCCACGCAGCTTGTTCAGTACCGCCTGCGCGCCGACCTTCATGGCGGTGCGCTTGCCTTTCCAGGTCCGCGCGATCATGTTGAGGTCGTGGAAGTCGCTGACGGTGAACGCGATGCCCTTGGGACCGGACATGGTCGGCCGGTTGATCTTGTCCAGATCGTCGCCGAGTAGCCTGCCGTCGATGATCGCCGGTTCGATGCTGCGGCCCTGGGCGAGTCCACCGGGCAGCTCCGGGTGGTAGTCGGAGTAGCCGCGGTCGTAGACGAACTCGAGATGACGGGTGCGCGCGCCGAGGTAGGTCATCATGCGCGGGCCGTTGTCCAGGAACGCATCCTGCTTCTCCTGTGGAACACGTTCGCCGACAACGGATTTCAGATAGACGCGGGCGAGGTCAGGGCTGTCGGGGACACCCTCGCGGACCAGCACCGGATTGTTGGGAATCCAGACGCCGCCGCCCGAGCGTGCGGTGGAACCGCCGAAGCTGCTGCTCTTCTCGATCAGCACCACCGACAGTCCGCGATACGCGGCGGTCAATGCGGCGGTCATGCCCGCGGCTCCCGAACCAACAACTACGACGTCGTACTCGTGTTCCTCGGACATCGTCACCTCCTTGTCGTTCACGCTTGATCAGTAGCCCGCGCCGGTGAGCATGCCGCCGTCGACGACGATCTCGGTGCCGGTGCAGTAGCTCGCGTCGTCCGACGCCAGGTAGACCGCCGCCTCCGAGACCTCGCCGGGTTGGCCCCAGCGCGAGATCGGCAGTCCGGCAAAGAATTTGTTGCCGTCGACGCCCGAACCCGCGGCGGCCGTCATCGGTGTGGCGATGCCGCCGGGATGGATCGAGTTGACCCGGATCCCGTGCTTGCCGAGTTCGCGTGCGGCCGACTTGGTCAGGCCGCGGATCGCGAATTTGCTCGCGCTGTAGGCGGAGAGATTCGCCGCGCCGATAAATCCCTCGACCGAGGAGATATTCACGATCGAGCCGCCGCCCGCTTCGGTCAGCGCCGTCGTCGCCGTCTTGATGCCCAGCCATGCGCCGGTGACGTTCACGGTCATGATGGTGGTGAAATCGGCGAGGCTCATCTCGGCGATCGACTGGAATCGCAGGATTCCCGCGTTGTTGACCAGCACGTCGAGCCTGCCGTACTCCGTGCGCGCCGCGGCCACCGCGGCGGCCCAGTCCGCCTCACTGGTGACATCGTGATGCACGTAGTGGCAGTCGGCACCGATCTCGGCGCGCAGCTGGTTGCCCTCCGCGTCGAGTACGTCACCGAACACCACCCGCGCACCCTCGGCGACGAAGCGACGGACGTGCTCGGCGCCCATTCCGCGTGCGCCTCCGGTGATCAGTGCGACCTTGCCATCGAGTCGGCCCACTTGGCCCATCCTTTCTCCCGCGTCATCTCCGAACGCTAGGGGCGCGACCGTGGCGGGAGCCCGCACAGTCCCATCCACCGAGACATGCACCTGACCTCCACGAGAGCATCGGAAATATTTCTAGTAGGCATATTGAGAAGTGGAGGCAATGCATGAAGTTCTCGATGATCTTCGAGGCACAAATGACCAACCCGTCCGCCGATCACGAACGGCAGGTGTTGCGCGACTGCGTAGAGCAGGCGGTGCTGGCCGAGGAGATGGGTTTCGACACCGTCTGGGCGGTCGAGCATCACGGTCTGAAGTGGTACGCCCATATGAGCGCACCGGAGATCTTCCTGACCTGGGTGGCCGCGCGCACCGAACGGATTCGCATCGGTCACGGCGTGGTGTGCATGCCGTTCAACTTCAACCACCCGGTGCGGGCGGCCGAGCGGGCGGCCATGCTCGACGTGCTGTCCAACGGGCGAGTGAACCTCGGCGCGGGGCGCGGCGCAACCCCGCAAGAGACCTCCATGTGTGGCGTCGACCCCGATCGCACCTATCAGGAGGTGGAGGAGTCGCTGCGGATCATCGGCAAGGCCTGGCAGGATCCTGAGGGCGAGTTCGAGTGGCACGGTGACCTGCTCGATATCGACCCGCACCCGATGCTGCCGCGTCCGGTCCAGCTGCCGCATCCGCCGCTGTTCATGGCGTGCACCAAAAAGGACACGCTCAAGCTGGCCGCCGACTATGGAATCGGCGCATTGGTTCTCGGTTTCGCCGGCGTGGAGGAGATCGCCGAACTACGCCGCACCTATGACGCGGCCATCGCCGAGCGCACCGGGGAGAAGTTCGTCTCGACCGTCGTCAACGACCACTTCGCCGCGCTGTGCCCGACCATCGTGCTCGACGATCGGGAGAAGGCCCAGCAGATCGGTGCGCGTGGTCAGCGTTTCTTCGCCCAGTCCATCAAGCACTGGTACGGCGCGGGCCCGGTCCCGGACGAGGCTGTCGATCCCACTGTCGACGAGGTGGCCAAGATCAAGCAGGCCGCCGACGATCACGTCGCCTACCTGCACGAGGCCAAGATTCCGGTGAAGACGGGTGCCACCTCGGTGTTCAATGCCGAGCACGCCTACGGCAGCCCCGAGGACGCGATCGCTTACGTCGAGCGGCTACAGGAGGCGGGCGCCGACGAAATCCTCTGCCTGATCCAGATGGGCACCGTGCCCCAGGAAGCGTGCCTGGAGACCATCCGGCACTGGGGCGAAAAGGTCATCCCGCACTTCCGTAAGGGCTAGTCACCGCGCACAGCCGCTCGCCCGGCTGTGGGCTCAGGAATCCGGCCGCCGCCCGACATGGCAGGCGGATGCGCCGAAGCCTCCTTTCCGGCGCAGGCCGGGATCCACAAGTGCATGAGCAAGGAGCTGAATATGTCCGATTTGACCGGCAAGGTCGTCCTGATCACCGGCGCTGCCCGGGGCCAGGGTGCCGAAGAAGCCCGGCTCGTTGCCGCCTCCGGCGGCCGGGTCGTGCTCACCGATGTGCTGGAACCCGAGGGCAAAGAGGTTGCCGAATCCATCGGCGCCGCCGCACGTTTCGTTCGTCACGATGTGAGCAGTGCGTCCGGGTGGGCGGCCGCCGTCGAGACGGCCGTTCGCGAGTTCGGGCGGCTGGACGTGCTGGTGAACAATGCGGCGATCTACACCGCGAAACCGCTCACCGACACCACAGCCGAGGAGCTGGAACGGATTCTGCGCATCAATCTCATCGGATCGTTCCTCGGCATCCAGGCGGTTATCGAGCCGATGGGGGCCGTGGGCGGTGGTTCGATCATCAACATCTCGTCGCAGGCCGGATTGCAGGGCCTGATGGGGCATTCCGCGTACGGCGCCTCGAAATGGGGATTGCGTGGTCTGACCAAGACGGCCGCACTCGAGCTCGGTCCGCTCGGTATCCGGGTGAACTCGGTGCACCCGGGGCCGATCGCGACACCGATGATCGGGCATCTCGGCTTGAGCACCGGGCCCGGCAGCTTCCCGTCCTTGCCGCTCGGCCGCGTCGGACTACCGAGCGAAGTGGCCGAACTGGTGGCGTTCCTCGCCTCCGACGCGTCGGCCTTCATCACCGGAGCCGAGCTGGCCATCGATGGCGGATTGTCTGCGGGACAGTTCATTCCGCCGGGCGCGATGCCCGCCGTCGGCGCCACCGGCGAGGCGTGAGGATCGGGCGATGCCGCTGAAACCCGAAGCGCAGGTGATCGTCGACCTGGCGACTACGTCGTTTCCCCGGCTTGGCACCGAGATCCAGGATGCCACCGAGGCGCGCCGCATTCTCGCGGCGCGCCCGGCGGCCGCCGCCGAACCGATTCCGGTTGGGCAGGTCGTGGAGCGTCTGGTGCCGGGGCCGGTCGGCGCGCCGGCGCTGCGGGTGCGGGTCTATCGTCCCGCGGATCCGTCTCTCGACGCGCAGTCGTCGGACAGCGGTGCGGAAGCAGACCGGACCGGCACGACTGCGCTGCTGCCTGTAATCGTCTTCTTCCATGGTGGCGGGTTCGTGATCTGCAGCCTCGACAGTCACGACCAATTGTGCCGGTCGATGGCCAACGGTGTCGGCGCGATCGTGGTGTCGGTCGATTACCGGCAGGCGCCCGAGCACCGGTTCCCGGCGGCCGCGGAGGATGCCTACGCGGCACTGAACTGGGTGGCCGAACATGCCGGGACGATGGGCGGCGACTCGGCCAGGATCGCGGTGGCCGGTGACAGCTGCGGCGGAAACCTTGCCGCCGCAACCACATTGATGACCCGCGATCGCAGCGGTCCCGTCGTCGGCTTCCAACTGCTTGTCTATCCGATGCTCAACCCGGCCCGAAACACGGTGTCCTATCGGGACAACGCACACGGATACTTCGTCACCGACGACCATTTGCGGTGGTACTGGGAGCAATACCTGGGAACCGACGGCGATGGCGACCACCCCTACGCATCGCCACCGCGCGCCGCCGACATGGCCGGACTGCCGCCCGCGCATATCGTCACCGCAGAGTTCGATCCGCTGCGGGACGAGGGCGAGGAGTACGGCGTGCGCCTACAGCAGGCGGGCGTGCACGCCGACGTGATCCGCTACGACGGCCAATTCCATGGCTTCTTCACCATGGCCGACAGCCTGTCCGACGCGAAAGAAGCCACTACCGCGGCCTTTTCCGCACTCCGCCGAGCCTTGGAAGCACACCGATGACAGTAGAACGCCTCGGGACGATCTTTCCCGCCGATAATCTGACCGCCGCGATCGACCTGCTCACCGCCGTGTTCGACACCAAGGCCACTTTTGTCGACAGCGACCGCTGGGCGCAGTTCGACATCGGCCCGGCCCGAGTCATGCTCGCAGGCACCGACCGCGAAGGCGACACCCCGTCCTTGGCGGCCAAGGTCGACGACCTGGATGCCACCCTCGTCCGGCTGCGCGCCGCCGGGTTCGCGGTCGCCGATCCGGTGACCGGGCCTCACGAACGCCGCACCTCGGTCCGCCCGACGCCCGAATCCCCATGGGCGATTGTCCTCTACGAGCCGCTACCTGCCACCCAGCACACGCCGTAACGGCCTCCCGTGGTTGCCGTGAGTGGTGGTCCATCGCCGCGGCGTTCCCGAGCGGATCTCTCGATGGTGTGCTGTTCGCCGGCATCGCAGACCGATCCGGCCCGTATTCGGCCGAGGGAGTTCTCCGGCATTGCTGGAGCCGGCCTCGTCACCGAATCGGCAGCACACAATCCGGCGCCGAGCCGTATTTTGTCGGTTCCGGATTTCATTAGCCGCATACAGACGGCCGTGCGTTGATAGTGTCGCGCCATGTCGGACAGGCAGGGCGCTGATCCAGGTACGGCGCTGCCGAAAGATAGCGGTGGGGGCGCCGACGGCGAGTCACGCGGCGATCGGCGACTCCCGGATACGGATCCGGTCGGCGATCAGCCACCCAAGATCGAGGTCGACGATGAAGAGCGCCCGGCGCGGGTACTGACCGGGCTGCCCGAACAGTTGGTGGCGACCGTCGCGTTCGCGATGGCGATCCTGGTGCTGTGGCAGGTGTTTCGGCCGCTGCCGCAGGGCAGCCAGTATTACCTGGTGGTGTTCCTGAGCGGGACCCTGCCGTTGGTGTTCATCGCCTATCGGTCCGGAGTGCGCGGGCTGGATCGTGGCAACGGGCCGGGGGCTCTGGACTGGATATTGGCCGCGTTGACGCTGGTGGTGTGCCTGTATCCGTTGTTGCCCATGACGATCGGGTCGGGTGGCGGCGGGTACAACGCCTTCCTCGATCGACAGGGACAGTTCGATCGGGTCGATGTCGGAATGGGCTCGGTGCTGCTCGTCCTGGTGCTGGAGGCTTGCAGGCGCACGACCGGGTGGGTGCTCCCGGTGGTATGTCTGGTGTTCGTCGGCTACGGCTACTACGGCGGATTGCTCCCACAGCAGTGGACAATTGCGCACGCGGGGTTGGATTTCGGGCAGATCATCGACGCGTTGTACAACTCGGGTAGCGGGTTCTACGGTACGCCGCTGGATGTCGCGGCCACCTACATCGTGCTGTTCACCCTCTACGGTGCGGTCCTCGAATTCTCCGGCGCCGCACAGTTCTTCGTGGATCTGTCGGTGGCCGCATTCCGTCGCTCGGGCGGCGCGGCCGGTCGGACCACCGTTGCCTCGGGTTTCCTGCTCGGCACGGTTTCCGGTTCCGGCACCGCGACGGCGGTGACGGTCGGTGCGGTCACCTGGCCTATTCTGCGGCGGGCGGGCTATCCGCCGGAACAGGCCGGCGGAATGCTGGCCGCGGCTGGTGTCGGCGCGATTCTCTCGCCGCCGACGCTCGGTGTCGCCGCGTTCATCGTCGCCGAATATCTCGACGTCTCCTATGTGACGGTGCTCGGCTGGGCGATGATCCCGACGGTGCTGTACTACCTGGGAATTCTGCTCGCCGTCGAGATCGACGCGCGCAGATTGGGTACCAGACCGGTGGAGATCGGCGGCGTGTCCGTGTGGCGTTTGCTCGCGCGATTCGGCTACCACTTCCTGTCTCTGATCGCGATCGTAGTGCTGCTGCTGATCGGAATGAGCGCGACGCGGGCCGTCGTTTACGCCACCGTGCTCGCTTTCTTGCTCGCGTTCCTCGATTCGCGCACGCGGGCGCGGGCGAGTGCACCGCGCAAGGTGTTCCAAGCCCTCGGCAGCGGCGTGCGCTCGGCGCTGCCGGTGGTGGCGGTGTGCACATCGGCCGGTGTCATCACGGCGATGACCACGAAGACCGGGCTCGGCGCCCAGTTGGCGTCCCTGCTGGTTCGTGCGGCACGGACGGTATCGGACAATCACACGGTGGTGCTGGCGTGCACAGTTGTGCTCGCGGCCATCGCGCTGGCCGTCCTGGGCCTTGCGGTGCCGGTGACGGCCTCGTTCATCATCGGCTGGGCGATCATCGGGCCCGCGCTGCTCGCACTGGAAGTGCCCGCCCCGGCCGCCGCGATGTTCGTCTTCTACTACTCGGTGCTCTCCGAAGTGACGCCACCGACCGCGCTCGCGGCGGTGGGCGCGGCGGCGATCACCGGTGCGCGCACTGTCCCGACCATGTGGCAGGCGCTGAAATACGCGTTGCCCGCGTTTCTGGTACCGATCGTTTTCGTGCTCAGCGGTCCCGGTGAATATCTGCTCGGGCGCGGGCCGGTGCTCGGCGTGCTGTGGACGACGACGGTCGCCTGCGTCGGTGTCGCGGCGTTGGCGGCCGCCACCGGAGGCTGGATTCTCGGAGTCGGTCCCGCGCGACCGCTTGCACGGGTGTTCGCCGCAGTGGGCGGGCTCGCGCTGTTGTACCTGGAGCCCGGCGCGCTGGTTGTCGGGGCGGCCGCGCTGACTGTGGCGATCGGGATCACTCTGGTCTCTCGAAGGAGGACGACATGAGAAGAGTCGCAATAGGTTTCGCCGTCACGGTGGTGGTGGCCGGCCTGCTCGCAGGTTGCGGTGGGCGGCGCGACGCGCCACAGACCGATGCGGGTGGCGCGGTCACCTGTGAGGTGAAGCAGGAGACTCGTGTCGGGATCGCGACCGGCAACGCGACCGGCGTCTACTTCGCACTGGGCAATGCCTACGCCGAGCAGATCTCGCAGGCCACCGGCGGCAAGGTCAAGGCGACTGCCGCGGAGACCGGTGCATCGGTGCAGAACATCCAGCAGTTGGTCGCAGGCACCTATCAGGTGGCGTTCTCGCTGGCCGACACCGCAGCCGACGCAGTGCTGGGTGCCGCGAGTTTCGAAGGGAAACGGCAACCTGTACAGGCGCTTTCGCGGCTGTATCCCAACTACACGCAGGTGATCGTCCGCACCGGGGCCGGCATCGGCTCGCTCGCCGACCTCCGCGGCAAGCGAGTCTCCACCGGATCGCCCAAGTCCGGCACCGAGGTCATCGCGCAACGGGTGCTGCAGGCCGCCGGCCTCAACCCCGACGGTGACATCTCGGCTCAACGCCTCGATCTCACCAAGACCGTGGACGGCATGAAAGACGGTTCGATCGACGCCATGTTCTTCTCCGGCGGGCTGCCGACCCCCGGTATCACCGACCTGTTCACCTCGGCCAAGGACAAGGTGCGTTTCCTCGACATCGCCGATCTCGCGGGCAGCATGCGCACCGCCAACCCCGTCTACGAAGAGGGCGTCATTCCGGCCGCCGCCTACGGCCTGCCCACGGACGTGAAAACCATCGTCGTTCCGAATGTTCTACTGGTCCGCGACGACCTCGACGCGGATCTCGCGTGCGTTCTCACCAAAACCCTGTTCGACCGCAAAACTCAACTGGAACAAGCCAACTCGGCCGCAAAGGGTATCAATCGCGATGCCGCGCCATTGATCGCTCCGGTCACCCTGCACCGCGGTGCGGCCGAAGCGCTGACCAAGTAACCCGCGGGCGATCGGCTCGAGGCATCGATCGCTACAGCTCTGCACTCACGGCTCGGTGGTCTCGCCAGTCCTCCAGTTTGCGGATGCCGATGAATATCGAGAAGGCGGCGGGCGTCAGGAACAGCAGCCATAGGAGCCGGAGTGCGTCCGCGGCAAGGGGTTCGACAGCTCTCGAGGGCGCGCGGAAGTGTCGCGCTCCCGGGCCCGTCGCCGCACAGTCCGGCAGGACTCGCCCGGGTTCCTGGGTTTCCCGCAGTGGACTCGAGGTCGGGTCGGGTCGGGGTGGGTGGCCCTGGGGCCGCGCTTTTCGCTATCGGGAGGCCATGACGGCTGTCAGTGAGCGGGCGGCGTCGAGGGTCGCGCGGATGTACTCGTCGCGTTGGTGCTTGGTGGTCGCCGCGCGCAGCGGGCCGAGTTGAACTTCGTAGGCCGCGGTGCCCACGCCGTCGAAGACCGGGGCGGCCAGGTAGCTCAGGGGCAGTGTGGTGTCGGCATCGAGCTCGTCTTTGTTGTAGGGGCGGGAGGTCAGGGCGGCCAGCTGCCGGAGTATGCGGGTGCGCAGCTGTGGCTGCAGGAGTTCGGGTCCCATCGCACCCAGGAGATCGGCGAGCAGGTCGACCATGCCCGCATCATCGGCGAGGGGACGGAAGACGGCGACACCACGCTCGCGGACCAGGGCGAGCAAGGTGCTTGCGGTGCGGCGCTCGGCCTCCGGTGCGGCGGCGAGCCAGGTGTTCTGTTCGACGGCCGCCCGCCACGGCATCACGCTGGCACCCGCCGGGAATTGCAGTGGGATGCGGTGTCCGACAGGGATTCCTGGGACTACTCGGTCGCGGCCGTGCCGGACGTCGAGGACGGTCAGGCGGTCGGGTTCGATGCGGCTGAGGGTGGCACCGGATCCGGTGCGCATGGTGAGCGTGGTGAGGATTTCGCCGACGCCATGGGGGAGTGCGGAACTGCCGAGACCGGTCAGTGCGGGGCCGATGGCGTAGCCGCGGTTCGGGTCGCGCACCACCCAGCCCGCCGAATCCAATTCGGCGAGAATCGCGGTCGCGGTGGCGCGGGCGATATGGAGGCGGTCGGCGATGCCCGCGACGCTCATCGGGTCGGGTGCGGCTGCGAGCAGTGACACGACCTCGACGACCCGCCGGGTAGGCGGCGACGGTGACCGGTCGGGCATGGGTGTACCTCTTGTTCGACTCGGCGGAACGACTTACGATGTCGAATATTAGTGCACAAAATGTCGAATATTCGACAGCTGGTGTGAGGAATGGAGCGCTGGATGATTCTGGATCGATTCCGAATCGACGGGCAGGTCGCCGTGGTCACGGGTGCGGGCCGCGGCTTGGGCGCGGCGATCGCCGTCGCCTTCGCCGAGGCCGGCGCCGATGTCGTCATCGCCGCACGCACCAAGAGCCAACTGGACGAGGTGGCCGAGAAGGTGGCCGCGGTGGGACGACAGGCGCATGTGGTGCCCGCTGATCTGAGCGATATCGAGTCGACGGCGGGACTCGCCGCTGTCGCGGTGGATCGGTTCGGGCGACTGGACATCGTGGTCAACAATGTGGGTGGCGCATTGCCGTGCACGCTGTTGGACACGACGCCGCAGGCGCTGGTCGAGGCCTTCAATTTCAATGTCACCAATGCCCACGCGTTGGTGCGGGCAGCGGTGCCGCGAATCCTCGAAACTGCCGGTGGCGGTTCGATTCTCAACATCACCTCGACGATGGGCCGACTGCCGGGCCGGGCGTTCGCCGCCTACGGCACGGCCAAAGCGGCACTCGCGCACTACACGAGGCTGGCCGCGCTCGATCTGAATCCGCGCATTCGGGTGAATGCCATCGCGCCCGGTTCGATCCTGACCTCGGCGCTGGAAATTGTCGCGGGCAACGAGGCCATGCGTACCGAGCTGGAATCGAAGACGCCGCTGCACACCATCGGTGATCCCGAAGACATCGCGGCTGCCGCGCTGTACCTGGTCTCGCCCGCGGGCAAGTACCTCACCGGCAAGATCCTCGAACCCGACGGTGGACTGATCACGCCGAACCTCGACCTCCCGATTCCGGATCTGTGACATGACATATTCCGTAGTGCAGTGGGGCACGGGCAATGTCGGCAAGCACGCGCTCGCCGGCATTATCGCCAACCCCGATCTCGAATTGACTGGGGTGTGGGTCTCGGGGCCGTCGAAAGACGGGAAGGACGCGGGGACCCTCGCCGGGCTCGACCATCCGGTGGGTGTGGCCGCCACGACGGACGTCGAGGCGATCCTCGCCGCCGCACCCGACTGTGTCGTCTACTGCTCCATGACCGACAACCGCCTGTTCGATGCGGTGCAGGATCTGCAGCGGCTGTTGCGCGCCGGCATCAACGTGGTCGCTTGCGCACCTGTGTTCTTCCAATACCCGTACGGTGTGCTGCCCGATGAATTGTTGAAGCCGGTGCAAGATGCTGCGGCCGAGGGCAATTCGTCACTGTGGGTGAACGGCATCGACCCCGGCTTCGCCAACGACCTGCTGCCGCTCGCGCTCGCGGGCACCTGTTTGCGCATCGATCAACTGCGGTGCCTGGAAATCGTCGACTACGCCAGTTACGACAACCGCGAGGTGATGTTCGACATCATGGGCTTCGGCAAGCCCCTCGAGGACATCCCGCTGCTGTTGCAACCCGGGGTCCTCGCACTTGCCTGGGGCGGCACGGTGCGCCAACTCGCCGCGGGAATCGGGGTCACACTCGATTCGGTCACCGAGACCTATGACCGGATCCCCGCACCGGAAGCGTTCGATATCGCCACCGGCCATATCGCCGAAGGAACCGCTGCCGCATTGCGTTTCGAAGTCCGCGGCATGGTCGGCGACCAGCCCGTCACGGTCCTCGAGCACGTCACCCGCCTACGCCCCGACCTGTGTCCCGACTGGCCGCAACCGGCACACCCGGAAGGCTCCTATCGCATCGAAATCACCGGTGATCCCAGCTACGCGATGGACCTCGTCACCTCGAGCCCGCACGGCGATCACAACCACGCCACGCTCTTGGCCACCGCCATGCGCATCGTCAACGCGGTCCCCGCCGTCGTCAGAGCGCCCCCGGGCATCCTCACGGCCCTCGACCTCCCCCTGATAACCGCTCCCGCGGCCCACTGACATCGGCTGTTCGCTGCTGTATTCGGCGTGCGAGTGGCATTTCATGGAGGCCGCACGTGCGTGTTACTTCCCGCGCTGAGTGCCCTGTGTCCCACAGCAATGACCATCGCGCCCGGACCGATATGACCCTGAGGGTTGGCGCGCAATGGTCGACGCATGCAACCGGCTCGGATGGCCGCGGACTGCGACCGCGGTGGTGTCGGCGCGCTACTTCTTCGGGAGCGTGTCGAGGGCGCGGTCGACGTCGGCGGTGCTGTTGTACAGGTGGAAGGCGAAGCGGAGACCCCCACCGCGGATCGAGGCGATGATGTCGGCTTGTTCGAGATATGTGGCCGCGTCGCCTCCGCCGGGCACCGAAACGATGGCCGAGGGCCCGGGAACAGGCTCGTAGCCGAGTTCGACGAGACCTGTTCGGAAGCGGTCGGCAAGATCGAGATTGTGGGTCTTGATCTTGTCCACCGTCAGTTCTTCGATCAGCTCGATGCCCGCGGAGGCGGCGATCGCGCCGAACCAGTCCGGTGTCGCGTCGAAGCGCCTGGTAGTGGTGGCGAGTCCGATCGGGTCGTACAACTCGGCCCACGCGTCCGCGGCGGCGTACCAGCTGGGACCGACGGGGCGTATGTCTGCCGCCGTCTCCGGCGTCGCGGCGAAGAACGCGATGCTGCGGGCGCCGATCAGCCATTTGAACGCCGCGCACACCCAGTAGTCCGCGTCGGCGAAGCGCAGCGGAAGCCAACCTGCGGCTTGGGTGGCGTCCACCAGCAGACGGGCGTTGTGCGCCTGGGTAGCGGCGCGCAGTATCGACAGGTCGACGATCCGGCCGTCCTTCGACTGGACGACGCTCACCGCCACCAACGCGGTCTCCGGCCGCACTTCCTCGGCCAGCCGCTCCAGCGGCACGAAGCGGACCGACAGGTCACCGCGGTGCAGGAAAGGCATGGACACGGAGGAGAATTCGCCCTCGGCCAGCAAAACCTCCGAGCCTGGTGGCAGTGCCACAGCTATCGGTGCGATAAGCCCTGCGACACCGCCGCCGAACGCGATGTCGGCAACCGTCGCACCTTCCAGCAGTCGCGCGAACGCGGCACGCAGCTCGGGGACGACAGTGTCGTTCGGCGTCGGACCGCCACGCCCCGAGGCCCACTGGGTGTTGGCATCGCGCACGGCCGCCAATGCCCTTGCGGACGGTAAACCGTAGGAGGCGGTATTGAGATAGGTGGTCTCAGGGTTGAACTCATCAGGCGCCAGCGAAGTCATATGCGCAGCATCCGCCCGTATCCGGCCCGCGTCCAGCGCCAGCGGTCCGATAGTGGACCGATTTCGCGGACCGTGCCGTGCGGTAGGTCGAAGGGGCAGCGCCGAGGCGTCGCATCAGGATGAATGTCGTTGTTCCAGAGTCGCTTTCATCACCTGACCGCCGCGCTCGACCCGCAGGCGGACCTGTTCGGCGGCGTCGTGGGGCAACACATCGGTGGTCCAGACGAGTCGGGTGGTGTCCCCGGGCTCGGCGAAGACCTGGAACGAGGCGTGGTGGTGGGTGAGAGGCAGGCGGAAGCCGTCGATCGCCGAGTAGGTGAGCCTGCGGGTTTCGTCGTCGATGGTGACGATCAGCTCGCGAATGACACCGCCGCCGGGCATGGTCAGTAATCGGGTGTCGCCGTCGATGCGGGTGTCGAGCACGTATCCGGGGAGCAGGCGTTCGTGCACGGCGCCTACGTCACGTACCGCCGCCCACACCTCGCCCGGACTGACCTCGATGAGAATTTCCTGCGTGATGGTGGCCATAGCAGGTCCACCGTATCGGGTCGGGCGGGCTATTTCGGGGTCGGCGTTGCCCACATGTTCGACAGCAGTTGGTAGCTGGGGGTGTCGGAGAGCGTCTGCATCGATTCGTAGATGCGTTGGTAACCGGTGGCGGCGATGCGCCATCGGCCGTCGGGATCGAGGCGGTAGCTGTCGGTGTAGTAGCCGGCGCCGCGGATCAGGACGCCGTATTCGGTGGCGATGACGGTGTCCTCGAAAGCCCATGAGCCCGTGGCAGTCTCATCGTTGACGGAGATTTCGGGGTGATTGGCGATGTGGGTGGTGACCACTGCGGGGCCGAGATTCTCACGCATGAAGGCGGTGACGGCGTCGCGGCCGTCCAGGGTGAGCGGCTCGCCGAGTGCGTGGGTGCCGTAGCGGCCCGCGACGTCGACGGTCAGTGTGTCGGCGAACTCGTCCCATCGTTTGAGATCCAGCGTCCGAAAGTAGCGATACTTGAGCTGGCGGATTGCTTCGATGGCGGCGAGATCCATTGGTCAAGCCTGGCACGCGTACGGCGCCGAGACAATAACCCGTTCTATTTCTTCGTGTCCGGCAGCGCCGCCGACGCCTGGGCGGACAGTCCGTCGAGCACGCCGACGCGCGCGCTGGGCACCTCGATGTCCATCTGTACCGAATCCTGTCCCGCCGGTTCGAAGCCGAATGTGAAGAATCCGCAACAGCTGGCTTCCCTGGCGGCGAGCTCTCGGGCGGTGGTCTCGGAGGTCGCGGTCAATTCCAGTCGCAATCGGGTCGGCGACGGACGCTCGACGCGGCGCAGGGCCACGGCGAAGAGGTCGGCGAATTCGGCGACTCGCAGTGGCTGCTGCGCGGTGGGCAACGTACACGCGTCCGGTGCGACCCAGCGGAGGTCGGTGTCGGTCGTTTCGGGATCGGTCATGGCGGCCTCCGTGAGGCTATTGACATATACCGAAAGGGTAGTGCGGGACGCGCAAGCGGGCAAACGTCTCGAAGCGGGTGATCGCCGACCATCGGTTCGGGTACGGCCGTCCGGTGTTCGAACTCGGATGGCCTCGCGCAATACCGCTTTGTCCTGATCGGGTAGAGGTTTCGGTGTTCGGGGTCTCGCGCAACCTTTCGGGCCGCAGGTCAAAGAGGCGCTGCACCCCAAGGTTCGACCGGAAGCGGCAGCCGCGCACGCGTAGTTCCGGCGGAGGTGTCCGATCGAGGCGGATCGGGTATCCGAGTGTTCGACGTGGTCGTCGGTACGCACGACCACGTCCGCAGTATCGTGCGTTCCGAGATGACCAGGAGTCCGCCATGACCGAAGGTCCCGCTACTCCAGCTCCGTCACCCGACCCGTCGATCGACCAGGAGGTCGCGTTGCAGACCGCCGCGCACCGGTTGGCCAGGGAATTCGATGCCGTCGGTGACGACGCCATCAACCAGTGCCTGCGTTCGGCCTACAGACACATAGCAAGCCACGCCACCGTCGACAACTTTCTGCCCCTGCTGGCCGAGCGCTACACCCGGGAGTGGCTGCACGCCATGACCGACGAGGTTTCCTCGACCCGGCCGAGGCCTGTCGTTCACAGATCCGGGCGGACCAGGATCTGAATGTGGTCGTCCGGGTGGCGCAACGCCTCGATAGCGCCCGCTACTCCGGACAGGCCGACCTGGTCGGTGATGAGCGAGGACGCGTCCACGGTGCCGTCGGCGATGCGGCCGAGCGTCTTCGCATACTCCTCGTGCGGATAGACCATGCACATCTGCAGTGAGATGTCCTTGTAGATGCCGACGATCGGGCGGATGACGTCGTCGGTCATCACCGCGCCGACCTGCAGGATGGTCGTTTGGCGCGGCGCTTTGTACAGCAGTTCGTTCAGCAGGCCAGGCACCGCCGCGCACACCCAGATGTGTAGCAGCTGACCGGGTGCGGCCGCCTCACGCCACACCTCGATCGGATCCTCGACGGCGGGATCGACCACCCGGTGCGCGCCGAGCCGTAATGCGGTGTCGCGGCGAAGCTTCGACGGATCGGACGCGACGATCGGTGCGACACCGCGTTCGGCCAGCGCCGCGACGGCACCCAAACCGACAGGACCGCAACCGATGACGATTCCGGTGCCGTCGGGTCCGATGCCGGTACGCGCGACATTGCCGAAGCCGACCGCCAACGGCTCGGTCAGTGCCGCGACATGCGGCGGCACGTGATCGGGAATCGGCTCCAGAGCCATGGCCTGCAACACCATTCGTTCCCCGTAGCCGCCGGGGAAGTCATTGGAGAAGCCGACACCGTGGATCTGACCGACGTGGTCGACGGCCCATGGCAGCGCGACCACCAGCTGTCCCTCGGTGTGCGGGGTGTCCGGTCCGGCCGAGATGACCCGGGCGGCGATCTCGTGGCCCATCACGACGTCGCGCGAGGGGTCGAACTCGAACGTGGGCACGCCGCTGTCACGGGAGGCTTGCAGGAACTCGTCGGTGTAGTCGAGTGCCTGTTTGTCGGATCCGCAGATGCCGCACGCCACCGTCTCGACGAGTACCTGGCCCGGACCCGGCACGGGCTCGGGGACCTCGTCGACCACAAGACTGCGGTCCCGCATAACTACTGCGCGCATCGGTGTGCTCCCGGTGTCGAGGTGATGTTCACTACGCTTCCTCCGTGCCGAGTGCGGCGGCCAACGCTTGTCCGTGCTTGTCGAAAGCGCTCTGAATGCCCGCGGTGAGGCCACCGATCATGCGCTCGCTGTTGGCATGTGCCCATTCCAGCGAGGCGACCCGGTTCCGATTGGCCTGTGTGAAATGGGGAATCACCTGCTCGGCGAACAGTCGCGCCGAGCGTTGCGTGGCGTCCCAATCGGCGATATTCAGGCCGAGTAGCAGGAAGGTGCCGAACCCGCCGGACTGTTCGGCGAGCTTCTCGATGGTGGCGATGGCATCGTCGGGGGTGCCGACGGTGGCGCGCCCGAAAGCCGGGAACCCCTCTCCGGTCCACTGTTCGACTGCGGCGCGGGCCGAGGAGTTCCACGGCGCCGTCATGCCGCTGAGTTTCTCGATGTAGTCGACGAGATGCCCGACGCCCCACTCGGCCTCGCGCATCGCCTGTTCCCTGGTCTCGGCGATATGCATCGGCGCGACCAGACGCCACCGTGAGCGATCGAGCACGTGGCCGTTGTCGGCCATGGTCTTCTCGTAGACCTTCCAATTGGGCAACAGCGCCTCGTATCCGCTGGGATCGGAGGCGGCCAGCGAGAGCAGCCCGGCGCCGTGCCGACCGGCCAGCACCGCGCCCGATGGCGAAATAGTCGAGGCGACAGCCATTTCCAGGCCACCCTGCTGGTAGGGCAGCAATTGTAGGCGCGCTTCGTTCAGGTGATACCAATCGCTCGCGGCGGTCACCGTCTCCCCGCGCAGCAGGCGCACCAGCACATCCATGGATTCGTGCATCATGTCGCGCTGGCGTACCGGATCGATGCCCATCATGGCGGCGTCGGTGGCCAGCTGGCCGGGGCCGACACCCATCATGGTGCGGCCCATCGTCAGGTGATCGACCAGACAGAGCCGGTCGGCGAGCATCATCGGCTGGTGGTAGGGCAACGAATTCACGCCGGTGCCGAGGCGAATGCGCTGGGTGCGTTGCGCGGCCGCGGCAAGAAAGACCTCGGGTGCGGCGATGATTTCCAGTCCGGCCGAATGGTGTTCGCCGATCCAGGCCTCGCTGTAGCCGAGTTGATCGGCCAGCTCCACCAAGGCGAGATCACGGTGGATCTGTAATGTCGGGTTGCCGGTGAGCGGATGGTAAGGGGCGATGAAGAATCCGAACCTGGTGGGGCCGAACTGGTTGTCGCTCAATTCAATTGTCCTTACTCGGTGGGGACCCGGAGCCTCAGCTCCGGTCCCAGTCGTGACCCCAGTAGCTGTCCGCGGTCATTTCTTCTGCGGTGTAGGTGGTTTCGTCCACCAGCACGCCCTCGGTGCCGAACTCGAGATCCCAGCCGCCCGGAGTGCGGACGTAGAAGGAGATCATTTTGTCGTTGGTGTGCCTGCCCAGCGTCGAGGACAGGTGGTAACCGGCCTTGTTGACGCGGTCGAGTGCGCGTCCGACGTCATCCAGTCGATCGACCTCGACCATGATGTGGACCAGTCCGGAGCCTTCCTTGCCGCCGGACGGGATCAGGGCCAGGCTGTGGTGGCGCTGGTTGACGCCGAGGAAGCGGATGCGCACCGGCCCATACTCCGGTGGCGTCGGCAGGCGGAACGCGCCGCGTGGCAGGAAGCCGAGTACATCGGTGTAGAAGCGGAAGGCGACATCCAGGTCGGGGACCGGCAGCACCGCGTGGCCGAGGCCGAGGCCTTCGGTGACGAACCGGTTGCCGTGCTTGCCGACGACGGGACTGTGGTCGAGGACGGGGCCGTGGAACACCTCGACGGTGGTGCCGGACGGATCGACGAAACTGATCGCCTCTTCGACGCTGCGCGCGTCGGCTTCCTCGACCGTCAGCGTGGTCACCGCGATGCCGGCCTTCTCCACGGCTTCGCGCGCGGTGGCCAGGGCACGGTGGTCGCGGACCTCCCAGCCGATGGCGAGCACCTTGTCGGCATCACCCGGCACCAGCACCAAGCGCGCGACGTGCTCGTCCATGCGCAGATAGATCGCGTCGGGGTCGGGACCCGATCCCTCGGCGAAGCCGATCACGTCGAAGGCGAAGGTGCGCCAGGCATCCGGGTCGGCGACCGCGACCTTCACGTATCCGAGCGAGCTGATGGCAGTCATGGGGTCGTTCTCCTCATTCGTAGGTGATCCGGACCGAGTCGGTGACCGGCACCGCCTGGCAGGCCAGCACATAGCCCTCGGCCAGGTCTCGTCGTTCCAGTACGTCATTGCGCAGCAGTTTCACTTCGCCGTCGACGACCCGGCAGACACAGGCGCTGCAGGCGCCCTCGCGGCAGGAGTAAGGAGCTGCCACGCCGCGCGAGAGCAGCACATCGAGCAACACACTGCTGCGGGGCCACGCGAATTCGTTTGTCTCGCCGTCGAACTCGACCTCGACGGTGGCGGAGTCCGCGGTGTCGGGTACCTCGATCGGAGCCTGCGCGAAGGGATCGCCCGACAGCGAGACGAACTTCTCGACATGCACCCGGTCCCGGTCTACACCGAGTTCGCGGGCGGCGGCGACCACCGCGTCCATGAAAGCGCCCGGGCCGCACACGAAGATCTCCCGGTTCGACCACGGCGCGATGAGGTCGGTCAGGTAGCGCGCCGCAGGCAAGCCCTGCACCGACTCCAGCCAGTGCAGCACCCCGAGTCGCCGCGGATAGGCGGCGGTGAGTGCGCGCAGTTCGTCGGCGAAGATCACCGACTCCTCGTCGCGATTGGCATAGATCAGCGTGCAGCGCCCATTGCCCTGTGCCAGTGCGGATTTCAGGATGGACAGCACGGGGGTGATGCCGCTGCCCGCCGCGAAGAATAATAGGTCGGTATCCAGCGATGCAGGGGTGAATATGCCCGCAGGAGGCAAGCTGTCGATGCTCATACCTACAGTGGCGTTGTCGCACAACCAGTTCGACCCGTACCCGTCGACGGTCCTCTTGACGGTGACCTTCAGCGGCCCGTCCTCGTGCGGCGCGCTGGAGAGCGAGTAGGAGCGAGCCACCGAGCCCGTTCGGTCACTGGGGATCCGCAAGGTCAGGAACTGGCCGGGTTGGTAAGGCACTGGAACCCCGGATTCGGCGACCAGTTCCAGCGACATCGCATCGCGCGTTTCCGCGACGACCCGGACCACGCGCAGTGCCACCGCGACACCGGGATTCACAGCAGGTCCCGATCGCGGGTGCTCAGGCCGACCGCGCCCGCAGTGACGGCGTTCTCGATGCATGCGCGCAGCGCGGTGCAGCCACGGACCGGGCCGCCGCCGTTGTCGGCGAGTTCTATGCAATGCCCAGCGGCGGCCGCGCTCCACTGCACGCTGGTGTGCGCGGGGCTGAATTTGACTACCTGAACCCGGATTCCACAGGTCTGGCAGGTGACGGAGTCCATGACCGTGCCGTTCAGACGCCGCGCTTGGCGGCCAGGTTCTCGGCGACCTCCGCCTCCCACGCGGAAACCGCGCGGGTGGTGTCGACCTCGAACTCGAAGCGTTCGGTCATCTTGTCCTCGACCTCGGCGACGTCCCGGTAGAACTGCTCATACCAGCGCCGTAGCTGGTAAACCGGCCCGTCCTCCTCGCACAGCAGCGGATTGTCGATGCGGGTCTTGCGCTTCCAGATCGCGACATCCTGTTCGAAGCCGCGCCCGAGCCCGTTCGCGAAACGCACCGCCATCGCGTCGGCTTCCTCCGGCGAAAGACCGGGCCGCTTCTTGACGATCGCGCCGTATTGCAGCACGAACTTGGTGGGCGACACCGGGTAGTGGCAGTTGATGAGCACCGATTCGACGGTCTGGCCGTTCGACTCGTTGACCAGATTGTCGATCATGTAGGACGGCCCGTAGTAGTGCGCCTCGGATTGCAGCACGTTCTTGCCACCCGCCTCTTTGGCGATCTCGCCCTGCACGTCCTCACGGCCGATCGAGGTCATGTACTGACTGGCGACGTGGCCTTCGAAAACGTTCTTGAAGTAGGTGGGGAAGGCGAAGTGCACGTAGAAGAAGTGCGCCATGTCGACCACGTTGTCGATCACCTCGCGGCAGTTCGCGCCGTCGATGACGATCTCGTTCCAGGTCCAGTCGCTCCACTCGTCACTGAACACACCGTCGATGCGGGGGATGGTGACGTCCTCGGGCGGCGGGTTGCCCTCGGGGTCGTTCCACACGAACAGCTGTTTGTTCTGCTCGAGGGTCACCCAGGACTTGGTGCGGGCCAGCGGCGGCACCCGGCGGCCGTAAGGAATCGCGGCGCATCGCCCGTTGCCCTTCCAACGCCAGTCGTGGAACGGACACGCGAGGGTGTCGCCCTTGATGGTGCCGTCGCCGAGGTTGCCGCCCATGTGCCTGCAGTACGCGTCGAGCACGCTCAGGGTGCCGTCGGTAGCCGCGAAGACCACGAGTTCGGTGCCGAACGCGGTGATGGTGTGCGGCTTTCCGTCGCGGAAGCGCTCGGCGATGCCGAGACAGTGCCAGCCGCGCGCGTAACGGGCGGGTGGTGCTCCGGTATCGATCACGCGCACCTGGTCGTCGGTGTTCGCGAGGCTCATGATGTCGGTTCCTCCACGGTCGTCGTTGTTTCGATAGTTCGGCGGGTCGGCTGTGGCCGAAAGGCGTGGTCCCACTGATCGGGAGATTCGGCCCGAGACTGTCCCGCGGCGCTCAGACGCTGGTAAGCGGCTGATCGAATCGGTTTGCGTCGCATTCGCTCGGTCCGGTGCGCTATGGACCGACCGCCTCCGCGGTGCTCATCAGGCGCTCGAAACCGGAGCGATAGAACAGCAGCGGACCCGCGTCGCGGCCTTCACCGAGTTCGGTCACGTTGCCGATGACGATCGTGTGGTCACCGCCGTCCAGTTCGCCGGCCAGCGTGCAATCGATCCAGGCGATGGTGCCTGCCAGCAGGGGCGAGCCGTTGGGCGACGGGCTCCACTCGAGACCGGCGAATTTGTCGGGTCCGCTGCGGCCGAGCTGCTTGCAGAGGTCCTGCTGGTCGGCGGCGAGGACATTGACGCAGAACCGTTCGGCGGCGCGGATCCGCGGCCAGGTGGTCGAGGAGCGGGCGGGGAACAGTGCCACTGCGGGCGGATCCAGCGACAGTGCGGAGAAGGACTGGCAGGCGAACCCGATCGGTTCGTCGCCGTCGAGTGCGGTGATCGCGGTGACTCCGGTGCAGAACCGGCCGAGGACGGCCTTGAAGTCGAGGGCGACGGCCATGGTGCTCCTAGTTTCGACTAGAAATATTCCGTTTCGTCATGAAGGTAAGCGGCCGCCTCGTAGGCCTGTCAATAACCGGTTCCGGCTACCGAGAAGATCCGTAGCGATCTACGTAGTTTCCGGGATTCCCTCTCGCCATCGCGGCGGCAATGTGATTGGGGACACAAGTTGACGTGCCGAAAATGCACATGCCTAATCGAAATACTTCTAAGCTGTATGAGCTACACAATGGAGGTGAGCCATGACGGTCGAGGTGATGACCCACCCCGAGTCCGAAGAGCTGTGGTCGGGAGCGGGCCCCACGACAGCACGGACCAACAATCAACCGCCGGTCTCGATGATCGAGCGAATGACCCTGATCCTAGACGCTTTCGACGGTTCGACGCCGGTCCTGACACTGCTCGGGCTGGCCGAGCGCACCGGACTGCCCCGCTCGACCGTGCATCGCATCCTGGATCAGATGATCCGGCTGCGCTGGTTGGCGCACGCCCCCGGCGGCTACCGCCTCGGGCTGCGGCCATTCGAACTCGGCGGACTCGCCGCCGACCACAACGAGATTCGTGACGTGGTGAGCCCCCTGCTGCATGACCTCGCGCAGCGCACCGGCATGGTCGGGCACCTCGGTGTGCTCGACGGCCGCGAGGTGCTCTATCTGGACAAGGCGGGTGGGCGCAGTACCGCGGGTATCCCGACCCGCCTCGGCGGCCGGATGCCCGCGCACAGCACCGGCCTCGGCAAGGCACTGCTCGCGACGCTGGAACCGAGCATCGTGGAAGCGTCTTTCCGCGATCGTCTGCCGCAGCTGACCCCACGAACCATCTGCGACAGAACGGAATTGCACCGCGAACTGACCCGCATCAGGCACCGTCAAGGCGTCGCCGTCGACAACGAGGAGTCGGTCACCGGCATCGCCTGCGTCGCGGTCCCCATCCGCGGCCGCGGCGCCGCCGTCGGCGCGCTGTCCCTGTCGGGCCAGATCGGCGCCGACCGCCCGGCCCTCGACACCGCCCGCCTGGCGCGGGTCCTCGTCGAGGTTTCCCACGAAGCCGCCCGCGCCCTCTTCCCTCGCCACGCCCGCTGGCGCTGAGCGCATCTCGGATCGACCCACCCTGCCGACCACCAAAGTGGGCCGCGCTATCGGCGGCAGTGAAATGGCGGCTGCGAAGCCACCTGGGTTCAAGGGGTGGATGCAACACCCACCCCTTGAACCCCGTGGAGTGTTGCGATGGCGCTGCCGCCGTTGAATGTTGTGACTTGCTTGTTCTG